>NZ_JASHKO010000002.1:0-196625 GCF_030056745.1 Rhodococcus sp. IEGM 1406 | reverse complement strand
CGGCTGTGGAGTTCAACTCCACAGCCGCCCTTCGTTATTCGCCCAGGTACTGATCGATCAGCCGGCGGCCTTCTGCTGCTTGCCGGCAGCCTTCTTGGCTTCGCCATTCGAAGCGCTGCCGGACTCCGTCGCTTCCTTGTTCTTCTTCTCCAACTCGCCCATCGCGTTTCGCGCGAAGACCTGCTGCTCGGTGGACGCCATCTGAGCACGGCCACGCCCGAAGAACGTCACTGCCCACGACAAGAGCGTCGAGGCGCGTGAACGGAACCCGACGAGGTACAGGAGGTGAATTGCCAACCAGGCAACCCACCCGATGAAGCCGCTGATCTCGAGCTTGCCCACCTTGGCTACCGCGCTGAAGCGCGAGATCGTCGCCATACTGCCCTTGTCGAAGTACTTGAACGGAACTCGTTCCGACGGGGACTTTCCATCCAGTGACGCTTTGATCTGCTTGGCCGCGTACTTGCCGCCCTGCATGGCGACCTGAGCCAGTCCGGGAAGCTTGTCGAGCGACATCATGTCGCCGATGACGAAGACGTTGGGGTGTCCGGGAAGCGACAGGTCAGGATTGACCATCACTCGGCCGGCGCGGTCGGTTTCTCCGCCGCTTTGCTCTGCAAGCTGCTTGCCGAGAGGGCTGGCCTGCACGCCGGCGGACCAGACCTTGCACTGCGACTCGATGCGGCGAAGGGTGCCGTCCTTTTCCTTGATGATCAGACCGTCGTTGTCGACGTCGGTGACCATTGCGTCGAGCTGGATCTCGACGCCGAGCTTCTCGAGCGTCTCGGCAGCCTTGCGGCTGAGCTTCCCGCCGTACACGGGCAACACGGCAGGGGCGCCGTCTAGGAGCACGACGCGCGCTTCACGAGGATCGATCTTGCGGAAGGCGCCGTCCAGCGTTCGACGGGAAAGCTCGGCGATCTGCCCGGCCAACTCCACCCCGGTGGGGCCGGCGCCGACCACGACAAAGGTGAGCAAGCGCGCGCGCTCGGCGGGATCGTCCGACAGTTCGGCCTGCTCGAAGGCCCCGAGGATTCGTCCGCGCAGTTCGAGGGCGTCGTCGATCGTTTTCATTCCGGGGGCGAACTCCGCGAACTGATCGTTGCCGAAGTACGACTGACCGGCACCTGCTGCCACGATCAGACTGTCGAACGGCGTAACCGTGACGCGTTCGAGCAGACGCGAGGTCACGGTCTGATTCTCGAGATCAATGGTCTCGACCTCACCGAGCAGCACCTGGGCGTTCTTCTGCTTGCGCAGCACCAGTCTCGTGGCGGGAGCGATGTCACCGACCGAGAGGATGCCGGTCGCAACCTGATAGAGGAGCGGCTGAAACAGATGGTGGGTTGTACGCGCGATCATCGTGATGTCGGCATCGGCTTTTTTGAGAGCCTGAGTGCCGAACAATCCTCCGAAGCCGGAACCGATCACCACTACGCGGTGGCGGTGCGGTTCAACCGACTGGATGCTCATTCCGTACTCCTCGAGTTCTAGGCGACAGTCCTACGGTAGTCCCACCGCGGCCGAGCTTCTCTGCGAGCAGTCCGACGCGCGCCGGTGTGTCCGAATCGATCAAGCAGCCTCCGGCGGCGATCACCCCGAGACGCGCGTCATCGTCGCGCCGGGGGTGTTCACCACTTTGTCGAGGTGTCAGCTACTGGCGGACCGACAAAATGAACAGTGCGATGCACCCGCCGACGAAAACCAGGATCGACAGAGCCACCGAGGCATACCCGACACCCACTCCAATTGCTGCCCAGTCCATGTGCTCAACCTCTCTCACGGTGTGATCCGGGATTCAGATCACATCTGCCTGAAGACATCACACCCTATTTATCCCTACTTCCGAAACCCGGCACGCCCAACCATTGACATGCAAGCAAATGCTTGCATATCGTGAAGTTGTGAACGACCGGATGAATGCAGCCTTCAAAGCACTTGCCGATCCCACGCGAAGACTTCTGCTGGACCGCCTGTTCGTAGCCAACGGGCAGTCGCTCGGTGAGCTGTGCGAGAGCCTCGACATGAGTCGCCAAGCTGTCACGCAACACCTCACGGCGCTCGAGGATGCAAATCTGATCAGCACGGTGCGGCAGGGGAGAACGAAACTTCACTATCTCAATCCCGTTGCGCTCGAGGAGATTCGAGAGCGGTGGATCAACAAGTTCGAGGTACCGCGCCTGCATGCGCTCAGTGCCGTCAAAAAACTCGCGGAGGAAGCCATGACCGACAAGCCCAGTTTTGTATATGTCACCTACATCGCCAGTACGGCCGAGAACGTCTGGAAAGCACTCACGGACGCGGGGGCCACTGCAGAGTACTGGGGACACAGCAACGTCTCCGACTGGCAGCCGGGATCGACGTGGGAGCACCGCCGGATCGACGGTTCGAACATCGCGGATGTAGTCGGCACCGTAGTCGAAAGCAGCGCACCGTCCAGGTTGGTCACCACCTGGGCTGATCCGAACGGCGAACCGGGCGTCGATATCTCGCGGGTGAGTTTCGACATCGAAGCCTTCGGCGCGATCGTGCGATTGACCGTCAAGCACACCGATTTGGCAGACGAATCGGCTCGCATGGAGGTAGCGGGCGGATGGTCGGCGGTGCTGTCGAATCTGAAGTCCTACCTCGAGACCGGAAATACTCTTCCGGTGGCGCCGTGGGAGATGCCGGTCGGTTGACGGTTGTCGACCGGGACAAACGAGTCCCCTGAACAGGAGGAGATCGCCGTACTTCTGTCCGAACAGTCGGCGCAGTCCGGACTCGAATTCGCATACCCGTCAAATATCGGCGCGTTCAGTCTGTAAAGTTGCCGGAAGGATGCTAGCGTTTTGCCCGACATCGAGTGAGGACGACCTCGTCTCGGACGCATGGGAGAAACGCTATGGGCGGCGACGCTTTTCAGAATGTTCCGGTTGATCGACGCAAGTTCGTCAAGACAGTTCTAGCGGCCTCGGCGGTAACTGTTCCGGTCGTGACGTCGATCAGCCTCGGTGGTGCGGCACCGGCCTTCGCAGCCGGTGACACGCCGAACCTCTCCGGAGCTCCTACTCGTGGCCAGCAGAATCCGAATCAACCAGGCGGCGAGCAACCAGGCGGGAATCAGCCCGGTGGTAATACTCCGGGAGGGAACCAGCCGGGCGGAAACGAGCCGGGCAACCCCGGATCGTCGGGAAGTTCGGGATCGTCGGGAAGTTCGGGTAGTTCCGGGAGTTCGGGATCGTCTGGAAGTTCCACAGGTTCCGGATCAACCGGTAGCTCGTCAGGCTCGGGTGGAACGACGACCGCCAAGCCCACCGGGCCGACGGAGCCGACAGAGCCGACCGTCCCAACTGTCCCAACTGTGCCGACCACTCGCACCGAGCCGACGTTCCCAACCAGCCCGACCAAGCCGACAGATCCCACGGAACCTGCGTAACCGACGTAATCGATACAACGCCACGGGTTCCCAGGGAGCACACCGATGCCCGAGTTCGACGACGCCCTGCACCGCGCTCTGAAGAGGCTTCAGAGCGCGGTGCCAGTACAGGTGAAAGAAACTCCGCCGCACGGAGAATCTGCCGACCTCACCATTGCAATCGCGACCTACGACGATTTCGACGGCGCATACTTCACGATCCACTCGATCCTGGTCCATCATCGCGAGATTCTGGACAGAGTCGAATTCGTCTTGTTGGACAACAACCCCGAGGGGTTGCCGGCGCCGATGCTCGAATCGTTTGCCGGTTACATCGATCGGTTCCGCTACATCCCGTTCACCGACGTTCGATCGACTGCGGTGCGGGACGTCCTGTTCCGCAAGGCCACCGGAAAGTATGTCCTGGTCCTCGACTCCCACGTGATCCTGGCACCGGGATCGTTGTCGGCGTTGCTGGCGTATTTCGATGCAAATCCGGAAACTGACGATCTGATCCAGGGACCGATGCTCTCCCAGGATTCCTCGCACATCGCGGCCACCCACATGGACCCCAAGTGGCGCAACGGAATGTTCGGCTCCTGGGGAGTTGATCCGCGAGCGAAGCAACACCCGGACGTGCCTTTCGAGATCATCATGCAGGGCCTCGGCTCATTTGCCTGCAGGCGTGAGGCATGGCCGGGATTGAACTCGCACTTCACCGGATTCGGCGGTGAGGAGGGATACATCCACGAGAAGTTCCGGATCAACGGCGGAAAGGTCGTCTGCCTTCCGACATTTGGTTGGCACCATCGATTCGAGCGCCCGGCGGGTGTCCCGTATCGAATAAATTGGGAAGATCGCGTTCACAATTACCTGCTCGGTTGGAATGAGGTCGGATGGGATCTCGACTCACTCCATCGTCAGTTCTCCAGGTACCTCGGTGATTCGTATCCCGAGATTCGTCGCCGTGCCGAACTGAGCGTCCAGCGACCCGAGTTGGTCTTCGGCGGGGTGATCGTTCTCAGCGACGACGGCCGAGTAGCTCCGTGGCGTTCATGCCTGGCGGAGGCCGAGTCGATCGAACTGACCGTTCACCGTGCCATTCCGGCGGAGGACGACGGTCCGGATGGGTGGAGGACGGCCTCAGCGTTCGTCGCCGGACTCGACAAGGCGATTCTGCTGGGCTGGAAGTCGGTGGTCTTCCTGGACGAGGCTCGCGTGATCGAACCCGCGGTTATGTACAAGCTGCGGAACATAACAGACGACCTCCCCGCCGAAGCCGATGCGGCCGTCATCCACGCACACGGCGAAGACCTGGTCGGGGCTGCACTGATTGTTCGCGCCGCGGCATACCGAACCTTGCGAGACGAACTCTCTCGGAGCATGGACGGACCCGTGCGGTCCGACTTTTCACTGGCGACCTATCTGCTCGAGCGGGGCGCAGTCGACGTTGTGCTCGATCGCCCACTGTCGCCTGCCCGAGTAGGGGCAGAACCCACCCCGGCTGTCGAGGATTCGAAGTCGGACCTCGGTGTTGTCGTCGTGAATCTTGACCTCGATATCGACAGATGGAAGGCGTCCTGGCATCGATTCATTCGCTTACCGCGCGTAACAGCGGCGGAGAGAGAATCAGCTTTCGAGGACGTAATGAATCAGGAAGCGGCCTTTGCCGTCTCGTGGCGTCGCGCGGTTTCTCGGGCGACCGAGAAGAGCTGGGATTCGGTCCTCATTGCAGCTGACGACGTGAGTTTGCTGGATGCGGCTGCGTCGATCCTGGACCACGCACGTGAAGATCTCGATCACCGCGATTGGGATGTCGTCCAACTCGGACACGACGCGAAATCGGCCGACGGAGCGCTGATCGACGGTTCGGCGCTCTTGCGCACCAGTCCGGAGAACCGTGGAGTTCACGCCGTCCTCGTTCATTCGCGCGCCTTCGAACGAATTCTGGACGCGATTGCGGATCCGGAGGTAGACCCCGAAGCATTCGAAAAATGGGCGGGCCACTACCAAACTTTGGGCAACTACCTGGTGGATGCGAACGCCGGGGGAGCGCTCACGTGTCTGACGCTCGCACCCGGCATCGCCTCCACACGCAGCCTGATTCGTTCGGGCGCAATCGAATCCGAATACTCACGACGCTTCTCGCTCTGACACCACCCCAAACGCAAATAGCTCAACACGAATATCGGACTGGTTGGAACAAGGAGATATCTTGACGGAACTACTCGAAGACGCGAGGCCTCAGCGCTCACAGACGGTGGAGAGCAATGATCTCACCGACGGTGTTGTGCTGTACGACAGTTCCAGCGAGGTTGCCCATCACCTCAACCCCGTCGCGACTTTGGTGTGGGAACTGTGTGACGGCCGGACCGTCAGTGACATCGTCCAGGCGGTGTCGGAGGTACTCGAGATCCCTGACCATGACGCGGAGTCGGTAGTCAGCGAGACCTATGGACAGCTGAGCGCCTCGCGTCTGCTGGTGTGAGAATCCCGTGACAGGCAGCCACGTACCACAATTCCGAACGCACTACCTGTGGGTTGATGCGATCGTGCGCGGCCCTGCCATACCCGAACTCGGTGTCATCGAGCATCGAATTGCCAGCCCCTGGCCCGCGGACCACAACGTCGAAGTTCGGATTCAGCGGAATCGATCGACGTTCGGTCGCTGGGACGCCACCATCGACTCGAGCATCGGAGGCAGAAAGGAACCGCTGATCGGTCTCGACGGACTCCACCTCGCGGAGAACGTTTACCGCACTGTGCACCGGGATGTCATGACGGCCGCAGATAACGAACTGTGGACACGCCTGCATGCCGCTCTGGTCGACTGCAACGGTGTGAGAGTGGCGATCGCCGGGCACTCCGGGGCGGGTAAAACCACCTTGGCGCTTGCCCTTGCCTTACGGGGTGCACAACTGCGAGCTGACGAAGGGGTCTTCATTCGCGGTACCGAAGCGGTGGGCTTGCCGCGCCGGGTCCACCTCAAAGCCGGTACGTTCGACGTTCTGCCGGACATCAAGGCGCACGATTCGCTGTATCTCCCGTATACCCCTTCGGTGTGGGCACTGGACCCGTCGACATTGCCCGCTACTCCCAACGTCGATTCGGCGGTTCGCGGAATCGATCTGGTGCTGATTCTCGATAAATGGGACGGGGGTCCTACTCGTATCGCGCCGATGCCCGCACCCCAGGCGATACAGTCGCTGGCCGAGCAATCCGCGTTGTGGTCCGACAATCACGGTCTGACCCTGAGAAACATCGCTGCCCTGCTCTCGAATGCCCCGTGCTACAGAATGATCCGGCACCACGGCGACACCGGCGCCGACACCGTGGAGGAACTGGTGGCGTCATGCGTGACACCCGGTACCTGATTTCGATGTTGGAAGCCAAGCACGGGGCCGACGTCATCCGTTCGTGTTCGCAGCGGGATTGGCCGCGAGTCATCGACGTCGCCGCCAGGCACAAGGTGCTGCCGCTGCTGGCCGCCCGCGCACTCGATGCCGGCTTCGCATCGGTCCTGCCGGCGAGTTTCGCCGAAATGCTGTCGGAATCCGCAGCTAGCGCGTCGAGTCCGGAATTGACGCTGAGCCTTGTCCATCACCGAAACGCGCTTCGTATCGCGGACCTCGATGCGCAGCGCGTAGAACTGCAAGAGTTTTTACACAGCAGCGGATTTCCGACTGTCGCGCTGAAAGGTGCTGCCCTTCTCGAGCGAAGAATCTGGCCGAACCCGGCGGCACGACGGATGACGGACATCGACCTCTTGGTCGTAGATCCCGCACACGCCGTTCCAGCCAACGACGCGATCATCGACTTCGGATATCGAATGGTTCGCCCGGACGAGGTGGCGGGGGATTCCATCGATCACGACGATCATCAGGAACCAGCGCTCCTTCGCGACGACCGTCACGGCTCCGTCGAAATCCATTCACACTTGCTTCCGCGGTTCGCCCGTCACGCGTTGACCCGCGAGTCCGTGGTCCGAGGACTCGGCGCGGAGACCGAAGGATCCAGGCTTGCCCTTTCCGATGTCACGCTTCATGTCATCGCTCACGCGCGGCTTGCCGATCGCGCCTTGATTCGCGCCGATCTGGCGTTGAACAGCGTCTTCGACGTGGGGTACCTGTTCGCCTCCGAGCCGTCACTCCCGGCGGTCCTCGCGCGACGCCGATTGCCACGCGATGTCCGTCGGGCGGTGAACGTCCACTGGGCTGCGGTGGAATCGATCTTCGGAGTGAGTACCGGGGTGACGACCACCTCGGCGCGTTGGTGGTGCAATGCACGCTGTGGTTGGCCGATCGCCCACGCCTGCACTCGCTCTACCGCGATCTGGTCATGGTGCCGCTCTTTCTCGACCGTGATCGGCTTTCCATCCGGGACGGACGCGACCTACGTGGATGGGGCTTGGCACGCGCACGCGTGTCTCACTTCGTCCGTCGTGCGAGGACTGCCGTCGAAGATGCCGGGGGAGCAGCGTGAAAGTACTGATCACCGGCGGAGCGGGATTCATCGGAAGCACCGTGGCGTCGAAGTGCGTCGACGCCGGGATCGATGTCGTGATTCTCGACAACCTGCTGACCGGCCGTGCCGAATTTGCGCACAGATTCCCGTTCTACTGCGGCGACATCGCGGACGAGAAACTGCTCGACAAGATATTCGCAGATCATCCCGATATCGATGCCACAGTTCACTGTGCGGCCTTGATCGTGGTCGGAGATTCCGTGAGTAGCCCGGCGCGGTACTACGAGAACAACGTATCCAAGTCACTGACACTGGTATCGAGTGTCCTTCGGAACGGCTGTGAGCGCTTCTTGTTCAGTTCCTCTGCTGCGGTGTACGCGCCGAGCGACGGTGGGTGTGTCGACGAACATTGGCGGATCGCACCGCAGAGTCCCTACGCGCACAGCAAGGCTCAGTTCGAAACGATGCTTGACGACATCGTGGCGGCCACAGGATTATCGGCAATATCTCTACGCTACTTCAACCCTGTCGGGGCAGACCCGGAGCTGCGAAGCGGACCAGCGTCGGCACGCCCGACCCACGCACTCGGAAAGCTGTTCGAATCATATTCGACAGGAACGCCTTTCAGGGTTACGGGGACGGATTGGCCGACGCGCGACGGATCGGGAGTGCGTGACTACGTTCATGTCTGGGACCTTGCAGACGCTCATGTTCGAGCACTCGAAAGGTTCGACCGGGTCACCGCTGATTCATCACGCATGACTGTGGTCAACTTGGGCAGCGGGCGGGGGACGACGGTGTGGGAATTGGTACACACATTCGAGAACGTGCTCGGCGAAGACATCGACGTGGTCGCTGCCGACCGACGCACCGGTGACACTGCCGGCGCCTATGCGTCGAACGATCGTGCGTTACGACTACTCGGGTGGGTTCCGACGTTCACCCTGGAACAGGGGATCGAGGACACTGCACGGTGGCTGGCCGTACGGGCGCACCGGCTGAATTCTGCGCCGATGAGCGTCAGCTTGGTGGCTCGCCCTCGACGGTGATGTTGTTGCTTCGTAGCCAGAATGTGGCGTCCGGATCCCACCCGGCGAGCACGGTGGCCCCCGAGGTGGCCGACAACGGGATCGCGATGCCTGGCGTGGTCAGATAGGCCATCAAGGTCAAGTGGATGGCGTCGTAATCTGCGGCGACCGAAACCCAGTCCGGAATGAACCAGTCACGGTATTCACCGGTCGTGTCGTACCAAACGGAGCGACGTGAAGCGGGCACTGGCAGGGGATAGGTATCGACCAGATTCGCCCAGTCCTGCGGACCGGTGATCTCGTAGATGCGGGGCGCGCCGTAGATCCTTACCGGCTGCACCCGCGCCTCGTTCGAGGAGCTGTCTTCTTCGAGAAACACCCCGAGGGCCCCGATACCGTCGCGGGCCCTGGTTGTTTCGGTTGTGCCGTTGGCAAAAGGGGTAGACCACCATTCGCCTCCGATGTTGCGGTCCGGATCTTCGATCTGGTATTCCAGAAACTGACGTTCGTTGTCGAGTGCCTCAGCACGCCACTGTTCGAGGCCGTCCTCTGCACGGTAAATCCGCAAGGGTAGGTCCGACCAGCCGTAAATAGGGTTTCGCTTTTCAACCAGATTCTGGTTCAGGCGGTCGATCGGCTCGGTCCACCAGGCGGCGTGTGGCGAGTCGAGTAGTGCTCCGGCAATCGGTCGCAGCGCCGCTGCGACATCCGGCCGGACGAAGATCAGGTCTTCTTCGTCCGGCGGCTCCCAATAGCGTGCGCAATCTACGGCATACGCAAGACAGTGCAGAATCTCGAGTTCGGACATCTCGGCGATTGCCCGGATATCAACAGCGCCGAGAACTTCGAGCGCATGTTCCGGCGATTGAGGCCAGTGTCCACCGGAGTTGCTTGCGCTGGCGCGGCACGCGTGCCCGACGTTCGCACAGAAGCGACGGCCACGTGGTGAACCGAGGACGAGTGCAACGGAATCCATGTGGGTAAAGCTAGCGGACAGGCTGACGGGGGACGTTCGAATAACCATTACTTGACATAATGTAGATTATCGGCAAATTCTCGAACTGGCGATATCCGGCTCACGCCTGGTTCGTGCAACCTTCCTTGTTTCCGCCCACCTATGTCTGTCTGCCGGTACATTTGCCGGCTTTCCTGCGTTTCCGTCCTAGATCTGCGACCGGCTTGCACGACTCGACCATTGCGACTCCGCGATCGCCGGCTGAATTGGTACCGATCACCGCCTGGCCTCGCCGGCGACTGCGGCTACGCCGCGCGACCTGGACGTCAGGAACGACCAATAAGTGCTCTGATGTGGATTGATGCCGATAAACACGTCTCACCGACTTCCGGCTACCCCACCTCAATTCGTCACTGTGACGTATTATGGTCGACAGGCTGGAGGCGAGTTCAGTTCCATTGTCATCGCCACGGACTACTATCGCCGCATGTGTTGTATTCGACCGGCCGCTTCTCATGGTCAGTGGCCGCGATGAGCGACACACCCAAGGTCGTGCATCGCTGGCTCGCAGTGCCAGACCAGTTTGACCGATTCACGCGATTCTTGCGCGACAACGGAATTCTGATGCCGACTCGGATAGGCATCGGCGTATTGGTTTTCCTCCTGGGTATCACGATTCTGCTGAAGCGACTGGGCACTCATTCGGTACAGACCATCGGATTTCCGTTGGACGTCGTCGTCGCAGTACTTGTGATGATCGGCGGAATTGCCCTGCCTGTCGTAGCGACCACCCGTGAAAGGTCGTATTTCTTCGTCGTTGCCGGGGACTTCGCCGTTGCGGTGATCGTGCTGGCTGAGGCGAATCCGGATCAGAGATTGCTCGGATGTCTCGTCTTCGGGCTCGTCGGCTCGTACATAGCCTTCTTTCACAATCTTCGAACTCAGCTGTGGCACCTGCTGTTTTCCGGGGCGGTCATCGTTGTTGCCAGCATCGGCGTGTTCACCGATGTACCTTCTGGCCTTCCAGACGTCCTGGGGCGCATTGCCTTTGCCATTCCTGTCATCACTGTCACACCGGTGGTCACGCAGATTGCTCTGGCGCTCCTGAGCAACGACGCTCAAAGCTCAGAACTCGATCCGTTGACGGACCTGCTGAATCGGCGCGGACTCGCACGGCGGACTTCCGAACTACTGCAAGCGAAATCCAGCCTCGACCAGTCTTTGCTGGTGGTGGTGATCGACATCGACAATTTCAAACACTTCAACGACACCTACGGTCACGACGTCGGCGACCGAGTCATACTGCGCACGGCCTATCGACTACACGACTGGGCCAGATCGGACGCGGCGATAGCGCGCATCGGCGGTGACGAGTTCGTCGTCGTTCAGATGATGCCGTTGCCGTACGTCGGCGATCTACTGGCCCGGATCGCGCCCATCATGAACTCCCCTACAGGCGAACCAATCTCGACGACAAGCATCGGCATAGCCATCCACAACGGCGCCTGGCCGGACGTACAAGCAGCAGAAAGTGGCGTTCACGATCTACATCGCCTCGCCGATTCGGCGATGTACGAAAGCAAGAGAATGGGTGGAAATCACGTCCACTCCATCGTTCTCACCGATCAACAGCTACAACAGCCACAACAGTCAGGCGGTCGTTCAGTCCTCTGAATCGTCGATCAGATGCATCGCGGCTTCCTCTGCCGACGCTGCGCCGCCGTCGATTCCGACGTCTCCGGCAATGAGTTCACTTTCCTCGTCCTCGTATCTGCCCTCGTCTTCGGCAACGAGACGCCCGACCCGACGGTTACCCACTTCGTCACCGTCCGGGAATTCTTCTTCCCGTTCGAATTCGTCGGCATCGGCGGGATCCTTCAAAGGATCTCCGAGCGACGCGTACGGATCGGGTTCTTCTTCGGCCAGGCGCTCGTCGAGGGTCTCCCCCGCTGATTCCTCGCTGCCGGTCAACCCGTGGGCATCAAGTCCCAGTGGGCGTTCCGGTGGTGAGATTCCCTCGTCGAGAATGTCGTCGACGCCTCGATCGATCAGAGTGTCTTCAGGTTGAAGCTGGTCGTCGGGATCGAGACTGTAATCGCCATTGCCGGCCGCGCCGGTGTCATCCGTGTCGCTCATACGATCAACGATGCCACGGGCACACCGAGTTGGCCATGTGCCGCGCCTGCTCGATACGTCACTCCGGAGACATTCAGCACGAACGCGGGGCCGGCACTCCGTCGAATCGGTCCTGTAGGTACTCGAATGCGGTGGGCAGACCGAGGACCGCAGTGGTGAGGTGGTCCGGGCTGGGGAACAGTTGGGATTGAATCGTGGCTCCGGCGGCGCAGTACCGCGAAATCGTGTTGACCACCGAATCGATGGGGATCAGAACGTCGTCGGGTGTGTGCCATTCGAACACCGGGGCAGTCGGCACACCCGGATAGAGTTCGACGCTGTTGTCGTCCATCACCTTTCGCACTTCAGGGCTGGACAGCAAGGATGTCGACGTCGACACCTGAGAGGCACTGCGCCCGGCACCGACCCTGAGGATGTCGTTGGTGCACGCGTTGGTGAGTTCGGCCCGCATCGACCGTCCGAGGTCGTTGAGTTGGTTGCTCAGCGGCAGTAGGTCGGGATACTCGCGTTCGAGGCCCATTGCTGCGGCGAATGCGAGGCCGAATGCCGGGTGCGGATCCTGTCCGAGGCCGTTTGCCATCTTGGACAGATTCATCGGGACGCCGCCCTCGGCTACACCGACAAGGTTGACCTCGGGTGCGTAGCTCGGGGCCAGTGCGGCCGCCCACGCGGTGGCCATGCCGCCGCCGGAGTAGCCGGCAATACCTACAGGGCTGGCGCCACTACGCAATTCGGGGACTTTCTGAACGGCGCGGATACCGTCGAGCGTGATCTGTCCGCCCAGGCGCGCGGCGCCGTACGCACTGTTGGGTCCGAGATGGTCGGGAAGGGCAATGGTCCATCCACGTTGCAGCGCGACGTTGAGGATGGGCGCTTCACGGATGACGATGTTGGGATCCGATGCGTAAAGCGCGCGAGATGGCGCACATCCCGTACCGAGTGCATTGACGATGTGCTGATACGAGAGCAACGGGCCGTCTTGTGCTTGATTCGGCGGGACCAGGATCGTGCTGACCGCGGCAATAGGCTTGTTCTCTGAGTTCGTGGACCTGTAACTGACCTGCCAGATCGCGACGCCGGGAAAGGTCATCAGGTCAGGGGCCCGGCGCACGGAGATCGGCGTGCCGGCGGTCCCCTCGGCAGCTGCTTGCGAGTAGAACGGGTCCGGGTCCGGTGCCGGATATGCGGGATCGGCCTGTGCAGTCCCCCCGGAGAGCAGTGCGGCAGTCAGTGCAGCGGCAGTCAGCATCGATCCGGTAAACACGCGTGTGGTTCGCAGTTTCAACGTTTTCCCCTCGTCCGGACCCACCCGGGGTCCATCACCCTGTGTGTTTCACTCATACCCATGTCGAACCTGGTTCAGACACCCCACTGAGCGATAACTTCTCGCAATCGTACAGCTATGGTTGCCGCCGGACCCGGTTCGATCATCTGGTTGTGTTCGCAATCGACTTCGGTGACTCGGATGTCCCCTTCTACAAACCTTCGCCATTCGGCGACATCGTGTCCGTTCTCCGTAGATCTTCCGGCTACGAAGAACTCGATGGCTCCAACGTGGACAGGCGGTTGGTGCCGATTCGTCAATTCGACGGAGTGGGAGTAACCGCGACTGATCCGCGCCAGATGCTCCGCTTCGATTCCGATTCCGATTCCGGCACCCAGGGTCTGCTCCAGCAATTCCGCCGCTTCTTCGAAGGTCTCGACCGTCTTGGATCCCGCCGGCATCGCGAGCCCGGCCAGTAGTTCGGAGACCGAGAGTTCTGCGGGCTGATCGGAATCCGACGACGGATAGCTGTCGAGTATCGACAGAGTCACGTCACGTCCGCTCCGAGTGAGGCTGTGTGCCACGGCGTGTGCGATCACGCCGCCGAGCGACCAGCCGGCCAGATGGATCGGGCCGGTCGATGCCACGGCTGCAATGCGATTCGCGTAGTCGTCGGCGAGTTCGGTCAGCGAGTCGAAGCTGGGCCCGCCGCTCAGGGACGGTAGCTGAAGACCGTAGACGGGTTGATCCAGCTCGAGATGCTTGACGAATTCTGCGTAACCCCAGGACAATCCGATACCCGGATGGACGAAGAACAGTGGTGCACGATCGGATCCGGCGCGCAGCGTGATCATCGGGGCGAGAAGATCCGACGAATCGTCCGGCGAGTGTGCGTCCATTCCGTCGGCAGCCCGGGCGACTCCGGCAGGTGTCGGATCCAGGAAAAGCGATTGCAACGGCACTCGCATCCCGAGACGCTTCTCGAGTTCGATGGTGATGCGAGTGGCCACGATCGACGTTCCGCCCAGTTCGAAGAAGTCGTCGTCGACGCCGATGTGCTCGTGCCCGAGCACGGTCTCGAAGATGTCGACGACCGTTCGTTCGGTGTTGTTTGTCGGCGGTGCGTACGGGACCGTGCGTCGCTCGAAGCTCGGGGTCGGCAGTGCCTTGCGGTCCAGCTTGCCGACCGGTGTCACCGGAATGCGGTCGACGACGACGATCGCGCCGGGAACCATGTGCGCGGGCAGGCGAGAAGACAGATGGCGGCGAAGCTCCCAGTCGTCGACGGTCTGTCCTTCCACGGGCTGGATGTAGGAGGCGATCATCGTCTCCCCCGACGGCGCTTCGTGCCCGAGTGTGGCGGCGAAGTAGACGGATGGGTGTGCCATCAGGACAGAGTCGATTTCGCCGAGCTCGATGCGGAATCCGCGGACCTTGATCTGGAAGTCGCTGCGGCCCAGGTATTCGAGGGTGCTGTCGGAGCGCCAGCGCACCAGGTCGCCCGTGCGGTACATCCGCTGGCCTGGTTCGCCGAACGGATCGGCGACAAATCGGTCGGCGGTAAGGTCGGGACGATTGTGGTATCCGCGGGCGAGTCCGGGGCCGGTCACGTACAGCTCCCCGCTGACTCCCACCGGCACGGGCTTGAGGTGCCCGTCGAGGACCAGTCCGGCGAAGCCGATGGCCGGTCGTCCGATGTTGATGTCCTTGCCCGGCCGCATGGGTTCACTGACGCTGGCCTGGATGGTGGATTCGGTGGGTCCGTATCCGTTGAACATGCGACGGTCGCGGCCCCAGATGTCCACGAGTTCGGGTGGGCAGGCTTCGCCACCGACTGCGAGTACGCGGAGTTCGGGTAGCGCGGAGCTTTCGATCGAGCTGAGCGCGGTCGGAGTGATGAACGCGTGTGAGACGTGTTCGTCGGCAAAGATTTCGGCCAACTCGGATCCGCCGAAGACCGTCGGTGGGATGACGACCAGGCACGCTCCGCTGCCGAACGCCATCATGAGTTCGAAGACCGAGGCGTCGAAGCTCGGTGATGCCAGGTGAGAGATCCGCGAATAGGGCTGGACGTTGAATCTCTGATGTTCCTCGGCATTGAGGTTTGACAACCCGAGGTGGGTGACGATGACGCCCTTCGGCTTCCCGGTTGAACCCGAGGTGTAGATCAGGTACGCGGGATGCCCGTGATGCAAGGGGATCGTGCGGTCGCGATCGGTGATCGCGGCTGCGCTCTGGGCGTCGATCTCGTCGACGGTCTCGGCTTCATCGAGGACCATCCACTCGACCGTGTCGGGAAGTTGACTGCGGTGAGCGTCGTCGGTGATGCCGAGTACGGCCCGCGAATCGTCGAGCATGTGGTTGATGCGATCGTCGGGATAGTTCGGGTCGACCGGCAAGAATGCTGCACCGGTTTTCGTGACCGCCCAGATCGCGACGATCTCCGCGGTGGACCGCGGCAGACCCAGCGCCACAAAATCTTCGGGACCGACGCCGCGCCGACACAGCGCGCGCGCCAGCTTCGTCGATTCCTCGTCGAGCTCGCGGTAGGTCATCGACCTCTCGCGACTCGAGAGGGCTGGGGCATCCGGGTTCGAGGCGACTGCTTCGGCGAGGATCTCCGGCCACACCCGCGCTCGAGTCGCGGCGGCACCGGATGCCGGCACCAGGGCAGCTGTTTCGTCGGCGCCGAGGATGCCGATGTCGGCGATACGTGTTGCGGGTTCGCGTCCGACAGCGTCCAGGATCAGGCGCAGTCGGTCGGCAAACCGACGAATGGTGGCGGGTTCGAAGAGATCGGTTGCGAAGTCGAAGGCTGCGGACATCCCAGCCGGGATGCCGAACTCGTCGAACTTCTCGTCGACGATCAGCTCCAGGTCCTCCTTCGCGAATTTGGTTTCCACGGTCAGTCCGTCGATGTCGAGGCCGGGTAGGTGGAAATGTGCGGGTTCGTTGTTCTGAAGTTCGAGGGCGACCTGGAACAACGGTGAGTACGACGTGGATCTGGTTGGGTTGATGACGTCGACGAGCCGTTCGAATGGCAGGTCCGAGTTCTGGAATGCGGCCAGGTCGATTTCCCGGACGTGCTCCAACAGGTCGGCAAACGTGATGTCGGGATCGACGCTGGTTCGCAGGACCAGTGTGTTGACGAACATTCCGACGAGATGGTCGAGCGCTGCCTGACCTCGGCCGGCGATCGGTGTGCCGATGGTGACTTCGTCGGCGCCCGACAACTTGGACATCAGCACTGCGAGCGCGCCGTGCAGCGCCATGAACATCGTGACACCGTTTGCCCTGGTGAGGTCCGCGAGGGCGCGGTGGGTGTTCGCGTCGATGTCGAAGGTGAATCGGTCACCGTGGAAGGTCTGTTGCACGGGTCGCGGGTGGTCGGCGGGCAGTGCGATGACGTCGTCGAGTCCGGCGAGTTGCTCACTCCAGTAGTGCAATTGGCGACTGATGACGGATTCCGGGTCGTCTTCCGATCCGAGGACGCGATGCTGCCACAACGTGAAGTCTGCGTACTGCACCTCGAGTGGCGCCCACGTGGGCTCGGTCCCTGCCGTACGCGCCAGGTAGGCCGTCATCACGTCGCGTGCGAGCGGCGCCATCGACGATCCGTCGGCGCAGATGTGATGGACCACGACAAACAGAATGTGAACGGGTTCAGCGGTGTCGAGTCGGAACAGTGCCACGCGCAGCGGCAGGTCCACCGACACGTCGAAGCCGGTCGTGGCGAGTCGTTGCATGCGCTCCGCGAGCTCGTCCTCCCCCAACGTCATTTCACGGACCGGCGGTACTGCCTCGTCGACGGTGAGCACTTGCTGAATCGGATCGCCGCCGACGGCGGGGAACACCGTCCGCAGTGTTTCGTGCCGCTCGACGACGTCGGCGATGGCCTGTTGCATGGCCGTGACGTCGAGGTCACCGGTAAGGCGAACAGCTAGTGGGATGTTGTACGCGGCTGAGCGTGTGTCGAATTGGTTCAGGAACCACATGCGCTTCTGCGCCAACGAGAGCGGGACGCTGCCACTGCGCTCCATGGGAGTGAGCGGCACAGCGCCGACGGCAGTGACAGCGCTGGAGAGCCGTTCGGCGAGCTGAGCCGTCGTCGGTGCCTCGAACAGCACGCGCACCCCGACGTCGATGTTCAGTGCGGAGTTGAGCCGCGAGACCACGCGAGTGGCGATCAGCGAGTTGCCGCCGAGCTCGAAGAAATTGTCGTCGACGCCGACCCGTTCGACGCCGAGTACGTCGATGAACGCATCGGCGATCCGACGTTCGAGGCTGGTGCCGGGCGCCCGGAATTCCACACCGGTTCCGGTGAACTCCGGCGTCGGCAACGCTTTTCGATCGAGCTTGCCGACCGCGGTGCGCGGTAGCTCGTCGACGATCATGATGCTGGCCGGAACCATGTGCGAGGGAACACGTCCGGCGAGGTGCGCGGTGATCTCTGCCCCGGTCAGCGTCGATCCTTCCTCCACGGTGAGGTAGGACGCGAGAACTGTGGCGCCGGCCGGTCCGTCGACGCCGAGTGTCACGCAGTTCGTGACACTCGCCATTGCGGTGATCTGGGCGTCGACCTCGCCGAGCTCGATGCGGAATCCGCGAATCTTGACCTGGAAGTCGCTGCGCCCGACGTATTCGATGGTGTGATCGCTTCGCCAGGAGACGATGTCGCCCGTGCGGTACATCCGGTCGCCTGGCTTGCCGAAGGGGTCGGCGACAAATCGCTCGCTGGTCAGGCCGGGACGCCGGTGGTATCCGCGAGCCAGGCCGATGCCGGCGATGTACAGCTCACCGGGAGCTCCGACGGGTACGGGTTGCAGGCGCGAATCGAGGATCATCTCGTGCACGCCGCGGATCGGTCCACCGATCGTGATGGGTGCGCCCACTGTCATGGGTTCGCTGATGTCTGCCATGACGGTTGTCTCGGTCGGGCCGTAGGCGTTGACGAATTCTCGTCCGGGAGCCCAGAGGCCGACGAGATGCGGCGGTAGTGTCTCTCCCCCGACGACGACGTGCCGGAACTCGTCCAGGCCGGCCGGGTCGACGGTGGCGAGCGCTGCCGTGGTGACGAACGCGTGAGTGACGTGTTCGCGGCGGATGAGACTTGCCAGTTCGGCGCCGCCGTAGATGTCGGTCGGGACGATCACCATGGTGGCTCCAACACCGAATGCCTGCAGGTACTCGAAGACGGCTCCGTCGAAGCTGGGGGTGGCGAAGTGCAGGGTTCGAGAGTGGTGATCTGCGTGGAATCGACGCTGCTGGTCGAGTGCGAAGCTGTCGAGTCCGGTGTGGGTGACGACAACTCCCTTGGGTCGGCCGGTGGATCCCGAGGTGTAGACCACGTAGGCGGCGTTGTCCATGACCACCGGTGCACGCCGTTCGTCCTGGGTGATCGGCAGCGTGCAACTGGTGGCGACGTCGTCGTCGAATGCCTCTTCTCCGAGCACCAACCAGGACACGATGGGTGGAAGTGTGTCGATGGCGTCGACGACGGTCAACCCGAACAGCACCTCGGAGTCGCTGAGCATGTGTTCGATTCGGTCAGCCGGATAGGTGGGGTCGACGGGGACGAACGCTGCGCCGGTCTTGGCCACCGCCCACACCGCGAGTACGGATTCGACGGACCTTTCGATGCCGATGGCAACCGACGTCTCGGGCCCGGCGCCGCGGCGAATCATGGCTCTGGCCAACTGGTTCGAGCGCCGGTCCAGTTCGGCGTAGGTCATGGAACGGCTGCCGGCCGAGAGCGCGATGCGGTCGGGATAGGTGGCAGAGACGTCGGCGAGAATCTCTGGGAGCGTTCGCGCGGAGCGCCCCGGGGAGCCGAAGACCGGCGCAAGATCACGGCTCTCGAACTCTGTGAGAACCTGCAGACGGGCCAGCGGCTGATCCGGTGCCGAGGCGAGTTGCCCGAGGACGATGCCCACGCGCTCGGTGATCTTGGCGACTTCGCGGGCGGAGAAGTGCGTCGGCAAGTACTCCATCTTCAGATTCAGCGTGTCACTTTCGGACGCCACCACGGCAATCGGATAGTGCGCCGAGTCGCGTCCGTCGATGCCGAGAACGTGCATTCCCGCGATGTCGGTTTCGGCGGTCAGGGCTGTCTCGTCGACGGGATACGACTCGAATACCGTCAGGGTGTCGAAGGAGCCGGCGGCGCCGACTGCTCCGGCGATGTCCGACAGTCCGATGTGGTGGTGGTCGAGCAATGACGCTTGCTCGGATTGGACGCGAATGGCCATTTCGGCGAGGGTTTCTCGGGCGTCGAGGCGGACTCGGACAGGCACCGTGTTGATGAACAAGCCGACTATCGATTCCACGCCGGGCACCTGTGGTGGGCGTCCTGAGACCGTTCCGCCGAAGACGACGTCGTCGCGTCCGAGAAGTTCGGCGAGCACGATTCCCCATGCCACCTGTACCAGGGTCGCCATGGTCAGGCCGCGGCTTCGCGCGAACGCTCGAAGAGTCTCGGTTCGTTCTGTCGGCAGCGAGTACGAGTGGATTTCACTTGCCACGGTTTCGGCGGCGGTGTCTGCCCTCGAGAGGTGGGTGGACGTGTCGACGCCCCGTAGCGCTTCTTGCCACGCCCGTAGCGAAGTCTCGGGTTCTTGCTTCGAGATCCAGGAGAGATAGTCGCGATACGACTGAACTCTGGGCAGAATCTCGGGGTCGCCGTCGGTTGCGTAGAGAGTGAGCAGGTCTCGAAGTAACAGAGGGGTTGACCAGCCGTCGAGCAGGATGTGGTGGTTCGTCACGACGAAGCGTGCTGTGTCCGGTCCGAATCGTACGAGCATGAACCGGATCAGGGGTGCTGTTTCCATGTCGAAACGCTGAGCGCGATCACGCTCGAGCAGCTGAGCGAACGCGACTTCACTGTCCTCGGTCCCGGACAGGTCGATCTCGGCCCAGCCGATCTCGACACCGGAACGGATTACCTGCAGCGCCCGCCCTCCCGGCGCGGAGACAAATCCCGCGCGCAAGCTCGGATGACGATCAACCAAGGCCTGCGCGGCGCGACGCAGGCGCGGCGCCTCCACCCGACCCCCGAGTTCGAGGGTCAGTTGCACCATGTACGGATCGATTTCCGTTTCGTCGAACTGGGCGTGGAAGAGCATGCCCGACTGCAGCGGTGACAGTGACCAGATATCGGTCAGGTCGGGGAATCTACGCTCGAGCTGTTCGATGCTCTGCTGATCCGCGGTGACGAGATCGAGATCGGTGGGCGTGAGCTCGCGCTCGGAGTGTTCGTCCACGTATTCACTCAACGAGCCGAGCGCTCGGGACCAGAGTTCCGCCAGTTCCGTGACTTCGTCCTCGCTGAGGATGCCGCGGGGGAAGGACCACGTAGCGCGCAGAATCGGACCGTGCGCGGTGTCGGTGGTGACGGCATTGATGTCGAGCACCGACGCGGCGGCAAGATCTCCGCTGTGCGCTTCGTCGAGCGTCACTTCCGAGATCGGCAGCCACGGCACCTCGCCGTGCTCGGGGTCCGAGCCGGCAAAACGTCCGAGGTAGTTGAACGAGATCTCAGGTGTGGGCAACTCCTGTAGTTCTTCGTTCCGGTCGAGGTACTTGAGCATCCCGAACCCGATGCCGTTGTCCGGCAGACCGAGCAGCGTTTCCTTGACGACTTTCACAGCGGAGGCCGCGGTTGATCCCCCGGACAGTGCATCGACGACATTGAGTCCGGTGAGATCGATCCGGACGGGGAACAAGGTGGTGAACCAACCGACAGTTCGCGAGAGGTCGGCGCCAGGCGCTGCGTTCTCCTCGCGCCCGTGTCCTTCGAGGTTGACGAGCACTTCCCCGCTGCGCTGTCCGCGCGATCGACGCCAGGCGGTGACGGCGATCGCGAGAGCAGCAAGCAGCCCGTCGTTCACCGAGCCTCCGAAATGTCGTGGCACCGCCGAGATGATGTTCTCGGTCACCGAGGTCGGTACGTCGACGCTGACGCGGTCGACGGTGGCTCCGACGTCGACCGCGGGGTCCAGCCCGCGCGCTCCGAGCATTGGTTCGTCGGTCCGCATCCTCGACCACAGGTCGATCTCGTCGCGTCGATCTGCGGCGGTCTCGGCGAGCGCTGTCGCCCAGCGACGTATCGACGTTCCGCCGGGCGGAAGAATCGGTGTTTCGCCGTCGAACGCCGACGCATATGCCGTTACCAGGCCGGGGACCAGCATTCGCCAGGACACACCGTCGACCGCGAGGTGATGAAGTACCAGGAGCAACCGTCCCGCCTCAGGCCGGTTGCCGTTCGCGCTGACCGGATCCAACCAGACTGCGCTGATCATCTTGCCGTGCTCGGGATCGAGTCGGCTGGATGCGTCCTGCATCGCGGCTTCTGCCGCGCGCAGGAATTCTTCGCCGCCGGTGGACACGATGGGGGTTCGGTGCAAGATGTCGGAGGCTGCGACGGTGCCGGGTTCGCTGATCTCGAGTTGGTGAGTCGCGGCCTCCAGACGTGCCCGCAGTACGTCGTGGCGGTCGAGGATCGTTTGTAGTGCGCGCTCCAGCGCGGGGCCGGACACATCCGCCGGCAGTGCGATCAGCGCACTCTGGCTGTAACTGCGGATCGCGCTCAGGTCACCGCGACTACGTTCGACGAGCCACTCCATGATCGGTGTGAGCGGTAGCGGGCCGGCTCCCCCGCCGGGTAGCTCGGTGAGAACCGGTGCCGTTTCCGATGATTCGATGAGGAGGACCTTGGTGAGGCCGGCCACGGTTTTCGCTTCGAAGACGTCCCGCGGAGTGAAGATGAGGCCTGCGGACTTCGCCCGTGAGACGAGTTGGATCGACATGATCGAATCGCCGCCGAGGCCGAAGAAGGAATCGTCCACTCCGATACCGCCCCGCCCCAGAACCTCTCCGAAGAGGTCCGCGAGGACCGCTTCGGTGGCGGTGGCTGGTGCCCGCGTCGCCTCGGTTGTTCCCGTCACGGTGAAGTCCGGAGCCGGGAGGCTGCGTCGGTCGAGCTTTCCGTTGACCGTCAGTGGAAGCGATTCGAGGACGACGATCGCGGTGGGCACCATGTACTCCGCGAGTTCGGCGGCGACGAAGTCGGTCACCGTCGCTGAATCGACGGTACTGCCTGTTTCGGCGACCACGTACCCGACGATCCGCGGTGACGCTCCCTCTGTGCGAACAAGTGCTACCGAGGCAGCGACGCCGGGGCAGCGGAGCATTGCGGCTTCGATCTCTCCGAGTTCGATGCGGAAACCACGCACCTTCACCTGGAAATCACTGCGGCCCACGTACTCCAACTGCCCCGCGTCGTTCCACCTCGCCAGGTCCCCGCTCCGATACATTCGATCCCCCGAACTACCGAATGGATCGGGAAGGAACCGCACCGAAGTCAATGCGGGTTTCCCGAGGTATCCCCGAGTCACCTGGTCACCGGCGACGTACATTTCGCCGACAACACCTGGTGGCACCAGGTTCAGTCGCCGATCGAGTACGTAGACGGACAATCCTGGTACTGCTCGCCCGATGATGCTCGCCGACGCGTGCTCGCTGTCGTTGCGGTCGAGCGCGATTCGACTGACGTGCACTGTCGTCTCGGTGATCCCGTACATGTTGACCAGCGTCGGCGCCGTGTCGGCCCGCCGGTCGTACCACTTGCGCAATTGCCCGAGATCGAGCGCTTCTCCACCGAAGACGACGTAGCGCAGTGCAAGGTCGGGACCGGTGCCGTTCGGTGAGTACGCACGGTCGGCTTCGGCGAGTTGGTAGAAGGCGGTGGGTGTTTGGTTCAGCACCGTCACTCGCTCACGGCGGAGCAGTTCGTGGAACATGTCCGGCGATCTGGTCGTGTAGTAGTCGACGACGACCAACCGGCCACCGTGCAGCAGTGGCCCCCACAGCTCCCAGACGGAGAAGTCGAATGCGTACGAGTGGAACATCGTCCACACGTCCGTGTTGTCGAACCCGAATGTCGGGGAGGTGTTGTCCATCAGAGTAAGGACGTTTCGGTGGCTGACCTGGACACCTTTGGGGCGCCCTGTGGATCCGGAGGTGTAGATGATGTACGCGATCGCGTCGGGCAGAAGTGGTGTCGTCCGGTCCGCGTCGGTGATGCGATGTGGCGCGGAGTGATCGAGGCGTACAGCGATCTCCGGCGATCCGAGTTCGACGATGTCGATGCCGGATTCGATGATCTCCGAAGGTAGGTCGCTTCGGAAGTCTCCGGTCGTGACCAGGCATACCGGCCGCGCGTCGTCGAAGAGGAATCGCATGCGCTCGGCCGGGTAGGTGATGTCGACCGGCAGGTATGCCGCCCCGGTTTTGATGACGGCGACGAGGGCGAGCACGAGATCGGTGGTTCTGGGCATCGCAACGGCCACCACGGATTCCGGACCGATACCGCGGCCGATCAGGAGCCGCGCCAGGCGGTTCGCGCGCCCGTCCAGTTCGGCGTACGTCATGGCGCCGTCGCTGTCGTTGACCGCGGTCGACGACGGATGTGCTGCAACAGCTTCGAAGAATCGGTCCGCGATGTTGTCGGCCGGAGCCGGTTCGGCGTGAGTGTTCCACTCGGTCAGCATCTGTCGACGCTCGCCGGCGCCCACGACGTCGATGTCACCGGTAGGAGTCGACGGCTCTCGTGAGACCGCATCGAGGAGGGTGAGCAGTCTGCGCGAGAACGACTCGATCAATCCATCGTCGAACAGGTCTGTGGCGTAGATGAATTCGGCGTCGATTCCATCCGTTCCGCCATCCGCGTCGTAACGCTCGGTGACCGAGAGTTGCAGATCGAACTTGGCGACGGGTAGGTCGAACTCGACTCCCGAGACCGACAGCCCTGGCAGTTCGAGTTGCGGTAGCGCGTTGTTACGGAACTCGATGAGGATCTGGAACAACGGAGTGTGCGACGTCGAGCGTTCCGGGGCGAGTGCGTCGACCAACCTTTCGAAGGGCAAGTCGGTGTGTTGGAACGCGCCGAGGTCGCCTTCGCGAACCTGGGCGAGGACGTCCTCGAACGACGCGTCGGGCGTGATCTGTGTTCGCAGCACAAGAGTGTTGACGAACATTCCGACCAGGTGATCGAGTTCGGCCTCGCCGCGCCCGGCGACAGGTGTACCGATGGCGATGTCCTCGGTACCGGCCAGGCGTGCCGCAAGTACCGCCAGTGCTGCGTGCATGACCATGAACATGGTGCTGCCGTGCACGCGGGCCAGGTCGGTCAGCGCCCGATGGGTCTGCGGCGATACCGCGAACCGGTGAACAGAGCCGACCATGGACGGCTTTGCCGGACGTGGGAACGACGTCGGCAGGGCGATCGGCTCGCCCAGTCCCGCGAGTCGGTCCTTCCAGTAATCGAGCTGACGGGTCAGAGCCGAGTCCGGATCTTCCTCGGAGCCGAGCACTTCGTGCTGCCACACAGCGAAGTCGCCGTACTGCACGGCCAGTTCCGACCAGCTCGGCGCACTGCCGGCGCTGCGGGCCGCATATGCCGCTGCCACGTCCGCTGCCAGGGGGTTCATCGAGAACCCGTCGGCGACGATGTGGTGGACGACGATCACGAGTACATGCCTGCGCTCGTCCCCGTCGACGCGCAGGACCGCGCAGCGGATCGGAACTTCGGCCGAGGCGTCGAAGCCTGCCGAGGCCAGCTCGAGGATTCGATCGGACACTCTGGCAGCAGTGACGATTTCCGGCTCCAGGATCGGCATGACCTCGTCGCTGGACATCACCTGCTGCACCGGCTGTCCGTCGATCGAGGGGAACTTCGTCCGCAAGCTCTCGTGGCGACCCAATACGTCCGCTACCGCGGCCTGCAATGCGGCGAAGTCCAGATCGCCGTCGAGGCGCACTGCCAGGGGAACGTTGTAGGCCGGCGAGGTCACGTCGAACTGGTTGAGGAACCACATCCGCTTCTGTGCCAATGACACGGGCAGTGGATCCGGGCGAGATCGCCGAGTCAACGGTGGTCTGGGGTTCTCGCCGCGGCCGACACTCTCCGCCAGACGAGACAGCTGCCGAACTGTCGGAGACTCGAACAATCCTCGAACGCCGATGTCGGTGCCGAGAAGTGCGTTGACGCGGGCGATGACGCGGGTCGCGGTCAGTGAGTTTCCGCCGATGTCGAAGAAGTGAGTGTCGATACCGATCGGGGACACTCCGAGCACGTCCTCGAAAACGCCCACCACCAGCCGTTCGAGCTCGGTCGCCGGTGCAGCGAGTGTTTCGGGATCGGTGTCGAAGCGAGGCGCCGGAAGAGCAGCCCGATCGACCTTGCCGACGCCGGTCAGTGGTAGCTCGTCGAGCACGACGACGCTCGCTGGCACCATGTGTGCCGGCAGTAGCTCCCGTGCCGCCGCCCGGATGTCCTCGGCGCTCACCGGGCGTTCGTCGTCGCAGACGACATATGCCGCCAAGGCCTGCTCGTCGGAGGGTCCGCGCACCGCCAATGTGACCGCGTACTCCACACCGGGCAGCTGACCCAACGCCGTGTCGACCTCGCCGAGTTCGATACGGAACCCGCGGATCTTGACCTGGAAGTCGCTGCGTCCGAGGTACTCGATGGTGCGGTCACTGCGCCAGCGCACCACGTCTCCGGTGCGGTACATCCGCTCCCCCGGCTCGCCGTACGGGTTGGCGACAAACCGTTCGCTCGTCAGCGGTGAACGCCCGTGATAGCCGCGCGCGAGTCCAACTCCGGCGACATACAGTTCGCCCGGAACTCCGACGGACACCGGTTGAAGTCTGCGATCGAGGACGACCTCGCTGAAGCCGCGGTTCGGCGGCCCGAGATAGACCTTCTCACCGGCTGGGATGGGGTCACTGAGGTTGCAGGAGATGGTGGTTTCGGTGGGTCCGTAGACGTTGACGAACGATCTTCCCGGCGCCCAGGTGCGCACCAGGTCCGCCGAGGGCGCCTCGCCACCGACCGTGATGGTGGTCAGTTCGTCGAGTCCCTCGGGATCCACCGACGTCAGCGCTGCGGGCGTGATGAACGCGTGCGTGACATGTCCCTCTCGGAGAACGTCGGCCAGTTCGGCCCCTCCGTAGACGGTGGTGGGAGCTACGACCAGTTCGCCGCCGACGGCGAAGGCGAGCAGATACTCGAGAACGGAGGCGTCGAAACTCGGCGAGGCGAAATGCAGTGCGCGTGAATTCTCCGTGAGACCGTAGCGATGACGCTGTTCGTCGGCGAAGTTCTCGAGACCGGTGTGCGTGACGACGACACCCTTGGGCCGGCCGGTCGAGCCCGAGGTGTAGATGAGGTAGGCAGTGTTCTCCAGCCGCGGGGTTCCCCGGCGCTCGTCTTCGCGTAGCGGTGACGTGGACACTCCGGAGAGCCGAGTGGCGTTCTCCGGGTCGTCGAGTTCGAGCCACTTCGTTGCGCCACCGCCGGCCGGTGCGTGTGCAGCCGTGGTCATTCCGAGCGATGATGCCGAGTCCTCGAGCATGAACGAGATCCGGTCACTCGGGTAGCGAGGATCGATCGGCACGAAGGCGGCGCCGGTCTTGGTGATCGCCCAGACCGCTGCGACGGATTCGAAGGACCGTTCCACACAGATCGCCACCCGTGAGTCCGGGCCCGCGCCTTCCGAGATGAGCACGCGCGCCCACTGATTCGACGCCTCGTCCAGCTCTCGATAGGTCATCTTTCTGTCACCACAGGACAGTGCGACCCGTTCGGGGAATCTGCTCGCGGTGTCCGAAAAGATGCGATCGAGTGTCCTTACCGAGCGGCCTTGCCGGCCGCGCGCGGGAACCAATTGCTGCACTTGCGAATCCGGCATCAAACGCAGTTTCGCCAGCGGAAGATCCGGTTGTGCGGTGATCAGTTCGAGGGTGCGGAGCAGCCGGTCCGCGATCGCGTCGATGTCGTGATCGCCCAGGACTCCCGGGAAATACTCGAATTTGAGCCGCAGTCGCCCGTCTGCCGCAGAGGCAACGATCGCGAGTGGATAGTGCGCGGCATCCTCGGCGTCGTGGACGTCGAGAACGTGCATTCCGGCGATGTCGGTGCCCGAGGAGAGTCCACCGCGGTCAACGGGATACGACTCGAACACAGTCAGCGTGTCGAACGATGCAGCGGCCCCCACTGCCGAAGTGATGTGCGAAAGCCCCACATGATGGTGATCGGACAACCGCGCCTGTTCCGCTTGGACACGAACGCACAGCGCTGCCAGTGACTCTCGCGGGTCGAGGCGAACTCGGACGGGGACAGTGTTGATGAACAAACCCACCATCGACTCGACGCCGGACACCTGGGGTGGTCGGCCGGAGACGGTTCCACCGAAGACGACGTCGTCGCGGCCGAGGAGTTCGGCGAGCACGATTCCCCAGGCCACCTGGATCAAGGAGGCTGTCGTCAGGCCACGGGAGCGGACGAATCCACGCAGAAGTTCCGTCTCACGTTCTCCGAGGGCTGTGGTGGTCGAGCGTGAGGTGGCGCCGTCCTCGTCGACGGCGTGAGTTCCGGTCAGCAGCGTCGGGTCGCCGAGTCCGCGGAGTGCTTCGCCCCAGGCTTCGATCGACACGCTGTCGTCGCGAGTGCTGATCCAGCTCAGATAGTCCCGGTAGGGGTGCACGCGTGGGATGGCACTGTGATCACTGTCGGTGGCGTAGAGCGTCAGTAGGTCACGGACCAGCAGCGGCATCGACCATCCGTCGAGGAGGATGTGGTGGTTGGTCAGGATCAACCGATACGCGTCGTCTCCGGTTCGCAGAAGCAGGAACCGCAGCAGGGGCGGCGTGGCCATGTCGAAGCCTCGCACCCGATCCGCATGGAGGAGCTCGCGTATCTCGGTTGCCTGTTCGGTGGGGGCCAACGGAGAGATGTCGATCTCGGTCCACGGCACGTCCACGTCGGCGCTGATCACCTGCACCGATCGCCCACCGGTGTCGGTCGTGAACGCAGCTCGCAGGTTCTCATGACGGTCGAGCAACGCCTGTGCGGCGCGGTGCAACCTGGACGCGTCGACGCCGTCGAGTTCGAGTGCGAGTTGGACGGTGTACGCGTCGACTGTGTGTTCGGCGTAGCGGGCGTGGAAGAGCAGTCCGGATTGCAGCGGTGAAAGGGACCAGACGTCGGTCAGTGTCGGGAACTCGCGCTCGAGGTGGTCGATGGACTCCTGGTCCAGTTCGATCAGGTCGATGTCCGACGGTGTGAGTCCCCCGCGTTCGCTGTGTTCGGCGTAGGTGGCCAGAGCGCGCAACGACTGCACCCAGAGTTCGGCGATGGCGCGAGCATCGCGCTCTGCCAGCACGCCGGTGGGATAGGCGATAGTGGCACCGATGTGCGGTGCACCCGAGATTTCGGTGGTGACGACATTGACGTCCAGGACCGAACCCACGGGCATCTCGGACCGAGCTGCCGCTTCCAGATCGACGTCGCGGGCCAGCGCCCAGTCCCCCAGCGACTCTCCTGCCTCGGTGCCGGAAAAACGACCGAGATAGTTGAACGAGATCTGCGGTTGACGGAGATCTTCCAGTTCCGCTCGGCCCACCTCGTCGAGATAACGCAGAACTCCGTACCCGATGCCACTGTCCGGAACTCCCAACAGTTCTTCCTTGACCCGCTTGAGAACCACCGCTGCCTCGGGGCCGCTGCTCATCACGTTCGCGATGTCGATGTCGGCGAGGTCGATTCGCATCGGGAAGACACTGGTGAACCAGCCGACGGTGTGCAGGACGTCCGCACCGGGCACCACGTGAGCCTCGCGTCCGTGACCTTCCATCGAGACGAGCACGTTGTCGGTTCGTATGCCCTGTGCCTGCCTCCACTGCGTCAGTGCCAGCGCGAGAGCAGCAACGAGACCGTCGTTGACGGATCCACCGAAGAGCGCGGGAAGCGTGGTCAGGACTGTGTCGGACAGTTCGACGGGCACGTCGGCGACAACTCGGCCGACCGAATCGAACGTGTCGAGCCGCGGGTCCAGCGGCCGGGTTCCGATCAGGGGGTCGTCACCTTCGAGGATCGAACGCCACCGCGGCAATTCGACTCTTCGATCGGGCGCGATGTCACGGAGCGCATGCGACCAACGACGAACCGACGTGCCCGAATACGACGGCTCCGGCTCCTCGCCGGCGTCGATCCGGTGGAAAGCGGACGCAAGTTCCGGTACGAGCACGCGCCAGGACACACCGTCCACCGCGAGGTGGTGGATCACCAGGAGCAACCGGCCGGTGTTGCGTACGCCGGACAACCAGACGACCCGCACCATCTCGCCCCGGACGGGGTCGAGTTCTCGACGTGCATCACCCAGGGCAGCGACGATCGCCGCGTCGAACACTGCGGAGCCCGGCTCGGCCTCGACCTCGACTACCCGGCAGATGTCCTCGGCTGCAACAGATCCCGGATCGTCGACAACGAGCCCGCGCTCGCCGTCGAGTTCGAGACGCGCGCGAAGGATGTCGTGACGATCGAGAACAACTTGAAGCGCTGCGGTCAACTGCTCCACACTGCGAAGCCCGTGCGGCGCATTGAGAAGGGTCGCTTGGGAGAACGAATCGAGCCCCTGCAGATCGGAGCCGAGCCGGTCGAGCCACCACTGTGCCACCGGCAACAACGGCACGTGGCCGACGCCGCCTCCGGGAAGTTCCTCGAGCACCTCGGGTTCGTCGTCCTTGGTCGATGCCAGCAAAACCGCAAGACCGGCGACCGATTTCACCTCGAAGACGTCACGCGGGGTGAACACGAGCCCGGCGTCGCGGGCACGGGCGACGAGCTGAATCGACATGATCGAATCGCCGCCCATCGAGAAGAACGAGTCGTCGACGCCCACCGATTCGACACCGAGGACATCGACGAACAAGGCGGCCAGCGTGCGCTCGGTATCGGATTCGGCAGCCCGCGAGCGCGCTTGGGTTGCTCGCAGGTCGGGAACCGGCAGGGCTCGGCGGTCGAGCTTTCCGTTGGCAGTCATCGGCAGTTCGTCGAGAACGACCACCGCCGCAGGAACCATGTACGGGGCCAGAGCCGAGCCCGCGAACGCGATGACGGCCTCGGGATCCACAGTCTGAGCATCGTTGGCGGGCACGACGTATCCGACGATTCGCGCGGCGCCTCCGTCACGTTCGAGCGTGGTCACCACGGAATGCGCGACCCCGGGGTAACGAGCCAGAACTGCTTCGATCTCGCCGAGTTCGATGCGGAACCCACGAATCTTGACCTGGAAATCACCTCGGCCCTGGTACTCGAGTTCGCCGTTCTTGTTCCACCTGGCGAGGTCGCCGGTGCGGTACATCCGTGTGCCCGCACTGCCCGCGGGATTGGGCACGAAACGTTCTGCGGTGGTGCCGGCGCGGTTGCGGTAACCGCGGGCGAGTCCGTCGCCACTGACGTACAGCTCCCCCGTCACTCCGACCGGGACGCGGTGCAGGCGATTGTCGAGGACCCACGCAGTGATGCCTGTCGACGGGCGACCGATCGTCACTCGATCGGCCGGGGACATCGGCTCGGTGATGCTGGCGACGACCGTCGATTCGGTCGGTCCGTAGGCATTGATCATGATCCGGTGATCACTGACCCAGGCGGCGACGAGATCGGGCGGGCAGACGTCGCCACCGGTTCCGATGCAAACCAGCTCGTTCAGTTCGCTCGGATCGACCGTGGCCAGAGCGGCCGGGGTGATGAAGGCGTGCGTGACGTGCTGATCGGCGATCAGGCTCGTCAGTTCGGTTCCGCCGATGATGCTCGGTGGAGCGATGACCATCGTGGCCCCGGCACCAACGGCCATCAGGAGTTCGAGAATCGAGGCGTCGAAGCTCGGTGAGCTGAAATGCAGCGTGCGCGAAGTCGATTCCACCCCGAATCGAGTACGTTCCTGTTCGGCGAGTGCCGAAAGCCCACGGTGAGTGACCATGACACCTTTGGGGACGCCGGTGGAACCGGAGGTGTAGATGACATAGGCGGGATTGTCCAGAGACACCGTCCCCGCCAGTTCCGAGGCCTCCAGCCGCTGATCTCCGAACTGTTCGAGGGTTGCCAGTGTCTCGGCCTGATCGAGCAGAACTGCGTCTGCCTCGTCGGGGACGACACCCACATGCTCGGCGGTGGTGAGGACGACGCCCGCTCCCGAGTCGTTGATCATGTGATGTACGCGGTCGACGGGGTACGCCGGGTCGACGGGTACGAATGCGGCGCCGGTCCGAGCAACCGCCCAGATCGCGACCACGGATTCCAGTGAGCGTGGCAATGCCAGGGCGACAACGGATTCCGGACCTGCCCCGCGGCCGATCAACAGTCGTGCAAGCCGATTGGCCCGGCGGTCCAGATCGGAGTACGTCAGATGTCGGTCGCCGAAAATCAGTGCAGTTCTCTGCGGTTCGTCGACGTACTTCCGCTCGAGCAACGTCGAGAAGTGAATCTGGCCGGGAAGTTCCGGTGCAGACACGACGCTCATCGTGTCGGTGTCGACCACGAGATCGATGTCGCCGACCGGCGTGTGCGGTGATTCGGTCACCGCACCGAGGATCCGAACAAGATATCGAGCGAAGCCTTCGACCGTCGACTCGTCGAACAGGGCGCTCGCGTAGGTGAACCCGGCCTCGATTCCCGCCGGCCGGCCGTCGTCGTCGAATGTCTCGGCAAGCGTGAGTTGCAGATCGAAATTCGAGACGGCGGATTCGAGTTCGAGGACCTCGACCTCGAGGTCCGTCAGACGAACTGCTGGTCGACTGGTGTTCTTGAACTCCAGCATCACCTGGAACAACGGTGAATGCGAAGTCGACCGCTCCGGAGCGAGCGCATCGACGACGCGCTCGAAGGGGACGTCTGCGTGAGCGAAGGCGTCGAGGTCGGTGCTGCGAACTCTGGCCAACAGATCGGTGAACGAGGCTGCGGGGTCGACATCGGCGCGCAGCACCAACGTTCCGACGAACATACCGACCATCGGATCCAGGAGGGCATTTCCGCGTCCGGCGATCGGTGAGCCGATCGTGATGTCTTCCATGCCGGACAATCTGGCCACGAGCACCGCGTACGCGGCGTGTATCGCCATGAACATACTGCTTCGGTGTTCGATCGCGGTTTCGCTCAGACGACGATGAATGCCGGCATCGATGTCGAATCGAACGACGCCGCCCGAGAGATCCTGTACGCGCGGCCGCGGGCGATCTGCGGGGAGCGCGAGAAGCTCGGGCACACTTGCCAGCTGACGTGTCCAGTACTCGAGCTGGCCGGCGAGGGTGCTCTCCGCTTCGTCTATCCGTCCGAGAGCCCTTTCCTGCCAGATCGCGAAGTCCGCGTACTGGACCGGGAGAGGAGACCAGTCGGGTGCCTCACCTCGATGCCGTGCCGAGTACGCGCTCATCACGTCGAACGCCAACGGTGCCATCGAGAATCCGTCGGCGCAGATGTGATGGACGACCACAGCCAGGACGTGATCTTCTGCGTCGACCTCGATCAGTTCCGCCCTGATCGGTGGAGCCTGCGTCACGTCGAAGCCCCTCGAGGTGACGCGTTCGATCTCCCCGAGTACCGCTTCGGTGCTCGCGCCGACAATCGGTAGCGACCCCAACGCTTCACCGGGTTCCACGATTACCTGCGCCGGCACTCCCTCGATCATGGGAAACAGCGTGCGCAGCGATTCGTGGCGATCGAGCACATCGGTGATCGCGCCTTCCAAGGCCGCAACGTCCAACCGGCCTCTCAGCCTGATCGCTATGGCCACGTTGTACGCCGCGGAGGTGACGTCGAATTGATTGACGAACCACATGCGCTTCTGGGCCAGCGACAGCGGAATCGACTGCGGCCGCGGCAACGCCTCGAGCGGAAGAACGGCTGCTCCCCCTCGCGCCGTGGCGCACTCGACCGCCAACTGCGCAACGGTCGGCGCGTCGAACAACTCTCTGATCGACAGGTTCAACGAGAGTGAATCGTTCACGCGCGCCACGGCTCGGGCAGCGACGAGACTGTTTCCGCCGATCTCGAAGAAGTTGTCGTGAACACCGACTGCCCCGGATTCCAGAAGCTCCTCGAAGATCGCCGCCAACTGTGCTTCGAGCGGTGTTCTCGGCGCCAGATACGTCTGCGAGCTGTCGAAGCTGGGCGCGGGCAGAGCTTTCCGATCGAGCTTGCCGGTCGAGCCGAGCGGAAACACGTCGAGGGCGATGACCACTGCGGGAACCATGTAGGCGGGAAGGAGACCTCTCAACTCTGCGCGCAGGCCGTCCGTGTCGATCGAGGTGCCGGTCTCGGCGATGACGTAGCCGACCAAGCTGTCACCGACCACGTCGTCGTGATGGACGAGAGCAGCAGCTTGCGTGACACCGGGCAGCCTGAGCAACGCTGCTTCGACCTCGGCGAGCTCGATGCGCTGGCCGCGGATCTTGACCTGGAAATCGCGTCGACCGACGTAGTCGAGTAGCCCGTCGGCGCGCCACCGGACGACATCACCGGTTCGGTACATCCGGGTGCCAGCCGGGCCGTACGGATCGGCCACGAATCTGTCGGCGGTGAGATCGCTGCGCCCGAGGTATCCACGCGCCAGTTGCACTCCCGCCAGGTACAGCTCGCCGTGAACGCCGACCGGAACGGGATGCAGCCGCCCGTCGAGGACATAGAGCTGGGTGTTCCACACAGGAGCACCGATGGGAACGGTGACGGTCATGTCTGGGGTGAATTCGGCGGCGCTCACGTCGACGGCAGCCTCCGTGGGTCCGTACAGGTTGAACAATCCTGCAGAACTCAGACGGGTGAACGCCTCCGCGGTGGTGGGAGCGAGAGCTTCACCGCTGCAGAACACCTGACGCAGGCTTGCGCACTGCCCGGCAGTCGCGACCGCGACGAATTCCGCGAGCATCGACGGAACGAAGTGCGCCGTCGTGACGCCTTTTTCGGCCATCAACGCCGACAGGTACCCGGGATCACGGTGCCCCTCCGGTTCCGCGATCACCAACTGCGCACCAGTCTGCAGGGGCCAGAACAGTTCCCACACCGAGACGTCGAAGGTCACCGGAGTCTTGTGCAGCACCACGTCCGACGCGTGAAGTGGGTACGCGTCTTGCATCCACAGAAGGCGATTGACGATCGAACGGTGTGATACTGCAACGCCTTTCGGCCGACCGGTCGATCCGGACGTGAAGATCACGTATGCAGCATTGTCCGGGAGGAGGGGTCGGATCCGATCAGCGTCGGTGATCGGCACCGTCGTGGACACGGGACGATCGAGATCGATGTCGACGATCGGCACTCGCGCGGGAAGTGAGCCGTGGTCCTGGGGCCGGCTCAGCACACAGATCGGTGCGGCGATGTCGAAGACGTACGCGATCCGTTCGGCCGGATGGTCGGGGTCCACCGGGACATACGCCGCACCGGCACGGATCACGGCGTGGACCGCGACGAGTAGTTCGGGTGACCGGCGAATCGACACCGCGACGCGCATGTCCGGGCCGACACCGTGGGCGATGAGGGTTCTGGCAAGTTCGCTGACCCTCGCGTCGAACTCCGCATACGTCAGTGTCCGCTCGCCGTAGATGAGCGCGGCCCCCTCGGGCGTCCGGGCTGCCTGCTCCGCCACCAGGTCGGAGAGGGTGGTGATCGGTACGGCGTGTTCGGTGGCATTCCAGCGCTCGAGGACCAGTTCCGCCTCGCCCACAGCTGTGAGATCGACGTCGCCGACGATTGATTCGGGGTCGGCCGCTACCGCGTCGAGGAGCATCGTGAAGCGATCAGCGAGGCCCGACATGGTGTCCGAGTCGAAAAGTTGGCTGGCATAGTTCAACTGGCCGTCGAGATGGTCGCCGCGGTCGGTGAGAATGACCTGAAGATCGAACTTTGCTGCACCCGTGGACAGTTCGTCAACCGTGACGTCGAGCTCGGGCAAGGTGACCTCGGCGGGAGCAGCGCCTTGCATCACCAACATGACCTGGAACAGCGGTGCCTGGCGCTCTGCGAGGGATTCGACGAGTACGTCGTACGGCACTTCGGTGTGCTGCAAGGCCGCCACGTCGACGTCCCGGACGCGGGTGAGAACTTCACCGAAGGTGAGTCCCCCGTCGAGAACCGTCCTCAGCACCACCGTGTTGACGAACATTCCGACGACGTCGTCGAGGGCGCGCTCGCTACGCCCGGCCACCGGGGTGCCGATCGTGATGTCGTTCGCTCCACATTCTCGACTGAGCAGGACGGCCAGCGCGGCGTGGATCACCATGAACACGCTGACGTCGCATCGCGCCGCGATCTCGCCGACCCGGCGGTACGTCGCGGAGTCGATCCGGAAATCGAGATCTCCACCGCGCAGCGAGACACCTGCAGGCCGCGGGTGATCCATCGGCAGTTCCGCGAGCTCACCGCGTTCGGCGAGCGTGTGCGACCAGAACCGCAACTGCTCGGCGAGAATCGAATCCGGGTCGGATGCTTCGCCGAGCGCTCCTCGTTGCCATTCGCTGAAATCGCCGTACTGCACTTCGAGCGGCAACCACGCCGGTACACGCCCGCTCGCCCTCGACGCGTAAGCGACCATCACGTCACGAGCCAGCGGCGCCGTCGACAGGCCGTCCGCTGCAATGTGGTGAACGACGAGGACCAGGGTGTGCTCGCGTTCGTTCACCTCGAGCAGAGTGGCGCGGATCGGCACCGATTCGCTGACGTCGAATCCCGTTCGTGCCAGTTCGCTCGCCCGCGCTGCGGCCGCTGCGGCAGGCACCGTTTCCACCTCGAGATGATCGAACATCTCGTCCACACCGAGAACGTGCTGGACCGGACCACGGGCGCTCTCGGGGAAAACGGTCCGCAAGACCTCGTGCCGAACGATCACGTCCCGCAGTGCGGTGAACAGTGCGTCGACGTCGAGATCGCCGGTCATCGAAACCGCGATCGGAATGTTGTACGCCGGCGAACTCGGATCGAGTTGATTGGTCAGCCACATACGTTGCTGAGCCAGAGATACCGGTATCCGGTCAGGGCGATCGATACGCGTCAGTGCTGGGGCGCGCGTGTTCCGCGAGTCCGCGAGGTCTGCGCGAGCAGCCAGAGCGGAGACGGTCGGCGCCTCGAAGAGGTCGAGAACGCTCAGCGTCGTCCCGAGTGCTCCGTTGACCCTCGACACGACTCGGGTCGCGATCAGCGAGTCACCGCCGAGGTCGAAGAAACTGTCGTCTGCTCCTGCCCTGGTGATGCCGAGCAGATCGCAGAACACCGCAGAAATTCGCTTCTCGGTCGAGGTCTCGGGGGCACGGTATTCGGCCGTGCCGCCAGCCGAATCGATGTCCGGTAATGCTTTCCTGTCGATCTTTCCGGCGGGAGTCAGTGGAATGGAATCGAGTACGACGATCCGCGACGGAACCATGTGCGCTGCCAACGAGGATCCGGCGTGGGCGATCAATTCGGAGTTGTCGATGTGCGTGCCCTCAGCCGCCGTGACGTACGCCGCCAACAGTGTTTCCCCACTCGGGCCCGAAACTCCGGCGGTGACGGCCTGCGCGACGCTCGGATGGCGGCGCAGTACGTCGTCGATCTCGCCGAGTTCGACGCGGAAACCGCGGATCTTGATCTGGAAGTCGCTCCGTCCGAGGTACTCCAGCTCACCCGCGCCGTTCCACCGCGCGAGGTCACCCGTGCGGTACATGCGCTCTCCCGCAACGCCGTTGGGGTCGGCGACGAATCGTTCGGCCGTGATCGTGGCTCGCGCGTGGTATCCACGCGCCAAACCGATACCGCTCACATAGAGTTCGCCGGCGACACCGATCGGCACCGGTTGAAGCCGCGAATCCAGGAGGACGGCCGCGGCGCCGCGCATCGGCTTTCCGATGGTGACGGGAACATCGCTGCTCAGCGGTCCGGTCAGGGTGGCGACGACGGTGGTTTCGGTCGGTCCGTACGCGTTGAACATCGAGCGTCCGTGTGACCACTGATCTACCAGCGCGGGCGAGCAGGCGTCGCCGCCGGTCACGACCACTCGTAGATCCGGTAGGCCGGCGGGATCAACTGTTGCCAGCGCGGCCGGGGTGACGAAAGCGTGTGTCACCCGGCCGACGCGCATCACCTGGGCCAGTTCGTCGCCGCCGTACACGGTGGGCGGCGCTATCACCATCGTCGCCGCGCCGCCGAAGGCAAGGAGAAGTTCGAGTACCGAAGCGTCGAAGCTCGGCGAAGAAAAATGCAGGGTGCGGTCGCCTGGTTCGACTCCGAACCTGATTCGTTCTTCGTCGGCGAAGCTGCTCAGCCCGCGGTGACTGACCACGACGCCTTTGGGGACGCCGGTAGATCCCGAGGTGTAGATCAGGTAAGCCGGGTCGTCGTAGCGAACGCGTGAGCGACGTTCGCCATCGTCGAGCGGTGCGTCCGAGCGGTACGCGTTCGGTTCGTCGGTGCTGAATTCGTCCAGAAGCAGCCAGTCCACCGAATCGGCGAGCCCGGCATGGTGCTCCCCCACGCTGATTCCGACAACAGCTCCCGAATCGGTGAGCATGTGCCGAATACGATCCTCGGGGTAGTGCGGATCGATCGGAAGGAAGGCGCCGCCGGTCTTGGCCACTGCCCACGTCGCGGTCACCGATTCGATCGACCTCGACAGTGCAAGGGCGACGTAGGTGCCTGGGCCGACTCCCCTGTTGATCAGTTCGCGGGCGAGTGTGTTCGACTCGGCGTCGAGTTCCCGGTAGCTCACCTCACGATCACCGAAAACGAGCGCCGGGGCATCGGGGTTCACAGCCGCGGCCCGGCGGAGGATATCGGGCAGGGTCAACGGCGCGGACGCGGTCGCTCCCCGTGCCGGCATAAGGAACTCACGCTCGAACTCGTCGAGAAGATCGAGATCTCCGACCGACGTTCGCGGGGCTGCCGCTGCGCCCGCAAGGATCCGCACCAGTCGCGAGAGGAAGGCTTGGACCGTGGATTCGGCGTAGTGCTGCGTGGAGTACGCCACCTCGAGGGCGCCGGTATCCGCGTGGACGTCGATCGCCACATCGAGGCCGGCAATCGTGGTCTCCTGCGAGCCGTCGTTGAGATGGACGTGCAACTCGGGCAGCTCGGGGATACCTGCCGCCGATCGAACCAACAACGTGTCGCGTTCTCGAGCAAGAAAACTCACGAACTCGTCGAACGGCGCCGCCGGATCGACCTCGCAGCGCAGCGGCGAAGTCCCCCACTCGGTCCTCGTTCCGATCAACACGTCACGGCGCTCGGTCGATCTCGACAACAATGCCGCAAATGCCGCGTGGACAACGGCAAAGAGTGAGACATCTTCCGTACGTGCAAGTTCGGCGACCGCGGGATCGAGCGGGAAGCTGAGCCGATTCGTAGTGGTCGGCTCCGATTCTGCGTCGATTCGCTCGAGCCCCAGCGCCGAACCCTCGTCGGAGTCCCCCAGATATCCAGCCCAGAACCTTTCGGTTTCCCTCCGCTGCGCACTGCGTGCCCCGGCCTCGGCGCTTGCCGGATGAATCCGGTTCATCGGCGTACCGGCCGGTGCTGCTGTCAGTTCTGCGACCAACTCGGTGAACGCCCGGTGGTGTTCAACCAGTTCGTCGTGACCGTAGCGATTGGGGTTGCCACGAAAGTCGATCAACGTCTGAGCTGGGTCGCCACTCTGGTACACGTTGACCAGGAGATCCTCGACGGGCCCCGACGTGACGATGTGAAACTCGCCGGTCAGTGATCCCAGTGTTATCTCCTGCCGGAAGAGCATCACATTCATCATCGGACCGGACAGTCGTGCGTCGCCGACCGCCAAGCCCGCATCGCGCCTGATGTCTTCGAGACTGCATCGCTGATGACGAAGCGCGCCGAGGAGTTCGAGTTGGACCCGCCCGACCAGATCGTCCACGCTTTCGTCGGGGTCGACGTGGATGTGAAGGGGCGCGACGTTGACCAGCATTCCGCCGGAGCGTTGCAGCGGTGCCGTGGTCCTCGCCGAGACCGGCAGATTTATCAGAACGTCGTCGTAGCCGGTGTTGCGAGACAAATAGCACGCCAGTGCAGAAATCAGCACCGCCGCCGCAGTGGCACCGGAACGCGAATTCCACTCGTCCAAGGCAGCAAGGCTGTTCGCCGACATCGCGGCACTGACGAGTTCGCTACGCGCAGTCGGAGGTCCCTCACGCGTTGCCAACGTAGAACCGTGCTCGACGCCGGACACTCGCTGGGCCCAGTATTCGCGGTCGGCCTCGAACCGACTCGATTCGCGGTACTTCTGATCGAGTTCGGACAGCGTCGTGACGTCGAGCGCCTTGTTTACCGCAGGCTCCCGGCCCTCGACTGCTGCGGTGTAGATCGCGGCAATGCGATTCACTATCGTCATTCCGCTGTATCCGTCGAGAGCAACGTGGTGAATCCTGGTGTACCACAAGTAGTCTCGATCGCCAGTTTGGAGAATTGTCATCTCGACGAGACGATCACGCGTCAAGTCGAGCGTCGTCGCGTAATCGTTGTCCATCCACTCCGACGCAGCCTGCCGAGGGTTCTCACGCTCGCGGAAGTCGAAGTAGTCGATACCCGGATCGATCGTGAAGTCCACGATCTGGCACGGCTCACCATCGGGGTACATCAACCGCAGAAATGGCGACTCGAACTCGTGGGCGGCCTCCACTGCAGCGCGGCTGAGCAGTTGCATGTCCAGGTCGCCGTGGAACTCGATGTACTGCGCAATGAAATACGGCACCGTCGGGTGAAGTTGCTGCGCAAACCACATACTGCGCTGCACCGCTGACAGGGGAAACGCCCCTGCCGGCAGGCTTCGCGATCCGGTCAGCGGATCGATCCTCTTGTCGGTATCCATCACGACCACCCCCACACAGCGTTGTGACGATCAGCACCGGGAACTGTGGCTCGGGGATTGAAGAGAAACATCGCACCGCCTCGATATCGAGTGGAAACCATGTGGCGATCCTGCGAGAGCGCAGCCGAAGGTCATCGACCTCGACGAAGGGTCGCTTCGAAGTCCGAACCTCCCCGAAGGTCCGAACTCAGGATCAGAATTTGTCGTCGTCAGGCGTCAGGCGCACCGCAGTGCTGCGGTGCTCAACGCAAGGCTAGAAACCGGTTGCCCACACCTGCTTCACCGGAAACGTTCGGCTTCACGGGCAAGTTCGGTCAACCGTTCACACAACTGTGCGAGTTCCGAACTTTCGGCTCCCTCGGCAACAGCAGTCGCCACATCTTCGGCGGCGCAGCGAACCTCGAACATCCGATCCACCAGTTCGACGGCCTCGACGGCGGTCAAGATGACGGCGTCAGCCGGGATCGACGTGCCCTTGACGGCATTGCGCTGCTCGTACGCGCGCTGGCGACAAGACTGGCTGCAGTACCGGCGACGACGACCCACTCCCGTCACCGCGACCTCGCGGCCGCACCACACACACGGGTTTCCGGAACGCGCAGTCTGCGGTGATCCGACGCGTGTGCTCTCAGCCATGAGTCGACACTGTACTCGAGATTCGGACGCCTTCGATGAACGCGCGCGGTACCCGGTAAGATGGAGAGGTTGCGTCTTCTCGCCACACGGGAACCAATCGGGTGCTCGTGGCGTTGTAGATGAGTGTGAGCGTCTACTCCCCAAGTCAGGGCGCCCACCAGCGGTGACGAACGAAGAGAGGACACCACCATGGCAGATCGCGTACTTCGAGGTAGCCGTCTCGGAGCTGTGAGCTACGAGACCGACCGTGACCATGACCTCGCGCCCCGTCGTATGGCCAAGTACAAGTGCGAGAACGGCGAGATCTTCGACATCCCGTTCGCGGACGAAGCCGAGATCCCCGGCACCTGGTTGTGCCGCAACGGCCTCGAAGGCGCCCTCATGGAGGGAACTGCCCCCGAAGCCAAGAAGGTCAAGCCTCCCCGCACCCACTGGGACATGCTGCTCGAGCGTCGCTCGGTCGAGGAACTCGAAGAGCTCCTCAAAGAGCGTCTCGATTTGCTGAAGGCCAAGCGTCGCGGCGCATGAACTAGCACTTCGATCAAGACCGTCCGGTTCTACACCGGGCGGTCTTTCTCGTTCTACGGGGAGTGATCGTTCACAAGTCGACGTCATACTTCGGCCCTTCTTCGACGTGGCAACTTCAGGATGCTTCGCGGTCCTCAAAGACACTTCAGGGCAACGTCATTCAGCATCCAGGCGCACTCGCGAGCCGACAGTGCGCGAATTCGCGATTCGCGCTGGAGAACCATCGGCACTGCTTCGTGCACCAGTGTGAGCTGTATCCCCCACCCCGCGACACACCAAACTTCGGTACCCCACTCACGCCGACTGGGGTGTGGGTAAATGACTTACGGTGCTGAACGGTACTTCCGCTACTTCGCGGTCACCGATCGATGCTCTGTGCCGCGGTTCCTTGGCGGAGGCGGGTGATTTCGTTGCGTGATTCGACGACCTGGGAGCTGTCGTCGCCCTTGCTGACAGCAAGGTCGCTGCACAGATCCAGCGCGGCACGAACGATATGTCGTCGTTGGCGACGTTCGGTGCGAGTGGGTGCGGCTTTCGCGTAAGTGCGTTGTTGTCGCCATCCGCCGGCGGCTGTCACCTCGGCGTCGGTCAGGACGCCGGACTCGATTTCCGGGGCGAGAATGTCACGGACGAAGTGGGATTCACGTGGGTGCGCCCAGACGAACGCGATCCACAAGGCAGTGAAAGCGAAGACGATGTCGCCGATCATGATGACGAACACGAGCGAACTGCTGCCGCCGGCGATCGCGAGCATCGAATCCCACACGCCGTGGATCAGGATGGGTGCCACGATCAACGCCAATCCGCGTCCGATCCGCCGGGGCTGGGCCGGGGTGCCGATCAGATAGATCACGCCGGCGCAGAAAAGGGCTGTAAAGAGGGGATGAGAGACGATGTCGGAGTAGGTGCGGGTGGCGATGGAACCGATCAGGCCGTCGGTTTGGTGGGCGCCGAAGCCCTGCGTCGCGCCGGCAATCGAGTACAGAAAGTCTTCGCTGGTCTGAAATCCCAAGCCGATGAAAGCGCCGAGGAGCAGTCCGTCGGTTGCGGTGCAAGCGCGAGGAGGACGACGATGCCGATGCCTTTGGCGGTTTCCTCCACGAACGGTGCAGAGAGGCCCGCATGCCAGTCCTGAGCCCATACCTGCCCGAAAATTTTCGTGTAGAGCGAGCCGACTGCTCCGTTCGCGGGTACCGCGATAGTGAACGTTGCTGCGGTGGCGCCCCAGATGAAGCCGGTGACCACTAGTCCTACGGGTTGGCGTTCGTAGCGGTCGATGTGCCGGAACCACCATGTCCAGACCGCGGCGCTGATGATGCCGACGATGCCGGCAACGAGGAGTGCGCGCCCGAAGTATCCGGCGAAGGGGGCGAACATCTGCCAGCCTTTGACGAGGCCGAATCCGCACATCCACAGGTATATCCAGAACACGACGTTGCGTGGTTGGAAGAAGTGAAATTTCTCGCCCCAGGCCGTCGTATCGAATGCGCGGGAGCGGGTTTCGAGGAGATCGCTGCTCACTTGGTTGCTCCCTCATGTGTGCCGATGGAGGCGATCATGTCGGTGATTTCTCGACTGCGGGCGGCGATCTGATCGGGTGGGCCGACTACCTGTACCCGAATTCCCTCGCCGTCGGCGACGAATGTGGTCACCGATCCGGCGGACCGCGGAGTGTCAAAGCTGACCTGGACGCCGCTCAGACCCCCGTCGGTGCTGATCGGCTGGCGTGTACCGGAGACCGCAAGCACGGAACTGCCGTTCGTCGCAAGACTCACGGCATCTGTTTGGGAGAGGAGCTCGTCGGCAGTTCCACTGAATGTGTCGGCGTCGACGCTCACGGTGACGGTGCCGCCGGTCAACGTCACACGTGGGAGCGAATCGGACGCGCCATATTGGTCGGTTCGGAAACCACTCTCGACATTCCAGCCCGCAGGTGCGGCGAAGGAGACCGTTTCGGTCACGGCCATTCGGTCTCCGGCGCCGGTTGGATCTTCGGAGGAGACAGCGGAATCGATGGCGGGCACGATCACGGTCCAGAGCATCCACACCCCCAAGATCGCGAGGGCGTGTGGGAAGACGCGTGTGTCGAGTCCGAGGAAGCGGTGATCCGCTGGTGGACGTCGTCCGTGTATGGGCTCGTGCTTGTGTGCAGTACTCGAAATAACGCTCAATTTCACTCGTTTCCATTGCACGGCAGGTGCACTGACTATCGCAGAAACGGACAAATTCCGTGCATCAGCCGGCACCTGCCGGTCATCGAGACGATCGTGCACCAAGTTCCCGTCGGCGCGAGATCACCGAGCGCTCCTAGTCGACGGTGAACCGTCGCATCGCCAGATGTCCGAACACGCCGACCAGAATCAACGTGACGCCTGCGGTCACGGAAACGGAGTCGGTCACCAACCCCGCGATGCCGGTCACGGCTACGAACACCGGCAAAAAGTCGAACAGCCTGAAAATCGACTGCGGTGGTTCGGTTTCGAGGCCCTGAGCCTGAGCGGCCTTGTTCGGCGCATACTCGGGGTACCACTCGGTGAAGGAGATCGCGAAGAAGGTTCCGAGCAACTGCAGAATCCATCCGGTCCAGAAGTTGTCTCCGTCGTGCAGCAGTGCGTCTCCGAACAAGCCCACTGCGGCCGACCATGTGAAGGCGAGCGCCCACACTGCGGTGATGACGTAGTTGATGCGCAGAAACAGTGGCGTCGTCCAATACTCTTCAGGCGTCGACTCTTTCGCGTACTGCAAAGTGAAAGGATTGCGGAGCAGGATCGATCCGAAGGCAAAGACCACCAGCGCGATGTTGGTCAGTTCGCCTCCCCAGAGTTCGAACCACCGAATCGTGGTCGCCGACGCGAGGAGGCCGATGGCCGCCAGAACGCCGAAGAACACGACGTCGAAGACCTCCAACAGCTTCACCGTGCCGCCGCGCCGGTGACTGGCCGCCAAGATCAGCAGCGACAACCCGAGCGCGGCGGCCGCGGATTCCTCGAACCTTCCCGGCCCGGAGAGCAAGGACAGCAGGATCCACGGTGACAGCCCCGCGAGCGGTGACTGCAGCACCGCGTCGACGACACTGGTCTTGCGAACTGCAGTCTGGGGCTCGGTCTTCTCAGGCTGGGCCTTGTCTGGCTCAGTCTTGTCTGGCTCGGTCACAGGAGGCCGCCTTTACGCAGGAACGGGTGGCACAGCGAGTACCCGCGTAGGCGCCCCTCGGAACATCGGCAGCCCGATATCCGTTGCTCGGGTCAGATTGCCGCAGCCTCCTCAGGTGATTGCTCGGCCCGATCTCGGCGCCGGGCTACCAGCGCCATGGCAATCGCACCGACCGCGATGATGCTGAGCACGATCTCCGGCGCCGGACCTACTCGGGTAGCGAGGGTGGAGCTGGTCGAGAGCGGCACCTTGGCCACAAGTGCCGCCGGCACGAACAGGTCGGTCTGCGACGTCACTGCCCCGTCGGGAGCGATGATGGCGCTGACACCACTGGTTGCGGCCACAACGACGGCACGGCCGTGCTCGACTGCCCGCACACGGGACATTGCCAGCTGCTGATACGTCATCTCGGTGTCCCCGAAGGTGGCGTTGTTGGTCGGTACTGCCAGCAGCTGCGCACCATTGCGCACCGATTCCTGGAACGCCCGGTCGAACGCAACCTCGTAACAAGTCGCGACGCCGATCGGTACACCCGCTGCGTGGACAACGCCGTTGCCCTCGCCGGGCACGAAATTGCCCGCACGATCGGCGTACGAGGAGAAGTTCCGGAAGAAGCTTCGGTATGGCAGGTATTCACCGAACGGCTGGATGATCTTCTTGTCGTGCTGTTCCTGAGGACCATCGGCGCCGTCCCACACGATCACTGAATTGGTGGTCGTCCGATCGGCATTCACGAGTACGGTGCCGACAAGAATCGGGGCTCCGATCGCTTCGGAGGCTCGGGTGATGTCGGCCGCGGCATCGGCGTTTCGCAGTGGGTCGATGTCCGAGGCATTTTCCGGCCAGATCACGACGTCAGGCTGATCGACGCGGCCCGCGTCCACCTCGGCTGCCAGTTTCACGGTTTCGGCGACGTGGTTGTCGAGGACCTGCTTGCGTTGCGAGTTGAAGTCCAAGCCCAACCGCGGAACGCTGCCCTGGATCGCGGCGACGGTGATCGTTCGGTCGCCGGAATCCATGGTGGCAAGAAACGGCGACACCACGAGAGCAACGATCACGGGCACGATGGCGGCGGCAACGGCTCCGAAGAATCCTCGGTCCCATCGTTTTGCCGCGACAGCGACGACGACTGCTGCCAAGCCGGTACCGGTCAGGGCCACCGCGAAGCTGAGCAGCGGCGCACCGCCGATACTCGCGAGTGGGAGGAGCCACCCTTCGGATTGACCGAATGCGAGCCTGCCCCAAGGAAATCCGCCGAAAGGGACGCTGGAACGAAGCCACTCGGTAAGCGTCCAGGTCGCGGCAATCCACAAAGGTGCCCAAGGCAACCTCGCCACCAGTACCGCCAGCAACCCGAACAGTCCGATGAACAACGACTCCACCGCGGCCAACGCGATCCACGGGACCGCGCCCACGAACACACCGATCCACGGAAGCAACGGCACCAGGAATCCGAGACCGGCCAGGTACCCGTAACCGAAGCCGGCACGAAGACGCAATCCGCCTCGACCGAAGTTCGTCAACACGCACGTCAGAAGAGCGATCCCGACTGGCGCCAGAAACCACAGCGGACGAGGTGGGAACCCGGCGAAGATCAAGAATCCGCCTGCGGCTGCGTACAGCGAACGTAGCCATGCCGAACCGGTGAGCACAGCGTTCACGCGGGAGCGATCGCTGCTGGGCGCCTCTGCGCCGCCCTCACTCACTCGTCGAGCCGCGCTGGTAGACGACGCGTCCGCGATGCACCGACTTGATGCAGACCGGAATCGGCGCATCTTCCGCCAGCCTGGGCAGCGCGGGTACTCGCGAGCGCGGATCGGTAGACCATCGCTGAACCGAATCGGCCGGTGCACTGACTTCGAGTTCGCCTGCCTCCCACAACACGTAGGAGGCGGGTGCACCCGGATTGAGCGTTCCCGCGGCGCCGTCCCGCACTCCGCCCGCGCGCCAGGCGCCGCGCGTTGCGGCGGAGAAGGCCGCACGCGGTGAGATTCCACTTCCGTCGGTGCGGTGCTGGACAGCGGCGCGCAGCATCGCCCACGGCTCGATGGGGGTGACCGGGGCATCGGAGCTGAATGCGAGCGAGACACCCTTACCGGCAGCAGGTGCAAACGGATTCAACGCTGCTGCGCGGTCGACTCCCAGGCGCGTGGCGTACAGACCGTCGGTACCGCCCCACAGTGCGTCGAACACCGGTTGGACGCTCGCGATGACACCCAAGGCCGCGAAGGTTTCCGCGTCGGCCATCGACATCATTTCCGCGTGCTCGAGGCGGTGACCCAACGCGGCGACCTTGGGGCCACCCAGTTCGTCGGCGACCTTGCGGAACGCGGCCGCTGCCGACGAGACGGCACCGTCGCCGATGGCATGGAAGCCGGCCTGGACACCCGCGAGGGTGCAGGCCCGGATGTGTGCGGCGATCGCGTCGACGTCGAGATAGGCGTTGCCCGTCGAATCAGGTTGGTCTGCATAGGGTTCGAGCAGCCACGCGGTATGCGAACCGAGCGAACCGTCGATGAAGAGATCCCCGCCGAGTCCGTCTGCTCCGGTTTTGTCGAGGAGTGCGCGAGCATCCTCTTCGGTGTCGACGCGCTCACCCCAGTAACCCCGAACCTCCACTCCGTGGTCGTGGGCCAGTAGTTCCTGGAAATCGGTCAGTCCCGAGATGTCCGGTCCGCCGCACTCGTGCACTGCGACGATCCCGCGGGAGGCGCACAGATCGAGCGCCGCGGTACGAGCAGACGCGCGCTGAGATTCGGTCAGCAGGTTCCGAGCCGCATTGCGCGCCAGGTGGTGTGCGTCGAAGGTCAGCGGGCCGTCGGCCGAGTATCCGGCAGTGTCGGCGAGGCCGGAGATCCCGTCGCGTAATGCGCTCGAGCACGCGGCCGAGTGAACGTCGATCCGCGAGAGATACACCTTGCGGCCAGGGGCAGCCGCGTCGAGATCCGCGGTCGAAGGCGGCGTCTGATCTGCCCACTCGGTGTCATCCCAACCATGTCCCCAGATGACTGCGTCGGGATGGGCAGTTTCGGGGTTTGCCGCTGCGAATGTTCGTACTCGCGAGAGGCATTCGTCCAGTGAGTTCGCGCCCACGAGATCCAGACCGACGAGATTGAGTCCCAATGCAGTGATATGGACGTGGGTGTCGACGAACCCGGGAGTGACAAACGCACCGCCCAGGTCTTCGATCTCCGCGGCGGGGTGCAACGCCCGTCCGGCGCGCTCGTCGCCGACCCACACGACGGTGCCGTCGGTGATGGCGATCGAGGTCGCGTCAGGTGCAAATGAACTGTAGATCCGGCCGTTGACCAGCAGACGAGTAGTCACGAGCACCCAGTCTGCCTGTTAGTACTGCGGCCCCCGCGAACGGGTGGGTGTATCCGTGTCCAGAATCTCACCCTCGAGGACCAGTTCCTTGCCGTTGCTTGCTACGTACTCGGTGGTTTCGGGTGTCTCGACGATGATCTCGCCGTCGATCACCTCGCCGTTTCCGCGCATGCGCGCCGCGTAGCCGACGGTTCCGGCGAAGGCGTCACCACCGGCGGCAAATGCTGCTGCGCGCTTGCCTGCCAGGAGCACCGCAAGCGGGCGGAGCGCCCACCGGGTCGGCGGAATCAGAAGCAGAAGGCCCAGAACGGAAGTCACGAGTCCGGGTACGAACATCAACGCGGAGCCCGCCGCGACCAAGGCGCCGTCGGCGACCGCCAGTGACGGCGATCCCTCACCCCTCGTTGCCTTGCGGAATCCGTCCATGACTCGTCGCCACTGCGAACGCATGAGGATCAATCCGACAAGCGAACCGGCGAGAAACAGCAGCACTGTCCAGGCGACACCGATGGCGTTGCCCACGATGACCAATGCGGCGATCTCGACGATCACGTAGAGGAGGAATACGGCGGCGATCATGACGTCCCCTTTCAGACGGTCTATCCGTTCAACGCTCGAGGGGCCGGATTTTCTCCCGACAACGACGCAGAGGTGCAAAACAGGCGAGTGCCGTGAGTCACACGGGCCTTCTCTCGCGCACGTGCGACTTGCCTGGCGTTAACTAACGCTCCGCTAACGATTCTAAACCTCAAGTTGACGTTGAGACTATTCGCATGGTCAAGTCACTTCGGGCCGCATTTCCCGGCCTCATGAAATGAAGGAGCCCGACATGAGCCGACTCCCCGGCAAGACACTCGCCCGACGCATTCCCGCTGCCATCGCCGGCACTGCCGCCGTCGTGGCACTCACCGCCGGCAGCACGATGATCAGCGCGGGAACCGCGGCCGCAGAACCGGTAGTACCCGAAGGAATTGCCGCGCTGATCGCGCAGGCCGCAGCCATCTCCCCCGAAGCCTCTGCTGCTGTTCAGCAGTTGATCGGCACGGCAGGCGCTGATCAGATCACGACCGCCCTCGATCTCCCGGACATCGGCGTCACCAAGCCGCAATCGTTCATGTACCCCGCACCGACAGTCGGGTGTGGCGTGGCCGGTGAACCTGTCACCGTCACCCTCAGCTCCGCACAGGCCGGTCCGAACTTCCCGTTGCCGCCGTGGGTCGAGGCCGACCATCTCCGGTTCCAGGCAATCCCGGGTTACGTCGGCATACCCAAGACCTCAGGGTTGAGTGTTGCCTGGATCAACGTCGGCACCTTCAAGGGTGGCATCGTCCCGTTGGACGAGAAGTTGCCCGTACTCGATACGCCGTTGCTCTCGAAGGTCGTCGACACCGGCGACGGCAAGGTGTTTGCCGCTCTGTTCGGCAATGTCGATTACGCAGACGGGAAGACCTGCATCGTGCTGCCAACAGTGGGCGCTTTTGATGCCTGAGCAGACCGAAACGCTCGCTGCCTGACAGGCGGCTGGCCTACGCGCCCGGAGTCACCAGTCCGGTCTCGTAGGCCAGCACCACCGCCTGCACACGATCACGCAGATCGAGTTTGGTCAGAATGCGTCCGACGTGCGACTTGATCGTCGATTCGGACAGGTACAGCTGCTGTGCGATCTCGATGTTCGACAGTCCCGTGGCCACGTGCCCGAGGACTTCGCGTTCGCGTTCGGTCAGGACGTCGAGAACCACCGGATCGCGTCGCGGCGCCGGACCGTCCACGATGAACCTCGACAGCAGACGACGTGTCACCTTCGGGGAAACAACCGCATCACCGGCCGCCACGCTGCGGATAGCCGACACGAGGTCCTCGGGCGGGGTGTCCTTGAGAAGAAACCCACTCGCTCCGGCACGCAGGGCGCCGAGCGCGTGTTCGTCCAGGTCGAACGTCGTCATCACCAGGACCCTGGATTCGATCCCGGAGGCAAGAATCTGCTCCGTCGCTTTCACCCCGTCGACAATCGGCATCCGCACATCCATCAACACGACGTCAGGCTTCAGCGCCACCGCCGCTGCGACCGCCGCGGCTCCGTCACCGGCCTCACCGATGACCGAGATGTCCTCATGTGCTTCGAGCACCATGTTCAGGCCCATCCGCATGAGTTCCTGGTCGTCGACTAGCAGCACGGTGATGGGCACGGCGTAAACCTATCGGGCCTGAGACGTCGGTGCCAATGCGATTGCGGCGAGCCGGTATCAATCGTGGATCTCGAGCGGCAACTCTGCGTACACACGCCAACTGCCGTCGGGGCGTCGTCCCGTCTCGAGTGTCCCGTGCAGTACCGCCACCCGCTCACGCATGCCGACCAGTCCGTTGCCCGAACCGTGAGCGAAGGTCGAGCTCGACGTTCCGTTGTCGACGACCTCGAGCAGTACCGCGGTCTCGGTGCGGCGCACGGTGACTCGGGCCTTCGGGTTCGCGCCGGCGTGGCGGAGGACATTGGTCAGTGATTCCTGAACGAGGCGATGAATGCCCAGGCTGACCGATGGACTGACGTCGTCGAGCTCGCCGGTCAGCTCTAGGCGCACGCCGAGACCGGCGGCACGCATCATCTCGACGACCTTGGCGATGCCGGCCGTTCCGTGTTGCGGCATCAAATCGCTACTGACCTCGGTGCGCAGAAGCGAGACGGTCCGGCGAAGCTCGGCAAGCGCATCACGTCCGGTGCTGGAGATATTGCCGAGCGCCTTCTTCGCCAACGCCGGATTGGAATCGACGGCGTACGAGGCGCCGTCCGCCTGAACGATCATCACGCTGACCGCGTGTGCGACGACGTCGTGGAGTTCGCGGGCGATCCGGGTTCTTTCCGTCGCCACCGCATCCTCGGCGCGGCGGTCCCGTTCGTATTCGGCCACTTCGAGTCTGGCGGCCACTTCCTCGTCGTAGGCACGTCGCGCGCTCAAGAACTCGGCGGTGATCCAGGCCAGCGCATAGAGCAGCGTCGCGATGATGATCGTCAGGATCACGTCTTGGCGGATGACGAGCAACGAGAAAGTCATGTCCAGGGCAAGGAAGCACGCGAATATCGCCCCGGTACGCCGATCGACGTACGCAACGAGTGTGTAGAGCGAAACTCCGAGCGCCAGCAGGCCTGGATGTTCCGCAGCCGGATCCCCGGTCGCCCACATCATCAGGGTCGCGAAGTACGACATCGACAATATGGACGCAGCGGACACACGCGGATATTTGCGACGCCACACGACGGGAAGGCAGATCAGAAATCCGACGACGAGCTGAGGCCACCGCTCCTCACGCGGCGAACTGACGAACGTGACTACCTCGAGCGCGAAGAACACGAGCGCCAGCGCGCTGTCCGCGATCATCGGCTTTCCTCGCAGCCACAGGCTGAACCTCCGCATGTGCTCAAGAGTGTCACAGCTGTGAAAGAGTCACCGCCGTGGATATTGCTGATTGGGGACTGCTGATGACGGCAGCAACGGCGGCGGGTTGGGTGGACGCCGTCGTCGGCGGCGGCGGATTGATTCTGTTGCCCGCGCTCTTTCTGGTCGCCCCGCAATTGACCCCGCAGGCCGCACTGGCCACCAACAAACTGACGGCATTCACCGGGACGAGTGCTGCGGTGTACACGTTCTCGCGTCGAATCCCGATGCAATGGCGGCAGATGGCGCCGGCAGCCGCCTTGGCAGCGGTGACGTCCGCGTGCGGGGCGGCGGCCGTTTCACTGATCGACAAGAAGTACTTCATTCCGATCGTGATGGTCGTACTCGTCGCTGTCGCCGTCTTCGTGACAATGCGGCCGACGCTGGGCACCACGATCGCCACTCATCGTCCGACGCAGCGCAAGACCGTCCTCGTCTTGCTGCTCTCCGCCGGACTCATCGGGCTTTACGACGGTCTGCTCGGACCCGGCACCGGCACTTTCCTCATCATCAGCTTCGCCACCTTCCTCGGAACCGAATTCGTTCGAAGCGCAGCCATGGCGAAGGTGATCAATCTCGGTTCCAATTTCGGCGCGCTCGCCTACTTCGCCGTCACCGGGCATGTCTGGTGGAGTTTGGGTTTGGCGATGGCGGTGTGCAACGTGCTCGGCGCGGTCATCGGTTCGCGGATGGCGCTGAGCAAGGGATCCGGATTCGTCCGGATCACGCTGTTGGTGGTCGTGATCGCCATGGTGATTCGCCTCGGATGGCAGCAGTTCGGTTGAGATCGGCGGTCGTCGGCTAGCGTCGTGTGCGTGACCGTCACCCGAGATGTCGATGCAGATTTCCTCGCCCTCCCGCTGCGAGCTGTCGCTGATGCGGCGCTGTCGGCAGCGAGAACAGCCGGCGCTCAGCACGCCGATGTTCGTGTCCACCGCGTGCTCACACAGTCGATCCGCTTGCGCGACGGCGTAGTTCAGGCGGTGTCCGACGGAGACGAGATCGGGGTCGCCGTCCGTGTGATCGTCGACGGCACGTGGGGATTCGCCTCGCACGCCGAGGTATCCCCTGACGTCGCGGCTGCGCTGGCACGCCAAGCGGTCGAGGTTGCGAAGGCATTACGCTCGCTCAATCGGGATCCGGTCACCCTCGCCGACGAACCCGTCTACGCCGACGCGACGTGGGTGTCCCCGTACCTCGAAGATCCCTTCGCGACACCGACGGCCGACAAGGTAGCGCTGCTGGTCGACTACTCCGGACGGCTTCAAGCCGCTGACGGTGTGGATCACGTCACGGCGAGTGTCCTCCAGGTCAAGGAGCAGACTTTCTACGCGGATCTGGCCGGTTCGTCGATCACCCAGCAACGGGTGCGTCTGCACCCCGAGTTCGAGGCGACCGCCGTCGACAAATCGGCCGGCAGCTTCGAATCGATGCGCACCTTGGCGCCGCCGGTAGGTCGCGGATGGGAGTACCTCGGGGCGGAGAGCACATGGAACTGGGGTGAAGAGCTCGCGCAGATCCCGGAGTGGCTGGCCGAGAAGACCAAGGCGCCCACTGTCGAAGCAGGTCCGACCGACCTCGTGATCGATCCGACCAATCTGTGGCTCACGATCCACGAATCCATCGGACACGCCACCGAATACGACCGGGCGATCGGCTACGAAGCGGCCTACGCCGGTACGTCGTTCGCGACGCCGGACAAGCTGGGAACGCTGAAATACGGAACGCCACTCATGCACGTGACCGCCGATCGTAACGAAGAGCACGGCCTGGCCAGCGTCGGATTCGACGACGACGGCGTCGCCTCTCAACGGTGGGATCTGGTGGCAGACGGAACACTGGTCGGGTATCAACTAGACCGCGTGTTCGCGCCGAGGCTGGGGCTGACGCGTTCCAACGGCTGCTCGTACGCCGACTCCGCACATCACGTTCCCATCCAGCGAATGGCCAACGTCTCGCTCTCCCCCGACCCTTCTACGGACACCTCGACCGCAGACCTGATCTCGCGAGTCGAGAACGGCATCTACGTCGTCGGTGACAAGTCCTGGTCGATCGACATGCAGCGCTACAACTTCCAGTTCACCGGTCAGCGGTTCTTCAAGATCCGTGACGGAAAGCTCGACGGTCAGGTGCGTGACGTGGCGTATCAGGCGACGACGACGGATTTCTGGGGCTCGATGGAAGCCGTTGGCGGTGAGTCGACCTGGCGCCTGCAGGGCGCATTCAACTGCGGCAAGGCGCAACCCGGTCAGGTTGCGGCGGTCAGCCACGGCTGCCCGTCCGCTCTGTTCCGCGGAGTCAACATCCTCAATACTCGTTCGGAGGCTCAGCAGTGATCGATCCGCAGCAGGTCGTCGAGCGTGCATTGGCCGCGAGGACGGTAGACGAATCGTTGGTGATCGTGACCGATGCGAGTGAGGCGTCGCTGCGGTGGGCCAACAATTCGATGACCACCAACGGAGTTTCGCTGTCCCGGACGTGGACGGTGATCTCGATCGTGCGCGAGGGTGACATCGCGAAGGTGGGCACTGTCAGTTCCAGCAGTGTCGATCCGGAGCAGATTTCCGCACTCGTACAGGCAAGCGAACAGGCTGCGCGCACAGCCACTCCGGCTGACGACGCGTCCGACCTGATCACGCAGTCGGCGGCAGAGACCGACTGGGACCTGCCGGCCGCCCTGACCGACATCGGTGTCTTTGCGCAGTTGGCTGCCGACCTGTCCACGGCCTTCGACGGTGATGACCAGTTGTTCGGCTTCGCTCACCACCAGTTGCACACCACCTGGCTCGGAACTTCGACGGGCGTGCGACGTAGAACGGCTCAGGCCACCGGCTCCGTGGAGATCAACGGCAAGCGCGGCGACGCCAGCGCCTGGGTCGGATCCGGAACTGTCGATTTCACTGACATTTCAGCGCCGAACCTTTTGTCGCAGTTGACCACTCGACTCGATTGGGCGGAAAATTCGGTCAGTCTGCCCGCCGGCCGCTACGAGACGATTCTTCCGCCTTCGGCTGTCGCGGACCTGATGATCTATCTGATGTGGACCATGGAGGGGCGCGGCGCCGAAGAGGGCCACACCGCACTTTCCACCACCGGTGGTACCCGGATCGGCGAGAAGCTCGGATTGCCACTGACACTCACCTCCGACCCCCGCGCCGAGGGCTTGCAGTCCGCGCCGTTCGTGATCACGACGTCGTCGAGTGAATCCGTCTCACTGTTCGACAACGGTATGGAGATCGAACCCGTCGACTGGGTCCGAGACGGCGTCGTCAATGCACTGGCGTACCCGCGCCACGCTGCACGAGAATTCGGTCGACCTGTCGCAGTTCCCGGCGACAATCTCATCCTGACCGGTGGTGACGACACCTCGATCGAGGACATGATCGCAGGTACCGAGAAGGGGCTACTGCTCACAACCCTCTGGTACATCCGTGAGGTGGATCCGACGACGCTGCTGTTGACCGGACTCACCCGTGACGGGGTGTATTTGATCGAGGACGGCAAGATCGTCGGCGCCGTCAACAACTTCCGTTTCAACGAGAGCCCGCTCGATCTCCTGCGGCGGGTCACCGAGGCTGGACGCACCGAGATCACGCTTCCCCGCGAGTGGAAAGACTGGTTCACCCGCACGGCCATGCCGCCCATGCGGATTCCCGACTTCCGCATGTCCTCGGTCAGCCAGGCGCAGTGATGACGAAGGTCGTGATCGCCGGCGGCACCGGCGCTCTCGGCCGCCGAATCAGCGACGATCTCGCCGACCGTGGGTATGACGTCGTGGTCCTGACTCGGTCACCGAAACCCGGCGGGCACAGGCAGGTTCAGTGGGACGGTGTCACGGTCGGCGACTGGGCAGGAGAACTCGACGGCGCCGCGGTGATCAATCTGGCCGGCGAGTTGGTCGATCGCCGACCCACCCCGGCAAACATCGCACTGCTCACCAACTCCCGAGTCGGTCCGACCCGCGCGCTGGTCGAAGCGTCGAAACTACTGGCGCACCCTGTTCCGGTGTGGATCCAAGCGAGCACGCTCGCAATCTACGGCGACGCCGGAGAGACCCGACTCGACGAGGCTTCCCCACTCGCTGACGGACCACCTCAGATGACCGACGTCGCAAAGGACTGGGAGGCAGCGGTCGAGGGAGCAAACACGTCACGAGTAGTGATCCTGCGAACCAGCGTCGTATTGGAGAAGGGCACACCGGCGCTAGAGCGACTCCTGTTGCTCGTACGTCTCGGTCTGGGCGGACGCGTTGCGTCAGGTCGACAATGGACAAGTTGGATTCACATCGACGACTGGCTGTCGATCGTTCGTTGGACCCTCGAACCCGATTCGGCTGCCTCGGGCGTGGTCATCGCGACTGCCCCGGATCCCGTCCGCAATTCAGAACTGATGGCCGGGCTGCGCAAGCACCTTCACCGGCCACCTGCACCGCCGACGCCCGCTGTCATGGTCAGATTCGGCGCGTTCCTGCTGCGCAGCGACGCTGCCTTGGGCCTGACGGGTCGTCACGCCGTGTCGAAAGTGCTGACGGACAACGGCTTCCCCTTCACCTATCCGCGGTTCGATTCAGCGTTGGACGATCTGCTCGGCAACTGACGCGGTCAAGCTGCAGTGATGGCAAGTCCGATCGTTCCGGTCTTGCCGCGGCGCAGGAGACTGCCTTTCATGGTGATCCAGCCAAGGATTCCGTAGCGACGCGCGATCGCGTCGCGAGCATGATCGGTGCCCGGCGCGTCGAGGATCTCGGCGACGGCGGCAACCGGTTCACCCTTCGGATTTCCCCGCGCGTCACACGCGGCGACTGTGACCGAGGGGTTTCGCTTGATGCGCTTGACCTTGTAGGAATCGGTGACGGTCCACATCAGGAGCTTGTCGCCGTCCGGCGCGGCCCAGAGCGGCGTCGCCACCGGCGTTCCGTCCTTGCGGAAGGTCGTGAGTAGGACGTACTTGGCCTCGGAGACGCGCTTGAAGTCGGAGTTCACTCCTCGAGGATAGGGGCGGGAACCTCTCACTGGACACCGATGAGCCTCGGCGACTATCCGGCGACCTTCCACAATCGGCTGAAACATGCCACTTATGCACGTTTTATCCGGTTTCTGCGCACATCCAACATGCCGTTTCGTCCCCAACCTCCATCTCGAGTTATTCTGAGGCAAATCGTCGAACTGGGGAGTCGAACAAACACATGCAGCGTCGTGACATGCAGCGTCGTGACTTTTTCAAAGCGGCCGGAGTGGGGGCAGCAGTTGCAGCCGCGACACCGCTCATGTCGACCTCGATCAGCCACGCCGCCCCCGCGCCTCTTCGTGCGCTACCGATGGGTGCCGATCACTACCGCGCACTCGTCCCCGAGTTGTTCGTACCCTCGCCCACTCCCCCGGAACATTCCGAAGCCATCGTCATCGGGTCAGGTTTCGGCGCCAGCGCGACCGCTCTCCGGTTGGCGCAGAGCGGCACCCAGGTCACCATCCTCGAACGCGGACTCCGATGGCCGCATGATCCGCAGCGGGAGATTCACACCTCCGACATGCTGGCCGACGGCCGCGGAGTTTTCCGGCGCACATCGTTCACCAACCTCACCGGACTCCCGGTGGTGTGCGACTACTTCAGCGGCGTCCTCGATGCCACCGACTACGAACACATCTCGGTCTGGCGCGGCGCTGCAGTCGGCGGTGGTTCCATCATCTTCACCGGCGTGATGATCGCGCCCGAGCGCCGATTCTTCGACGCAGTCTTCGGCAACTCCCTCGATTACGACGAGATGGCGTCCACCTGGTACCCCAAGGTGCGCCAGATGCTGCGTCTGAGCCCGTTGCCCGAAGACATTTACCAAACCCCGAATTTCGGCCACTCGCGTCGTTGGGATCAGGACGCTCGTCGTGCCGGATTCGATCCGCAGCGGATCGACGGGATCTGGAACTGGGACGTGGTGCGCTCAGAACTCGACGGCCGAACCCGAGCCTCGGCCACTGTCGGTGACAGCAACATGGGTAACTCCAACGGCGCGAAGTTCGACCTCACACAGAACTACATTCCTGCCGCCGAAGCCACCGGACGAGCCACCGTCTGTTACGGACATCAGGTGCTCGCGATCAGTCGCGAACGTGATGGACGCTACGTCGTCGACGTCGAATCGACGGATCCGACGGGTGGCGTTCTGGCCCGGAAGACTCTTACCTGTGACCGTCTGTTCCTCGGCGCCGGCTCGATCGGCACGTCCGAACTGTTGGTACGCGCCCAGGCGACGGGCGCGCTGCCGAACCTCAACGAACACGTCGGTAAGGGCTGGGGAACGAACGGCGACGCCGGGATGGTGCGCTCGTTCGGCTTCAGTGACGGCACTGCGCAAGCCGCACCGTCGGCATCACGCATCGTCGACGAGTCGGGAATGCCACTCTCCCTGGAAAACTGGTACGTCCCCGGCCTACCCGTCAACATCGGCATGCTCGGAACCTTGGGTATGACCCTCGATTCGCAGCGCGCCGACTTCGCCTACGACGGGGGCAACGATCGGGTGGTGCTGAACTGGCCGAAGAACGGCAACGACGCCACCGTCGAGGCCCTGCGCGCCGTCCAGAACAAGATGGCCTTCGCCGGCACCACGCTGCCGTCCGCCTTGCCGTTCGCGAAGGACGTCAATTCCTCGTTCACCGCGCATCCCCTCGGCGGTGCGGTTCTGGGCAAGGCCACTGACAGCTACGGGCGAGTCAAGGGCTACGACGGCCTGTACGTGATGGACGGCGCTGCTATTCCGGGCAGCACCGGCACCGTCAATCCGTCACTGACAATCACTGCTCTGGCGGAGCGGAACATCGCTCAGATCATCAAGTCCGGACGCTGAAGCACTTCAGCGCCCGGACCTGCCGGTGATCGAGGTTTACTCCCCCTCGAGTTCGCCTTCGGTTTCGAGGTACACCTGACGCAAGCCGTCGAGTGTCTTCTGCTCGGGGTGCTCCCACATGTTGCGCTCGGCGGCTTCGAGGAGCCGCTCGGCGATTCCGTGTAGTGCCCACGGGTTGGATTGCGTCATGAACTTCTGGTTCTGCTCGTCCAGAACGTAGGTCTCGGCGAGCTTTTCGTACATCCAGTCCGCGACCACGTTGGTGGTGGCGTCGTACCCGAAGAGGTAGTCGACCGTGGCCGCCATCTCGAAGGCACCCTTGTACCCATGACGGCGCATCGCGTCGAGCCAGCGGGGATTGACCACGCGCGCCCGGAAGACACGTGCGGTCTCTTCCGAAAGTGTGCGTGTGCGAACCGATTCCGGCCTAGTGCTGTCGCCGATATATGCCTCGGGCGACTTTCCGGTCAGCGCGCGCACGGTGGCAACCATGCCGCCGTGGTACTGGAAGTAGTCGTCCGAATCGGCGATGTCGTGCTCACGTGTGTCGGTGTTCTTGGCCGCCACGTTGATTCGACGGTAAGCACTGCGCATGTCGTCGGCTGCCGGGATTCCGTCGAGCCCACGGCCGTACGCGAAGCCGCCCCAGTTGGTGTACACCTCGGCGAGGTCGTCGTCACCGCGCCAGGTCTTGGAGTCGATGAGTTGCAGCAGTCCGGCGCCGTAGGTTCCGGGCTTCGAACCGAAGATACGGGTGGTCGCACGCCTGGCGTCGCCGTGCTCGGCAAGGTCGGCCTGTGAGTGGGCGCGCACGTAGTTCTGCTCGTCCGTCTCGTCCAGTGCCGCGACCAGCTGAACGGCGTCGTCGAGCAGTGCGAGCACGTGCGGGAACGCATCACGGAAGAATCCGGAGATGCGGACGGTGACGTCGATGCGCGGGCGGCCGAGTTCTTCGAGATCGATGACTTCGAGGTTGACGACGCGTCGGCTTGCTTCGTCCCAGACGGGGCGAACACCGAGGAGCGCGAACACTTCGGCGATGTCGTCGCCGGAGGTACGCATGGCGGCGGTTCCCCACACCGACAGACCCACCGAGCGCGGGTATTCGCCGTGATCGGCGAGATAGCGAGCGGCGAGCGACTCGGCCATCGCCTGACCGGTCTCCCACGCCAGACGTGAAGGAACTGCCTTGGGGTCGACGGAGTAGAAGTTACGACCAGTGGGAAGAACGTTGATCAGGCCGCGCAGCGGCGAACCGCTCGGACCCGCGGCGATGAATCCGCCGTCGAGCGCGTGCAGGACCTGCTTGATCTCGTTGTCCGTCTGCCGCAGACGCGGAACCACTTCGGTGGCCGCGAACTGCAGGATCTTCACGACGGTCTCGTCGTCGCTGAGTTGTTCTGCCGCAGCGGGGTTCCAATCGGCGTCGTACATGCCGCGAACCAGAGCGTGCGCCTTTTCCTCGACGTCGTCGACACGGCTGCGCGACTCGTCGCCGTCTTCGCTGAGCCCGAGTGCTTCACGCAAACCGGGGACGCTCTGTTCGCCGCCCCACATCTGACGGGCACGCAGCATGGCGAGGACCAGTTCGATTTCGGCGTCGCCCTGGGGTGCACGGCCGAGAATGTGCAGACCGTCGCGGATCTGGACGTCCTTGATCTCGCACAGCCAACCGTCGACGTGCAGGAGCATGTCGTCGAACACGTCTTCTTCAGGCCGCTCGGCGAGGCCGAGGTCGTGGTCCATCTTGGCGGCACGCATCAGTGTCCAGATCTGCTGGCGAATAGCCGGGAGCTTGGACGGATCGAGTGCGGAAATGTTGGAGTGCTCGTCGAGCAGTTGCTCGAGGCGGGAGATGTCGCCGTAGCTTTCGGCACGGGCCATCGGCGGGATCAGATGATCGACGAGCGTCGCGTGAGCACGACGCTTGGCCTGTGTTCCTTCGCCAGGGTCGTTGACCAGGAACGGGTAGATCAGCGGCAGGTCGCCGAGCGCTGCGTCGGTGCCGCAATTGCTGGACATGCCGAGTGTCTTGCCCGGCAACCATTCGAGGTTGCCGTGCTTGCCGAGGTGCACAACGGCGTCGGCGCCGAATCCGCCGTTGTCCGGGGTGGCAGCGATCCAGCGGTAGGCCGCGAGGTAGTGGTGGCTCGGCGGCAGATCCGGGTCGTGGTAGATCGCGACGGGCTTCTCACCGAATCCCCGCGGCGGCTGGACCATGAGCACGATGTTGTTGAATCGCAGTGCCGCGATGACGATTTCGCCGTCCGGATCCTGCGAGCGATCGACGTACAGCTCGCCGGGCGCTGCACCCCAGTGTTCTTCGACACCGCTGCGCAGTTCCTCGGGCAGGGTGGCGAACCAGTCGCGGTACTTCGCTGCCGAGATGCGGATCGGATTGCCCTCTAGCTGCTCGGCAGTGAGCCAGTCGGGATCCTGGCCGCCGGCCGCGATCAGGGCGTGGATCAGCGCATCGCCGTCCTTGGCTGCCAGGCCGGGAACTGCGTCAGGGCCGTCGACCGGACCGAGGTCGTAACCGGCAGAACGCATTTCGGTGAGCAGATCGATTGCGCTCGCCGGAGTGTCGAGGCCGACGGCGTTGCCGATACGGGCGTGCTTGGTCGGGTACGCCGAGAGCATCAGAGCAACGCGACGCTGGGTGGTCGGAATGTGGCGAAGCTTGCCGTGACGGACAGCGATGCCGGCGACACGGGCAGCGCGCTCGACATCGGGGACGTACGTGGACAGCCCGTCGGAGTCGATTTCCTTGAAGGAGAACGGGACGGTGATGATGCGACCGTCGAACTCCGGCACCGCCACCTGCGTCGCGACGTCGAGAGGCGACAGTCCGTCGTCGTTCTCGTCCCAGGTGGCGCGGCTACTGGTCAGGCACAGCCCCTGCAGGATCGGGACGTCGAGTGCAGCGAGTGCGGCGACGTCCCAGGCTTCGTCGTCCCCACCAGCGGACGCGGTGGCGGGCTTGGTGCCGCCGGCAGCAAGAACTGTCACGACCATGGCGTCGGCGCGGCGGAGCGTGCTCAAAAGTTCGGCTTCTGCGGTTCGCAGAGATGCGCAGTAGATCGGGAGCGCGGTGCCACCGGCCTCGGCGACCGCGTCGCACAACGCCTGGATATACCGGGTGTTTCCGGCCAAATGCTGGGCGCGGTAGTACAGCACTGCGATGACGGGACCGCTCGCCGAGTCGAGATCGGGCGCGAAATCAGCGATTCCCCAGGAAGGCAGGTGAGCCGGCGGCTCGAAACCGTGACCGGTGAGCAGGACGGTGTCGGAGAGGAAGTGGTGCAGCTGTGCCAGATTCTGCGTGCCACCCTCAGCCAGGTAGTTGTGCGCCTCGGCAGCAACGCCGGCGGAGACCGTCGAGCACTCCATGAGGTCGGCATCCGGCGCGTGCTCGCCGCCGAGAACGACTACGGGGAGTCCGGAGGCGAGGACCATGTCCAGGCCGTCTTCCCAGCTGCGACGGCTGCCGAGGATACGAACGATCACGAGGTCGACGCCGTCGAGCAAGGGCGGCAAGTCCTCCGAGACCAGCAAGCGTGAGGGGTTGGCCCAGCGATAGGAGACGCCGTCGCCGGCTTCCTGGCTGGCGCGAGCGCTCAGCAGATCGGTGTCGGACGTGGAGAGCAGAAGAATCACGGGTGAAGCCTTCCTGGGGTTTCGCGCCCCGTGGCACAGATCTGTCATCGACGGCGGTTGAGGGTCTGACTCGTGTTTCCGAGCGGAAACACGTCCCGCTCGAGCAACACTCACAGTGGCGCGACCGCACCGGACTTTCACCGGTTTCCTCAACTGCCGTCACTGGTGGTGGTGATGCTACCGGTCCGCAGAAGGCACTCATGACAGGTCGTACCCTGGAGCCATGCCCACGGACCGTTCACAGCCAGACGCGTGCCCGGGTGCACTGCAAGTTCACCACGCCGCCGACGGCGCACTGGCACGCGTGCGCCTACCCGGCGGACTCCTCACCCCGGTCCAATTGCAGACGCTCGCCGACGCAGCGCGCGATCTCGGCAACGGGCAGATGGAACTCACCTCGAGGGGCAACGTCCAACTGCGCTCGGTCTCGGACCCCGAAGCCTTCGCGTCGCGAATCGCTTCGGCCGGCCTGCTGCCGTCCGCGACGCACGAGCGAGTGCGCAACATCCTCGCGTCCCCACTGTCCGGCCGTATCGGGGGCGTCGCCGACATTCGTGAACTGGTCCATCGGCTCGATTCGGCGATCCAAGCGGATCAGGCATTGGCGGATCTGCCAGGGCGAACGCTGTTCACCCTTGACGACGGGCGCGGAGACATCACCGGGCTACGGGGCGATTTCGGGCTCCATGCGCGCAGCGCCACCGAGCATTCACTGGTGCTCGCCGGTCACCACACCACTCACCGCGTCCAGGCGGATGACGCCGTCGAATTGCTCCTCGAGGCGGCTCGATCATTCCTCGACGTCCGCGACAAGCACTGGCGCCTGGCCGAGGTTCCGGACGGTATCGAACGCACCCTCGAGCAGCTGGGTCTGAGCGCCGAGTCCACCGGTGCTGCGGACCTCACGCCGGATGCACGGCCCACCATCGGCTGGCTCGAGCAGCGCGACGGGACCGTAGCCCTGGGCGGAGGCTTGCGATTCGGGCTGCTGGACGCTCGGCTGGCCGAGTTCCTGGCCGCCGTCGACAAGCCCGTTGTCGTGACGCCGTGGCGATCGGTGCACATCTTCGACCTCGACGAATGGGCTGCCGAGCAGGTAGTCCGGGTGTTGGCGCCGATGGGGTTGATCTTCGACGAGAACTCACCGTGGCTCGACGTCACCGCCTGCACCGGAAGCCCGGGATGCGAGAAGTCGCTCGCCGATGTGCGCACCGACGCAATCACCGCCGTCGAGCAGGCAGAACTGCCCGTCGTCGGGCGCCAGCACTGGGCCGGGTGCGACCGCAGCTGCGGACGTCCCCGCGGGGACGTAGCGGATGTGATTGCGACGGGTGACGGTTACCGGGTGAATCCGGCCGATCGGTGATGCCTCTATCGTGTGGCACATGATCGAGTACATCCGTGACGGCGCGGAAATCTATCGCCAGTCCTTTGCCACCATTCGGGCCGAAGCCGACCTGAGCCGTTTCCCGGCGGATGTCTCGCAAGCTGTAGTGCGCATGATTCATGCAAGTGGCCAGGTCGATCTCGTCGACGACGTCGCCTTCACACCCGGTGTCGTCTCGGCTGCGCGCGCAGCTCTGCGCGACGGCGCGCCGATTTTCTGCGACGCCCAGATGGTGGCTGCCGGCATCACGCGCAAGCGTCTGCCCGCCGGTAACGACGTCATCTGCACCCTCGGCGATCCGCGGGTTCCCGTGCTGGCGTCGACCATCGACAACACTCGCTCGGCGGCTGCTCTCGAACTGTGGGGAGCCAAGCTCGAGGGCGCTGTTGTCGCGATCGGAAACGCACCCACCGCACTGTTCCATCTCCTGAACCTCATCGAAGCTGGCGCACCCCGTCCGGCCGCCATCGTCGGAGGTCCGGTCGGCTTCATCGGCGCTGCCGAGTCGAAGGAAGCCCTCATCGAACACGCCAGCGGGATCGATCATCTCGTTCTCCGCGGCCGACGCGGCGGCAGCGCGATCACCGCGGCCGTCGTCAATGCGATTGCGAGCGAAGTCGAATGAGTGCAGGCAAGCTCTGGGGTGTCGGTATCGGCCCCGGCGATCCCGAATTGGTGACCGTCAAGGCCGCCCGCGTCATCGGCGAGGCCGATGTGGTTGCGTTCCACTCCGCGAGGCACGGCAAGAGCATCTCCCGCGGAGTTGCAGCGCCGTACATGCGCGAAGGACAGATCGAAGAACACCTCGTCTACCCCGTGACCACCGAGACCGTTGATCATCCCGGCGGATACCAGGGCGCGATGGACGAATTCTACGAAGCGGCTGCCGCACGGCTGGCAGTTCACCTCGCGGCCGGTCGAACCGTCGCGTTGCTCGCCGCCGGCGATCCGCTCTTCTACAGCTCCTACATGCACATGCACAAGAGGCTGGCCGATCGCTTCGACGCCGAGGTGATTCCCGGTGTCACCTCCGTCAGCGCGGCATCTGCTGCACTCGGAAAGCCGCTGGTCGAGGGTGAAGAAATCCTGACGATCCTGCCCGGAACGTTGCCGCAAGCCGAGCTGACCAGGCGGCTCAAGGAAACCGACGCCGCTGCCATCCTCAAGCTCGGACGCACGTTCCCCCCGGTCCTGCAATCGCTCGAGGATTCAGGCCGCTTGGATGAAGCGCACTACGTCGAGCGCGCGAGCACCACACGTCAACGCGTCGAATCCGCTGCCGAGGTCGACCCGGACGGAGTTCCGTACTTCTCGATCGCCATCGTTCCGAGCCCGTCGAACAACCCTCGACCTGCAACCGAATCCCGCGGCGAGGTGGTCGTGGTCGGACTCGGGCCGGGCGACACCGCCTGGACCACACCTGAAGTGGCGCATGAGCTTTCGTTGGCCACCGACCTCGTCGGCTACGGCCCGTACGTCGATCGCGTGCCGACGCGTCCGGGCCAGCGGCGCCATTCCAGCGACAACCGCGTCGAAGCGGAACGCGCCGCGATGGCGTTGGACCTGGCGAAGAACGGCGCCCGTGTAGCTGTCGTCTCGTCGGGAGATCCCGGCGTATTCGCCATGGCTGCAGCAGTTCTCGAAGTTGCCGCCGAAGACCAGTGGCGCGACGTCCCGGTACGCATCCTTCCCGGTATGACGGCGGCAAATGCTGTCGCCAGTCGCGTCGGCGCTCCCCTCGGGCACGACTATGCGGTGCTCTCGTTGTCCGATCGCCTCAAGCCGTGGGATATCGTCGCTCGCCGTATCTCGGCAGTTGCAGCCGCAGACATGGCATTTGCGGTCTACAACCCGGCGTCGAAGTCCCGGACGTGGCAGGTCCAAGCCATGAAAGACCTCGTGCTCGAGCACCGCTCCCCCGAGACTCCTGTTGTCATCGGGCGCGACGTTGCCGGCGCCGAGGAATCAGTTCGCGTCGTAACCCTCGGCGAGCTCGAGCCTTCCGAAATCGACATGCGGACTCTGCTGATCGTTGGATCGTCGATGACCACGGTCGTCGAAACCGGTTCGGGCCGTCAGGTGTTCACCCCGCGGCGCTACCCGGAGTAACCACCACTCGGCGATAGCATGGCGTCATGCCCGTCAACCGGACCCGGAAAGCCAGATACGCGCGCAAACGCAAACGCCGAATGGATCTGGTGGAGCACGACCTGTCCGTCGAGCAGTGGTCCGCGCTCAAAGCGGCCTGGGGTGGCTGCGCGTACTGCGGTGAGCCGGACGAGTCGCCGCAGCGTGACTGTGTGCTGGCGATCTCCCGCGGTGGGCGCTACACGCTCGACAACATCGCACCGGCGTGCCGCTCGTGCAATGCAAGCAAATGCAACAGCGAGGTCACTCTCTGGTTGCGGCGCAAGGGGTATGACGAGAAGGCCTTCCTCCTGCGACACGCGGAGATAGGTATCGAGATGAGGGCGCAGTTCTCGGAGCAGTCGTGACGACCCCGGACGAGTTGCGCCCGATCCTCGACGAGTTGATGCAGTTCGAACCTCTGTTTCACCGAACTCGAGTAGCGATGTCACGAGACGAGTTCGATGCGGTGGTCGACCCGGAGTTCCGGGAGATCGGAGCCTCCGGCGCTCGATACACCCGCGACTACGCGCAGTCGGTAGTCGCGGGCCGGCGACTCCGCGGCGAAGTGAACGACGCCGCCGAACTCGGGTGGAGGGTTGACCGGCCAGCACTGAGCAGGATCGCGCCTGACACGTATCTGGTGACGTACCGGCTGGCGCAGGCGCATCGGGTTACCGAGCGATCATCCATCTGGCGGTTCACCGAGAATCGATGGAGCGTGTTGTTTCATCAAGGCACAGTCGTCGAAAGTGGTCTGGAAGCGTGAACAGCTCCCGACTCCGCCTCGGGAGAGAGAATTGCACAGTGTGGGCACTTACACCTTGCGCACTCCGCTGACCCACGGTGATACTAGATGCAGTATCAATATTGCATGGGGAAGAGAGACAAGCTGCTCGCGCAAATGCGGACCGCGCCGCAGAACGTCACCTACGACGAACTGTTCGCACTCTGCATCGATGTCTTCGGTCAGGCCAGGCAGAACGCCGGGTCTCACGCCAAGTTCCAGACACCGTGGCCGGGACCACGCATCAACATTCAAAAGGGTTCGGGCGGTAAGGCCAAGCAGTACCAGGTAGGGCAAATTCTGGCAGCAATCGAACGCATGGAAGGAGAATCGCCGTGATCCCCGCAGTGGAGCACTACACATACCGAGTCGAGTGGTACGAACCCGACGGAGAGTTCCTGGGAACCTGCACGGAGTTCCCTGGCCTGTCGTGGCTCGCGGATACTCAAGCAGCCGCCCTCGACGGCATCCGTACAGCGGTGGCCGAGACGCTCGCGGACATGGCAGAGACAGGTGAGCGGATCCCCGAACCGCTGAGCGAGCGCGGATATTCGGGCAAGTTCCAGGTCCGGATCACCCCGACTTTGCACCGCAAGCTGGCACGAGCAGCCGCCGAGGAAGGGGTTTCCCTCAACGCGTTGGTCTCCGAACGTCTCGCGTCCGCGTAATCAACGGGGCATCGAGGGAACGTCGATCTCGCAGTAAGCCCAAGCGCTGGAGCGTGTTGTTCCAATCAAGTCACAGCGGTTGAAAGGGATTTGTAAGCGTGAACGAATCGATCCACAACCCCACCATTCCGCTTTGGGTGGACATCACCTTCACCGTCTTCGTTCTTGCCTGGATCTTCATCACGATTAGCGCGCTCGTGGCGATCGTGCGCACCGACTTCGACCGCTCGGGCGGCAAAGTCTGGTGGTCGGCACTGGTGATCGCGGTGCCTGTACTCGGTGCGCTCGTCTGGTTGCTGTTCGGTCGACCCCCGCGTGACTCCAGGTCCCGAACCTGATCTACACCGACGGCCCGGCAGTAGTCTGAGTACGGTCCGGTGCTGTCACTCTGCGCGTATCAGGGGAGAACAACGAGATGAGACCACTTCGATACTCGATCAACGTCACCCTCGACGGCTGCTGCCATCACGAGGCGGGGCTTCCACCCGACGAGGAGTCGATGCGCTACTGGACCGTTCAGATGGAACGCGCCGATGCTTTGCTGTTCGGCCGGGTGACCTACGAGATGATGGAGTCGGCGTGGCGGCGGCCCGCAACGGGTGCGTGGCCTGACTGGATGGACGAGTGGGAGATCCCGTTCGCCGAGGCCATGGACCGGGCGAAGAAGTACGTCGTGTCGAACACGCTGAGCGGGGTCGATTGGAATGCCGACCTGGTGCTGGGCGACTTGGGGCCAGCAGTTCAGCGACTCAAGGAGCAGCCCGGCGAAGGCCTGTGGGTTGGCGGCGTGACACTCCCCCTGGCATTGGCAGACCTGGGACTGATCGACGAGTACGAGTTCCTTGTGCAACCGGTCCTCGCCGGACACGGACCGACGTTGCTCGCCGGTCTGCGCGAGCGCATCCAGCTTGAGCTCGTCGACCGCCACGAGTTCCAGTCGGGTGCAGTCGCCGTGCGATATCGGCCCACTCAAATACCGCCCCCGGGTCAGGTATCGGACGGGTAGTCGACGCATGGCTGGACATGCGCGGTTGAAACACATGTCGTCGCCTCAGTTCGGACGCGAGAAGAGTTTCCAGTCTTGTTCGGTGTTCGGCATTGACCGGATACTCGGCACAGCAAGAGCATTAGCCACCGAAGTTCTCCGGACAATCCTCGACGAGATCGAAGCATCGAACTGGATCACGAACAAGTTCGTTCCGCCCGGCGGACCGTAAGGACCACTCGTCGCTATCGAACACTCTGGCCCCTTACTCCACGGGCACTGCACCTCGAGCTGTAAGCACCCCCGGTCGAGGGCCATGCTTGCGCGCACCCTCTCGCGCCTCAGCAAAAATGGCCAAGCTGGACGGCTACTAGCGAGCGAAGGATCAAAATCGTATCGGCGTCCGACACAGGCCGGACGCCGATACGTGTTCACGTCAGCTCACAGGAGCGCCACCGCTCCCGCCGAGGTGGCGGGCGAAGAACCGAGCCGAACTGTCTCGCTCGTAGTCGGGCACGGGATAGTGCCTGCCCGAGTAGGCGTGCAGCGTCTTCTCCTTCGAACCGAAGGCATCGAACAACGCCACCCCTGACGTGCGGTCGTAATCCTTGTCGTCCCAAGGGATCCGGTACTCGACCGGGACCGTGAGCTTTCGCGCTGCCTCGATGAGGGAGTCGTCCACAAAAACTCCTCCGAAGCTCACGGCAGCGATCCTGGATTCGACCGGGGCCAACATCAGCCCGGTCACGACCCCTAGCGACACGCCGCCGAAGCCGATCGGAGCGTCGACGTCGACGTCGGGCAGTGTTTGCAGAGCGTCGATGGTCGCCTGCCATTCCGGCACTGCACGCTCCGCCAACGATCGGTTGTACTCGACGACGATCGGGGCGATCGGCTCGTGGGCCGCCCTAGCCTGGTGGATCGCCTCGACCCACTGTTCGTCCTGTGTGTTCCGCGGCCGGTCGCCGTGTCCGGGCGCGTCGATCGCGGCGACTGTGAACCCGTGGGAGCTCACACTGTGGAGTGCGCTGGCAACCAGTCCTGGTGCCTTCTTGTGCATGCCGCCGGAGTGCCCGGACAGCAGAAGGGGTGATTCGACAGATCCGGACGCGGGTGACCAGAGCACACCGGTGATGTCGTCCAGAATGAAATGGCGTTCGGCGACCCCGTTCAACGTCGTCTCGGAAGTGAATTCGATGGTCTGAGAATTGGATTGCATGGTGTTACCTTTCGGGATGCCTACTCGAGGCGCTCCCGGCGACACCTACGTCAATCGCCGATCCGTGAACACGAGTGGGAGCACCCACATGGTTACAGCGTTCATGGGTCTCACCTCCTGGCGTGTTGTCACGGTCTCGCACAAGCTATCAATCCGAACCGAAGCTCGTCCAATCATTTTTCCAGCGCGCCCGACCGCGGTCATACCCGCGATCGGTCGACGCTCTCGCGGACGGCACGGATGTAGCGGCGCGTCACAAACGCCTGAACTCGACGTCCGATCGGAGCGCCGAGACGTACCCACCACGTTCCAGGCTTGGAGAATGCGACGATCTCGATACGAACCGCTTGGCTGGTCTCGTCGAACTGGACGGCGAACAATTCCTCCCCGCATTCGGGGTGGCCTGCGCGGGTTCCGTACGCGAAGCCCTTGCGATTGGCGTCGTCGACGACATAGACGATCCGAACCGGGATAGCCACCGGGCCGAGTCCGAAAGTCGCATCCTGACCTGCCACCGCGGTCGGGGCTGCCGTACGGACGGTCAGACCGGCTCCGCGGTGCATTCCCCATTCCAGGACGGTACGAGCTGCGACCTCGAAATCTTCACGTCCGGATCCGACGGTCGCGCTCTCGTGAACGTGGTGATAGCCAGCGGGGAGAACGCCTGACGTTGCGCCCACCTCGAGGTACGTCAGTCCTCCCGGGCCGGACGCCATCACTGCTCGCGTCGGTGGCTGAGGATGTTGATCACGTGACCGTCGGGGTCGGCAGCGAAGAACCTGCGCACACCCCACGGCTCCTCGGTGACGGGATAGACGATGGCGTCGCCGCGCTGCACCGCGGCCTCGTACGCCGCATCGAGATCGTCCACCTCGACGGAGACGTCCGGCACGACGGGCGCATGCGCGTCGTGCGTCATGACGCTGATCTGCAAGGACGGATCCGTCGGCGAAGCCAACGTCACGATCCACCCGTGATCCATGACAACTTCGAGGCCCAGCACTTCGGTGTAGAAGCGCTGCGCGGCCTCGAGCGAACTACTCGACAGATCCGAAACTATCCGCGTGACGGCCATGTCCCGCAGGCTACGCCGCCGCCGGAGTCCACCGCGACTTGACGAGGCGCTCGATGTCACTGGAAAGTTCGTCGCTGACGATTCCCGGAAGCAGGATCTGCCACATCTCGTCGACACGATCCGGAAGGTCCGAGCGTCGGGTGAGAACGTTCGAAACCAGCTGTACCCCGGTGAATGCCGAGGGCATGAACCTGCCGAACGATTCTGCGCTGACCGATTTTCGGATTTCACCTTCCGCCTGAGCTCTGGCGGTGAGATCGGTGATTGCCGAGATCCATTCGGCGTACGGTTCCACCGGCCCCTCGTACGTGCTCAGTTCCAGCGTGAGGCGAATGCCCGCGCGAACGATCGGCTCGTCGACAATCTGGCGTGCCATTTCGTGCGTGAGCATGATCATCTGTTCCAACGGGTCCTTGCCCGTCGCGGAAATCGCCTGCACCGATTCGATCGAGAGCCGATGCTGTTCGGCAATGATGAATTGCGCGAGCTCGTCCTTCGACGCGAAATGGAAGTACAACGCGCCCTTGGTAGTACCGGCCCCCGAGACTATGTCGGCCATGCTGGTGCTGCCGTAACCAGTCTTCTCGAACTGCGCGGCCGCGCCGGCAACGATTTGCTGCCGAGTCAGCTCGGCGCGTGCTTGCTTGACCACTGAATCCCTCTCGTCCTCCAAAGGCCCCCGCCCAGCAAACCCCACGGTTCGCGCCACACTCCAGCTATACCCAAAAACTTCACAATTGCCCCACATTACCAGCGCTCCTTCCATTGCTTCAATTACGAATGCAACAAAGGCGCTGGTCAGACGTCCGATTTAGAGGGAATCTCCTCTCCCCAACGTGCTTTCGTCAACCCGCGCACGGTCCACCAACTCTCCGACGAGGAGCGTCAACTCCATCATCTGGTCCGTGATTTCCTCACGCAACTGCGTTGCATCTGCCTCGGAAATCGCGCCGGACTTGGTATCGAAAGACATCAACAACTCGATATTGGTGCGAAGTGCAGTTAACGGAGCCAGAAGGTCCTGGCCCGCTTCGGTGATCAGACTTCTCTGGCGCGCCCGCGATTCCGACAACGTCCCGAGCATCCGATTGAAACTGACTGTCAACGACGCCAACTCGTCGTCGCCGGTCACCGGAATCGGCGCAAGATCATCCGTTTCGGCAACCCGCCGCGTTGCCGCAGTGAGTCGCGCAATTGGCCGTAATCCTGTGCGTGCCACAGCGTCTCCGGCCGCGTAAGCGAGTGCGATACCGGCCGCCCCGAGTGCCGCCAACACCACTGCGAGTCGCTTGAGGACCGAACGTGTCGGCCCCAAGGATTGGGCGACAACCAAAGTCTGGCCCGCAACCGAGGGCTCGACAAGAATTCGATACGCATCGACGGTTGCGATCGTCTGCGACGAATTGCCGTCTGCGATCGACCTGATGGCGTCTGCGCTGGTGCTGAACGGCGGCAGACCGGGAGTCGCCGTCACCAATGCGCCGTCGGCAGTGAGAAGCCCCACCGCCTGGATGACCGCTGTATCCGCGCCGGCCGTCAATCCCAGAACCGGTGTGACACCGCCGAAATTGACGGTGTCGGTGATCGCGTCACTCGTGCGCTCGAGTTGTCGATCGACGTTGCCTTGCAAATACGCGTTGAACACGATGTACACCGCCGACGCCGACACGATCACCGCGATCGCCACCAGGCCTGCAGTCAGCAATTTCACGCGCGCATGGAGCGTCCGCACGTGAATTCCCGATGGTTTTCGACGGCTCATTCCGGGAACCGACACTCTCATGCGCGGTCCCGCAGTGCGGCGTCGAAAGATCCCAACATCCCTCCAGTATGGTCACGGAACCTTAGACGAACCTGAAGCGAACGCGATGTCGGCCTCACAGCGCCGTTCCACTACCGAAAGCCGTGAGCCAGTCCACCGCCCCGGCTTCGGTGTCGAATGCCGGAGCGGTCGCCGGGATCGGTGGTCGTTCGACGACGATCACCGGGATCGACAATTGCCTGGCGGCGGCGATCTTTGCGTACGTCTGCTCGCCGCCACTGTTCTTGGTGATCACGACGTCGATGCCGTGAGTTCTCATCAGATCGACTTCCGCTTCGACGTCGAATGGGCCACGTGCGAGCAGCAATTGCGAATGAGGCGGCAATGTCCCTGAAGGCGGATCGATGGAACGCACGAGAAACGAGACGTTCTTCACGCGGTCGAACGCCGAAACTCCTTGCCTCCCGATCGTCAGAAAAGCGCGTGAGCCGATCGTCGGCACCAATTCTGCGGCGTGATCGAGATCGCGTACCGGAAGCCAGGTGTCGCCGGGTTGCTCGCGCCACGGGGGGCGTCGGTACATGGCGTACGGAACGGAATTCGCGAGGCACGCGTCGAATGCATTTTTGGTGATGCGAGCGGCAAACGGATGTGTGGCGTCCAGCACTGCACGAATATCGTTGTTCGACAACCACTCCGAGAGGCCTTCGGCTCCCCCGAACCCACCGATGCGTACTTCCCCCTCCGGCCATCGAGGATCACGAACCCGGCCGGCCAGCGATGTGACAACTTCGAGGTCGGTTGAACCGGCCAACCGAGAAGCGATCACTCGACCTTCACCCGTGCCGCCGAGCAGGAGCACGCGATGACGAGTACCCGTCGGGGTCAGTGTGTGCTTCTCTCACGCGCCGCCGAGTAGAGATAGCTGTCCGGGAATCCTTCAGCAGTCAACACTCGGCCGACGATCACAACGGCCGTCTTCGTGATGCCGGCTGCATGAACAAGTTCGACGATCGTCTTCAAAGTGCCTCGAACAACGATCTCCTCGGGCCGCGAGGCGAAGGCGACGACCGCCACCGGGCAGTCCTCGCCGTAATTGTCGGCCAACTCGGATGCGATCTGTTCGATGCGATGAGCGCCGAGGTGAACCACCATCGTTGAGCCGCTGCGGCCCAGGGACCGCAGATCCTCGCCCTCCGGCATTGCCGTCGACAAGGTGGAGACTCGGGTGAGAACAATGGTCTGCGAGACGCCTGGGACGGTCAACTCACGCCCCAGTGCAGCTGCTGCCGCGGTAAATGCAGGAACACCGGGAATCATGTCGAAATCGACACCCGCGGCGTCCAGGCGACGAGCCTGCTCGGCCACCGCGCTGAAGATCGACGGATCACCGGAGTGCAGACGCGCGACGTCCAGCCCGGCGGAATCCGCTTCGACAAGGATTGCGGTGATCTCGTCCAGGCTCAGGCGAGCAGTGTCCACGACCTGCGCCCCGACCGGGCACCACTCGAGCAACTCCGCCGGGACAAGGCTGCCGGCGTACAAGCACACAGGGCTCGCAGCGATGATGCGTTGCGCGCGGACAGTGATCAGATCTGCCGCACCGGGACCCGCACCGATGAAATGAACGGTCATTGTGTGGATTCCTCCGGCGTATCTGTGTCTGCGCTTGCAGACGGCTGACTTTTTGTGACGGACCATTGGACCACCGGAAGTTGCGGTCGCCAAACGTTGAACGCGCCCAAAGGCTCGGCGCGCTGCACCTGAAAGCGTCGCAGCGTCCCACCATGGCGACTCATCCAGCCGAGCAGCAACGATTCGGACTCGGCGGTCACGGCGTTGGCAACCAGACGCCCGCCCACGCTCAACTGCTCCCAGCACGCTTCGAGCATTCCCGGTTGCGTGACGCCGCCGCCGACGAACACCGCATCGGGACGCCGAACCTCTTCCGCAAACGCCTCGGGCGCGGTCGCTTTCACTGCCAACGCAGGCACGCCGAGATTGATTGCATTGGCACCGATCTGCGATACCCGGCTCGCCACCTTCTCGAATGCTGTTGCAGTGCAACGCGGGTGGGTTCTCATCCACTCGATGGCGACGGTTCCCGACCCTCCGCCGACGTCCCAGAGGTGTTCTCCCGGCGCCGGTGCGAGTGCACACAACGTCAATGCGCGGATCTCCTGCTTGGTCATCTGACCGTCGCCGACAAAGGCAGCATCCGGTAGACCCGGGATTCGAGTCAGCCGCAACGGATGATCGACCGAGATGCACTCGACGGCCAGAACGTTCAACGCGTCCACGTCCTCGTCCGCGTGATCCCACTCGTCTGCCACCGTGACGGTCCGCGATTCCTCGGCCCCGCCCAGCTGGGCCAGCACGGTCACGATCGATCGTCCGAAGCCCGCGCCGGACAACAGACGAGCCACCTCCCCCGGTGTCGAGCGCCCGTTGCTCAGAACCAACAGGCGCGCGCCATCGACCACTGCCGCCAAGACGGTCGCCGAGTCTCGGTTCACCAGGCTCACGACGTCGACCTCGGCCGATGCCCATCCCATTCGCGCGCTCGCCAACGCCACCGACGACGGGTGCGAGATCACTCGCACGTTGTCCGCGCCGAGCAGCCGGACCAACGTGACGCCGAGGCCGTGGAACATCGGGTCACCGCTGGCGAGCACACATACTTTGCGGTCCGCGTTCTCGGCGAACATCGACGGCAACGCCGGAATCATCGGAGACGGCCAGGTGAGCCTGGTGGGCGCACGCCGTGCCCCGAGATGTGCCGCCGGGACCAAGTCCAGCTGGCGCGGCGACCCCATCAGGACCTCCGCACCGAGGATTGCACCCTGCGCGCTCTCGGACAGCCCTTCCCAGCCGTCGGCGCCGATGCCGACGATCACCACCGGGTGTGCGGTCATCGCGGCATCCGGCGCCAGATCGTCTGAGGCAGAAGCCGCATGACGAAGAACACCGGCTGCAGAATTCGCGGAACCCACACACGCGTCGCCCCGGAGTTCAGTCCCCGTACGACGGCGTCGGCGACCTGCGACGGAGTGCTCGACATCGGGGCAGGCGACATTCCCTCGGTCATCTTCCCGATGACGAACCCTGGCCGTACCAGCATCAACTGCACGCCCGAACCGTGCAGCGCGTCGCCCAGACCGCTGGCAAAACCTTCCAAGCCGGCCTTTGCGCTCCCGTAGACGTAGTTGGCGCGGCGAACCCGAACGCCGGCGACGGACGAGAACACCACGATCTTTCCGGTTCCCTGTCGGCGCATGATCTCCGCGAGGTGCGTGAGGATGCTGATCTGAGCCACGTAGTCGGTGTGCACCACCGCGACCGCATGCGCCGCGTCGGTTTCGGCACGCGCCTGATCGCCGAGAATTCCGAAGGCCAGCACTGCAACCGAAATCCGACCGTGCTCGGCGACTACGGCGCCCAGGAGGTCTCCGTGCGTGTCGACGGCGTCGGCGTCGAACTCGACGGTGGAGACGCCGACCGCTCCGGCGTTCCTGAGCATCTGCTCCTGCTCCGACAGCTCGCCGCTGCGTCTGGCAGCCAGAACGATGTTGCGGCCCGGCGCGAGCCTGACCGCGATCTCGAGGCCGATCTCACTTCGTCCGCCGAGGAGCAGTACCGTCTCGATGTCATTCACGTTCGCACCCGCAGTCACCGCTCCAGTGTCCTGGATTACCGTCGTGGCATGACGCTCACCCCCTCCACCACGCCATCGGCACAGCAGACTCTCACCGAAGACGGGCTGAAGTTCGTCGGTGAATACCACCTCGCGACACTCACGACGTTGCGTCCGAACGGCACCCCACACGTCGTGGCCGTCGGGTTCACCTGGGACCAGGAAGCCGGAAAGGCGCGCGTGATCACCAGCGGTGGTTCACAGAAGGCGATAAACGCAGCGCGTGGCGGATACGCCGCAGTCAGTTCGGTCGACGGTGGTCGCTGGCTCACGCTCGAAGGGCCGGCACGCGTGCTCGCCGACGAGGACTCGGTGGCCGACGCCGTTCGGCGCTATGCCGAGCGGTACCGCCAGCCACGGGTCAACCCAGCGCGCGTGGTCATCGAAATCGACGTCACCCGCATCCTCGGGTCCGCGGCGTTCAAGGAAAGCTGATCAGCCGAGGACAGTCAGGCCGTGCGGACGGTTGTTGAACGACTCGCAACCGTCCGCGGTCACGACGACGATGTCCTCGATACGGGCACCCCAACTGCCGCGGAAGTAGATTCCCGGTTCGATGCTGAAGGCCATACCTTCGACGAGTTCGATGGTGTTGCCCTCGACGATGTACGGCTCCTCGTGCACGGACAGCCCGATACCGTGACCGGTGCGGTGAACGAAGACCTCCGCAAGACCTTGTGCGGCAAGCACTTCGCGGGCGGCAACGTCGACGGATTCTGCGGATACTCCTGGCCGCACCGAATCGACGGCAGCCTGCTGTGCCGCTTCGAGTACCGCGAACTGCGCTGATACCTCGGCGGACGGCTGTCCCATGCTGTACGTGCGGGTGGAATCCGAGTTGTAGCCGGGCTCGACCGGTCCGCCGATGTCGATCACGACGACATCGCCGCTCTCGATCACCCGGTCCGAAACCTCGTGGTGCGGATCGGCGCCGTGCGGGCCTGATCCGACGATCACAAACGCGGCCTCGGTGTGCCCCTCTTCGAGAATCGCCTCCGAAATCGCCTCGCCCACTTCGGCTTCCGTACGGCCGACGATCAAGAACTCGGCCATGCGGGCGTGAACACGGTCGATCGCCGCACCGGCCCGTCGCAACGCCTCGATCTCGGCGTCGTCCTTGACCATCCGCAATTCACGCAAGACGCCGGTAGCGAGGATCGGCAACGCGCCCAAGGTGTCTGCGAGCGGGATCAGGTGCAATGCAGGCATCGCATCCGTCACCGCAACCTTGGCGCCGGTCGGGAGTTGCGCCGCCACAATCGCATACGGGTCGACACCGTCGACCCAGTCGAGGACGGTCAGCCCGAGATCGCCCACCGCCGATTCCTTCAACGACGCCAACTCCAAGCGAGGAAGCACGACAGACGCCTTCGCCGTGTCCGCAGCGATGACCAACGCGGTCAAGCGCTCGAAGGAGTCGGCCCGAGAACCCGTCAGGTACCGCAGATCCGGGCCTGGAGTCACCACCAGACCGTCGAGTCCTGCTGATCGAGCCAACTCCGCGGCGCGAGCGATACGTGCGCCGTACACGGCGCTGGAGAATCGGGAATCCTGTTCGGCTGGAGACGTCATGGCTTACAGGTTAGTGCCGACTGGCAGGATGGTGACCATGAGTGGGCCATTGCTTCTCCTCGACGGTGCCAGCCTGTGGTTTCGTGCGTTCTACGCGCTGCCCGAGTCATTCGTCGACCCCGACGGAAGACCTGTCAACGCCGTGCGCGGTTTCACCGACATGGTGGCTTCCCTGATCACCAAACACCAGCCGAGTCGTCTCGCGGTGTGCCTGGACTTGGATTGGCGACCGCAGTTCCGCGTCGATGCAGTCCCGACGTACAAAGCGCATCGCGTCGAAGAAGGCTCTGACGGTTCGTCCGAAGAAGTTCCGGACACGTTGACGCCTCAGGTCGACATGATCATGGACGTGCTCGCAGCAGCAGGAATCGCGACAGCGGGTGCCGTCGGACTCGAAGCCGACGACGTGCTGGGAACGCTCGCCGCCACCGAGCGCGAAGATCTCACCGTCGTCGTCAGTGGTGACCGAGACCTCTTGCAGGTCGTCACCGACGAGTACGTGCCCGTTCGTGTCCTCTACGTGGGCCGTGGCTTGTCCAGGGCCGAACTCTTCGGACCGGTCGAGGTTGCCGAGAAGTACGGAGTACCCGGTGACCGTGCGGGCGAGGCATACGCCGAACTCGCGGTACTGCGCGGAGACGCCTCCGACGGTCTACCCGGCATCAAGGGTGTCGGTGAGAAGACTGCGTCGACGCTGATGCTGCGCTACGGCTCGTTGGCCGGACTTCGCGCGGCCGCAGCTGATCCGGAATCCGACATGGCCAAGGGGATTCGCGCAAAACTCACCTCACCAGAGGCCATCGCTTACCTTGATGCTGCGTTGCCGGTAGTACGAGTGGTTCGCGACGCGGACGTTCAGTTCTCGAAGGACGACCAACTCCCGGCGACCCCCGCCGATCCCGCACACTTCGAGGAAGTGGCGGCCTCGCTGAACATCGAGCGCTCGGCCGGACGGCTTGCCGCCGCGCTCGCGGCTGCGGCGGCAGGCCGTTCCGACCAGTAGAGCGTCAGCTCGGGCGGCTGACCTCGTACGTGCCGTTGTCGTCGACAAACGTCACAGTCACGTTCGACTTCACACCCGCGATCGAAAGCGTGCAGGTGAACTTGTTGCCTGACTTGACTTCCTGATCCGCGGGGCACTGAACGTTGCTCACGTTCTTTGCCCCGTAGGACTCGGTGACGATCTTCTCGACGCCGGCCTGAGCCGCGCTCTGATCGAGTGTGTTCTTGCCGAAGACACCGAACACCAGGGCCACCACGACAGCAGCAAGAACGACGAGAACACCGATCGCACCGAAGATCAAGGGCTTCTTCGACTTACCCGACTGGTTTCCGGGCGCACCGGGACTCGGGAACGGCTGAGCCTGGTTCCACTGATTCTGCTGTCCCGGCGCTTGGCCGGGAGCGGCGGCGCCCCATGCCTGCTGAGGTGCGGCAGCAGGCGGCTGACCCCAGGCCTGGGTTGCGTCAGGTGCCTGCTGTTGCCCGGGCTGACCCCACGGCTGAGAGGGAGGCTGCTGCTGGGGTTGTCCCCACGGCTGTTGCTGGCCGGGTTGTCCTTGTCCAGGTTGCTGCGGCTGACCGTACGCAGGCTGACCACCAGGCTGCCCGGGCTGGCCGTAGGCAGGTTGTCCCCACGGCTGTTGCTGGCCGGGTTGTTGACCGGGCTGCGGTGTTTGACCAGGCTGACCCCACGGCTGCTGCTGGCCGGGCTGCTGACCAGGCTGCTGCTGACCGCCCGGCTGCTGAGGATTCTGCCCCCACTGCTGCTCGTTCGGCTGCTGCTGATCACCAGGACCCCATTGCCGATTCGGATCGTTCGGTCCGTAAGGCCCGCTCATGTTCGCCTCCCACTCGAAATACCAGTCTGCGAATCAAACCACATAGTTGCGGTCATGCTGCGTCGACAGCAACTACCCCGCGACGAATTGCAGCTACCGCCCGCGCCGCAGTCTTCGCGACGTCGGCATCCGTCGATGTCAGGCGGACCTGATCGAGGAGATCGATCACCTGACGACACCAACGTACAAAGTCACCCGCAGACAGCGCACGGCCTTGCACTCCGGCCGCGATCAGTGCGTCGACAAGCGAGTTCTCACTCGCCCAGTGATAAACGGCGGTGACGAATCCGAGATCCGGTTCCCGCGTCGGCGGCAGCTTGTGACGAATCTCGTCCGACCGCAGTTCGCTCCACAATCGTTGAGTGTCGTTGAGTGCGTGACGAAGCGCCGCTGTCGGCACCCGATCAACGGTGTCACCGTCCCGACGTGATTCGTAGACCACCGAGGAGACGACGGCCGCCAACTCGGCCGGGCTGAGACCTGTCCACGCCCCGGTCCGCAGGCACTCGGCGACCAGAAGGTCGCTTTCGGAGTAGATGCGGCTGAGTCGTCGTCCGGATTCGGTGACTTCGGGCGCTGCTTCGGCAGTCATGTACTCACGTTCTTTGAGTAGCGCAATGATGCGGTCGAACGTCCGCGCCAACGAGTTGGTGGTGGCCGCTGCCTTTTCCCTCATCGACTGCGTTTCCCGGGCCAGCCGGTTGTAGCGCTCACCGATCCGGCTCAGATGTTCACGATCGGGCCAGCTGTGGCACGGATGCGAGCGAATAGCGCGTCGCAAAGTAGCGACCTCGGCGTCTTCGGACGCGCCCGCCTTGTGGCGCTTCTTCCGCCGGGGAGCACTGATCCCGGTACTACGCAATGCCGAGGCCAGATCGCGCCGGATCCTTGCGGTGTGGTGATCGACATGCTTGGGCAGGCGCATCTTTCCCAGAACGTCGGCTGCTTCCGGGAAATCACCCGAGGAGAGTCGGCCGGCCCACTGATCGGCAGTCAGAACCAGCGGACGCGGGTCCTTCGGATCGTTGTCCGGGACGAGGACCACTGCCACCCCGGAATGACGACCGATGGGAATTGCGATCACGTCACCGCGGGCGAGTGCACGGAGGGACTCCACCGCATCTCCGCGTCGATCTTCGCGGCCCTTACGTTCGAGCGCGCGCTCGCGCGCACTGAGCCGCTCACGCAACGACGCGTATTCGAAGTATTCGCCGTCCGCACCGCCGAGTTTCTCCTGCAAACCCTTCAGGGCTTCTTCGTTCCGCTCGATGCCACGCACCAGGCCGACCACCGAGCGATCCGCTTGGAATTGTGCGAAGGAACGCTCGAGCAGCTTCCGTGAATCGGCCGCGCCCATGCGTTCGACGAGGTTGATCGACATGTTGTACGAGGGGCGGAACGAACTGCGGAGCGGGAACGTCCGGGTCGACGCCAAGCCGGCGACATCCGTGGGCTCGACCCCGGGCTGCCACAGGACCACAGCGTGCCCTTCGACGTCGATGCCGCGTCGGCCTGCCCGACCGGTCAGCTGCGTGTACTCCCCCGGTGTCAGTTCGGCATGCGATTCACCGTTGTACTTGACCAGACGTTCGAGGACCACCGTGCGTGCCGGCATGTTGATGCCGAGGGCCAGCGTCTCGGTCGCGAAGACCGCCCGCACGAGACCTTTGACGAACAGTTCCTCGACTGTCTGGCGAAATGCCGGCAACATGCCGGCATGGTGAGAGGCCAGTCCGCGTCGCAGTGCCTTGCACCAGTCCCGATATCCGAGAACTTCGAGATCCTCCTCGGGTAGTTCCCCGGTGTGTTTCTCGATGATGGTGTCGATCTCGCGAACCTGCTCCGGAGAAGTCAGATCCAGTCGGGACCGCAGGCACTGTGCAAGAGCCGCATCACAACCGGCGCGGCTGAAGATGAAGGTGATCGCCGGGAGCAGTCCGGACTGGTCCAGCTGCGCGATGACGTCGGGGCGTGGCAAGGGTCGGAAATCGTTGGAACTCTGGTAGCTGCCACGACGCCCGCGGCCACGCGGCTGCCAGCTCTCGACGCGTTCGAGAGCCTGACGCTGCTTGACGTGGCGAACCAGATCCTGATCGACGAGCACGGTCTTCGGCCCAGCGGCAGGATGACTGCGGCTGTCGAAGAGATCGAAGATCCGTCGACCGACCATGATGTGCTGCCACAGCGGGATCGGCCGCGTCTCGTCGACGACCACGGTGGTGTCGCCGCGGACGGTTTCCATCCAGGAGCCGAATTCTTCGGCATTGCTCACGGTCGCCGACAAACTCACCAGCCGAACATCCTCGGACAGGTGCAGGATCACTTCCTCCCACACCGCACCACGGAACCGGTCCGCCAGGTAGTGCACTTCGTCCATGACTACGTGCGAAAGCCCGCGCAGTGCCTCGGAATTTGCGTAGAGCATGTTCCGCAGGACTTCAGTGGTCATGACGACCACCGGTGCGTCGGAGTTGATACTCGAATCACCCGTCAGCAGGCCGACCTCGCTCGGGCCGTACCGCTCGACGAGTTCTGCGTACTTCTGATTACTCAACGCCTTGATCGGCGTCGTGTAGAAACACTTGCGGCCCGCCGCGAGAGCCAGGTGGACAGCGAACTCGCCGACCACGGTCTTGCCTGCGCCGGTCGGCGCGCAGACAAGGACTCCGTGGCCCGCTTCGAGCGCAACGCATGCCTTCACCTGGAATGGATCGAGTTCGAACTTCAGGCTGGACGCAAACGTGCTCAGTTCACTCTTGTTCATAACCACCTCGTCAGGGTTTCACACGCCGCCGACGTGGTGGCACGGCGCTCAGAGGGTGTCAGTGAAATCCTGACCGGGCGCGTTGTCGCCGCCGGTGTCGGATTTCTCCGCAACCGGAGCCTTGGACTTGGACTTACGTCCGAACAATCCACTCGATTCGGCCTTGGGTTTGGTCGGATTGTCGAAAGCCTCGTTCAGATCGGACGGAGACGAGATGGAGGACGCTTCCTCGTCGGACAGTGCGCCCCAGTCTTCACCGGCTCGCTTGGCCTTACGTTTGTCGTTGAGGCGAGCGATCTGAACAGCGACCTCGAAGAGAAGCGTCAGGGCCAGCGCGAGCGCCAGCATCGAGAACGGATCCGAACCCGGCGTGGCGACTGCAGCAAATACGAAAAGCCCGAAGATCAATCCTCGACGCCAGGCCTTCAAACGCTCGTACGTCAGAATGCCGGCAAAGTTCAGCACGACGACGAGCAGTGGAATTTCGAAGCTGACACCGAAGATGAGCAGCAGGTTGATGATGAAGCCGAAGTACTCCGAACCACTGAGCGCGGTGATCTGGACGTTGTCACCGATGGTCAGGAGGAAGTGCAAAGCCTTCGCCACGACGAGGTACGCCAGGATCGCGCCGAGAATGAAGAGTGCGGCACCGGCGGTGACGAATCCGACCGCGTATCGACGTTCTTTGGCGTAGAGGCCCGGGGTGATGAATGCCCACAATTGGTAAAGCCACACTGGGCAGGCAAGAACGATGCCGGCGGTGAGCGCCACTTTGAATCGCAGCATGAACTGCTCGAACGGCCCGGTCGCCAGCAATCGGCACGCGTCGTCGGTGCTGAGGTTGGCGCGACTCTCGGACGGAAGCTCGCAGTACGGTCCACGAAGCAGATCGCCCAGACTCTCGAGACCGAGTATCGAGTGTGAGTACCAGAAGAAGCCGAACGCCGTGGTGATGATCACGCCGAGGAATGCGAACAACAAACGAGTCCGCAATTCGTACAGGTGGTCGACCAACGACATGGTGCCGTCTGGGTTGACCTTCCGCTTGCGGTTACGCGGATCTAACGGAATACGCACTGTGCATCCTGGTCTTGGTCAGCAGACAACCGGGGTGAACGAATATTTCACCCCGGCTAGAACGCAGTGTGTACTAGAGCGGCTTGACTTCGGTCGGCTGCGCAACAGGTGCTGCTGCACCGTTTGCGACCACCGCGGTGTTGGCCGTCGGCAACTGTGCCGGAGCAGGCTGTGCGACCGGCGCGCTTGCGGGCGCCGCATCGTCGTTCTGCATTTCCTTGACTTCGCTCTTGAAGATGCGGAGTGAACGACCCAGACCGCGTGCTGCATCGGGAAGCTTCTTCGACCCGAACAGAATTACGACGACAACAGCGACAATCAGCCAATGCATCGGCTGCATTGCACCCATAACGACCTCCCATGATCAGATTCCTCGATGCTACCGGACACAACCGGCGCTCGGAGGTGTCAAAGCACTTACTTCAGCTACCTTTTACCTGTTTGTTTCCTGCGAACCCACTGAACGCGGAGTTTCCCCAACTTTTACGAACCGATTACGTCGTAGGCGTCGAGTGCCGCAACGGCCCGATCATGGACTTCAGAGACCAGTTCCGGCGGATGAAGGACCCGAACTCCCTCACCGAATCCCAACACCAGCCTTGCCATCCATTCGAGTGTTCCGAAACTCATCGTCGCCTCGACCGACCCGTCACCGTTCACGTGCTCGACGTCCATCGGGTAGTAGTCGAGCATCCACACCCACTCTTTGGTGATGAACAACCGTGCTTCCGGAAGGGAACCGTCGCCGCTGAACAACTCGAGATTCGAATCCTCCTCGAGGGCCTGCGGCGGCGGGTCGGCCGGCTCGTCGAGTTGGACGGCGGCATCGATCCGATCGAATCGGAACAACCGCACACCCTCGGCCTGACGGCACCAGGCCTGGAGGTAGCTGTAGTTGTCGACCAACACGATACGAACGGGATCGACGATGCGCTCGGAGACCGCGTCACGCGAGGCCGAGTAATACGTCAATCGCAGGGCGGTCTTGTCTGCGAGCGCGGCTCTGACCGTCGCGGCGATCGGGTCTTCGGCGATGTCCGGCGCCGGCGATGTATCCCGGTCCTGACCGATAGCTCGTGCCGCGGCCGAGCCTGCTGCGTCCTCGATCTTCGCGATAGCGCGCTGGGCCGACGACGGATCGACCATGCCCGGCATTTCCACCAACGACCGAAGGGCGATCAGCAATGCCGTCGCTTCGGTAGAGGTGAGGCGCAGCGGGCGATCGATCCCGGCCGAGAACGTGACCTCGATACTTTCCTCGGAGAAGGACAGGTCGATGAGATCGCCGGGACCGTACCCGGGCAGTCCGCACACCCACAGCTGATTCAGATCGGTCATCAGTTGAGTCGTGCTGACGCCGAGTTCCTCGGCCGCCTCGGCGGGACTGATGCCCGGATTCGCGATGAAGTACGGCACGAGGTTGAGCAGCCGTGCCAACCGCGATGACAGTCGATTGCTCATCAGTTGTCCCCCTGTCCGTCATTGCTGGTGGCCGGGCTCGCCGCGGCGGCGCGAAGCTTCGCGACGACCTCAGCACGCAAATCCGGTGGGTCCAACACCAGTGCATCCAAACCGTGACCGGCGATCAACCGAGCGGTCCATTCCCAGGATCGGACGGGAATGGCCAGCACGCTGCCATCACGATCGGTCAGCCGCCGATCGGACGACGACGTCGCAAGCCGCCGAAGCTCATGTGCGCGGCCGTCTGCGACCCAGACCGTGGCGATTCCGGTGACGACTCCCGATCCGGTCACGCGGTCGACGACCTCGCGAAGATCAACACCTTCGGGTTTGTGAACCGAACCGGCCGGGCCGAACTCCCTGACATCGTCACCGATCCGGGAAAGCCGGAAGGTCCTCACCGCATCACGGTCGACGTCGTGCCCGACCAGATACCACTTGCCGTTGTGCGTGACTACGCCCCACGGCTCGACGGTGCGCTCGGTGAACGGTTCGTTCAACGCGCCGCGGTGCTGAAAATGAACTGCTCGTCCGGCGTCGACGGCTGCAAGCAGCTTGCCGAGCGCGGGCTCCGAACCGCGGGTGCGCGCGGGAATCGCCGTGACCGGCGCGGCACTGACTTCTGAGTCGACCTGGACGCCGGCCGCTCGGAGTTTGAGTAGTGCACTCTGGGCTGCCGAAATCAGTTCCGGCGACTCCCACAACTGCACGGCGACAGCAACCGCAGCAGATTCCTCGCTGGTGAGGTCAACGTCCGGAAGCTCATAAGCGTTGCGATTGATCCGATAACCCTCGACCGTCGAGAACCGTCCTGCCAGACCGGTTTCCAACGGGACACCCAGGTCACGAAGTTCGTTCTTGTCGCGTTCGAACATGCGACTGAACGCTTCGTAGTTCGCGGAATCGTTGTACCCGGCCACACTGTCGCGGATTTTCTCCGCCGTGAGGAACTGTCTGGTGGACAGCAATGCGATCACCAGGTTCATCAACCGCTCGATTTTTGATGTCGCCACGCCGAAATCCTAGTGGCTATCCGATAACCGAACGCGCGCCGGACACTTTCGTGCCCGGCGCGTCGCCGCAAAACAGACCTGCCGTGTTGTCAATCGTGAAAATGGGTGACCTACATCGAAGCGATCAACCGCTCGACACGCTCGTCGACGGAACGGAACGGATCCTTGCACAGCACCGTTCTCTGCGCCTGGTCGTTGAGCTTGAGGTGAACCCAGTCGACCGTGAAGTCCCTGCCTGCGGCCTGGGCTGCAGTGATGAAGTCGCCTCGCAATTTGGCGCGCGTGGTCTGCGGCGGATTCTCGACGGCATCGTCGATCGTCTCGTCCTCGGTGACCCGCTTGACCAAGCCCTTGCGCTGCAGCACGTCGAAGACACCCCGGCCGCGTTTGATGTCGTGGTACGCCAAGTCGAGCTGCGCGATCTTGGGATCGGAGAGGTCGAAACCGTGACGGTCCTGGTAACGCTGGAACAGCTTGCGCTTGATGACCCAGTCGATCTCCGTGTCGACCTTCGCAAAATCCTGAGCTTCGACGGCATCGAGGGTGCGACCCCACAGGTCGACTACCTGCTCGACCTGCGGGTCCGGTTCGCGGTTACGCAGGTGTTCGACTGCCTTGGCGTGGTATTCGCGTTGAATGTCGAGGGCACTGGCCTGACGACCACCAGCTAGACGGACAGGCTTTTTACCCGTCACGTCGTGACTCACCTCGCGGATGGCACGAATCGGGTTGTCCAAAGCGAAATCGCGGAACGAAACCCCGGCTTCGATCATCTCGAGCACGAGTGCTGCAGAACCGACCTTGAGCATCGTCGTTGTTTCGGCCATGTTCGAATCGCCGACGATCACGTGCAGTCGGCGGTACTTCTCGGCGTCGGCATGCGGTTCGTCGCGGGTGTTGATGATCGGGCGCGAGCGAGTGGTCGCCGACGAGACACCTTCCCAGATGTGTTCCGCACGCTGCGAGAGGCAGAACGTCGCGGCCTTGGGTGTCTGCAGCACCTTGCCGGCGCCGCAGATCAACTGGCGCGTGACGAGGAACGGCAACAAGACATCCGAAATGCGGGAAAACTCACCGGCGCGCGCGACGAGAAAGTTCTCGTGGCATCCGTACGAGTTTCCGGCCGAGTCGGTGTTGTTCTTGAAGAGGTAGATGTCGCCACCGATCCCCTCCTCGGCGAGTCTCGCCTCGGCGTCGATCAGCAGTTCTTCGAGCACTCGCTCACCGGCACGGTCGTGATTGACCAACTGGATGAGGCTGTCGCACTCTGCGGTCGCGTACTCCGGGTGCGAACCCACATCCAGGTACAAGCGGGCTCCGTTACGGAGGAAGACATTGGAGCTGCGACCCCACGACACGACACGACGGAAGAGGTAACGAGCAACCTCGTCGGGGCTCAGTCGCCTGTGCCCGTGAAAGGTGCAGGTAACGCCGAATTCTGTCTCGATACCCATGATTCGTCTCTGCACACTTCGACACTACAACCAGAATGCGAGGTTCACCCGTGTACTTCGATCGCGTCGTAAGTCACGACTCGACAACGTCGGGCGGCGGCATAGTGTGACGGTGTGAGCCTTATTCGCCGAAAAGTTGTCCGAAGCGACGTCAAAGTCATGGAAAGCACTGGAGCACTGCGCCCTTCCGTGCTCGACCCGACCATGCGGTTTCTCTCCAGAGCTGCCGATCACGGCGTTTTGTGGATGGTTGTCGCAGCCTTGCTCGCGATGATCGGTGGCCGCCCCAGGAGGGCAGCGGCACGTGGGATGCTCGCGCTGGCAGGTTCGAGCGCGCTGGCCAACGGCATACTCAAGCCCCTCTTCCCCCGCCGGCGCCCACCGGCGCGTGTCTGGCTGAGCCCGAAGCGAGGCGTCGACATTCCGACGTCGTCCTCGTTCCCCTCCGGGCATTCGTCTTCGGCCGCGGCATTCACCGCGGCAGTGGCCATGGAGTCCCCGGCGGCGGGCGCCGCACTCGCACCACTGGCCGCAGCAGTGGCGTACTCACGCGTTCACAACGGAGTGCACTGGCCGTCCGACGTCTTCGCAGGCCTCGCGGTCGGCGGCGCAATCGCTGCCGGCACGCGTCGTTGGTGGGCGGTGCGGGACGAAGAACCCGCCGAACTCGGACCCGAGTGCGTGGTTCCCGCGCTCGCGCGCGGAGAAGGCTTGTTGGTCTTCACCAATCCTGGTTCAGGCTCCGAGGACGACGGGATCGTGGAATCGATTCGAGAACTGCTACCGGAGGCCATCGTCTACGAGTTCGACGCGGACATCGACTTCGACATGCAGATCGATGCCAAGATCCCCGAACTCTCGCCGAAAGCGTTAGGAGTATGCGGCGGCGACGGAACAGTGGTCACGGTCGCGACCGCGGCGACAAAGCACGAGCTACCACTTGCCGTCTTTCCCGGCGGAACGTTGAACCATTTCGCCCGCGACGTCGGGGCGGTGAATGTCGAGGAGACCGCACAGGCAGTCGAGTCCGGTCAGGCGGCATTTGTCGACCACGCGGTGGTGCGCACGGATTCCGGAGTGACTGCACGGTTTCTCAACACAGCCAGCCTGGGCGGATACCCGGACGCTGTGCGTCTGAGGGAAAAGTGGGAACCGCGTTTCGGTAAGTGGCCGGCCGCTGGTGCTGCAATGATCCGGGTTCTCGCAGCGGCAGAGCCGATGACTGTCACCATCGACGGGAAGCGGACCACCATCTGGATGCTGTTCGTCGGAAACGGGCGATACTCCCCCGCTGATCAGGTGCCGATGTCGCGTCCGGAGATGAACCGTGGACTGCTGGACGTCCGCTACTTGCGCGCGGACAAGAAGTTCTCGCGTTCACGCCTGCTGTTTGCTGCTGCCACAGGAACATTGGGCAGCTCGCGGGTCTACGTTCGCGAACTCGTATCCTCGATGTCGGTTCGAGTGGCCGATTCACCGGTAGCCATCGCCACCGACGGTGAAGTGGTGGCAGACGCGCGCCGGTTCGATTTCGACACCGAACCGGGCGCGGTGGCCGTCTACAGAATCACGCAGTAACTCCCAGACCGACGCAGCAACTACGAGGGTGCGTCGCCGTTTGCCGGCGGCGCGTCCTCAGTTGCTGCCGGAGTTGGAAGCATCTCTTCCAATGCCGAACCAGCGATTCTTTTGAACGCACGGCGTGGACGGTTGCTGTCGAGAACGGCAACCTCGAGTGCACTCACATCGAGTGTTCGCGGTTCCGCCTCAGTAGTTCCGGCCGGCGCCGGACCGCCCTTTTGAAGCGCCCCAACCGCGAGCCGCACCGCGGATTCGAGGTCGAGGTCTCGCTGGTAGGACTCGCGCATCGCCGTCACGATCGGTTCGGTTGTACCGCCCATGACCACGAATTCCTGCTCGTCCGCGATGGAACCGTCGTACGTGATCCGGTAGAGCTGAGCCGGCGTACTACTCCCGAAACGGCCGATCTCGGCAACGCAGATCTCGACCTCGTACGGCTTGGGCTGCTCGGTGAAGATCGTTCCCAAGGTCTGCGCGTACGCATTGGCGAGGGAACGCCCCGTGACGTCCCGACGGTCGTACGAGTACCCACGCATGTCGGCGTGGACGATGCCCGCGCGGCGCAGATTCTCGAACTCGTTGTACTTGCCCACTGCCGCAAATCCGAGACGGTCGTACAGTTCACTGACCTTGTGCAGCGCCCTCGACGGGTTCTCGGCGACAAAGAGCACTCCGTCGCGGTAGGTGAGAACGACGACGCTGCGTCCGCGGGCAATTCCCTTGCGCGCCAATTCCGAACGATCGCGCATGATCTGTTCGGCTGATGCGTAGTACGGCATCGTCATAGCGCAGACTCCCCTTCCGGACTCGCTGTCGCAGTACGAGCCGCGACGATCTCCCTTGCGATCTCGGCCGCCTTGGCCGTCGACAACTCCACGGCACCGGCCGAGGTGATGGTGACCGCTGTCGGATAGATCCCGCGTGTCAGATCAGGACCACCGGTAGCCGAATCGTCATCTGCCGCGTCGTACAGCGCCTCGACTGCGAACCGAAGCGCGGTGTCCTCGTCGATTCCCGGGGAATACAGCTTCTTGAGCGCCGATTTCGCGAACAGGGAACCGGATCCGACTGCGTGATAGCCCGCGCGCTCCTCGTATCGCCCACCGACGACGTCGTAGGAGACGATGCGACCTGCCCTCGACGGATCGACCGCGTCCAGGTCGTAACCCACGAGCAATGGCACGACCGCCAAACCTTGCATCGCTGCTCCGAGATTTCCTCGAACCATCGACGAAAGTCGATTAGCCTTGCCGTCGAACGTGAGTGGGACGCCTTCGATCTTCTCGTAATGTTCGAGCTCGACCGCGAAGAGCCGGACCAGTTCGATTGCGATCCCGGCCGTACCGGCGATACCCGCAGCCGAGTAGTCGTCCGTGACGTACACCTTCTGCACGTCACGGCTGGCGATGAGGTTGCCCATCGTCGCTCGGCGATCACCCGCGAGCAGAACTCCACCCGCATAGCTGATCGCGACGATGGTGGTGCCGTGCGGAGCTACGTCTCCCCCGCCCATGACAACACCTCCTGTGTCGGCGAAGCGGTTCTGCGGAAGATGCTCCGGTGCATGCACCCGAAGGTATTCCGAGAATGACGACAGATTCGAGCCGAAGCTCAACCGTGTGTCCCCGTCGGTGATCCGGGGCGCGCGATCCACCGTCACTGGCCGCCCTTCTGGACATAGGCACGGACGAAGTCCTCGGCGTTCTCTTCCAACACGTCGTCGATCTCGTCGAGCAGGTCGTCGGTTTCTGCAGCGAGCTTCTCACGACGTTCCTGGCCGGCACTGCCGTCGCCACCAGTGGTTTCGTCGTCTTCGCCGCCACCGGCACGCTGCGTCTGTTCTTGAGCCATCGCCGTCGACCTCCTTGTGTGAAGGGAGCTCTCGCGAGCATCCTGTTCGGCCCAGCAGAGTCGGTAACTGATCCCGCTCGGACCTTCACCCTACCGAGCGGCACCGTCAGGTGTGGAGAGACGCGACGGCGAGCCGCATCAGCTGTTTCAGTGAGTGAGCTGATCAACCAGTTCCGCGGCGCTGTCAACGGAGTCGAGCAACGCTCCGACGTGCGCTTTGGTACCTCGAAGCGGCTCGAGGGTGGGGATGCGGATCAACGACTCGCCGCCGAGATCGAAGATGACCGAATCCCAGCTCGCGGCCGCGATATCGGCACCGAATCGGCGTAAGCACTCGCCACGGAAGTATGCGCGAGTGTCGGTGGGAGGGTTCGTGACCGCGTCGAGAACCTGCTGTTCGGTGACAAGCCGCTCCATGGAGCCGCGAGCAACCAGACGGTTGTAGAGGCCCTTGTCGAGTCGCACGTCGGAGTACTGCAGATCCACCAGATGCAATCGCGGAGCCGACCACGCGAGTCCCTCACGATTGCGGAAACCTTCGAGCAGGCGCAGTTTGGCCGGCCAGTCGAGGATGTTCGCGCACTCCATGGGATCGCGCTCGAGGAGATCGAGAACCATCGCCCACTTGGCGACGATATCGTCCGCTCGCGGATCACGATCCGCCTCGCGATCGAGGAACTTCGAGACACGTTCGAGGTAAATACGTTGCAGCGCAAGCCCCGTCAGTTCGCGACCGTCGGCCAGCGCAACGGTCTTGCGAAGGGTGGGGTCGTGGCTGATGTGGTGGACGGCGGTGACCGGACGTGCCAGTTGCAGATCGGTGAGGTCGACGCCCGCCTCGATCAGGTCGAGTACCAGCGCGGTTGTTCCCACCTTGAGGTAGGTCGACATCTCCGCGAGGTTCGCGTCACCGATGATGACGTGCAGCCGGCGGTACTTGTCCGCATCCGCGTGCGGTTCGTCGCGGGTGTTGATGATTCCGCGCTTGAGCGTGGTCTCGAGGCCTACTTCGACCTCGATGTAGTCGGATCGCTGCGAAAGCTGGAATCCGGCCTCGTCGCCGGACTGACCGAGACCCACACGACCGGAACCGCAGATCACCTGCCGCGACGCGAAGAACGGCGTCAAGCCGGTCACGATCGAGGCGAACGGGGTGTCACGCGAGCAGAGGTAGTTCTCGTGCGTGCCGTACGACGCACCCTTGCCGTCGACGTTGTTCTTGTACAACTGCAACCGTGGGGCACCCGGCACGCTGGAGGCGTGCCGCGCAGCTGCCTCCATCACTCGTTCGCCGGCCTTGTCCCAGATCACGGCATCGAGCGGGTCGGCGACCTCGGGGGCCGAATACTCCGGATGGGCGTGGTCGACGTACAACCGTGCCCCGTTGGTGAGAATCATGTTCGCGGCGCCGATCTCGTCCGCGTCGATGACCGGTGCGGGCCCGCTCATTCGCCCCAGATCGAAGCCTCGGGCATCTCGCAGCGGAGATTCGACCTCGTAATCCCAGCGTGTGCGCTTGGCCCGTGGCACGCCCGCTGCGGCGGCGTAGGCAAGCACCGCCTGGGTTGAAGTGAGAATCGGATTCGCCGACGGCTCACTGGGTGAAGATATTCCGTATTCGACCTCGACACCGATGATCCGCTGCATGACACAAGAGCCTATGTGATTGCGGCGCGGCACCCACAGGCGTGGCACAGTTGGAGGAATGCACCAACCTCTCACCGCAGACCTGAATCCCGCGGACGAGGTAGTCGCCGTGTACGACCGGACGGGTAATCCGATCGGCCGAGCACCACGTTCCGTCGTCTACTCGGGTGGGCTCTGGCACGCGAGTGCGGGGGTCCTGGTTCGCACCGGGGACGGCTCCCGCATCTACGTCCATCGCCGAACTGATACAAAAGCGGTGTTCGGGGGCTATCACGACTGTCTTGCCGGAGGTGTCGTTGATCCAGGTGAGACGCCGCAGGAAACCGCGATCCGTGAAGTCGGTGAAGAACTCGGAATCTTCGGAACAGCAGATCAGCCACTCCAACTGACGGAGATCGCTCGAATCTCCTGGGACGGCGAGTGGAACAACTCTCCGTTGCGCTGTCACCTGTTTGCGTTCGAACTCAGATACGACGGGCCGATGGCACATCAACCCAGCGAGATCGCCGAAGGTTGGTGGTGGACGCCGAAAGAACTCGGCGCCCACCTGCAGGACCCGTCGTGGCCGTTCGTTCCGGACTCACGCGCGCTGCTGGCCGACTATTGCTGGAGCTGAACACCGCTGGAGTTGAACACCGCTGGAGTTGAACACCGCTGCGACTGAACACTGCCGCGACCGTGATCAGCCCGGGGTGATCGCCGAGAGCCAAGCAGCAAACGCGCTGGGGTTGCGGGTCTGCGCGAGAACGCGTCCTGGGCCGGTGAAGTCGAAGACAAATCCTTCACCGGACTTCATCGACTGAATGGTGCGCCCCTGAACGGCGCGCCGCATGTTGAAGTTCATCCCGAGGTCGTAGGCGACCACGTGACCGGTATCGATCGTGACCGTCTCGCCTGGCTGCAAGTCGATGACGTCGATCGCGCCGTAGACGGCCAGCACTACTTCACCGTCGCCACTTGCCCGCAAACCGAATCCACCCTCACCGCCGAAGAGGTTGGACATGCCTCCCCATTTGGACTCGACGGTCACGCCGTAGGAGTTGGCCAACCAGGTTCCACGGTTGAGGAAGAACGGGCGATCGGACGTGATGGTCAGTGGGATCAGATCGCCGGGAAGCACGCCGGTCACGTCGACCCAACCACCTTGCGGCGGAGCGGTATACGTCGTGACGAAAAACGACTCCCCACTGAGCATCGACCGCTTGAGTCCCTGCAGGACGCCGCCCTGCGCCTTCGCTTCGAGAACTACGCCGGCGGAATGCGCGAGCATTGCCCCGCTCTCCACGCGCAGCGGTTCGCCGGGCGCGAGGTAGCAGCGAGCGACAGTGGACGACGGATTGTGTCGAAGATGTATCTGCACGGCGGGACTCTAAACCAGCGCGACCGACCGGTCCAATCGCAACGGAGGGAACGGCAGCGACGCACAGATCGGGCCGACGACTCCCGTGGAGTGGCCGGCCCGATCGGTGTTCGTTTCGCTACAGGTACTGGCCCGTGTTCGACTCTGTGTCGATCGCGCGGCTGGCACTGGCGTTCTTACCGGTGACGAGAGTGCGGATGTAGACGATCCGTTCACCCTTCTTGCCCGAAATACGTGCCCAGTCATCAGGATTGGTGGTGTTGGGCAGATCCTCGTTCTCGGCGAACTCGTCGACGATGGAATCGAAGAGGTGCTGCACACGCAAGCCAGGAGCACCGGTGTCGAGTACCGACTTGATCGCGTACTTCTTGGCGCGGTCGACGATGTTCTGGATCATCGCACCCGAGTTGAAGTCCTTGAAGAACAGAACTTCCTTGTCGCCGTTGGCGTAGGTGACCTCGAGGAAACGATTCTCTTCGCTCTCCGCGTACATGCGATCGACGACGCGAACGATCATCGCCTTCAGGCATGCGGTGCGATCGCCACCGAACTCGGCGAGGTCGTCCGCATTGATCGGCAGACCGTCCACCAGGTACTTCGAGAAGATGTCCTGAGCGGATTCCGCGTCGGGGCGCTCGATCTTGATCTTCACGTCCAGTCGGCCCGGACGCAGGATGGCCGGGTCGATCATGTCCTCACGGTTGGAGGCGCCGATGACGATGACGTTCTCGAGCCCTTCCACGCCGTCGATCTCGCTGAGCAGCTGCGGAACGACCGTTGTCTCCACGTCGGAAGAGACTCCCGAACCACGGGTACGGAAGATCGAGTCCATCTCGTCGAAGAAGACGATCACCGGTGTCCCCTCGGACGCCTTCTCACGAGCACGCTGGAAGATCATCCGGATGTGACGCTCGGTTTCGCCGACGAACTTGTTGAGAAGTTCCGGGCCCTTGATGTTCAGGAAGTAGGACTTGGCGTCCTTGCTGTCCTGACCGCGAGCTTCGGCGATCTTCTTCGCCAACGAGTTGGCGACGGCCTTGGCGATGAGCGTCTTACCGCAACCAGGCGGACCGTAGAGCAGTACGCCCTTCGGCGGCCTCAGCGAGTACTCGTGGAACAGGTCCTTGTGGAGGAACGGGAGTTCGACGGCATCACGGATCTGTTCGATCTGACGCCCGAGACCACCGATGTCGTCGTAGTGAACATCCGGAACTTCCTCGAGAACCAGATCTTCGACCTCGGCCTTCGGGATGCGCTCGAAGGCGTACCCGGCCTTGGTGTCGACGAGCAACGAGTCGCCCGGACGCAGTTTCCTGGTCGGAGAATCGGCGTCGTACGCGATGATGTCGGCTTCGGGGTCGGCGAAGACGGCTGCCAACGGCGCTGCGAGCCAGACGATGCGCTCTTCGTCGGCATGACCGACCACCAGTGCGCGCAGTCCGTCGTCGAGTACCTCACGGAGCGTGCTGATCTCGCCGACCTGCTCGTAGGTGCCGGCCTCGACGATGGTGAGTGCCTCGTTGAGGCGCACCGTCTGTCCGAGGGCGAGGGTGTCCGTGTCGATGTTCGGTGAGCACGTCAATCGCATCTTGCGACCCGACGTGAACACGTCGACGGTCTTGTCCTCGTGTACCGAGAGAAGGACTCCGTAACCGCTCGGCGGCTGACCGAGTCTGTCGACTTCTTCACGAAGTGCGATGAGCTGCTGACGGGCCTCCTTGAGGGTGTCCATCAACTTGCTGTTTCGGATGGACAGCGAGTCCACCTTCGACTCCAGCTCACGCACCTGCTCCGGCGATTGTGCAAGTTGTCGGCGCAGTACTTGTGCTTCCACTCGTAGCGCGTGGAGTTCTTCTGCTGCCGCAACCGAATCCGGGTTCTCTGTCGAGCTCATGTGCGTCTCCTCCCAGTGCGATCCATCAACGCTACCGGCATAAGGCCCCAAGTGTCGCCAGACACGGTGCGCGAGTGCGAATTCACACCGGCGTACGGACCGTGCCGACTGGTCTCGAGCCAGGTTTTGGTCATGTTAGCCTTGCCTACAAGATGGAGACAGCGCCTGTCTCTCTTTACAACGAAAGGTAACGCTGTGATCATCCGCAAGACTCTCATCAGCGCTTGTGCCGTCGCTGCCGTCCTGACCATGGGCGCATGCAGCTCGGACGACAACAAGGATTCGACGGCTGCCAGCTCGACTTCGGTCGCCGCCTCGAGCACCACGGCCAAGGCTTCGGCTTCCGCTACGACGCCTGCTGCCGCTGCCGCAACGGCTCCGACGGCCGAGGAGCTCAACGCTTCGCTCGTCGCTCTGATCGATCCGGCCAAGCCGATCGAGGAGAAGACCGCTCTGGTGGTCGACGGAACCAAGCGTCAGGCCAACATCGAGACGATGAGTGCTGCGCTGGGCGGTAACCCGGCCTACGCGATCACGTTCAACGTGGACAACGTCAAGGTCGACGGTCAGACCGCAACCGCCGACGTCGCCGTCGTCAGCCCGCACGGCGCCGCACCGGCCACCCCGTGGACCTGGGAGCTCGAAGACGGCTCCTGGAAGCTGTCCGACACCTCGGCATGCGTGCTCCTGGAAATGGGCCGCGCTTCCTGCACCGCATAACTTCCAGCTACGACAAGAGCGGCGATCCGGAATCCGGATCGCCGCTCTTGTCGTTTTCGTGTGACTACTTGGCTGCCGTGTTCGAGCCCTTGCCCGCGCGCCGCTGCGGCTTCGGGGTGACCGTTCCTTCGGCCAGACGACGAGCGCTCACGAGGAACGCGGTGTGGCCCTGCATCCGATGCTCGGGACGCACCGCCAAACCGACGACGTGCCAACCACGCACGATCGATTCCCACGACCGTGGCTCGGTCCAGCATTCCTGCTCACGCATCGCTTCGACGACTTTCGAGAGCTGAGTAACGGTCGCGACGTAGACGATCAACACGCCGCCTGGCACGAGCGCCTTCGAGACGGCGGGCAGGACGTCCCATGGAGCCAGCATGTCGAGTACGACGCGATCGACCTTGCCGCCGTGCGCTTCCGGATCGAACTCCGCCAGATCGGCGATGGTCAGTTCCCAGTTCGGCGGACGTTCACCGAAGAAGGTCTCGACGTTGCGAACCGCGTGTTCGGCATGATCGTCGCGGACCTCGTAGGAGATGACCTTGCCCTCGGGTCCGACGGCACGCAGTAGTGAACACGTCAGTGCGCCGGAGCCGGCTCCGGCTTCGAGCACGCGTGCTCCTGGAAACACGTCGCCTTCGTGGACGATCTGAGCTGCGTCCTTCGGGTAGATGACCTGTGCACCGCGCGGCATGGACAGCACGTAGTCGACCAGTAGCGGGCGCAGGGCGAGGTAGGGCGTGCCGTTGACCGACTTGACGACGCTGCCCTCGTCGGCACCGATCAGATCGTTGTGAACGATTCCGCCCTTGTGGGTGTGGTACTCGCGGTTCGCCTCGAGAACGATCGTGTAGTGGCGTCCCTTGCCGTCGGTCAGCTGGACTCGGTCGCCGACGCGAAACGGCCCCGACGGCCGCTTGCCCGGCGCAGTGAGATCAGCTTCTGGAAGCTCTTGTTCGGGAATCTCGGCGACAGCGGACTGCACAACCTCATCCACTTCGGTCGTGCCTTCTTCTGGTTGCAGCTCGTTCGCCATGCGCAGATGATCCCTGTTCGCTTGTTTCCGGTGTCCTCGCCACCGGCTCCGACGGAGTTGTCGGACCAACCGCATAGCCTGCCAGGTGTGAGCTCTGTCGAATTGCCAACCCCCACTCCAACGGGTGCAACATCACAGGAGCGCCCGCGTAGTCGGCCGGCGCTCTCTCCGTCGCGTGCGGGTGACTACAAGCAATGCCCCCTGCTCTACCGGTTCCGAGCGGTCGACAGAATTCCGGAAACACCTACCAGAGCCCAGGTCAGAGGCACCGTCGTCCACGCGGCCTTGGAAGCGCTGTTTGCACTCCCGACCGGTCACCGGGTTCCCGATCGCGCAGCCGAACTCGTCCGTCCCGCGTGGGAACGTGTCAGTGCCGAGTCTCCCGAGGCAGCTGATCTGATTCCGGAAGACGAGCTGGACGCGTTTCTCGGCGAAGTCGGCAAGCTCGTCGCGACGTACTACACGCTCGAAGATCCCACTCGATTCGATGCCGAGGCGTGCGAGGTCTACGTCGAGACCGAGTTGGAGAACGGCGTTCGACTCCGCGGCTTCGTCGACCGGATAGACGTTGCACCGACCGGTGAGGTGCGGGTGGTCGACTACAAGACCGGAAAGGCACCCCGCGAGTTCACCGAGTCCAAAGCGCTCTTCCAGATGAAGTTCTACGCGCTCGTACTACTGCGCACTCGCGGAATCGTTCCCGCGCAACTGCGCCTGATCTATCTGGCCTCCGGCTCGATTCTCACGTACGCCCCGGATCACGACGAGCTCATTCGATTCGAGCGGACCCTCTCCGCCATTTGGAAGGCGATCCTCGCGGCAGGTGCGACCGGAGACTTCAGACCCAAGCCTGGCAAACTGTGCGACTGGTGCGATCACAAGTCACTGTGCCCCTCGTTCGGCGGAACACCACCGCCGTATCCAGGTTGGCCGGACCTGCTGAGCACCGAACCTGTTGCTGCAAAGGAGAATTCATAACATGACGGACAGTTCGTACTACCGCTACCTCGGAACCACGGAGGAAGGGCACGAGCGGTTCGCGAGCACGCAGGCGACTGTCAGCATCTGGGGCCCGACACTGCAGCACGGTGCTCCCCCGTCGGCGCTGTTGGTACGAGCCCTCGAGCGGTGCGGTGCGCGCGACGAAACCCGTCTGACGCGCGTCGTCGTCGAGATTCTCGGGCCCATTCCGATTGCCGACCTCGAAGTCCGGTCGTGGATCGAACGCCCCGGTCGCCGAATCGAATTGATCGTCGCCGAGCTGTGGGCAACCACCGCCGACGGATCTGCCCGCGCGGTTGCGCGCGGTACGGCATGGCGGATGGAGACCGTCGATACCGGCGAGGTCGTCCACGTAGTCGATCCCCCGCTCGAACCCCGTGACAGCGGCACCCCGGGCGTTCTCGAGGGTCTCTGGAGCGTCGGCTACCTCAAGACCCTCGACTGGTCCTGGATTGCTCCGATCGGGTGCGCGGGAACCGGGAAGGTATGGGCGCGCCCCAAGCCCGAGCTGGTCGAGGGCGAGAAGATGTCTGCCCTCGAGCGTTTGTTCGCGGTGGCCGACATCTCCAACGGCGTCGGCGCCAAGCTCGACCCGGAGCACTGGACGTTCCTCAACACCGATCTCACGGTGCATATCTTCCGTGTGCCCGAGGGCGAGTGGGTCGGTGTTGCCGCCGAAACCACGACCGGTCCGGATGGCGTCGGCATGTGTGCGGGAGTGCTCTACGACGAGCAGGGCGCCGTCGGCCGAATCGCCCAGACTTTGCAGATTCGCGCCCGTTCCTGATTTCCGGGAACGGGCGCGAATGCGCGTAAATCTATTCAGACAGTGATCAGAAAGCGCGTACCGAGCGGATGTTCGACGCGAGGATGGCCTTGGCGCCGAGTTCCGCCAAGGCATCCATCACCTGGTTGTGTCCCTTGATCGGTACCATCGCGCGAACCGCGACCCAGTCGGGGTCAGCCAACGGCGAGAGGGTCGGCGACTCCATACCCGGAGTCATCTTGATGGCGTCGTCGAGGATGGTGCGCGGGCAGTCGTAGTCGATCATCAGATTCTGCTGCGCGAAGACAATTCCGCGTACGCGTTCGATGAGCTGATTGCGTGCCGGATCGTCTTGCGGAGCGCCGGTGCGCTCGATCAGGACACCTTCGGAATCGCAGAGCGATTCACCGAAAGCAACGAGGTTGTGTTGGCGGAGAGTACGACCCGACCCGACCACGTCGGCGATCGCATCGGCGACACCGAGCTGAATCGAAATCTCCACTGCTCCGTCGAGACGGATGACGGTGGCGTCGAGTCCACGATCGGTGAGGTCCTTGCGGACAAGGTTCGGGTACGACGTCGCAATGCGCAGGCCGGACAGATCCTCAACGGCCCAGTCCTTGCCTGCCGGTGCTGCGTAGCGGAACGACGAACGGCCGAAGCCCAGTGACAGACGCTCGGATACGGGAGCGCCCGAGTCGCCGGCGAGATCACGACCAGTGATGCCGAGATCCAGCTCACCGGAGCCGACGTAGATCGCAATGTCCTTGGGACGCAAGAAGAAGAACTCGACCTGGTTGGCAGGATCGAGGACCGTCAGATCACGGGAATCGGTGCGTCGACGGTAGCCGGCCTCGCTGAGAATTTCGGCGGCGGACTCGGACAGTGAGCCTTTGTTGGGAACTGCTACGCGCAGCATGGTGGATGTCCTTTCGGAAGGTGTGGGTGACGGGAGACGACATGAATCGGAAGCCCTGGACGAGCGAGATGGCGAACATCTCGCTGGTCAGCTCCGATCACAGATGTCGGTACACGTCCTCGAGGGTCAGTCCGCGACCGACCATCAACACCTGCGTCCAGTACAGCAGCTGGGAAATTTCCTCGGCTAGCTGCTCATCGCTCTGGTATTCCGCAGCGATCCACACTTCACCGGCTTCCTCGATGACCTTTTTGCCCTGAGCATGCACACCGGCGTCGAGGGCGGCGACAGTGCCGGACCCCTCGGGGCGAGTAGCAGCACGCTCGGTCAATTCGGCGAACAAGGATTCGAAGGTCTTCACGGGTACACATTCTTTCACGAGGACGGAAGCGGTTTGCACACGCCCACTAACAGCGGTGTTCACAGGCCTGCGTCGAGGCTGCGCGAACTCACGAACCTGCGAGTCTGCCCGGTGATCGGATCCGGGTATTCCAACGCCCGCGCCAACAATCGCAACGGAGTCGAGAAGTCGCCGGGCACCGCGGGAAGGTACTCGGGGTAGTAATTGTCACCGATGATCGGGACGCCCAGCGAGTTGAGGTGCAGCCGAAGCTGATGGGTACGGCCGGTCCGTGGGAGCAACCTGTATCGACCGAGAGTCCGGCCGGCCGAGTCGGTGATCGTCTCGATCAGTTCGATCGAAGTCTCACTGTTCGGCTCGCCATCGATCTCGGTAGCCGTCATCTCGCCGTGAACTTTGTTGATGCGGCTACGCACCGTGCGAGGGAAAGTCAGTTCCGGATCGAACCCTGCAATCGCCTCGTATTCCTTGACGATCCGCTGCTCGGCAAAAAGTTCCTGGTACGGCCGTCGTAGGTCCGGTGTCACCGTGAACACGATGACACCCGCCGTCATTCGGTCGAGGCGATGAACGGGCGCAAGGTCCGGAAGATCCAGATCACGACGCAGTCGCACGACGGCGCTTTCGACGATGTGCGCTCCCCGTGGAATGGTCGCCAGGAAGTGCGGTTTGTCGATCACGAGAATGGAGTCGTCGCGGTACAAGATCTCGATCTCGTGCGGAACCGGAATCTCGGGGGCCGGTTCGCGGTAGAAGTACACGAAGCGGGTCGGCTGATAGGGCGTTCGGCTCGTGATCTTCCGCCCGTGCTCGTCGACGACGTCTCCGGCATTCACGAGGTCCGCCCACAGGTCCCGCTCCCCCGGGTGCTCGCCGATCAGATGCTCGAGGACGGTATGCGCCGACGACTCCGCCGGCATCCGCAGCCGGTCGGGTCCGAGACCGTTTCGGATCGGCAACGGAGCCTTGGGCACTGCTCAGTCCTGCTCGAGGTCTGGTGAACAACTCTCGCAGAGCAATTCGAGGGTGCGGCCGTCGCCGTCGATCCGATTGCGGTACCGCGGTGTCGGAGTACCACAATCGACACACACGCCGAGTGTCTTGGCTTCGGATGAGAACTCGATGTTCATCCGCTTGTCGAACACGTACAGGGAGCCGTCCCAGAGGCCCCGGTCGCCGAAAGTCTCGCCGTAACGGACGATTCCGCCGTCCAACTGGTAGACCTCGTCGAAGCCACGTGAGCGCATCAGCGAAGACAACACCTCACACCGCACTCCGCCAGTACAGTACGTGACTACGGCTTTGCCCTTGAGATGGTCGTATTTTCCACTGTCGAGTTCGTCGACGAAATCGCGGGTGGTGGCGACGTCCGGAACTACCGCATCCCGGAAGCGGCCGATCTCGGCTTCGAAGGCGTTGCGGCCGTCGAAAAACACGACGTCGTCACCGCGACTGTCGACGAGTTCGTGTAGTTCCTTGGGCGCCAAGTGAACTCCGCCACCGACAACACCGTTCTCGTCGACTTTCAGCTCGTCGGGGGCTCCGAACGTCACGATCTCCGAGCGAGCCTTGACGCTGAGTCGAGGGAAGTCGTTTCCGAGTCCGTCCGACCACTTGATGTCAGCGGTACGGAACGGCTCGTAGCCACGCGTTCCGCGGACGTATCGCTTGACATCCTCGATGTCTCCGCCGACCGTCGCATTGATTCCGTGAGGCGAGACGATGATTCGGCCCGTCAGGTTGTTGGACTCGGCCAGGCTGTGCTGCCACAGCTTGATAGCTTCCGGGTCCGCCAATGGCGTGAACTGGTAGAACAGAACAATTTTCGGAATAGCCACAGCAAATCCCGCCTAACGTGCCGCGCTCGAGTGAACGTCGTGAAGATCGTGAATGGACAAGTCCACCAGAGACTCTCGAAACACGCGTCCAGGCCCCTCCGGGACATCGACCTCACACGGAACGACGAGCACCGCGCAACCCGCGGCGCTTGCCGACGCAGTACCGGTCGGCGAGTCCTCGATGGCGAGGCACTGCGCCGGCTCGAGTCCGAGCAGATGCGCTCCGCGCAGGTACGGATCCGCCGCCGGTTTTCCGTTGGGAACCTCGTCGCCGCACACCGAGTGGTCGAAGAATTCACGGCCGAGCATGCCGAGTGCCCGATCGACCAGTACTCGCTCGGTGTTGGTGACCAGTGCAGAACGCAGACCACCGTCACGCACGGTCGCCAGTGCATCGCGAGCACCCGGCCGCCAGGTCACGCCGTCCTCGAACAGATCGCCGACGCGAGTGTACATCCAGTCCTTCGCCTCGGCGACGGCATCGGGATGCTTCTCCAGGCCGAGCGCGTCGAACACCGTCGCCAGAGCGAAGGGGCTCGACGCACCGATGACGGCGATGCGTGTCGCTTCCGTCATCGGTCCGCCCAGGCGTAGGGACAACTCACGAAGCGCGATGTCCCACAGCTTCTCCGAATCGAGCAGGGTGCCGTCCATGTCCCACAGGACACCACCGAGGGTCGATTCGGATACCTCGGTCAACAACTCAGACATTGAAATACTTTGCTTCCGGGTGGTGCAGGACAAAAGCGTCCGTGGACTGCTCGGGATGCAGCTGCAGTTCTTCGGACAATTCGACGCCGATTCGCTCGGGTTCGAGCAACGCCACCAACTTGGCACGATCCTCGAGGTCCGGGCACGCGCCGTATCCGAACGAGTAACGAGCGCCCCGGTACTCGAGATCGAAGTAGCCGGCAACCTCGGTCGGGTCCTGCTCCGCGACGGTATGCCCCTCGGGAAGCACAAGCTCTTCACGAACGCGTCGATGCCAGTACTCGGCCAGAGATTCCGTGAGCTGGACGCCGATTCCGTGAACTTCGAGGTAATCACGGTACGAGTTCGACGCGAACAATTCGTTTGCGAAGTCCGCGATCGGCTGACCCATCGTCACCAACTGGAACGGAAGAACGTCCACCTGGCCGGTCGCTTCTGCTTTCTTACGCGAGCGCACGAAGTCAGCGATGCACAGGAAACGGTCGCGATGCTGACGCGGGTAGGTGAACCGGAACCGTTCAGGTGCATCCGGTTTCGGTTCGGTGAGCACGATGACGTCATCGCCCTCCGAGATCGCCGGGAAGTAGCCGTACACAACCGCGGCGTGCGCGAGAATGCCCTCGGACGTCAGCCGATCGAGCCAGTACCGGAGCCGCGGACGGCCTTCCGACTCGACCAGTTCCTCGTACGTCGGACCGTCGCCCTTGCGCTGACCGCGAAGGCCCCACTGGCCGAGGAAGAGAGCGCGCTCGTCGAGCAGCCCCGAGTACTCGGACAGAGAGATTCCCTTGACGATGCGCGAGCCCCAGAACGGCGGTGTCGGCACCGCAATGTCGGTAGCGACATCGGAACGCTCCGGCAGGACGACGGGAACCGCTGCAGCTTTACGCTTTTCGGCGATGCGCTTGGAACGCTCGTGACGAGCCTTACGCTCGGCAGCCTTCTCGCGAGCAGCGATGGCCTCCGGGCTGTCCGGCGCCGGGCCGCCGCCGCGCTTGGTCGTCATGATCTGGTCCATCAAGTTCAGACCCTCGAAAGCGTCGCGGGCATAGCTGACGTCGCCCTCGTACACCTCCTGCAGATCGTTCTCGACGTACGAACGCGTCAGCGCGGCACCACCCAGCAAAACCGGGAACTGTTCCGAGACACCGCGAGAGTTCAGTTCCTTGAGGTTGTCCTTCATGACCACTGTCGACTTCACGAGCAGTCCGGACATGCCGATGACATCGGCCTTGTGCTCGATCGCAGCATCGAGAATGGTCGCGATGGGCTGCTTGATGCCGAGGTTCACGACGTCGTAACCGTTGTTACTCAAGATGATGTCGACAAGGTTCTTGCCGATATCGTGGACGTCGCCCTTGACCGTCGCAATGACGAGGCGGCCCTTGCCGTCGTCGTCCGTCGCTTCCATGTGCGGCTCGAGGAACGCAACTGCTGCCTTCATGACCTCGGCGGACTGCAGAACGAACGGCAACTGCATCTGTCCGGAACCGAACAATTCACCGACGGTCTTCATGCCCGAAAGCAGTGTCTCGTTGATGATTTCGATCGGGGACTTGACCGTCATTGCTTCGGTGAGATCGTCGTCGAGGCCGTTGCGCTCGCCGTCGACGATGCGACGCTCGAGCCGGTCGAACAACGGAAGTCCGGCGAGTTCCTGCGCACGGGACTCGCGCGCCGACGCAGCCGAGACACCCTCGAACAGAGCCATCAGCTTCTGCAGCGGGTCGTAGCCCTCGCTACGACGGTCGTAGACCAGGTCGAGTGCGGTTTCACGCTGCTCGTCCGGAATTCGCGCCATCGGCAAAATCTTGGACGCGTGAACGATCGCCGTGTCCAGACCGGCCTCGGTGCACTCGTGCAGGAACACCGAGTTGAGGACCTGACGTGCCGCCGGGTTCAAACCGAACGAAATGTTCGAGATACCCAGGGTGAAGTGCAGTTCCGGGTACGCAGCCTTGAGCTGACGGATGGCTTCGATGGTCTCGATGCCGTCGCGTCGCACCTCTTCCTGACCGGTGGAGATGGGGAAGGTCAAGGCGTCGACGATGATGTCGGACTCGGCGAGTCCCCAGTTTCCCTTGATGTCCTCGATCAGACGCTTGGCGATGGCGACCTTGGTCTCGGCGGTGCGAGCCTGGCCCTCTTCGTCGATGGTCAGGGCGACGACTGCCGCGCCGTGCTCCTTGACCAACGTCATGATCTTGTGAAAACGCGATTCGGGGCCGGCGCCGTCCTCGTAGTTGACGGAGTTGACAGCGCAGCGGCCACCGAGGTGTTCGAGACCGGCCTGCAACACGGCAGGCTCGGTGGAGTCGAGCATGATCGGCAGCGTCGAGGACGTCGCCAGACGGCTGGCCAGTTCCGACATGTCGGCGGCACCGTCGCGGCCCACGTAGTCGACGTTGAGGTCGAGCATGTGTGCGCCGTCGCGGGTCTGGTCCTTGGCGATGTCCAGGCACTTCTGGTAGTCCGCGGAGAGCATTGCCTCGCGGAAAGCCTTGGAGCCGTTGGAGTTCGTGCGTTCACCGATCATCAGGATGCTGGCGTCCTGCTCGAACGGCACCGCCGAGTACAGCGAAGAGGTACTCGGCTCGTGGATCGGGGTGCGCTGGGCCTTCTCGACCTGACGGACCGCGTCGGCGACCGCGCTGATGTGCTCGGGTGTCGTACCGCAGCAGCCGCCTACGAGGCCGAGTCCGAACTCGGAAACGAAACCACTGAGGGCTTCGGCCAATTCGTCGGCGGTCAGCGGGTACTCGGCGCCCTTGGGGCCGAGCTGCGGCAGACCGGCATTGGGCATGACCGACACCGGCAGCGTCGAGTACTTGGACAGGTGCCGGAGATGTTCGCTCATCTCGGCCGGCCCGGTGGCACAGTTCAGGCCGATCATGTCGATACCGAGTGGCTCGAGTGCCGTCAGCGCCGCACCGATCTCACTGCCCAGGAGCATCGTTCCAGTTGTCTCTACCGTCACGTGCGTGATGATCGGCAACCGCAGTCCGAGTTGCTCCATCGCGCGCTGACTGCCGAGAATGGCCGCCTTCACCTGAAGCAGGTCCTGGCAGGTTTCGACGAGGATGGCGTCGGCGCCACCGTCGATCATGCCGAGCGCAGCTTCGGTGTACGCGTCACGAAGGACTGCGTACGGTGCGTGCCCGAGGCTGGGGAGCTTGGTTCCCGGTCCCATCGAGCCGAGTACGAATCGGGCCATGCCGTCGCGGCCTGGTCCCATCTCGTCCGCTACTTCACGGGCGAGAGCAGTGCCTTTTTCCGCGAGTTCGCGGATCCGGTGAGAGATGTCGTAGTCGGCGAGGTTGGGCAGGTTGCAACCGAAGGTGTTGGTCTCGACGGCATCGGCACCAGCGGCGAAGTACGCACGGTGGATGTCTTTGAGCACGTCGGGACGGGTGTCGTTGAGGATCTCATTGCACCCCTCGAGGCCGAGGAAGTCGTCCAGGGTGAGGTCCGCGGCCTGCAACATGGTGCCCATCGCTCCGTCGCCGATGACAACGCGCTGTTTCAGCGCATCAAGCAGGGCAGAGTTAAATGGGGCAGACATGCCGTCCAGAGTAGTGGGCGCACCGACAAGCTCTGGCCGTAGGCTGGGTGGGTGAGTCCAAGTGAGTTCCCCGTCACTCCCGACGGCCCGGTCGATTTCGACGATTCCGCGGCCTTCGAGAGCCCTGACGGCTTTGCCGTCGACAGCAGCGACCGCCTCGAGGGCGACATCCCTGTCCTACGTGATCCCATCCTCGTTGCAGCTTTCGAGGGCTGGAACGACGCCGGTGACGCAGCCAGCGGTGCGGTCGAACATCTCGAGCTGATCTGGGATGCCCAGCCGCTCGCCGAACTCGATTCCGAGGACTACTACGACTACCAGGTCAACCGTCCCACGGTCCGTCAGGTCGACGGTGTCACTCGCGAAATCGTTTGGCCGGCAACACGTTTGTCGGTCTGTTCGCCTCCCGGCAGTGAGAGCGACATCGTCCTTCTTCGCGGGATCGAACCCAACATGCGGTGGCGCAGTTTCTGCGAGGATCTGCTCGAGTTGATCGACCAACTGAACGTCAAGACCGTGGTCATCCTCGGAGCCCTGCTCGCCGATACTCCGCACACCCGCCCGGTGCCGGTCACGGGCACGGCGTACAGCAGCGAATCCGCGGCACGATTCAACCTCGAACAGACCCGATACGAAGGCCCGACAGGCATCACCGGAGTTCTTCAGGACGAGTGCGTTCGTGCTGGTGTACCCGCTATTTCGTTCTGGGCAGCGGTTCCGCACTACGTCTCGCAGCCACCCAACCCGAAGGCCACAGTGGCCCTCCTTCAACGAGTCGAGGATGTTCTCGACATCGAGGTCCCCCTCGGTGAACTCCCAGCTCAGTCGGAGGATTGGGAGGAAGCGGTCAACGAAATGACCGCGGACGACGAGGAAATCGGCGAATACGTGCGCACCCTGGAAGAGCGGGGAGACGCCGAAACCGACATCAGCGAAGCAATCTCCAAGATCGACGGCGACGCCATCGCGGCGGAATTCGAGCGCTACCTCAGACGGCGAGGCCCCGGCAGCTTCGGACTGTGAGCAAGAACACTCCAGAAGAAGGTGGAAGTACGCAGCGCCCACTGCGCCTCCGGCTTCAACTGATCGCGCTGTACGCCGGCGGGTTCCTCGGCCCGTTCGGCGGCGGCGTGGTTGCTTCGATCCTCCCCGAGATCGGTGACGATCTAGGGGTCGGACCGTCGGCGGCCGCCTCCTCCCTCACCGCGTACCTGCTCCCCTTCGCCGCACTGATGTTGGTGTCGGGGACGCTCGGGACACGGTGGGGCAAGGTCCGGACGGTGCGGATCGCATACGGCGTCTACGTCTTCGCGTCGTTGGCATGCTTCCTCGCCCCGACACTCGAGATCTTCCTGGCCGCCCGGGTACTGCAGGGATCCGCGAACGCATTCACCACGCCGCTGCTGCTTGCTTCGTTGGCGGCCGCAACTCCGCAGGCTCGATTGGGTCGAGCCCTTGGCGCCTTCGGCGCATTCCAGGCTGCAGGGCAGTCGTCGGCTCCGTTGATCGGCGGACTGGCGGCCGAATTCGACTGGCGTCTGGCCTTTCTCGTCATCGCAGTGGTCGCGGGCATCCTGGGAGCCGTCGGACTCCCGAAGTCCGAAGCACCGGCAGCGACCACTCCCGCCCGTCTCCGCGATGCATTACGCCCCGAAGTGCTCCGCATCGGTATCGCTGCATTGCTCGGCTGGGGCGCCCTCGGTGGACTGAGCTTCCTGCTCGCCTTCCGCTTCGAAGACGAGTTCGGGCTGTCCCCCACCGTCCGCGGCCTACTGCTCACCGTCTTCGGCGTGGCCGGCATCCTCTCGGCCCGGCGCATCGGAATCCTCATCGATCGCATCGGCGCACGCTCCTCCGTGATGATCGGTGCACTGGGCGGAGCAGTTCTGGTCTCCGTCGTCGGCCTTGCCGGCTTGGTGCCGGTGATCGCGATCGCATGGTTTGTCGCAGGTGTCGCGAGCCAGTTCGTCCTTGTCGGCGTCAACGCGGCGGTGCTCGGATCCGCGGGGCCCAATCGCGGAGGCGCCGTGTCGGTCGTCCAAGCGATGCGCTTCGGCGGCGCCGCTCTTGCTCCCCTGGCCCTGACACCGATCTACGACTCTTCGCCTGCCGCGAGCTTCCTGATCCCCGCAGTATTGCTCGCCGTCGTCGCTCCCCTGATCATGCCGAAGCAACGCTGATCGGTCTCGGCAGTTTCGAATTTGAAGTTGTGTAGGTAGTGAGTTTGTCGGCGAAAGCGACCACCGTTGTCGCGAGGCTGTCAGGGCGAATATTATTCGGAAAATCTTGTGTTTCCGTCGTCGACAGATATTGATACCATTGGAACATGAGCGAATCTGAGTCGGAACCGGAACGGCCGATCGACATTTTTCGGCGATCAGTTGCCGTCATCGAAGAAAATTTGCCTCCTACCTGGTCTTTGTCGACACAGCGCTCCCCCGACCTGTCCGAGGCGCCACTCCGACTCGACCTCCGCTCCCCTGACGGCGCGGTGGCCAAATTCGGCGTCTACGCCGCTCACGGTGTCCTGAGCAGCGACGTTCCCGGTATCGCCGATCGCTTCCCCACCGGTCAACCCGGCTTCGTGTGCGCAAAATATCTGTCCGAGCCGGTCCGCCGGCAGCTCGATTCCCACGCGATCTCGTACGCAGACGCCACGGGCAATGTGTCGTTGACCGCTGATCGACCCGCCGTCTGGGTGCGTGGACGCGGAGCCGACGCCGATCCGTGGCGGGGGCCCGGACGTCCTTCCGGACAACTGACGGGCGATCCGTCAGCTCGGGTCGTGCGTGCACTTGCCGATTTCGCGGCGCCACTGGCGATCACTGCCTTGGTGCGCCTGGCCGGTGCGTCGACGGGAGCAACCTATCGGGTGGTTCAGACACTGTCGGATCGTGAATTGGTGACCAGGCTCCCCCGCGGCGGGATCGGTGACGTCCGCTGGCCGAAGATGCTTCGTGAATGGGCGGCTGAAGCCGGCGCCAAAGCGCCGACGCCTCACGGCTTTCACGCGCCGGACGGGTTGGAAGCACTCTTCGATCAACTGCGTCAGCTCAGCGGTCACATCTACGCCGGTACCGCATCGGTAGCGGCGGCACCCTTTGCTCGGTACGCGCCCACTCGACGTGCCCACTTCCATGCCGACAACGTCGATCAGTTCGCCGACGCTCTCGGACTACGGCGTGTGGAATCCGGCGGTGACGTGTGGATCACCGCTCCCCTCTCACCGTCTGCCTTCGACCGATTGCTCACCCGCGACGGCATCCGCATCGTCGCCCCCAGCCAAGCGTTCGCCGATCTGCTGGTCGGCCCGGACTCCGACGAGGCGGCGGCCGAGCACCTGCTCACATGGATGATCGAGAACGAATCGCAGTGGCGACGCGCCGCATCCCCTGCTACGGATCGCCCGTAGGAAAAAGAGGGGGCGTCTCTCGCCTACCCTGTCATGGTGGAAGAAACGAGTGCGCCCGATTACGCCGCGTACGCCGACACCAATCGACTGAAGCTGTTTTCGTTCACGATCGCGGAAAAACGGGCCGAGTACCTCTGGGTACTTCGTGCCTTCGACCATGCTCGCGCCAACTACACCGTCCTGCTGCATGCCGGAGCCGTCGCGCAAATCCTCGAGAAGATCGGTGGATCGGATCCGGCGGCCGATCTGTCGGCAGCAGAGGTCACTCCCCTGTTGGATCAGCTCCATGTGTGGGAGATCCTCGAGCGCAGCTACGACGGCACCCGCGCGGCCACGCTGGCCGAGTACCGCAATCGCCACTTCGTCTACCAGTTCGGTCAGGCCGGATACCAGGTCTATCGATCAGTCGAGGACGTTCTCGCCGCACGCCTGGACTCGGCCTCGCTCTCGCGTCTCGCTCTGCCGGACCTGCTCGCAGACATGTCCGAACTCGCCGAGGCCAACCGAAGCTCCGACGGCGACCTGATCTTCCGCAAGCTCAAGCGCCTCGACTCGACACTCTCCGACATGGCCGATCGAGCCGCGCACTTCTATCTGACCCTCGGGGACCTCGTACGGACCACGGAGATCACTCCGCAGGCTTTCCTCACGCACAAGGACGCTCTGCTCACGCACATGCGGGAGTTCAGCTCCGATCTGGCGCGCTACGCCCCCAAGCTCAAGGAAGCGATCGAGCACGTCGAATCCACCGGGGTCGATCGCATGATCCGCCTCGCCGCCGCCAGTGACGAACGGGTGTTCGTCCCGATCACCGAACGCGAAGACGACTGGGCTGCGCGTTGGCGAGGATTGACCGCCTGGTTCGTCTCCGCGGAATCGGGGATCAGCGAGTCCGAGCGTCTACGTGAGGGCACGATGAGCGCGATCGCCGCGGTTCTGGCGCTCCTTCGCCGCGTCACGGAAACCCGTCGCGGCGGCGTCAGCCGCGAGAGCCAGCTCCGGCACCTCGCCGGCTGGTTCGCCGCCACGCCGTCCGAAGACGCAGCTCATGCTCTGTTCCAGGCAGTGTTCGACCTCGGCCGTCCACGCCACCTCTCGATGGTGCATCCGGACGCCGACATCATTTCTCACTCACGTTCGTGGTGGGAGGCACCGCCGGTCGAAATCGCGCGAACACTCGCCGAAACCGGCCGCCCACCCTCACCAGGATTGCCGAGCAAGGTCGCCCGCAACGACGGCAGCATCCGCCGCCTACGCGAAGAGCAGTTGGCAGCGCAACGTACCCGCAGCGCCGCGGCGCAATCACTCGCGTCGAACGGCGTCTATCAGCGTGAACTCAACGAGCAGGAGACCGAAGTTTTGCTGAGTCTGCTCAATGCAGCACTGACCGCGCGCGTTCCGGTAGTGGGACGCGTCAAGAGTTCCACCGGTAGTGAGAACGGGGTGAAGCTGACGCTCAGTCCCTCGGACGGTTCGACCACCATCAAGACCGCCCGCGGGCGTATGCACCTCGACGGCATCGAGGTCAGTGTTCGATGAGAGCTCGCGAGATCACGCCCCTTGCCCTCGACTCGTATCAACGCGCGGCGCGAGTGATCCTGTCCAACCACCTGATCACCTCGACGTACCCGGATCGAATTGCATTGCCGCTCTTGCGCCGTTGGGCCACCGAGCTGCGTGACGACCTACTCGAACTGTTCGGCTACCGCCTCGAGGTGACGGAGACCACCGCGCGCCTGTTCACGGTGTCGGATCGACTCAACCCGTCGGCACCGGCCCGAACTGCCTCCGAGCGAACCTTCGATCGCACGCGTTACGCCTACCTGGCACTGTGCCTGGCCGCGTTGGGCCGCGCCGGGAACCAGATCACGTTGTCGGAGTTGGCCGATCACGTCGCGGCCGACGCTGCACAAGTCGACGGCGTCGAACTCTCCACCGATCGTGCGTCGGACCGCGACGCCTTCGTCGACGCAGTGGGCTGGCTCGGCGTCAGAGGCGCCATCGCACTCGCCGACGGTGACGCAAACGGCTGGGCGTCCAATCCCGAAGCGGGAGAAGCGCTCTACGACATCGACCGTTCCGTCGTCGTAGCCCTGTTCCGTCCGCCGCGCGCACTGCAGCACCTGCACTCCATCCGCGGACTCCTGGCCACGGAGACCTCGAGCGCTGCCGAGGACGACGGAATTCCTGTGGACGCGAAAGAGATCGGACGCCGAGTGCGTCGGGCTCTGGTCGAGCGGCCGGTCGTACTGGCGGGTGAACTCGATCAGCACGAATTGATCGCCTTGGCGCAGCCCAAGACCGCGTCGGAAGTCGAACTACTGACGGGGTTGGTGGCCGAGCGTCGCGCCGAGGGAATCGCGATGATCGATCCCACCGGTCGCCTCTCCGACGTCCGCTTCCCGAGCACCGGAACGATCGCCCAGGTAGCGCTACTCCTCGCCGGCGAGATTGCCGACCGCGTACTCGACGTCGACGCGACGGAGCTGCCGAAACTTCCGATCCCGCACGTGTCGGACGATCACCTGATCGAACAACTCGATGCCGCCATCCCCGAGGCCGGGATCTTCGAGGACCTCGCCGACGAGGACGACGATTTCGTGCTGCCCGCCGGCGAACCGGCCGAGCCCCCGGAACCCGTCACGTACCCGATGATCGGCGACGACTGGCTCGCCGACAAGGTCACCGAGTTGGTGGACCAGTTCGGTCGCACGTTTGCAGCGCAATGGCAGGCCGATCACAACGGGCTGCGCAAGCAGGCGCTCGGGTTGCTGCAACGTCTGCGCCTGACGCATGCGGTCGACGGCGGCGTACTGGTGTTGCCCGTCCTTGCCCGGTACCGCGACGTCGTGGTCTCCGTACGCGAACGCGATCCTCAGATCGACTTCGCGGTAGACAACTCCGCACCGGATCCGGTCGACGAATTCGGCCCCGAATCTTCCACCAACGGCGAACTATCAGAGGTAGAGAACGTATGAGCAACGCCCGCTTCCGACCTACTCGGGCTGGAATCATCAACCTCTGGGATTACCGAGACCAGGAGTTCTCGTTCGCCGACGGTCGACTGGTCCTACGAGGGCCAAACGGATCCGGTAAGACCAAGGCCCTCGAGGTCTTGTTCCCGTTCGTTTTCGACGGCCGCATCGAACCGCGGCGCCTCAACCCCTTCGCCGGTGAAGAGCGCACGATGAAGTCCAACCTGCTCTACCGGGGCCAGGACAGCGCGCACTCCTACGTGTGGATGGAGTTCTGCCGCGGCTCCCTCGAAGATCCCGAGTCGGTGACCGTGGGCATCGGCATGCGGGCAACCCGCACCAACGACAAGGTCACCCGCTGGTACTTCGTCGCCGACGGCCGCGTCGGAGTCGACTTCTCGCTGATCGGCAACGACGATCGTCCTCTCACCAAGAAGCAGTTGGCCGAACAACTCGGCAGCGATTCCATCACCGACCGTCCCCTCGACTACCGCACCGCGATCGACGCGCGAATGTTCGGTCTCGGAGTGCAGCGCTACGACCAGCTGATCAATCTCATTCTCACGCTTCGCCGTCCCCAGCTCGCGAAGAACCTTGATCCGAAGGGCCTTTCGCAAGCGCTCACCGACGGCCTCCGTCCACTCGACGACCAACTCGTCCTCGAAGCTGCGCGTTCGTTCAGCGATATGGAAGAGGTCGGCCGCGCGCTCGAGGGGCTCGCAGCCGCCGATCAGGCAGCGCAGAGTTTCATCGGCGTCTACACCAAGTACCTGCGTCAGCAGTCGCGCGGAGAGATCGAACAGGTCAGCACCCGCCTCGCAGCGGTCACCAGAGGCGTTGCCGCCATGGACGAGTCGTCGCTAGCCCAGACCCGCAGCCGTGAAGCCCGGGCAGCAGCCGAGGAGCGCTTCAACCAGGCCGAGCAGGCACTCGAGAACGCGCGCGCCAATGTCGAGGCGTTGCAACGCTCGAGCGCCTACGAAGGCAAACAGCAGCTCGACGATCTCGCCCAGGCCGTCTCGACGCTCAAGCTCTCGACCGAGCAACAGGCAGACAAGTCGAGGAAGGCGCAGGCTGCACTCGCGCAGCGCGGCGACGAAGCCGACAAGGCTGCATCGTCGGTCAAGCGTGCAGCCGAGGCACTCTCACGTGCCGAGGACGAACTGCAGGCAGCCGCCGAGGACGCCGGCATCGTCTGGACTCCCCTGCCCGACGGCTCACGCAGCGACCAGATCACCGCAGCAGTGCGTGGCCATGCCGAGGAGCGTGACGGCGACGTACGCGTCGTCCGCACTGCGCTCGCGACCGTCGAGAAGGCCGCTACCGAACGAACCCGGGCCGAAAACAGCTCGCGCCGTGGACAAGAGCTGCTCGAAGCGTCCAAGGCCGCTGTGCTCGAGGGCGAAGCTGCCGTGGAACTCGCACGCAGTCAGTGCGCCAGTGGGCTGCGCGCGTGGTGGACCGATCACTCCTCCCTGTTTTCGGCTGTCGGCGCGGACACGTCGCTGTTCGAGGCTCTCGACGCGGCGCTCGCCGAGGTCGGCGACGAGGACGCTCCGGCGCTGTCCGCAGTTCTCACCGAGCACACCGAGGCAGGCACCGAGACGCTGCGCGAGCGACGTCGTGAGGCCGAAGCTGAAATATCTGCATCACACGCCTCCATCGCAGCTCTGAAATCCGAGCGCAAGGCCGTCTCGGCGGAACACGACGACGCTCCGCCGGCCTTCCACGCACGCACCGACAACCGCAGCGATCTGGGTGGGGCACCGCTGTGGCAGCTGGTGCGCTTCGCCGATTCCGTCGAACCAGACGTGGCCACGGGAATCGAATCCGCACTCCAGGCGGCAAATCTGCTGGACGGCTGGGTCTGCCCCGACGAAACGATTCCCGATCACGTCAGTGAGCAGTTCCTGACCGCTCTGCCGGTCAAGCAGCGCCCGAAGGGACGAACGCTGGCCGACGTCCTCGAGGTCGAAGGCAATGCCGACGTACCCGACGCTCGGGTACAGGACATTCTCGCGTCGATCAGTCTCGTCGAGGCACCGGGCGACTCCGATGCCAGCGTCGCGATCAGCGTCGACGGGCGCTTCTGGCAGGGCGTCGCGCGTGGCCGGCACGTCAAGGCCGACGCCGAGTACATCGGCACGACAGCGCGGGCGCGTCGACGCGAAGCTCGGATCACCGAGATCGACGCGGCTCTGGAAGAACTTGCCGCGGCAGTCGATGCAGCCAAGGCACTGGTGACGCAGACCAACGAGCAGCTGAGCCGAATCAACTCTGCGGCAAAGGAATTGCCGAAGACAGGGTCGATCCTCCGCGCACTCAAAACTGTCACCGAATCCGCCGGTGCACTCCGCACTCGCTCGGAGGCCACGGAAACGGCACAACGCGAACTCGATGCGGCGATCGCCGATCTCGCGGCGAAGGAAAAGCAACTCCGGGCGACGGCGTCGCAGCACCGGACCCCGCACGTCGGCCGTGAACTCGACTCCCTCGCGGCGGCGATCCGTCATTTCGAGAAGCAGGGCGAACTGGCGCTGCGCTGCCGACGCGAACATGCCAAGGAAGTCGAACTCGAACGCGAGTCTCGCGACCGTCTCGACGAATCACGCGCCAATGCGGAGGAATTCGCTGAGGAAGCCGCCATCGCCGAGGAGAGTCTGCTTCAGCAGGTCCAGCGCCTCGAGACACTGCGCGATACCCTCGGGGCCAGCGCCGAGCAGATCGACCTCGACCTGGCAAAAGCCCGCGCGAAGATCGAAGAATGCAAGGTCGAACAGCGTGCTGCGCGAAAGGCGTACGACGCTGCGGTCCTCCAGATCGGCACGGCAGAGGGTGCGTACAACACCGCCGTCGAGACGTTGCGTCACACCCTGACCGAAACCCGCAGTGATGCAGAGCGACTCGCACCCTATGCTCGCCGGGACCTTCTCGAGTTGTTGGGCGTCAAGGAACATCTGAGCTGGCCGGCAAGTTCAGCGGCGTGGATGAGCCCCGATCAGTTGGTCTACCGCATCCAGAACGAAGACCGCAGCGAGGACGCGGCCCACCCGCCCGTCCTCCCCGAAGACGTCGACAAGTTGTACCGAGCGCTCGAGGCTGCGACCTCGGCGGTACGCGTCACCGACGGTGCCCGCAAGGCAACCCGCACGGCACTGACCTCGGCGTTGCAGGACTTCGACGCCCAACTCGCAGCGGCCGGGCAGGACTACCGCCTGCAGTGGGATGCACCGGACGGACTGACCGTCGTACGAGTGCAGGACGATCAGGGCTATTCGTCGATCGGTGAATTCGCAACGCGGATCCACGATGCTCGCGGCGATCAGGAGCAGTTGCTCACCGAATCCGAGCGTCGCATTCTCGAAGATGCCCTGCTGACCGGATTGGCTCAGCAGATCCACGAGCGCACGGTCGACGCACGCGTGTTGATCGCACAGATGGGCACAGAGATGCGTGAGCGTCGGATGTCCTCGGGCAACACCATCGGCGTTCACTGGGTGCTCGCCGACAACCTCGACGACAGCTCGCGAGCGATCTCCAAGCTGCTGGATCGAGATGCGTCGGCCCTCGGCGTCGATGAACTCGCTACTCTGCGAGCTCATTTCGCGACCCAGATCCGTACTGCCCGTGCGGCGCACCCCGAACGCTCGTACCCGGAAATCCTGTCCTCGGCGCTCGACTACAGGCAGTGGCGCGTGTTCTCGTTCACCCTCATCAGCGGTGAGGGCAAGGAAGACCGCCTTACCGTCGCGCGGCACAGCGCACTGTCCGGTGGCGAGCAGTCGGTTTCGCTGCACCTTCCTTTGTTCGCCGCGGCGCACGTCATGTTGGACTCGGCCGACCCGCACGCCCCACGTCTGCTGGCACTGGACGAGGCCTTCGCCGGTGTCGACGACAACGGTCGCAGCGAGCTACTCGGCTTGAGCGTTCAATTCGACCTGGATCTCTTCATGACCGGCTACGACCTGTGGATCACGTACGCAGACGTCCCCGGCTGTGCGCACTACGACCTCGCGCACTCCACGGCCGAACAAGCGGTCAGCGCCGCGCTGCTGGTGTGGTCGAACGGTGAGCTGCTCGCCGAGCATGACGGAACGGATCTGGCGCGGGCATTGGGCTCGCCGCTACGGCGCCGGGTGCCGACACCAGCCGAAGGTGCGTTGGACTACGCCTAGAAACCACTGTGCGCCTTTATTAACCGCCCGGGGTTAATAAAGGCGCACAGCAGGGGTTCAGCGAAGCGAAATACCCAGCAGAGCGTCGACGGCATCGGCGAACTCGCCGGGTGCCTGCGTGTCGGATCCGCCGCCCTCGATGGCGCGGCGTGCCCAACCGTCGAGCGCGTCGAGCGCCTTCGGAGTGTCGAGATCGTCGGCCAAATGCTGACGCAAACGCGCAACAGTGTCGGTGGCTGACGGCGCGGAATCGAGAGCCGCTGCCTCGCGCCATACCTTCAGACGCGACTGAGCATCCTCGAGGACCTGATCGGTCCACGCGCGATCCTGGCGGTAGTGGCCGGAGAGCAATCCGAGACGAATTGCTGCGGGATCGATCCCTTCACCGCGCAGTTTCGAGACGAAGACGAGGTTTCCGCGACTCTTCGACATCTTCTCGCCGTCGAGGCCGATCATGCCGGTGTGCACGTAGTGCCGCGCGAAACGGCGATCACCCGTTGCCGATTCGGCATGTGCTGCCGAGAACTCGTGGTGCGGGAAGATCAGGTCGCTGCCACCGCCCTGGACGTCGAAGCCGGAGCCGATGCGGTTGAGCGCAATGGCCGCGCACTCGATGTGCCAACCGGGGCGTCCCGGTCCGAAGGGCGACGGCCAAGAAGGCTCGCCCGCACGCTCCGCCCGCCAGACGAGTGCGTCGAGCGGATTGCGCTTTCCGACGCGATCGGGATCTCCGCCACGTTCGGCAAAGAACTTCTCCATCGTCGCGCGGTCGTAGCCCGACTCGTAGCCGAACTGCTCGGTCGCGTCGGCGCGGAAGTAGACGTCGGGGAACTCCGCGTCGTCGACGATGTACGCGGCGCCGGACGCCACGAATTTCTCCACCAACTCGACTACTTCGTTCACCGATTCGACGGCGCCGATGTAGTCCTTCGGCGGAAGCACGCGCAGCGCTTCCATGTCCTCCCGGAAGAGCGCGGTCTCACGCATGCCGAGGACGATCCAGTCCTCGCCGTCGCGATTGGCGCGCTCGAACAGCGGGTCGTCCACGTCGGTCACGTTCTGGACGTAATGGACGTCGTGTCCGGCGTCGCGCCAGATGCGGTTCACGAGGTCGAACGTGAGGTAGGTGGCCGCGTGACCGAGGTGGGTGGCGTCGTACGGGGTGATGCCGCAGACGTACATCGTCGCTTTCTTGCCCGGGGTGACGGGGCGAACCTGACGGTCGGCTGTGTCGTACAGCCGCAACGGCGGCCCCTGACCGGGAACGGACGGGAGTGCGGTATCGGACCAAGACTGCATGCTGCCGAGCCTAGTGGAGACTGCTCTGAGGCTGGGAAGGTGCTGGCTGATCCTGCTCCGGTTCGGGCATCGACGCGAGCTTGCTCGGCCACCAGATCTTCTGACCGATGTCGTAGGTCAGGGCCGGGACCAGCAAGGATCGGACGATCAGAGCGTCGAGCAGGACACCGAACGCCACGATGAACGCGATCTGCGCGAGGAACAACAGCGGGATCACCGCCAACGCCGAGAAGGTTGCTGCCAGAACAACTCCGGCAGACGTGATCACCCCGCCGGTCACGGTGAGTCCCCGCAGCGCACCCGCCCGAGTGCCGATCTTCAGCGCTTCCTCACGCACCCTCGTCATGAGGAAGATGTTGTAGTCGATTCCCAGAGCCACGAGGAACACGAACGCAAACAGCGGGACCACTGGATCCGCGCCGGGGAACCCGAAGACGTGGTCGAACACCAGCGACGAAATGCCCAGTGTCGCAGCAAACGAGAGCACAACGGTGCCCATGAGAAGCAGCGGTGCGAGAAGCGAACGCAGCAACAGGGAGAGAATCACGAACACCACGATGATCACCACGGGAATGATGAGTGTCCGGTCCCGTGTCGAGGTGGTCTTCGTGTCGAGGTCGGTCGCAGTGACGCCACCGACCAACGCGTCGGCGCCGTCCACGGAGTGAACTGCATCACGTAGTCGCACGATGGTGTCTTCGGCCTCGAGTGAGTCGGCAGCGTCAGTCAACGTCGCCTGCAGGGAGACTCGTCCGTCGACAACCAGTGGGGCTCCCCCGTTCTGTACGACGCTTACGTCGCTGACGCCCTCCACGCGACTGGCTGCCGCAACGGCGTCCACCTGGTCCGCATTCGCGATGACCACGGCCGGTGAACCCGAACCCGCGTCGAAGTGCTCGCCGAGAATCTCCTGGCCTGCAACCGAATCGACGTCGAGCAAGAAGATGTCGGACGAAGAGACGCCGCTGGCTTTGAACTGCGGCATCATCAGCGCGAAGATCACAAGCACCAGCGTCGACGCCACCCAGAAGCGGCGCGGGTGCCGTCCGATTCGAGCAGCGAGCCCGGCCCAGAACCGGTGATCGTTCGCCTCGTCGTGGTGCTCGCGGTCGGCGTCGAACTTCGGCTTGGTCGGCCAGTACGCAGTCCGCCCGAACAGAACGAGGACTGCAGGTAGGAACGTCATCGATGCGAGGAAGGACGCGGCGATACCGATGGCGGCCACCGGGCCCAGCCCGCGGTTCGAGTTCAGGTCGGAGAGCAACAGGCACAGAACGCCCGCGATGACCGTTCCGGCAGACGCCGCGACGGGTTCGAGCGTCGCGCGCCACGCAGTCCGCATTGCTGCGTACTTGTCCTTCTCGATCCGCAATTCCTCACGGTAGCGAGAGACCAGAAGCAGCGCGTAGTCGGTGGCGGCACCGAACACGAGGATGAACAGGATGCCCTGGCTCTGACCGTTCAGTGCGATGACGTCCGCGTCGGCGAGCAGATACACGAGCAAGCTCGACAATCCGAGTGCGAAGATCGCCGAAAAGATCACCACGAACGGCAGGATCGGGCTCCGGTAGACGATGATCAGGATCAGGATCACGACGGATCCGGCTACCAACAACAGCAGTCCGTCGATACCGGCGAATGCTGCCGACAGATCCGCAACCTGCCCAGCGGGGCCGGTGACCTTGACTGTCAGTCCGTCAGGGCTCGACTCCAGCGCCGCGCGCAGCGCTTTCACGCTGTCCTTGACCTCGAGGGTGCTGTCGACCGGCAGGAACATCTGCAACGCCTGGCCGTCGGCCGACGGGATCGGCGGCGATGACGCGTCACCGAATCCCTCGGTACCGACAAACGAATCGACGGTCTGGGACAGGAAGGTGGAGTCGGTGGGCTCGAGGCCACCTGGTCGTTCCGCCACGACGATGGCCGGCACGAAGCGGGTGTCCGTGAAGCTCTCTTGAAGCTTTGCCACCTCGGTGGCTTCGGCCGACGCCGGCAGGAACGACGTGTTGTCGTTCTGCTGCACCGTGCTGAGCTTTCCGGCGAACGGGCCGCCGAATCCTCCGATTGCCAGCCAGCCGATCACAAGGAGAGCTGGCACAATCCATCGAAGGCGACGAACAGGACGATTTTGTACTGGTGTGCTCACTGGGTCTCCAGGGATCGGCAGCAGAGAGGACTTGCCGACTATTTTGTTCAGCATGCTGAGTAATTGCAAACGGAAGGCAAAAACATGAGCAGCGACGGCCTGGACGACTGGCCAACCGGCCGGCTGTTGTCCACCGCTGCGCGCCTGGTAGAGCACTCGTGGGAGAAGGTTCTGCGGTCTCAGGACATGACGCACGCGGGCCTGATCGTGCTCCACTCGATCGCCGGTGGGGCGGCGTCTCAACGCGACATCGCGAAGAACGCCCGCGTCACCGATCAGACGATGAGCCGCACGATCGACCGTCTCGAACGAGCGGGTTACGTCACGCGTGACACCGATCCGCGGGACGAGCGTCGGCGCGTGATCGCGATAACCGACGCCGGAAGACTGACGTACGAGCGACTACTGACGCTCGAGAAGGAAGATGCGGCGTTGACCGTCGGGGTCGGGGACGTCGCCGCGCTGCGCGAACAACTACTGCGATTGGTTCGCTCACCCGGATTGAAGACGGCAACTCGCGAACAGCAGGAAACGTCTCGAGACTAGAAAGCCGGCCAGGGAATCGTTCGATGGCCGTTCGGTTCGGGCATCACGGCCGACTCTGCGAACTGCATCGCCCGGACCGCCAAGGCCACGATTTCCTCTTCCGTGATCAGTTCGGACAACTCGTCCCCGAGATCTCCATCGAGCGTTGTCGCGAATTCGGCGACGTCGGCGATCAAGGCACCGGGTACGGGCTGCCCCGCCCACCCCCACAACACGGTCCGCAGCTTGTTCTCCGAATGAAGACAGATTCCGTGATCAACGCCGTACACCGAGCCGTCGACGCCTTCGAGGGCGTGACCACCTTTGCGGTCGGCGTTGTTGATGAGGACGTCCAGAACGGCCATTCGCTGCAGCCGTGGATCGTCCGCATGGATCAGAGAGACTGGTTCGCCCTCCGAGTCGAAGGCCTGCAGGACCTCGAACCACCCTGGCGGAACATTGCCGGGACTGCACAGGTCGACCATCTCGAGTCCGCCGGATCCATCCGCGCGGCGATCGACGGTGTCAATCCAGCGCTGCACCATGCCTGTCCCGAAAGGGCCGTCCCGCAACACTGTTCGCGGAATCACTCCCCAGCCCAGCGCCTCGGACACGCGGTACGACGCAACCTCACGCCCGGCCAGAGTGCCGTCCGGGAAATCCCACAGTGGGCGTTCACCCCGCACCGGTTTGTAGACCACACGGGTGGACTGCTCCCCCAGAGTCGACTCGCACACCAGCGTGGCGTTGCTTGCCGTGGTGATCTGGCCGATCAGGGTCAGATCTCCCTCGAGCAGAACGTCCGGCACTCCAGGTTCGGACACGACGTCAGACCTCGTCGTCGTCTGCGTCGTCGATCGCAAAACCGAAGGACTCGCCGCGCCGGTATCCGTTGGTTCGGATGCACACGTGCCCCTCGGGCGCCAGCGGCTCACCACACAGAGGGCATGGCGCGCGTCCCGCCGCGATGACGCGTTCGGATCGGAGCGAGAATTCGCGCGCTTGTTCCGGGGTCAGGAACACACGGACCGCGTCCGGACCGTCGTCGGCGTCGTCGAGGACAACCGATTCGTCGAACTCCGTCTCGCTGACGGCAAGCAACTCCACGACGACCGCACCGGCATCGGCGTCCCAACCGAGCCCCATCGTGCCGACCCGGAACTCCGCGTCGAGCGGTGTGACCAGCGGGCTGAGATCGGATACATCGTCGGCCTGCGGCGGAACCTCGGTTCCGAAGCGTCGATGTACCTCTTCGAGGAGAAGGCCCATGCGATCGGCGAGGACCTGAACCTGCTGCTTCTCGAGCAGCACACTCACCACCCGTGAATCGTGCACGGCTTGGAGATAGAAAGACCTGTCACCGGGCTCGCCCACCGTTCCTGCGACAAATCGGTCAGGAGTGCGAAATACGTGAATCGCGCGCGACATTGCACCTCCTCGAGTTCGAGCAGAACATCACTGAATACCCATTATCCGTCACAGCTCACGCACCGACCTCTCCACCGGGGACGGACTCCTGCGCGGGAGCCGAACCGTTGGTCGCGGTCTTCGCTGCACTGATCGCTGCGAGCACGTCTCCGGTGTCGTTGACTCGAAGAACGAACGGCAGTGTGGCCGTGTAGCGAATCACGCTGACCGAGGCCGGCTCGGCGACGATCCGCTGGAACGAATCGAGGTGCATCGCAAACGCGTCGGCGAGAACCGATTTGATGACGTCACCGTGTGTGCAGGCGATCCAGACGACGTCCTTGCCGTGCTCTTCGGCCAGCCGTGCATCGTGCTCTCGGATCGCGGCAACGGCTCGCGCCTGTACCTGGGCCAGCCCTTCACCGCCGGGAAAGACCGCGCCGGAAGCGTGGCGCTGCACCACTTTCCAGAGTGGTTCTTCCAACAGCTCCTTGAGCGGGCGACCCGTCCAGTCGCCGTAATCGACCTCGATCAGGCGATCCTCGACCACCGGCGTCAGACCACGGTCGACGGCAATGGGGCCGACCGTCTGCTCGCACCGCAACAGCGGCGAGCGGACGATCTCCGCGATGTCCAGACCGACCAGCCGATCGACGACGCCTTCGGCCTGTTTCCGGCCGTGGTCGTCGAGTTCCACACCCGGCGTTCGACCGGCCAGGGTATGGGCAGTGTTGGACGTCGACCGCCCGTGCCGCAGTAGGACAACTGTCATTCCACAACCCTAATGGGGCGGTGGCCGCACGGACGGGTGGTCGACGTCGAAACGGGCTCTATGTCGCGGACACGACCCCTGTGGCCAGCAGCGCAAGGACGACTACGCCGAGAGCGATTCTGTATCCCACGAACCAGTACATGGAGTGATCTACAACAAATCGAAGCAGCCAGGCGATCGCTGCGTAACCGACCGCGAAGGCGATGACGGTTGCCACCAGCAACTGCGGACCGCTCGCGTTCAGACCCTCACCGGCCGGCTCGAAGGCATCCGGGAGGCTGAACAAACCGGAGGCGAGAACCGCCGGGATCGCCAGCAGGAACGAGTAACGAGCTGCGGCCTCACGGGTGAGTCCGAGGAAAAGACCTGCACTGATCGTGCCACCCGAACGTGAGACACCCGGGATGAGCGCGAGCGCCTGAGCCGAACCCATGATGATGCCGTCGCGCGCTGTGAGCGATTCGATCGGGCGCGTCTTGCGTCCGTAGTACTCGGCAGCGGCGATGACGAGCGCGAACACGATCAACATCGTGGCAATCAGCCACAGATTGCGTGCGCCGGTACGGATCTGGTCTTTGAACAGAAACCCGAGGATGCCGACCGGAATGGTACCGATGATGACGTACCAGCCCATCCGGTAATCGAGATCGCCCCGGTGCTCGGCATTGAACACACCCCGGAACCAGGCAGTGATGATCCTCACGATGTCGCGCGCGAAGTAGATCAACACAGCCAGTTCGGTGCCGAGCTGCGTCACCGCGGTGAACGACGCACCGGCGTCACTGCCGAAGAATATCTCCGACACGATTCGCAAATGTCCGGAAGACGAGATGGGCAAGAACTCGGTCAATCCCTGCACGAGGCCCAGGATCACGGCCTGGAGCCAGGTCATCGCTTCGCCCATCACTCACCGATCCCGGCTGATTCGAATGGGGTTACTGCACACAGGTTTCGTGTGTCGGGTTCACGTTTCACCGGCGCCACGCTACCGGGGCCCACGACGCCGCGCCGCGCCCGGCACGTCCGTGTCCGAATACCCCGACTCGAGGCGAGCGCCTACTAGTCTGCACGTGGTGAGATCTCTCGGGTGCCGCACTTGCGCACACGAGTCGGGCGCGAGATGCAGGCGGTTATGAAGCACAGATCTGTCGGAACGAGCGGACTTCGGGTCTCGCGACTGGGGCTCGGCACACTGACATGGGGGCGCGACACGGACGGCGACGAGGCTGCGGCGCAGCTGCTCGCCTTCGCCGAGGCCGGCGGAACCTTGGTCGACACCTCGCCCGCATACGGCGCCGGTGCGGCGCAACGGATCCTCGCCGAGTTGCTCGACGACGTCGTTCCACGTGACGAACTCATCATCAGCTCGAGCGCCGGCATCGATCCCACTCCGATCGGCACCGACCGCGTCGACTGCTCGCGGCGCGGATTGCTTCGCCAGCTCGACGCGACTCTTCGTGAACTCGGAACCGACTTCCTCGACATGTGGCAGGTCGCAACCTGGGATCCGCTCACGCCCGTCGACGAGGTTGCAGCAACCCTCGACTACGCGGTCTCGAGCGGCAAGGTGCGGTATGTGGGCGTGCGCGGCTACCTCGGCTGGCAGCTCGCGACGGCCGTCGGAGCCGGTGGCGCAACAACACTCGCCGCGACGCAGGCCGAGTACTCGTTGCTCGCGCGCGGCGTCGAGGAAGAATTGTTCGCAGCGGCGGCCCACCACGGCGTCGGAGTGTTCGCCGCAGTACCCCTGGCGGGCGGTGTTCTGACCGGCAAGTACCGCGACGGCATTCCCGTCGATTCCCGCGGCGCCGACGAAGCACATTCGCAAGATGTACAGAGCTATCTGACCGATTCCTCGATCCGGGTGGTCGACGCCGTCGTTACCGCCGCCGACGGTCTGGGTACTTCCCCACTGGCGGTGGCACTGGCCTGGGCGCGCGATCGCGCCGGGGTGGCCAGCGCCGTCGTCGGCACGCGGGATCTCGCCCAGTTGACAGGAGTACTGGCAACCGAAGAATTGGAACTTCCGAAAGCGATTGCCGCGGCTCTCGACGATGTGAGCGCTTGATCTGTCCCGCTGATCGAAATACCGAAGGTATCGTGTTGGCGAGGGCAGGCTAACCTAGTAGGCAACGCTTGACTACAGCCTCAGGAGAATCAATGACCACGCTCGACGTAGACAGCCTTTCCGCAGACGCAGGCCCCGCCTTCTCCGAACGAATCAAGACCGAGACGGACGCAGCACACCGCGAGACGGAGCAGTCCCGATTCGTAGGCGCGCTTCTCGGCGGTGAGCTGACCACGGCTGGCTACGCCGCTCTTCTGGGACAGACGTACCTCGTCTACACGAGCCTCGAAGAGGCCGGCCGCACACACGCCGACAACGAGTTGGTCGCTCCGTTCCTGTCCGAGGATCTGTTGCGGGTGGCTTCGCTCGAAGCCGATCTCGAGTTCCTCGGCGGACCGAACTGGCGCGACGAACTCGTGGCCTTGCCGGCAACCGAGCGTTACATCGCCCGCCTGAAGGAAGTGGCGTTCGACTGGCCCGCCGGCTTCGTCGCACATCACTACCTGCGATACATGGGTGACCTCTCGGGCGGACAGATCATCCGCCGGATGCTCGAGCGCGCCTACGGATTCGAGACCGACGGACTTCGCTTCTACATCTTCGAAGGCATCCCCAAGCCGAAGCCTTTCAAGGACGACTACCGCTCGAATCTGGATGCGCTGCAGATTCCGGCCGAAGAACAGCAGCGTTTCATCGACGAGGTGAATCTGGCGTACCGCCTCAACGGTGACCTGTTCGCCGACCTCGAAGGCGACATCGAGAGCTACCTCGTCAAATGAAGAAGCGCTTGGCCGCGGCGGCACTGGTCGCAGCAGCCGGTTTCGGTCTGGTGGCTTGCGGATCCAGCGACAACTCCACGACATCTCAGGGTGCCCGGACCGCAGTACTCGAAGATTCCAGCCCGGTTCCCGTGTCCGACAACCCGACCGCAACGCTGCCCGTGACGGTGAAGAGCTTCGACGGCGTCGACGTGACCATCACCGACAACAGCCGGATCGTTGCGGCCGACCGCTACGGGACGCTCGCAACGACAACGGTGGCGCTCGGCCTCGGTGACAACCTTGTCGGCCGCGACACCGCCGCCAAGTTCCCCGCGGTCGCGGACGTACCGGTTGTCACGGTCGGCGGCCAATCGCTCAATACCGAAGCCATCCTCGATTTGAATCCCACCGTGGTTCTCACTGACACGAGCATCGGGCCCAAGAGCGTCCAGGATCAGTTGCGCGCCGCCGGTGTTCCCGTGGTGTTCTTCGACCCGACCCGAACCCTCGAAGGTGTGCCGGGGCAGATCCAAGCAGTCGCCGACGCGCTCGGCGTTCCGGCCCAGGGCGCAGCGCTGATCGATCGAACCGAATCGGAGATCGCTGCTGCGCGCGATCTGGTTCCCAACGACGGCGATCCACTGAAGATCGCGTTCCTCTACATGCGCGGATCGGCCATCACCATGATCGGCGGTGAAGGTTCGGGTGCCGATTCCTTGATCGAGGCCCTCGGCGCCACAGATGCGGGTACCGCCTCGGGCATCACACAACAGTTCGTACCCATCACCAGCGAAGCGCTCATCGCCGCAGCGCCTGACGCCCTGCTGATGATGACGGACGGATTGGCATCGATCGGCGGAATCGACGGCCTCGAAAAGGTCCCTGGCATCGCTCAGACGCCGGCCGGAAAGAACAAACGAGTAGTCGACATGGAGGACGGTGTCCTGCTCAGCTTCGGGCCGAACACCGGACGCGTCATGGCGGCACTCGCCGAAGCGATCTACGAGCCCGGTGGATCGTGAGCAAAGATTTGTGAGTGCTGATTCGTGAGTACAGAAACAGGTAGTTCCGAAGCAGGTAAGTCTGTGTCCGCAGCCGAGGATTCACATGACGTCGGGGGCGCCGACAAGTCGGCGTCTGGCCCCGCGTCGCGGTCGCGGGTGAGTGCGGTACTGGTCAGCTTGACTCTCGCCCTGGTGATCGTCGCAGTGCTGTCGGCGTGCATCGGTCAAGTTCCGACATCGCCTCTCGAGGTTTTGGGCAGCATCCTGCACCGCATCGGGCTCGATCTCGGTCCGATGCCCGCCCATCCCAGCGGTGAAGTAACTTTGTGGGAGGTTCGCTTCCCCCGCGTCGTGCTCGCCATCTGTGTCGGCGCGGCGTTGGGATGTTCCGGTGCGCTCCTGCAGGGTGTGTTCTCCAATCCACTCGCGGAGCCCGGGGTGATCGGAGTGTCCGCGGGCGCTGCAGTTGGCGCGAGCGCTGTCATCGTCGTCGGCGGCACGTTCGTGGCCGGCTGGGCCGTTGCTGCGGCAGCGTTCGTCGCCGGGCTGTTCACCACCGCGGCGGTCTACCTGCTTGCGCGCCACGAAGGCCGAACCGAAGTAGTGACATTGGTGCTGACCGGCGTCGCGATCAATGCGTTCGCCGGCGGACTCATCGCGTTCTTCACCTTCGTCGCCAGCCCGTCCGCTCGCGATCAGATCGTGTTCTGGCAACTCGGCTCACTCAACGGAGCGTCGTGGAATGCCGTCATGATCGTGGCGCCGATGACCGTTGTCGGAATTGCCGCGACGGTCATGATCGCTCCGCGTCTGGACCTTCTCGCACTCGGTGAACATGCAGCTCGTCACCTGGGTGTCAACGTCGAACGGCTGCGCCAGTTCGCGGTTCTGATCGTCGCTCTCCTGGTCTCGGCGAGTGTTGCCTTCACCGGCATCATCCTCTTCGTCGGACTGATCGTTCCGCACCTGATGCGCATTCTTGTCGGCCCCGGCCACCGCGCGCTGATTCCGGCGAGCGCCCTTGCCGGCGCACTGGTTCTGCTTGTCGCAGATCTCGGCTCGCGGTCGCTGATCGACAACGCAGACCTGCCCCTCGGAATGCTGACCGCTCTGGTTGGCGGCCCCTTCTTCTTCTGGCTTCTCCGACGAACACGCGCGCAACAGGGCGGGTGGGCATGAGCAGCCTCGTAAGAAACTGGCGCGAACTGTTCGGCCGCGTCACCCCCGAACCGGAAAGCCCTGGCGTCGGTGATGTCACCCTCGAAGCGCGCGACATCACCGTCGAACGCGGTGGTCGACACATTCTCGAAGGCGTATCCATCGAAGTCCGGGCAGGCGAGCTCGTCGTCCTCGTCGGACCGAACGGCGCCGGTAAGTCGACTCTTCTTGCGGCGTTGGCCGGTGATCAGCCAGTCATCGCTGGGCGGGTGGACGTCGAAGGCACCGACCTCACTCAGTGGGCGCCGATCGACATGGCGCGCCGACGCGCGGTTCTCCCCCAGAAACACACGATCGGATTTTCGTTCAGCGCTCGCCAGGTCGTTCGCATGGGACGTGCGCCATGGGCCGGAACGCGCCGAGAAGACCGCGACGGCGCTGCTATCACCGCGGCGATGAAGACCTGCGATGTCGAGGGGTTCGCCAATCGGCCGTTCGCCGTGCTGTCCGGTGGCGAGCAGGCGCGGGTCGCTCTTGCCCGGGTACTGGCACAGGAAACGTCGACCATCCTGCTGGACGAGCCGACTGCAGCACTCGATCTCGGACACCAGGAAGCGGTGATGTCCGTGGCGCGCGCTCGCGCTGCGGACGGCGATGCCGTCGTCGTCGTTTTGCACGATCTCGCGTTGGCAGCGGCGTATGCCGACCGAATCGTCGTACTCGAGAATGGACGCATCGCCGCCGACGGTCCCCCGGAATCGGTGCTACACGAAGAGCTTCTGACCCGCGTCTACGGTTATCCGGTCGAGGTGTTCCCGCATCCGACAACCGGAGCAACGCTGGTTATCCCGCGCCGAGAATTCACCGAACAGAATCGATGATCGATCCCAGCCTGTTCAGGACTGCTCTCACCGTCGGCAGGCTGCGACCCTCGCCCTGACGAACGCCGTCACCGACGTCCGGATGTGACCAATCAGTCTCGGTCGAGAGAACTGCGTCGCGCACCACACCGGCGATGCTTCGCTCGTCGGTCAGATCGATGTCGGTGACCGATCGCTCCGCCGTGGCGACAACGTCCGAAGGGGTCGGCACACTGTGCTCGCAGTATTCGCCGTATACCTCGGCGAACAGCACGCTCTTGCGTACGCGGAACGCGAAAGTTCGACCGTCGGACCTGCCGAAACCGTGTGCATGAGCGCCGACGGTGAGGTCCTCGATCTCGAAGCCCGGCCGCGCCGGTTCGGGCGGCTGTGCGCCGGAATCGGTGGGTTCTGTGGGAATCACAATGATCTCCTCGGTGATTGCAGCGTCAACCGCAACCGCTGTTCGTACGGTATCGCGTCAAGGGTGTGAGCGGAATGGTCGGTAGTTCCTCGACGCGATGAACGGCGCCCGACTGCGATCAGGGATGATCGATGACAGTCGCACTGCGTGAAGAACAGATGACAAGAAAAAGAGGAACTACACATGGCTCGCCTAGGGATCCGCACCACTGCAGCAGCAATGGGGGCGGCGGTTCTGCTGGTCACAGGATGTTCTTCCGGAGATGGCGGAGACGACCTCATCACGATCGATCCCGCTACGGCAGCGGTCTCACCGGCCACCACCAGTACCCCGGACGGCGTGGTTCACCCGTATTCAGGTCTGATCGATTCCATCACATTCGACCCGATCACGCGCAGCGCTGTTCTGGTTGCCAACGACCCACGATCGGTGCTGGTCGTTCCTTCGGACAGTTTGGCCGGCGCCGACCCCGCCTCCGCAGGTCGTCCGATAGCTCTGGATTCAGACGTACGCGACGTTTCGATCGGCTCCGACGGTAGCGCTCTGCTGGCGATGGATCGCCAGGTAGTGAAGCTGAATCTGACATCGGGCGAACAGACGTCCATACCGGTCGACGGCCAGGCGAACTCCGCGGTCGAGCTGACCGACGGCCGCATCGCGATCGGCACGGACAATGGTTCAGTTCACATCGTCGACCCGAAGACCGATCAGTCACAGACGGTTTCGGGGTTTGCATCCGTCGACGAACTTGCGGTGACCGGCGACAACCTGAGCGCCCTCGATCACCGTCAGACCTCGCTGACGGCGATCAATCTCGAAGACGGCAAACTCGGCGTCGCTCTTCGCGCCGGTGAGGGCGCAACTCATCTGGCCACCGATCGCTTCGGACGCATCCTTGTCACCGACACCACCGGCAACGAACTGCTCGTCTTCACGGCCGATCCGCTCCTGATGCACCAGCGCTACCCCGTCGGCGAATCGCCTTACGCCGTCGCCTACGACGAGACCGCGGATCGGGTGTGGGTGACACTGACGGCGACCAACGAAGTGGTCGGCTTCGATCTGTCGTCCGGCATCCCCGTGGAGACCGGGCGGTTCAAGACGGTGCGACAGCCGAATTCGTTGGCCGTAGACTCTTCCAACGGCAATCTGATCGTCGGATCGGCAACCGGTGACGGGCTGCAGGTCATCCCGTCACGGGAGAACTGATGGAAAAGCGTACGCGCGGGATCCCCGCGCAGTGGGAGACGTCGGACGACAAGTTCGACTACGTGCCGCTCCGGCTACCGCCGAACGTTTCGCGGGTCACGGCGTCGATGCGCCTGGCGATCTCGGCCGAGTTCGGCGGGTGGGAACTCTCCCGAGTCCGTCTCTACCCCGACGGCAGTCGTCGCGTGCTGCTCAAGCGAAAGAAGACGCCGCTGCACGTGACCGATCCGGACGGCATTCAGCACTGATCGTTCAACAGACGACCAGAACCCGCCGCCATCGAAACCGCTGACAAAATCACACCATCGAAGAGCTGGAGAATCGTGTACCAACTGCTGCTGAGCCTGATGTTCCGGGTCCCACCGGAACGCATCCACCACATTGCCTTCACCGCGATGAAACTGGTGACACGGTTCGCTCCCCTTCGCTGGCTGGTCGCAAAAGTCCTTGTCGTCGACGACCCGGTTCTGCGCGGTCAGGCTTTCGGTCTGACGTTCCCGGCACCTCTCGGCCTGGCCGCAGGATTCGACAAGGACGCCACCGGAGTCGACGCCTGGGGCCCGTTGGGATTCGGTTTCGCCGAAGTCGGAACAGTGACAGCCCAAGCTCAGCCCGGTAACCCCGCGCCGCGTCTCTTCCGACTTCCGGCCGACCGCGCTCTGATCAACCGAATGGGCTTCAACAACCACGGCGCTGGTCACGCGGCGAATTTCCTGCGACAGCGCCGCGTCACGGTGCCGATCGGTGCCAACATCGGCAAGACCAAGATCGTCGAAGCTGTCGACGCCGCTGCCGACTACACGGCCAGCGCACAGCTTCTGGGTCCGCTGGCCGACTTCATGGTCGTGAATGTCAGCTCGCCGAACACGCCCGGACTCCGTGATCTGCAGGCCGTCGAATCTCTGCGCCCGATCCTGCAGGCCGTGCTCGACACCGTCAGCGTGCCGGTACTGGTGAAGATCGCGCCCGATCTCTCGGACGAGGACGTCGACGCTGTCGCCGATCTGGCAGTCGAACTCGGGCTTGCCGGAATCGTCGCGACCAACACCACGATCCGCCGCGACGGTTTGAAGACCCCGGATGCCGAGGTAGCTGCACTCGGCGCTGGCGGGCTGTCGGGTGCACCGGTGGCCGACCGCTCGCTCGAGGTGCTCCGGCGCCTGTACGCCCGAGTCGGCGACAAGCTGACCATCATCTCGGTCGGCGGTATCGAAACAGCCGACCAGGCGTGGGAGCGCATCCTCGCCGGCGCGACGCTGGTGCAGGGGTACACCGGCTTCATCTACGGCGGACCGTTCTGGGCTCGCAGCATCCACAAGGGCATAGCCAAGCGGGTCCGCGCAGCCGGTTTCTCGTCAATTGCCCAGGCTGTGGGAGCTGAGAACCCTCGCTAGAAACTGCTGTGCGCCTTTATTAACCGCCCGCGGTTAATAAAGGCGCACAGCAAAGTGATTACTCGACCTCGAACGTCCCGGTCAGGGTTGCACGCGCAATCGCGTGATGGAACACGTTGAAACCGAGGAACGCCGGCGACGAGTCAGGGGTGACTCCGTCGAGCGTCTCCACGTCGAGGGCATGCACCGCCACGATGTAGCGATGCGGACCGTGCCCGGGAGGCGGGCCTGCGCCGATGAAACCGAACCCGCCACCGTCGTGGCGGAGGGTGAGGGTTCCCGCAGGCAGGACATCGCTGTCCGCCGCGCCGGCACCGGCCGGGAGTTCGGTGACGGAAGCGGGGATGTTCGCCACGGCCCAGTGCCAGAATCCTGACGCCGTCGGTGCGTCCGGATCGAACACCGTCACCACGAAGCTCTTCGTCTCGGCCGGAAAGCCGGACCACGAGAGCTGCGGTGAGATGTCTTCGCCACCGGGAACTCCGAAGGCTCCACTGGCCTGAGCAAGCTTCAGCGGCTGGCCCGCAGTGATGTCGTCACTGGTCAGCTCGAAACTCGGCAACTTCGGCAATGGTTCGTACGGATCGTGCGCCATGCGAATCCTTTCTGTGACAAGAGAGCTCGATGTGCGTCGAGCTCACGGATCTATCTACGTGCTCGTCAGGAATTGAGCAGGAAATGTTCCAGAACACGTGTCCCGAACAGTAGTGCGTCCACCGGAACTCGCTCGTCGACGCCGTGGAACAGCGCACTGAAATCGAGCTCGGGCGGCAACTGCAACGGCGCGAAGCCGAAGCAGCGAATGCCCAGTTTCGCGAATGCCTTCGCGTCGGTTCCGCCGGAGAGCATGTACGGAACTGTGCGAGCCTCCGGATCGTGGGCGAGGATCGCCTCGTTCATGGCGTCGACGAGGTGGCCGTCGAACGTTGTTTCGTACGAATCCAGCTTGGTGATCCACTCGCGGGTCACGTCGGGGCCGATCAGCTGGTCCACCGTGCGCTCGAATTCGGCCTGACGTCCCGGCAGCACGCGGCAGTCGAAGACTGCCTCGGCAGTCTGCGGAATGACGTTCGCCTTGTATCCAGCCTTGAGCATCGTCGGGTTCGCCGTGTCACGGAACGTCGCCCCGATGATGTTGGCGATCGTCCCCAGCTTCGCGAGAGTCCCGTCGATGTCGGGTGATCCCGGATCGAAGTCCAATCCGGTCTCTTCGCCGACGGCGGTGAGGAACTCGGCAACCGAATCCGAGATCACGATCGGGAACTGATGAGCAGCGAGTCTCGAGACCGCGCCGGCGAGTGTCGCGACTGCGTTGTCGTCGTGGAGGAAGGAGCCGTGCCCGGCACGTCCCTTGGCCGTCAGACGCATCCAACCGAGGCCCTTTTCCGCAGTCTCCACGAGGTAGAGCCTGCGGTCGGTTCCGTCGGGCCGCGGAACCGTCAGCGAGAAACCGCCCACCTCACCGACGGCTTCGGTCACTCCCTCGAACAAATCCGGGCGGTGCTCGACCAGCCACTGGCATCCGTACTTTCCGCCAGCTTCCTCGTCCGCCACGAAGGCGAACACCAGATCACGCGGCGGTACGACGCCTTCCGCCTTGAACTGTCTGGCGATGGCCAGGATCATCCCGACCATGTCCTTCATGTCCACGGCGCCGCGCCCCCAGACGTAACCGTCCTGGACGGTGCCGGCAAAGGGATGGACGCTCCAGTCGGCGGGCTCGGCCGGAACGACGTCGAGGTGACCGTGAAGCATCAATGCACCTCGACCCGACTCAGCTCCCTTCAAGCGAGCAAAGACGTTCCCGCGTCCGGGTGCACCGGACTCGACGTATTCCGTCTCGTAGCCGACTTCTTGAAGCTGCGCGGCAACCCACTCCGCGCACGCACGCTCACCCTTGGTGGTTTCGAGTTCTCCCGTGTTCGAGGTGTCGAAGCGGATGAGAGAACTGACCAGTTCGACTACTTCTGCTTCGGCTCTGCTCGGATTCGGATTATTCGGGGTTGTGGTCATTCCACTTTCCTACCATCGAATCAAACGACGCGGGCGACCGGAATGCCCCGCAACCTGGCGATTTGGGGCAGCACACCTAATCGGATACTCTTTCCCAGCACCGAGAAATCGGGGCCGAGTCCGAGTGGCGGAATGGCAGACGCGCTAGCTTGAGGTGCTAGTGTCCTATTAACGGACGTGGGGGTTCAAGTCCCCCCTCGGACACTCGAATACAGCAGAAAGACCCCAGCCTGATCAGGTTGGGGTCTTTTTGCTGTGCGCCTTTATTAACCCCCGGCGGTTAATAAAGGCGCACAGCAGAGGGGCGATTTGGGACCTGGCGATGGCATCGGATACTCTTTCCCAGCACCGAGAAATCGGGGCCGAGTCCGAGTGGCGGAATGGCAGACGCGCTAGCTTGAGGTGCTAGTGTCCTATTAACGGACGTGGGGGTTCAAGTCCCCCCTCGGACACTCTGTGTTGAGACAGACAGGAAAAGCTCCGGTTCATCGAACCGGAGCTTTTCTCGTAATTGGCGAAGTTCCCGCACCAGGGAACAGTCCGCGCGAGCGGCGATCGAGATGGAACAGAAGTTCGAAGTGGATACAGACACCAAGAAGTCGGATGCACTGCAGGCAGATTCGCTGGAAACAGCCGATTCAGAATCTGCTCGAGCCGAACTCACCGGCCTCGACCCCGCAGAACTCGAAATCTGCCTGAAGGTCCTTTCCGAAGCCGCCGAACTCGACGACGAGCATCCCGATTCGATCACCATGCAGCGCGCTGTCGGCCATCTGTTCAAGCGACTCAAGAAGAAGCGCCGCCTCGCCTCGCGCGCAGCCGTCAACGAAGCGGACCGCCAAGTAGTCGCCGCGACTGCCACAGGTTCACCCGATCGCATCGACGACGAGACCGCAGGCATTCCGATCAAGTCGAACACCGCGGGCGCTTCCGCCGGCACACTCATCAAGGCGCGACCGTGCTACATCTGCAAGCAGCGCTACACCGCAGTCGACGCCTTCTACCACCAACTGTGCCCCGATTGCGCTGCCACCAGCCGCAGCAAACGTGATGCGAGCACTGATCTGACCGGCCGACGCGCACTTCTGACCGGCGGCCGCGCGAAGATCGGTATGTACATCGCGCTGCGCCTGCTGCGTGACGGCGCGCATCTGACCATCACGACGCGATTCCCCAACGACGCGATCCGCCGATTCAAGGCGATGGAAGACAGCAACGACTGGATTCACCGTCTGCGCATCGTCGGCATCGACCTCCGCGACCCCGCCCAGGTTGTTGCACTCGCGGATTCCGTTGCCGCACAGGGTCCGCTCGACATCCTGATCAACAACGCCGCGCAGACCGTCCGACGCTCCCCCGGTGCCTACGGCGCTCTGGTTGATGCCGAGTCCGGAGCACTGCCCTCCGGTGAACTCCCTGATGTCCTGACCTTCGGCAAGACGAGCGACGCCCACCCCGCGGCTCTGGCCGGATCGCTGTCGGACGTCGCAAGCATCACCTCCGGAAATCTGTCCGCCGACGCGGTCAGTTCACTCGCACTCGTCGCCAAGTCGGCTTCACCCGATCGCATCGAGCAAGGCATCGCCATCGACGCCGGCGGGCTGCTGCCGGACCTCGCGCACACCAACAGTTGGGTCCAGACCGTCGAGGAAGTCGATCCGATCGAGCTTCTCGAAGTCCAGCTCTGCAACTCGGTAGCGCCATTCATCCTCGTTTCACGCCTGCGCCCGTCGATGGCCGCGGCAGCTGCGCGACGCAAGTACGTCGTGAATGTCTCCGCCATGGAAGGCCAGTTCAGCCGCGCATACAAGGGCCCTGGCCACCCGCACACCAACATGGCCAAGGCAGCACTGAACATGCTGACCCGCACCAGCTCCAAGGAAATGCTCGACGACGGCATCCTCATGACCGCCGTCGACACCGGCTGGATCACCGACGAACGCCCGCACTTCACCAAGATGCGGTTGGCCGACGAAGGTTTCCACGCGCCGCTCGACCTCGTCGACGGTGCAGCCCGCGTCTACGACCCAATCGTTCAGGGCGAACTGGGTATCGACCTGCACGGCTGCTTCCTCAAGGATTACAAACCCTCGCCGTGGTGATGGGCGGCACCCCGCAGTGGTGACAGGCAGCACCTAGGCGCCCCGATGTGGCGATCTCGTCACCGCCAAACTCCCGTGTCGAGTAGCTCAATTCAGGTAGGGCACAGCATTGCAGGCGATAATGGACTGCGAACCTGCTCACCGACTCGGAGGAACCATGACGATCGCCGTCGTACACAAGGACAGCCCGGAAGGCCGCGCCGCAATCGTGGCCGCCGCACGGGAATCCGTGGGTCGAAGCGAGGAACTGCTGGTTCTGCACGTCCTGGACGATGTCAACATCGGGGACACGGCCGACACCGGAGACACCGAGGACGATCGGGCCGCTCTTCGCGGCGAGATTCAGTCAGCGCTCGACGCCGGTGGATTCTCGGAGACGAAGTGGGATCTGCGCACCACCGAGCACGACGGCGATCCGGTGACCGCGCTCGTGAACCTGGTCCACGGCGCGGGTGTCGATCTCCTGATCGTCGGAACACGCCGGATGTCCCCCATCGGCAAGTTCCTCCTCGAACGCCCACTGCAGCGTCTCCTGCTCGAAGTGGAGGCTCCGATCCTCGTCGTCAAGGAACCCCTCCCCGCCGAGTGACCTCGGTCACATCACTTTGGAGTGCGCGTTTGTAGGCTGGCTCCATGACTGGAACCTCGCCCGCCCGAGAACTCGACATCATCGTCTACGGAGCGAGCGGCTTCGTCGGAAAGCTACTCGCCGACTACCTCGTCAAACACGCTCCCGAAGGCACGAAGATCGGCCTCGGTGGCCGCTCCCTCGAGAAGTTGGCAGCCACTCGCGCCGATCTGGGTACCGCCGCTGCCGATCTCCCCTTGATCATCGCCGACGCCGACGACGCCACCGCATTGAAGGCGCTCGCGCAGCGAACTCGGGTCGTCGCCACCACGGTCGGCCCGTACGCCAAGTACGGTCACACCCTTGTTCACGAATGCGCCTCCGCCGGAACTCATTACGTCGACCTGACCGGTGAGGTGCTGTTCCACCGCGAGAGCATCGACGCCAACCATGAGCTGGCGGTCTCGACCGGCGCAAAGATCATCCATTCCTGCGGATTCGATTCCATCCCTTCCGATCTCGGAGTTCACGTCCTCCACGAGAAGGTCACTGCCGACGGCGCCGGTGAGCTCACCGACACAACGCTGGTGGTCACGGCGCTGCGCGGCGGCGTGAGCGGCGGCACGATCGATTCTCTTCGCAATCAGATCGACGTGTCGAAAGACGATGCGCGCCTAAGGAAACTCGCGGCCTCGCCGTATTCACTGAGCCCCGATCGTGACCGGGAGCCCGACCTCGGACGACAGAGCGACGTGAGCGTGGTCGACGGCAAGAAGATCGATCCGTCGTTGAAGGGTTGGAAGGCACCGTTCGTGATGGCGTCGTACAACACACGAGTCGTCCGTCGCAGCAATGCGCTCCGAGAGTGGGCGTACGGCAAGAAGTTCAAGTACAGCGAGGTGATGAGCGTCGGCTCCTCGGTGGTGTCACCGGTAATCGCGGGCGGTGTCGCAGTCGGCCTCGGCGCGCTGGTCGCCGGACTCGCTCTACCTCCGACGCGTTTCCTTCTCGACAAGGTATTGCCTGCTCCCGGCGAGGGCCCGAGCGAGAGCACCCAGAAGAAGGGGCACTTCACGCTCGATGTGTTCACCACGACCACGACCGGCGCTCGATACACCTCACGAGTGAAGGCGAAGGGCGACCCGGGATACAGTGCGACAGCGGTAATGCTCGGCGAATCTGCGTTGTCATTGGCGAAAGACCACAAGGATCTCCCCCCGGCCACCGGCGTTTTGACTCCAGCGACAGCGCTCGGCGACGTCCTGGTCGAGCGTCTACGCAAGGCCGGTTTCGAGATTTCCGCGCGCAAACTCTAGACAGAACGAATTTCACTTGATCGTTTCAGCTCTTCGCGCCCGATTATCGCAGCTCAGGGCGCGGACAGCGGTGGGAATACTCCCAGGTAACATTGATGTTGGTTCATGGCATCCATATGTGGTGCTCCGCTTTCGGAAAAGTGAGGCTATTCATGACTGAGCGCGTTCAGGTCGGCAGTCTTCAGGTTGCCAAGGTTCTCTACGACTTCGTGGTCGAGGAGGCTCTTCCCGGCACCGGTGTAGACGCCGAGACGTTCTGGGCCGGCGCCGACAAGGTCATCACCGAGCTCGCACCGAAGAACCGCGATTTGCTTGCCAAGCGTGACGATCTGCAGGCTCAGATCGATCAGTGGCATCGCGATCATGCCGGCGCTCCCATCGACGCTGCCGCATACAAGGCGTTCCTGCAGGAGATCGGCTACCTCTTGCCGACGCCTGCCGAGTTCTCGGTCACCACCGCGAACGTCGACACTGAGATCACCTCGACGGCCGGCCCGCAGTTGGTCGTGCCGATCCTCAACGCGCGCTTCGCTCTCAACGCGTCCAACGCCCGCTGGGGTTCGTTGTACGACGCGCTGTACGGCACCAACGCCATCTCGGAGGAGAACGGCGCCGAGAAGGGTTCCGGCTACAACAAGGTCCGCGGCGACAAGGTCATCGCCTGGGCGCGTGAATTCCTCGACGCGGCAGCACCTCTCGCGTCGGGGTCGCATGCAGATTCGACCAAGTACGTGATCGACGGCAGTGAACTGAAGATCACGTTGGCAGACGGTACGGTCACCACCCTCGCGCAGCCGGAGAAGTTCGTCGGCTACCTCGGCCAGAAGGACGCACCGACGAGCATCCTGCTGCTCAACAACGGATTGCACGCCGAGATCCAGATCGACGCGTCCTCCCCGATCGGCAGCACCGACGCCGCCGGTGTCAAGGACGTCGTTCTCGAATCGGCCGTCACCACGATCATGGACTTCGAGGACTCGGTCGCCGCTGTCGACGCCGACGACAAGGTTGTCGGTTACCGGAACTGGTTGGGCCTCAATCGCGGTGATCTGTCCGAGGAGATCAAGAAGGGCGCCAAGTCCTTCACTCGTACGCTCAACGGCGACCGTAAGTACACCGCCGTCGACGGCAGCGAACTCAGCCTGCACGGTCGTTCGCTCCTGTTCGTCCGCAACGTCGGTCACCTCATGACCAATCCCGCGATCCTCGATGCCGACGGCAACGAGGTCCCCGAGGGCATTCTCGACGCTTTGATCACGAGCACCTGTGCAGTGCACGGCCTCTCGATCAGTGACGCCACCGGCCCGCTCGACAACAGCCGCACCGGCTCGATCTACATCGTCAAGCCCAAGCAGCACGGCCCCGAGGAAGTTGCCTTCACCACCGAACTGTTCGGCCGCGTCGAGCAGGTCCTCGGGCTTCCCGAGAACACGCTCAAGGTCGGCATCATGGACGAGGAGCGTCGCACGACAGTCAACCTCGCTGCCTGCATCAAGGAAGCCGTCGACCGCGTCGTGTTCATCAACACCGGCTTCCTCGACCGCACCGGCGACGAGATCCACACCTCCATGGAAGCCGGCGCGATGGTGCGCAAGGCCGAGATGAAGAAGCAGAAGTGGATCGGTGCCTACGAGGACTGGAACGTCGACACCGGACTGGCCTGCGGCCTGCAGGGCAAGGCGCAGATCGGCAAGGGCATGTGGGCCATGACCGAGCTGATGGCAGACATGCTCGAGCAGAAGATCGGCCACCCCAAGGCCGGCGCCAACACCGCGTGGGTTCCTTCGCCGACCGGCGCAACGCTGCACGCGACGCACTACCACCGCGTCGACGTGTTCGCTGTTCAGGACAGCCTGAAGGGCAAGCCGCGTGCGAGCGTCGACGACATCCTGACCATCCCGCTCGCTCCCAGCACCGACTGGACGGACGCGGAGAAGAAGGAAGAGCTCGACAACAACTGCCAGTCCATCCTCGGCTACGTCGTCCGCTGGATCGACGCGGGTGTCGGCTGCTCCAAGGTTCCCGACATCCACGATGTCGCGCTCATGGAGGACCGCGCCACCCTGCGCATCTCGAGCCAGCTGCTCGCCAACTGGCTGCGTCACGGCATCGTCAGCGAGAGCGACGTTGTCAGTGCACTCGAGCGCATGGCCCCGGTTGTCGACCGTCAGAACGAGGGCGACGCCGAGTACCGCAACATGGCACCTGATTTCGATTCCAACATCGCGTTCCAGGCTGCCAAGGAACTCATCCTCGAAGGCGCGAAGCAGCCCAGCGGATACACGGAGCCGATCCTGCATCGCCGCCGCCGCGAGTACAAGGCTGCCAACGCCTGATTTCACCTTCTTCGAACTCGAAGCTGAACCCGAACAGCCTCGGCACCGCTACCGGTGTCGAGGCTGTTCGCGTAGGCCCCGAAGATTCGTCACTAGACTGGCCGAGGACACAGTCCGTTCAGCAGACATTCTTCGAGTGACCAAGGTAGGGCAAGGTACGTGGGCGAACATCGCGGCGGGTCAGGCGCCAGAGGTATCAGCAAGGGGCCGATTCTCGTCGTCGTGCTGATCGTCTTGATCGTTGCAGGCTTCTTCGGGTGGAAGGCCCTCAGCAACCGGATCGACGATCAGGGCCAGCAGGCAGCAGGTACGTGCGTCGAAGGCAACAAGACACTCGACGTCACCGCGGATCCGTCCATCGCCCCACAGATCGAGGAACTGGCCAAGCGGTACACCCAGACCTCTCCGGTCGTGCGCGATCACTGCATCACCGTCGTGGTGCACGGTGCGCCGTCCGCGTCGGTCTCGACGGCACTCGAAGCCGGTCCGGCGGCATCCTGGGACGACGCAGCATTGGGACCGCGTCCCTCCCTGTGGATCCCGACGAGCTCGTTCGAACTCGCGCCGCTGGCGGGCAAGGCCGTGATCAACGGTGATCCTCGCTCGCTCGCGAGTTCCCCGATCGTTCTGGCAACCGGCCCCGAGACCGCGGCAGCATTGGCCGGCGCAGCATCGAGTTGGAAGTCATTGCCTTCGGATCTGACAGTCGCCCTGCCGGTCGGAAGTACCGAAACCTCGATGGCCGCACAGGCAATCGCTGCCGACGTCGCCGATGCGGGTGCCGGTCCGGTCACGACGGATCAGGCGAAGTCCGCGCAGGTCAACGCTGCGCTCAGTGCGCGGGCATTGCAGTTCCAATCCTTGCCGACTCCCCCGACGTCCACCGCCGAAGCCCTCGGAGCACTGAGCGCCGGAACACCGGATTCGGTGAAAGCCGTTCCGGCCACGGAACAGTCGATAGCGCAGAGCGCGAACGCGGCGATGACGACGTACTCCCCCGCCGGCGCAACGCCAGTCGCGGACTATCCGGCGGTCATCGTCTCAGGCAGCGGGATCGACGAAACCGCCTCGCGCGCAGCGGCACAGTTTGCCGATTTCATGCGTGAGCCGAATCAGTCACAGTTGTTCGTCGGCGCCGGTTTCCGGGTCGAGGGTCAAGATCTTCCCGATCTCGGTGCGGTGTCTCCGGCCAAGATCTCGTCCACGTTGAAACCGGCTTCGGCCGAAACCGCAGCTGCGCTCGGTGACATCGTCGCCAATCCGGTCTCTCCGCGTAGTGCCACCATCCTGATGGACACGTCGGCGTCGATGGGGACCGACGACGGTGGCACTACCCGCTTGGCGAACGTTGCCGCGGCAGTGAACACGCAATTGGGTCGCAGCCCTGACGCTTCGGACATCGGCCTTCGCGAGTTCAGCACGGGCACCGACGGAAAACCGTCCGAGCGCATCCTGGTTCCGGGCGGTTCACTGTCCGAGCCGAATCGGCGTGCCACCATCACCGATTTCCTCAACGGGCTTCGAGCCGGCGGAAAGACCTCCAAGTACCCGGCGCTTGCCAGTTCGTACAAAGCCGCGGTTGACGGTTTCGACGCGGGACGAGTCAACTCGGTGCTGCTGATCACCTCGAGTACACCTGACGAATCCACCACGACGCGAGCCGAACTGCTCAGCGCGATCGCCGCTGCGGGCAATCCGTCGCGTCCGGTACAGGTCGACGTGATCGTCGTCGGTGCGGGCGACGACGTCTCCACACTCCAAGACGTCTCGGATCGGACCGGCGGAACCTTGGTTCGCGTCGATTCGACGTCCGACCCCGCTCTCGCGGCCACAGTGACCAAGATGCTGTCCTGATGGGGCGCGTCGCGGTTTTTGCAGTCCTTCTCGCCCTTCTGACCTGGTTCCTGCACCGCCGACTCGTTCGCGCCACCGGCATCCCGAGGCGATGGGCTCGTCTTGCCGACACTGCGCTTGTCGTCTTGGCGGTCTCGACGCTCATCGGGGTCGGCAGCGGCGAAATCTTCCCGACGTCCTGGGCGCGACCGATCGGATTTCTCGGATGGGTCTGGCTGGCTTCGTGGCTGTACCTGATTCCCGGACTGCTCGTGATCGGCCTGTTTGCCGGGATCAGTCGACTACGTGCACGCCGCACGGATACCATGACCGAAGTCGACCCGGCGAAGCGTCGTACGTTGCAGTTGGCTACAGCAGCAGTCACTCTCGCGGCGATCGGCACCGCCGGCTACGGCGTCTACGAGGCGTCGGGCCCCAAGATTTCACGCGTCCGCGTGCCGCTCGCTCGCCTGCCCGAGGGCTTCAACGGATACCGGATCGCCTTGATCACCGACCTGCACGTGGGACCGGCCCGCGGGGTCGACTTCACCCGCAAGGTGGTCGAAATCGTCAACGCGCAGAATGTCGATCTGATCGCGATCGGCGGCGATCTCGTGGACGGCACCGTCGCAAAAGTTGCTCCCGATCTTGCTCCGCTCGCCGATCTTCAGGCGCCGGACGGAATCTTCGGAGTCAGCGGAAACCACGAGTTCTACGCGGACGACGGTGGCAAATGGCTCGACGTGTGGGAAACATTGGGGATCACCACACTTCGCAACAGTCGCGCCTCGATCCAGCATGACGGCGACACCATCGACATCGTGGGCATCCACGACTACACGTCGCCGGCCCCGTACGAGCCGAACCTTACTGCCGCGCTCGCAGGTCGCGATCCGAATACTTTCGCCTTGCTTCTCGCGCACGAACCGCGTCAAGCGATCGAGGCGTCCGAGATGGGTATCGATCTGCAACTGTCCGGGCACACTCACGGCGGTCAGATGTGGCCGCTGAGGTATCTCGTTCCGCTGCAGCAGCCCTCGGTGCAAGGCTTGGACAAGGTCGGAAACACAGTGCTCTACACGACGCGTGGCGCCGGGGCTTGGGGCCCGCCGGTACGCGTCGGCGCACCGCCGGAGATCACCGTTCTCGAACTCGTACGCGAGAGGTGATGATCTCCGGCGGGCACACGCCTTAGTTGCCTGCGAACGCTTCGATCGGCGGGCACGAGCAGACCAGGTTGCGGTCGCCATGTGCACCGTCGATACGACGCACGGACGGCCACACCTTCGGGCGAGCCTTGCCTCGCGGGAAGACGGCGATCTCACGCGAGTACGGGTGATCCCACTGCGCTGCAATGCTTCCGGCAGTGTGGGGAGCACCGCGTAGCGGGTTGTCCTCCACCGTCCACTCGCCGGCGCCGACGCGATCGATTTCGCCGCGAATGGCGATCATCGCCTCGCAGAACTCGTCGATCTCTTCGAGGTTCTCGCTCTCGGTGGGCTCGACCATCAGTGTGCCGACCACGGGGAAGCTCATGGTCGGTGCATGGAAACCGTAGTCGGCCAGACGCTTTGCCACGTCGTCGACGGTGACGCCAGTGTCCTTGGTCAACCCACGGAGGTCGAGGATGCACTCGTGCGCGACCATGCCGTTCTCGCCGGTGTAGAGAACCGGGAAGTACTCGTCGAGTCGACGCGCGATGTAGTTGGCCGACGCGATGGCGGTCAGGCTGGCCCGGCGCAGGCCCTGAGCACCCATCATCCGGATGTAGGTCCAGGTGATGGGCAGAATGGACGCACTGCCGTACGGCGCTGCCGAGATCGTTCCTCTACCACCGAGTTCGGGGGCCATCGGATGTCCGGGCAAGAACGGCGTCAAGTGTGAGCGCACACCGATCGGGCCGACGCCGGGTCCGCCGCCGCCGTGCGGGATGCAGAAGGTCTTGTGCAGATTCAGGTGGCTGACGTCGCCGCCGAATCGGCCCGGACGGGCAAGGCCGACAAGCGCATTGAGGTTGGCCCCGTCGACGTACACCTGGCCACCGGCGTCGTGTACCGCTGCGCAGATGTCGGAGATCTCGTGCTCGTAAACACCGTGCGTTGAAGGATAGGTGATCATGATCGCGGCGAGACGCTCGGCGTGATCGGCGATCTTCGCGCGCAGATCGTCGACGTCGACGTCACCGTTGGGACGGCAGGCGACAACCTCGACGCGCATCCCGGCCATGACGGCAGACGCCGCGTTGGTGCCGTGAGCGCTCGACGGGATGAGGCAGGTGTCGCGATGGTCGTCGCCCCGGCTGAGGTGGTAGTTGCGGATCGCGAGCAGGCCCGCGTATTCCCCCTGGCTGCCGGCGTTGGGTTGCAGGCTGACGTTGTCGTAGCCGGTGACCGCGACCAGCCAGTCTTCGAGATCCTTGATGATCTTCAGCAGACCGGGCGCATCCGATGTCGGCGCGAACGGATGGATCGCGTTGAACGCGGGCCAGGTGATGGATTCCATCTCGGCGGTGGCGTTCAGCTTCATGGTGCACGAGCCCAGCGGGATCATGCTGCGATCGAGGGCGATGTCCTTGTCGGAGAGCGCACGCAGGTAGCGAAGCATTGCCGTTTCCGTACGGTAACGGGTGAAGGCTTCGTGCTGCAGGTAGTCGGACGTGCGCTCCTGAGCAGTCGGAACCGAGTTGCCCTCGGCTTCGATGGCGACAACAGCATCCTCGATCCCGAACGCGTCGAGCACGGCAAGGACGTGGTCGGCGGTGGTGGCCTCGTCGCAGGAGATACCGACATGATCGGCATCGACCAGACGCAGGTTGATCCCGGATTCCTTGGCCGCAGCGACAACGCTGGCCGCCTTACCCGGAACCTGAGCCAGCACAGTGTCGAAGAACGAATCGTGGACTACGGTCACGCCGCCCTCGCGCAGGCCGTTTGCCAACGCGTGTGCGCGGGCAGCGACGCGCAACGCAATCGCCTTGAGCCCCTCGGCGCCGTGGTAACTCGCGTACATCGCAGCGAGGATCGCGAGGAGCACCTGCGCGGTACAGATGTTGGACGTCGCCTTCTCGCGGCGAATGTGCTGCTCACGTGTCTGCAGCGCGAGGCGGTATGCCTTGTCTCCGTCGGCGTCGATCGAGACGCCGACCAAACGGCCGGGCAGCTGACGCGCGTGCTTGGAGTGCACGGCCAGGTAACCGGCGTGCGGTCCGCCGTACCCCATGGGAACACCGAAGCGCTGGGTGGTCCCGAAGCACGCGTCCGCACCGAGTTCACCCGGCGAGGTGATGAGCGTCATCGCAAGAAGGTCGGCGCCGACGGCAACCAGTGCGCCGCGCTCGTGAGCTTCCGCGATGATCGAGGTGTAGTCCATGACGCGTCCCGAAGCGCCCGGGATCTGGGCGATGACACCGAAGAAATCACCCTCGGGCAGTCCGGCAGTGAGATCTGCGGAGACGATCTCGATGCCGAGCGGCTCGGCGCGTGTCTCGATGACGGCGAGGGTCTGCGGATACAGGTCCGCGTCGACGACAAAGCGTGGGGACTTGCTGCGGTTCGCGCGGCGCAGGAGCGTCATGGCTTCGGCAGCGGCGGTGGCCTCGTCGAGCATCGACGAGTTGGCCAGTTCCATGCCGGAGAGATCGGCGACCATGGTCTGGAAGTTGAGGAGGGCTTCGAGGCGGCCCTGGCTGATCTCCGGCTGATACGGGGTGTACGCGGTGTACCAGGCCGGGTTCTCGATGATGTTGCGCAACAACACCGGCGGCGTCAACGTGTCGAAGTAGCCGAGGCCGATCATCGACGTCGCGACAGTGTTCTGGGCTGCAAGTGCAGTCAGTTCGGCAAGTGCCTCGTGCTCTCCGACCGGAAGCGGCAGAGCGTCGAGTCCGGCCGCGATGCCGTTGGGGGCAGCATCGAGGATGACGGAGGGAACGGCCTTGGTTGCCAGTTCGTCGAGTGAATCGACACCGACGAGTTCGAGGATGCGCGCGAGTTCCGCGGCGTTCGGACCGACATGGCGGTCGGCAAATATACGGCTTGCAGCGTCGATCACGACAACTCCCAGACAGATCGGAGGATCAGGACACACACCGAACTGCGGTGCGTTCCTCCCCCTCTGTCGCATGCTCGATTCCCGAGCGCCTGAGAGATTCGGTAGTGATCCGCCGATAGACGGAAGCCACAGCCTTTCCCCGTCGGCGGGTGGGTTGTCCCACCGCTTTCCAGAGGCGTCGGAGCCCGTACGGTCCTTGGTGCCTGAGAGATTGACGGGGAGGTATTGCTCCTTCGGCGCCCTGATCCCGCTCACGACTGACCTTTGAGACAAAGACTGAAACAAAGACAAGTTCGGTGAATCGGTATCCGAGGCTCTCCCGTACGCCGGCGACGCAGGCCCAGTCTAGTTGACCGAAACGCCTACCTGCACCGTGGCATCCTCCAAAGAGATGTGACGTGCGTTATCCGGTTTTGCGGCTGGCGCGATTCTTGCGTCGCGAAGCCAACTCGTCTTCCGGGTTGGGATCGCTTTCGCCGCCGTCAGCCCGCTCGGCTGGGAAGTCGGCGATTGTTCCGGTGAGTTCACGCATCGCTCCACTGACTGCGATGCCGAATACGCCCTGCCCACCCTGGAGGAGGTCGACGACCTCTTCGGGAGACGTGCATTCGTACACGGTGGTGCCGTCGGAGAACAGGGTGATGTTGGCAAGATCGCGGACGCCACGCTTACGGAGGTGATCGACGGCAACGCGGATGTTCTGCAGTGAGATGCCGGTGTCGAGCAGACGCTTCACGATCTTCAGAACGAGGATGTCCTTGAAGGAGTACAGACGTTGGCTACCGGATCCGGCAGCGCCACGGATTGACGGAACAACCAACGACGTCCGTGCCCAGTAGTCGAGTTGGCGGTACGTGATCCCGGCGATCTGGCACGCACTGGGTACTCGATATCCGACGAGGTCGTCGGGGATGGAATCGTCCGGGAACAGGCCTGGCTGCAGCTCTTCGGAAGACATTTCTGCAGTCGGCTCGGCACTATCGGCTATGCCCGTTCCGCGCTCATTCGACTGTTCTTCCACTGCCGTCTCCCTCTCGCTTCGCCATCATGTAACCAACCTGTGCTATCAGCAGTCACGAGAATCCCGTGCCGACCGAACTTTCAGATGTGAATCCAAGGCAGGTAATTCCATGAGTGGACTTACCCAGAGTACGCCTCGATCGACAAGGCGAGAAGATCTCCACCGCACGCAACGGTAAGACCACGAGGGTGCTCGGTCAACGCAACACGCCGACCGAGACTCAACCTCTACTTGAGAGTTGAAGACTAAAGCCTGATTACGGGCAAACAGGACTAACCGTCAGTGGCCTTGAAGTCGTCCGGCGAGATGGTGTCAAGGAATTCCTTGAACTTCTCGACCTCGTCTTCGCGCTCGTCGGGAATGACCAGACCGGCCTCGGCGAGAACAGCCTCCGACGCGAAGATCGGAACGCCGATGCGCAGGGCCAATGCAATCGAGTCCGACGGACGTGCCGAGACGGTGGTCTGCTCGTCGAAGACGAGATCCGCGTAGAAAGTGCCCTCTTGCAGGTCCACGATCCGCACTTCCTTGAGGCTCCGACCGAATGATTCGATCAAGATCTTGATCAGGTCATGAGTCAGCGGCCGCGCCGGCTCGACTCCCTGTTGTTCGAGAACAATCGCGGTAGCTTCGGTTTGCCCGATCCAGATCGGCAGGTACCGATCGCCGTCGGACTCTCGCAGCAACAGGACCGGCTGATTCTGAGGCTGCTCGACACGAACTCCGATCACACGCATTTCGCCCATCGAGCTTGCCTCCAACCTGACGTGATCCAGCCGACCGACTCCGATGCGGTCGTACTGAAATTCTATTCGAGTGTGCCCCGCTGATCGAGGAACTCAGCGATCGAGACTTCCCCGAACCGCCGACTTGACCAGACATGTGTGCAAAGTCAGCGACAGCGCAGCCAGTTCCCGGACCATTTCCTCGGCACGATCACGTGCTCCGGCGTCACGACCCTTGGCAACCGGTCCGGCGATCTGGGTCACGAGTCCTGCTTCACGATCAGCAGCCAACTTGAACGCCCGCAGATGACGAACCTCCAAGCCGTACTCGGACATCGCCTTCGCGGTGCGCGCCAGCGTCACGGCGTCCTCGTCGAAGAAGCCCGCTGCGCCGGGAACGACCAAACCGGTGCGGATCAGATCGGTCAGAAACCGATCGTCGATGTCGGCGCGAGCGAGAAGGTCCTGACGACCGACTCGAACTTCGCGATCGACCCGGAAAGCCTCGGGTGAGACATCGCCCGTAGCGATCGACAGGACGCGAGCACGACGAGGCGCAGGAACTTCTGCACTCACCGTCGCTGCGCCGCTGTCGATCGCTTCGAGTTGTTCTTTGATCACTTTGAGCGGCAGGTACTGATCGCGTTGAGCGGTCAGCACGAAGCGAAGACGCTCGCAGTCCTCGACAGAGAATCTGCGGTATCCCGACGGTGTCCGTTGTGGGCTGATCAAGCCCTCGGACTCGAGGAAACGGATCTTCGAAATCGTCACGTCGGGAAAATCTGGACGCAACCGATCCAGCACGGAACCAATCGACATTCCGGGCTGGCTCTGCTGCCGCACTGCCGTCATTAGCTACCCGCACCTGCTGACGACTCGCCGACCTGCGAACCGCCGGCACGAGGGCCGGTGAGGAACACCAGACGGAACTTGCCGATCTGAACCTCGTCACCGTTCGCGAGAACTGCCGAATCGACAGGCTCACGGTTGACGTAGGTGCCGTTGAGGCTTCCGACGTCGACGACGTGGAAATCTGCATCTTCCTGACGGAACTCGGCGTGACGACGGCTGACGGTCACGTCGTCGAGGAAGATGTCGCTGTCCGGGTGCCGACCTGCCGACGTCGTCGGCTGATCGAGCAAAAAGCGGGATCCTGCATTCGGTCCCCGCTTGACCACCAGAAGGGCGGCTCCGGCGGGAAGGCCTTCCACGCCCGAAACCGGCTGCTCGGCGGCCGGTGCTGCAGAGGAGGTGTTGTCGAGCTCATTGAGGAAGTCCGCACGGAAAACCGAAGTGGTCTCCGCCGGCGACTCCCCATAGCCCGCGTCGTTACCGTTCTCGCTCACTGTTTCTCCTCCTGGGTCAATCATCCAGATCATGAATCACTGGACTACGCAGTGCACTTTCTTCACGAGCATCTTTCACAGTCACGTTCGATACGGCCCTGCGCCCCGACTCGGCACATGCGTACCTAACGACCGTACCCTGCGCAGACCGCCGCGTGCAGCGAGACAGGCCGCGACACAACACGAGTTGGCCGGTCCACGCGCAGGTTTTCTACTCGGACGTGAGTCCCTTGTATGCCTCCGCGTCCAGCGTTGCCGCGAGTGCGGCGTCGAGTGTGGCCTCGTCGGCGACCTCGAGCTCGACCAACCAACCCGTGTTGTACGGATCGGTGTTGACGAGGTCAGGCTGTCCGTCCAATTCACCGTTGGCTGCAAGAACTTTCGCAGTGAACGGAGCAAAGATGTCGGAGACGCTCTTGGTCGACTCGACCTCACCGAGCGATTCACCGGCGGTCACGTCTTCGTCGACAGCGGGAAGCTGGACGAACACGACGTCACCGAGCTGCGACTGAGCAAAGTCGGTGATACCGACTCGAACTGAGGTCGGGCCGGTCCGCTTCACCCACTCGTGCTCCGCGGTGTAGCGCAGATCGGTAGGTGTATCGAGCTCACTCACAGTGGCTTCCTTTCACAGGCCGTCCGAAAGTCGGACGCAAAAGATCAATTTCCGGGTTGAGCGTATTGGCGCGGATTCAATTGTCGCAAGACGGAGATCGTGACCTGCTGCGATTGGTCGACTGAGGAAGTTCCGCCGTTGCGTGCGACGTTGTCGAAAACGCCTCCGGGAATGTTCAACGCTGCTGCCAACGTCGGCGGATCCCCGATCGCGGTCACAGTGTACGGCTGCTCGATCCGGATTCCGTCCAATTCGATCTCGCCGCCGCGCCCACTCACCCACGAGTTCACGCCGATACGAATGGGTTCGCCGTTCGCACCTGCGATCGAGATGGCTTCGGCCCCGGCAGCACGTAGTTCCTGGATGAGATCGAGAATCACTTCGGAGCCGACGCCCCCTGCTGGATCCGTCAGGGTCATCGTCACACCCGGTCCGGTAGCAGGAGCGGTCCCCACCTGAATGGAGAGCGAGGTCAGCCGCGCCCGCGCCTCGTCGAGCGCTGCTCCGGTGTTGCCGCCGGCTTCCAAAGTGGCAAGCGATTCCTGAAGATTCGCGACTTCCTGCCTCAACGCGGCTTCACGCCGATTCAAGTTGTCGAGAACCACCAGGAGGTCGGCAGGGCGCGCGGCGTCGAGTGAATCTCCGGCCACGGTGCTGCGTACCTGTGTGGCAATCGCGACACCGAGCACACCCAGAAGCACGGCGGCGAGGATCGCGAACACCACGTTCGTGCGATGTTTCGACGGCGAACGCAACTCGTGACGACCTTCACCCGTAGTCGTCACCGGTGGTTCTTCGGGGTCAGTCGTGGCGTGGTCGGACATGGCTCACGCTCCGAACAGTCGTCGTCGCAATGCCGCTGCGTTGCCGAAGATCCGGATACCCAACACGACGACGATTGCCGTCGAGAGTTGAGTACCCACACCCAACTGATCGCCGAGCCAGACGATCAACGACGCGACGAGCACGTTGAAGACGAAGGAGACCACGAACACCTTTGCGTCGAATATCTCGTCCAGATACGCGCGTAGCCCGCCGAAGACGGCGTCGAGTGCCGCAACGACAGCGATCGGAAGATAGGGCTGGATGACGTCGGGCACCTGCGGGCTGAAAACGACGCCCAAGACGATGCCGACGACCAGTGCTGCGAGTCCGTACAGGGCGGAACCGGCCTTCATCGAACTCCTTCTGTCACTTGGGTTCTGTGGGTTCTGTTGCCACCCGGACCGCACGAGGCGTCGCGGGCGGCAGTGTCAACGAGTCGTCCTCGGCCACTGCGAAACCGACTCCGTACAGTTGCGAGACGCTCGACATTCTCACGTAGGCGTCGCTGACGACGAACTCTCGCTGCAGCGCGCGCGTGTCGCCGATCGCCTCGACGCGGTACGGCGAGAAGACAGGTTGGTTGTCGACGAGCATCGCGCCGCCCGCCTGACGGATGGTCACCGTCGGCCCGATTCGCACGCCGCCGACGGCGATTGCCTCCGCTCCGCCAGCCCACAGGGCGTTGACGACGGTCTGCAGATCGCGATCGAGGACAACTGTCTTACCGCCGACGCTGCGCTGGGACGCATCCGAGAGGTTCGGGCGCCCGGCCGGGTCCGTCAACGTCACCACCAGCCCCTCCCCGTGAACAGCTTCGGCTCCTGCGCCGGATTCGACCGCTCGCAATTGATCGAGGACCGCGCTGCCTCTGGCATCACCTTCGAGCGCCAAGCCACGGGCGGCGTCGACGTCGCCGCCGAGTGAATCGCGGGACGCGGCCAGCGAATCGATTCGATCCTCCGCGTCACGGACCTTGGCGACCAACTCGCTTCGAACCTCCTCGGTGCCGGTCACCTGCTTGGTGGCCTGAACTGCAGAGACCGTGACGATGAACCCGATCAGCAGTGCACCGAGGGCCAGCCACGGCCCCGTCTTCGAGGATCTGTTCGTCGTGTGCTCGTGTTGGCGTTCGAATGCCGTCGCTTCGTAGCCCGGATCGAGATGTTCGGTCATGAGCGACCGAAGCAGCGACGGTACCGGGTTACGACGGACGTCCTCCCCGGTCGACTTCATCGAGGCACGACCTCGTGCGTTCGCGCAACGTCAACGGCTTTGAGCACGTAGATCGCGGCAGTCCACACGTACAGGACGGTTCCCCAGATCAGGAAAGCGAAACCGAAGGCATGGGTGAACGGTCCGATGGCCCAGTCTCCGTGTCCGGCAAGAATCAAAGGCAGCGCGAACATCAGGAGGAAGGTCGCAGCCTTGCCGAGGTAGATGACCTCGGGCGGCGGCAGTCCACGCCGGCGGTAGATCGGCAGCGTCAACGCGAGTAGAAGATCACGGCCGATCAAAATCGCCGCGACCCACCAGGGAATGAAATCGCGGGCAACGAAGGTGACCAGTGTCGTCACGACGTACAGGCGATCGACCAACGGGTCGAGAAGCGCTCCCAGACGCGAGGTCTGCCCGAGCACCCTGGCCAACTTGCCGTCGAGCCAGTCGGTGAACCCGCTGAGCATCAGCAGCGCCAATGCCCAGCCGTCCGAGTGCGTGACGAGCAGCAGGTAGGCGAACAGCGGCAGAGCGAGTAGACGCACGATACTGAGCACGTTGGGAACAGTGAGAATCCGATCCGTGGGGACCAGTTCTTGTTCGCCAGAGTTCACTGCACACACCTCGCGTCTTTCGATTGCCGTGCGGCCAGCTTTCCACAGCACGACGGACTATTCGCCGAGGCGCCGTAGCCCGAACTGTCCCGAACGTGTCGAGCTGACCTTATCGCCAGGCGAACACCGGCTGCTCGAGGTTGTCGATGCGCGTGTTCCGTCCGTTCAGCACTTCGCGGAACTGATAGATGACGGCTCCGGTCGGCGCATGGATCAGGCTCGTCCGGAAAGGCCATTGGATCACCGGGTTCGGTGATTCCTCGATGGTGACGAATCGCGAGTCCACGTCGAGTTCCTCCGACGTCACGGCATACACCTGGGCCACCTCGTCGGGATTGGGTACCAGTCCCCCGATGTCCTCACCGGACCAGACGACGAACGGTCGGATCACAAATCCCGAACGGGTGACGTAGTCGTCGAGCCGGCCGATGATGTTCGACTCAGGGACGTCGACGCCCAACTCTTCGGACAGCTCCCGAACCGCTGCTTGTTCGGAAGACTCACCCGGGTCGACGCTTCCGCCTGGCAACGCGAACTGACCGGGGTGAGCGCGCATCTTGCTCGGCCGCTTCGTCACCGGGAACACGGGTGTTCCGTCCGCAGTCCGCATGACGACGATGACCACCGACGCCGAGCGCCTTCCGTCCAATTCGACCGACCGAGGTTCGAAAGCGGCAAGTGAGGCGACCAGGTGGTCCCGATTCAGTAAATCTCCGTTCACCATGGCTCGACAGTAGCGCCACGAGACTGAGACCCCCAGCCAGTCTCGTCCATTTTGACCGCTTCGCCTGATTATCGGTCTGTATTCCTGTCATGCTGAACAGGCAGAATCCACCGTGCGGCATGGCGAGAAGAGAACCTCGATGGCTGAGCAGTCCCAGACCCCCACCCCGCAGACCGACCAGAGCGCGCCAGGCGCGCCGAATCGGGCCTCTCGCTTTGCCTCCGACGCGCTGAGCGTCCTGCGGCGCGTGCCGTTCACCTCGATCGTCGTGCTCACCATCACCGTCGTCGGGATCGCGACCGGCGCCTTGTGGAATCACGTCCGTACCTACTCGTGGTTCGACGACATCGCCTACGGAGTCCCTGCCTTGCAGGAAGGTAAGTGGTGGACTCTCGTCACGGGTTGGTTCTTCGGCTTGACGCCGGGTCAGTATGTTTCGATCATCGTCGTTTTTGCCTTCGCGGTCGGCTGGTGCGAGTGGCGCCTGGGAACCAAGAATGCGGCCATCGTCACGATCAGCGGTCAGTTGGCGGGCGAACTGGGTGCATCGCTCCTCCTCTGGGCGGGCAGCCACACCGATTGGGATTGGGCTCGCAACCTCGCCACCCACCGCGACGTCGGTGTCACCACCGCCATCATCGCCGCACTCGCCGCGACCACCGCAACTCTGCGCTCGCCCTGGCGAATGCGAGTGCGCGCCATCCTGTGCGCGTACATCGCGATCGCCTTTCTCTTCGAAGGTCGCCTCGCCGACGTACAGCACCTCATCGCGGTTGCGATCTTCCTTCCGGTCGGCGAAAAGTTCTTCGGCGACGGAGAGCGCGGCTTCATCCCCCGAACGCGACGCGAGATCCGTCTGCTCGGATTCATCGGCCTGCTCCTGATCGGAGTGGTCGAGATCGCCGTGTGGTTGTTCCCCGGCAGTGGACCCTTCGGGCCGACGGAAGCCGAAACCGGTTCGGGCTGGACCGCATTGGTCGACGTGATCATCGTTGCACTGATCGCGGATCAGTTGCGACGAGGTCGCCGCTGGGCCTGGTGGGTTGCCGTGGTGTTCGGCTCTCTGACGGTCTTGGCCACCGCCCTCGTCCTCGGTTCGGTCATCTTCTTCGACTACGAAAGCGCCGGAGCCGTCACGGTCGGTACCGCGCTGCTCTGGCTTCTCGAACTCATCTTGCTGATCAAGGGCCGTCACGCTTTTCACGTGCCGATGCGGCGCAAGATTCGAGGCGGACCGCTGTCCGGGAACGATCCTCGCGCCACTGCTCGGGAACTGCTCAAACAGCACGGCGGCGGAACCATGTCGTGGATGACGACGTGGGACGGCAACAGTTACTACTTCGGCGAGTCGGGTGAGAGCGTCGTTGCATTCCAACGGCATGTCGGTGTCGTCGTAGTGCTGGCCGATCCGATAGCGAGCCCCGACCGACTTGCCGCGGCGGTCGACGAATTCACGACGATGTCCGAAGCCAACGGCCTCACTCCCTGCTTGTTCTCCGTACGGAAGGAAACAGCCGATGCCGCCACACGGCGCGGGTGGCGCACCGTTCAGGTCGCCGAGGACACGATCGTCGACCTGCCGGAATTGCAGTTCACCGGAAAGTCCTGGCAGGACATCCGCTCGGCGCTCAACAAGGCCAAGAAGGACGACATCACCTTCCGGATGACAACACTGGCAGACGAGCCGTTTTCCGTCTTGGCTCAAGTGCGCGCTATATCCGAGGAATGGGTGGGCGACAAGGGACTCCCCGAGATGGGGTTCACCCTCGGCAGCGTCGAAGAGGCGCTCGATCGCGACGTCCGGGTCGGTTTGGCCGTCGACCCGACGGGAAGTATTCACGGCGTCACCTCGTGGTTGCCGGTGTACGGCGAAGGCGGCGTGGTCCGGGGTTGGACGCTCGACGTCATGCGTCGACGCCCGGACGGCTTCCGGCCGGTGGTCGAGTTCCTCATCGCATCGTCGGCCCTCGAATTCAAAGAACAAGGTGCCCAATTCGTCTCACTGTCCGGCGCGCCGCTGGCCCGCAGCGACGACGGCGCCGACGCCGCATCGATGGACCGCCTGCTCGACATGCTCGGAGCCGCGATGGAACCGCTCTACGGCTTCCGGTCTCTTCACGCATTCAAGAAGAAGTTCAAGCCGAGATACGAACCCGTTTTCCTGTGTTTCCGCGACGAGGCCGACCTGCCTCGAATCGGAATCGCGCTCACGCGTGCTTACCTTCCGGACGCGACAGCTCCTCAGCTGATCAAGCTCGCCACCAGCAAGAGCTGACGCCGTGCGGTCCTGGTTCGAGCACACGGTCGTCGACACCGGCAGACTCCCACTGTTCTTCCTTCTGCTCGCCTTTGTCCTGACGTTCCTGTTCATTCGGTTCAGCGTTCGAATGATCCGAGCTGAGGTCTCGTGGTGGCCAGGCAATGTCACGCCCGGTGGAATGCACATCCACCACATGGTTTTCGGTTTGATGATGATGCTCGTGTCCGGCTTTGCCTTCATCGCTCTGGCCGACTATCACACCCCGATCGCCAACTGTGTTCTTGCGTCGGTGTTCGGTATCGGCAGCGCGCTGGTCCTCGACGAGTACGCACTCGTGCTACATCTGCGCGACGTCTACTGGGCCGAAGAGGGTCGCTCGTCCATCGACGCGGTGTTCGTTGCCATCGCGATCTCGTTCCTTTTCCTTCTCGGAGTCCACCCGATCGGATTCGCGGGAGAGTTCGACCCGTATGAGCAGGACCGTAGCCTGGCGACGTTGATCGGCGTTGTCGTCGCGATCGTGATCCAACTCGGACTCGCCGTGATCACGTTGATGAAGGGCAAACTCTGGACCGGCTTGATCGGACTGTTCTTCACCCCGCTTCTGTTGGTCGGAGCAATTCGGTTGAGTCGCCCGGGTGCGCCGTGGGCGCGTTCGCGTTACCGCGACAAGCCCGCGAAGATGAGCCGGGCAGTCGCCCGTGAGCAGCGGTATCGCGAGCCGATGATCCACGCGAAGATCTACGTTCAGGAGACGGTGTCAGGAAGTTTCGGTTCCACTCCTCCGACCCCACCACCACTCCCAGTCGTCGACACCACGACGCCTACGACGAAAGTCGGACTATCACGGCGGCTTTCGGACAGAATTCGCTGGCGCCGAACTCGCCGACGATTACGAACAGTCCCGGTCTGGCGCCTCCCCGTGATCCTCGTCGTGCTGTCCGTCGTCACCGCGAACATCCTCGTCGGAATCGACGGAGACCTGGTGAGCGACGGCGACGTCGGTACCATTTCCGAGGGCGTGGACGCCGGGGCCACCGCAACGCTGCTCAGCGTCATCGCCGGCGGGATGATCACTCTCACCGGTCTGGTGTTCACCGCCATCACCCTCGCAATGCAGTTCGGCGCCTCGCAGATTTCGGTGCGGGTGGTCCCGATGCTTGCGCAACAGCGAGTGATGCGGTGGTCGATCGGCATGTTTCTGGCCACGTTCGTCTTCTCCTTGATCATTGCGCTCGATCTGGCGCTCGATTCGGAGAATTCCTCACCGACCATCTCCACGGCGATCGCACTCCTTCTGGCATTGGCCAGTGCGATCCTGTTCATCGCGTTGGTGGCGAAGGTCGGGTCGATCCTCAATTCCAGTCGGTTGCTGCGTTGGATAGCGGCCCAGGGTCGCAGCGCGACGATTCGTGCCTATCCGCTGTACGAGGACTTACCTTCCGGCGCACCGAAACCCAGTCAGCCGCTCCCCCTCCCCCAACCGCGCGAGTCCGAAACCTCCGAGAGCGCCGACGCACTGGTGATTCGCCTGCGCCACCTCTCACCCGACGGCCGGATTCTGCTGGCGATCGATCTCGCACGACTGCAGCGGTTGGCGAGCCGCTGGGACGTCTCGGTCGAGGTCGTCCCCAGCATCGGCGAGTTCGTCGCCCAGAACGCGCCCCTCTTCGAGGTACGCGGACCGTCGCTGAAGGTACGCCCGGACACCTTGATGTCGTGCTTGATCTTCGGTGACACGCACAGCCCGGTCGTCAGCCCCGGTGCAGCGCTTCAGTCGATCGTGGACATCGCGCTCAAGGCGCTGTCACCCGCCATCAACGACCCGGGCCGAGCCGTGCAGGCTCTCGACCACATCGAAGATCTTCTGGTACTTCTCGCCCCGCGTGTCCGCTTCGACACGTCAACCTCGGATCTCACGCTGATCCGAGGGCAGCAACGCACCTGGACCGATTACGTGTCCGTCGCCACCGACGAGATCCGGCACTTCAGTACCAATTCCGCGCAGGTCCAGCGTCGTCTACGCGCGGTATTCGCGACCTTGCTCGAAGCCTGCCCGCCGGACCAGCACCCTCCGCTACTCGAGCGCGTCGACGCACTCGATGCGCAATTGACCCGAGAATGGACCGGCGCACTCGACCTTCGGCTCGCGAGTGTGGCAGATCCGCAGGGATTGGGCTCCGAAGCCGGGGCGACCGGAAGAATTCACCCGCTGATCATCGGGTCTTCGGAACTTCCAGACGATCGTTCATCCGGGCAGACCGAGTCGCGTTCCCAGCCAACCTAATTGACTCGCCAACCCAGCCGACCACACCTGGAAGCTGTGTCCTCCATCGACCTCGGCGTATTGGACGTCCATCCCTGCGGCCTTTGCGGCTTCGTAGAGCGTTTGAAGACCTGGGCGGTAGTCGTTGTCCTGTTTGCCGACCACGAACACGCCGGCGCTGTCGGGGAACTTCTTCTCCCGGAGCAGATCCTGCGGATTCACTGCCACGAACGCGGCTTCATTGCCGCCGAACGCTGCATCGACCGTCTGCTTGCGATCGCCGAGTGTGGGTTCGATCTGACCGGACAGATCCAGGAACGTCGGATATACCGCGGGGAAGTTCGTTGCCATCTGGAACGCGCAGGTACCGCCGTAGGAAAGTCCCCCGATCGCCCACTTCCTCGGGTCGGGATCCACCTGGAGGTTCCCGCGCACCCAGTCGGGAACATCGCGCGAAAGGTACGTTGCGACGTTCCCGAGTTGAGAATCGACGCAGAGCGGATTCGCCAGTTCCGACCCGGTCCCGTCAGCAACGACGACAACGGGAGCCAAGCCCGAATGCGCAGCGGCGTAGGTGTCCATGGTCTGGACGAGACGTCCGCCCTGTAGCCAGTCCTCGGGCGCGCCTGGTTGGCCGGCAAGCAGGACCAACACCGGCAACTCCGGTCGTGGGTTGGTGAAATACGCGGGCGGTAAGTAGATCTCGGCGTCGCGGGCGCTGAATCCGGAGACCGTCCCCGCAATCGTGACCGTGCTGACCTTGCCGGCCGACGGCATGTCCGCGGGAGCCTTCCATTGCGAAACCGGTACCGCCCCGTCCTTGCCGTCGTCCAGGTCGGCGAGTGAAACCTTCTCCGCGTCCGAGAGTCCCAGCGCTGTTCCCAACGTCGGATACGACTGGAACTGCAGATTCACGTGAGCCGCGCTCGACACGACCACCAGGAGCACGGAGACCACGGTGAGCACGCGACCGTCGATCCGCGTCGCCGCAAATACCCGCGAAACACCCAGCAGCACGCCGAGAATGCCCAACCCGATCCACACGTAGACCGGACGGGCAATCGGATCGGGGAACGGGTGCCACACCTTCTCGATCAGCCAGTACAGCACGAGAGCGATCGCGATTGCCGCGACGATGCAGACCGGAATCGAGATCAGCACGTGACGCCTCGATCTCGAGAAGATCAGCCAAAGAAGTGCCAGAATTCCGAGCACCGTCACCACGGGCGGAACCGGGCCCGTGACCAGCGACAGATCCGTGATCGTGTGCACGTCGTCTCCCGTCGCAGCCCTGTTTAGACAATATCCAAGAACAGGACATTTCGGAGCTGATGGCGTCAGATCACCGCGTTCGACGCCTGGGCACGTAGGTCTCGGGCCAGGTGATCCCGACGCTCGAGAACAAGCCTCCGCAGCGACGCGGGCGCCTCAGCATTGGCCTGGATCCAGGAATCGACAGCAGAGGTGTCTTCAGCTGCCGGGAAGAGTCCGTTCACCAACCGTCGGGCGATCTCGATGCTGCGTTCGGACCACCACTTCCCCAGGGACGAGAAGTACTCTGCCGCATATCCCTCGATCAACGACGGGTCCGTGCCCGAACGGAATCCGGCGATCGTCGCATCCAGGCGGTCGTTCGATAGTGAGCCGTCAGTGGTCGCCGACGCCCAGGCAGCCGCCTTGGTCTCGGCATCGGGAATCGACGCCACAGCGCGGACGTACGCCGTTCGACCCGCTGACGTGCTGTCCTTGCTCAGCTCACCGTCGAAGTCGCTCACACTCGCATGCCCGGTCGCGGACAGGGCGATCCACAATGCCCACCGCAGATCAGGATCGAGAGCCAGTCCGACCGGCCCCGGGCAGGTGCCGTCGAGTATCGACCGCACCTCGTCGGCGCGAGCATCGTTGACCGCTGCAGCGGCCGACAGAGCCCGTGCCCATGCCAGCTGTCTTCCGGACTCCGGTTCGGCTTCGAACACCGCCTTCCAGGTCGTTTCCAACCAGCCTGCACTTACATTGGGCCGCAAACTTTTCGGAACGTAGTGAAGAACCGCGTATTGGGCATCGGTCAGGATCGAGCTGAGAATCGCAAGATCTGTCTCCGCGGGAGCGAATCGTTCCACCATGTCGAGGTACCGGAACACCGAGAGCTGCGCATCACGCACCGAGTTCCACAGCGACGACCAGATCACCCCGCGCGCAAGCGGATCGCTCACGCGGTCCAGGGATGCCTCGACAGTGGACAGAGATTCCGCGTCCAATCGCACCTTGGCGTAGGTGAGGTCTTCGTCGTTGAGCAGTGTGAGTGCTCCGGGCGGAAGGTCGACCGACGTGCGTGATTCGGTGATGTCGAGTTCGACGCGTTCGGTGCGAACAAGATCTCCGGACTCGTTGTAGTCGTAGATTCCGACTGCGAGCCGATGCGGCCTCGGGTCCGTCTGGACCAGGTCTGTTCCGTCGAGCGACAGCGTGGACACTCCGGTGGTCTGCAACCAGATTCGGGCCCATTCGCGCACATCACGTCCGGAAGTCTCCGCGAGCACGTCGAGCAGATCAACAAGCGTGGTGTTTCCGTACGCGTGAGCCTTGAAGTACCGGCGTGCCGCTTCGAAGAACGCGTCACGCCCGACGAACGCCACAAGTTGTTTGAGGACACTGGCGCCCTTGGCATAGGTGATTCCGTCGAAGTTCAGCTTCGCAGCTTCGAGATCGACGATGTCGGCGACGATAGGATGCGTGGTCGGCAGCTGATCTTGGAGGTACGCCCACGCCTTCCGCTTGATGGCAAATGCCACCCAGGCATCGGTGAAGCGAGTAGCTTCGGCGCTGACCAGCGATCCCATGAAGTCGGCGAAGGATTCCTTGAGCCACAAGTCATCCCACCAGACCATGGTCACGAGATCGCCGAACCACATGTGCGCCATTTCGTGCAGGATCGTGTTGGCGCGGCGCTGATGCTGCTCGTCGGTTGCGGTGCCGCGGAACACGTATGCCTCGGTGAAGGTCACCAGTCCCGGGTTCTCCATGGCGCCGAGGTTGTACTCGGGGACAAAGATCTGGTCGTACTTGCCGAACGGATACGGATAGTCGAAGTACTCGGCGTAGAAGTCCAGCCCCTGACGGGTGATGTCGAAAACGTTGTCTGCATCAAGGTGTGGAGCCAACGACGCCCGGCACAGCGCACCCAACTCGACAGTGAGTTCGCCGCGACTCCACGACGACGCCACGCGGTGATACGGCCCGGCCGCGATCGCGGTGATGTAGGTCGAGATCGGCAGCGTCGGGGCGAAAGTGACGCGTTGTGCACCGTCCACGGAGAGAGTCTGGGTCGCGGGCTGATTCGACAGGACTTCCCAGCCGTCAGGTGCTGTCACCTCGAATGTGAAGGGCGCCTTGAGGTCCGGCTGCTCGAAGCAGGCGAAAACACGCCTGGCATCGGCAGGCTCGTATTGCGTGTACAGATACGTCTGATCGTCAGCGTCGTCGACAAATCGGTGCAGCCCTTCGCCGGAACGGCTGTAGTGGCCGTGAGCTGCCACTCGCACGACGTTCGATCCGCCGAGTCCGCGCAGCACGATCCGGGACCCGTCGTACTTCACCGGAATCGACGCACCGTCGACGTCCACGGAATCGACTGCAGCACCGATGAAATCGAGCCACGTGGACTCCACCGAGGACGTCAGATCAATTGTCGTGACCGTCGAAAAGGTCTTCACGGCGGAGTCGACCGCCGATCGCAGATCCAACTCCACCCGGTAACCGGCGACGGAGATGGCTCGAGATCGTTCGGCGACTTCGCTTCGATTCAGGTTCGCAGTACTCACGCACTCGATCCTGCCAGGCCGCGCGCGGCGATGTGAGCCGCCGTGCGCCTATCCCTTGAACGCGCCCTGCCAGACGGTGTCGAACGGCGTGTGTGCCGAGACGCGGCCTTCGATGCCCGCCGTGACGAACTTCTTGGCCAGAGCGACGGCTTCTCCCACGTCGGCGCCCTTTGCCAGTTCGGCGGTCACTGCGGCGGCCAGCGTGCAACCGGCACCCGAGACGCGCTCTTCGCCGACCTTGGGGGCGGAGAGAACCGTCACGTCGGTCCCGTCGAACAACACGTCGACGGCGTCGCCACCGGCGAGTTCGACACCGCCCTTTGCGAGCACGTACTTGGGTCCGAGGTCATGGATACGACGTGCGGCCTCGATGAGGTCGTCGACGCTTTCGATGCTGTCCATTCCGGCAAGGGTGCGTGCCTCGAACAGGTTGGGTGTGATGACTGTGGCGAGCGGAAGAATCGAATCACGAAGTGCTGTATCGGTATCGAGAGCCGCGCCGGGCTCCTGGCCCTTGCAGATCAGGACCGGGTCGAGGACGACGTGGCGCCAGGACTGCCGACGCAGACCCTCTGCCACAACCTCGATCGTGGCAGGAGTTCCCAACATTCCGATCTTGACGACGTCCAGATCGTGAGCTGCCGTGGCAGCCTCGATCTGATCAGCGATCACGTCAGGAGCGATCGGCACGAAGCGATGACCCCAGTTGTTCTTGGGATCGAACGAGACGATGCACGTGGTGGTCGCTACGCCGTAGACGTCCAATGCCTGGAACGTCTTCAGGTCGACCTGCAGGCCGGCACCGCCAGTCGCTTCGGACCCAGCGATGACATAGGCGAGGTCAACCACAGCACAATCTCCTTCTTCGGACTTTCGAAACGTGCGTGGATGGCCACGAACGCGGGACCCAGTTTATCAACCGTTCCGACGTATGGTTTTCGGCTATGCGGGCACCGGAGTTCCCCACGCGACGTCGTTGTCCTCGTATCCGAACGGCGGACCGACGAACTCGCCGCCGCAGGTGATCAGCGCGAGGGTTTCGGGTCCGTCGAGGCTGTTCAATCGCTCGACCGGCAGCTCGCCGTCCTTGCTGTAGTGATCGACTGCATCAATGCGGTAGTTCCAGACCTGTCCCCCGCCGCCCGTAACGGTCACGATCGAGCCGATGTCCAAGGTGGAGAACTTCTTTCCGAAACCGTCGCCTTGATAGATGTCGTTGATGTGGCCGGTGATCACCACGGTGCCCGCGCCGGAGCCGGGAAAGGCCGAGTCCGCCCACCACCCGATCTCGCTGACGTCCTCTGGCGGAACGAGCGAGCCGCCCGTCGTCGTTTTGATCGGCAGGATGTCAGCAGTGCTGTCGCCTGTGCGCAGCGTGCTCGGGACATCCGGACTGTCGACTGCGGCGCGAGCTGCCGGCGGCAAATCTTCCTGGCCGGTCGCGAGGACTCGAGTTGGCGAGTTCCCGTCGTCGGAGCATCCGCCGATCAAGAGCATTGTCGCCACTACTGCAGCGGCCCACGTTCGGCTGGCCGTGGATCCAGGTGCCGCTGTCACGGACGAGAAGTCGGGCCGGAAGGGACATGGGAAATCGGAACGCGGTTTCCGACGTCGCGACCGGGAAGCGCGCCGCCGTTGTCCCCGACGCCACCACCGGCACCGTTGTCGCCGTCACTACCGCCGTTCCCGCCACCGCCATTCCCGCCACCGCCTGGGCCTGGGCCGGGACCAGGGCATTCACCTTCCGAATCGGTAGTGTCGCCGCTCAAAACGATCTTGACCGCAGAAAGGTTGACTGTCCGATTCTGGGCTACCTGGCCCGGAGTGGCGACATCGAAGGCGAGCTTGGCACGTACGGGGATGACCGAACCGTCGTCAGCGTCGGTGACCGTTGACCCTGACCGGCCGAGATCTTGGGTCAACGTCATTCTGGAGATCAAATCCTGATCTCCGGTCAAGCCGGCGCCGTCGATCCGAAGGGTCCCTCGGACGGGACTTCCGTGGGCTCTGATCGTCACCGATGCGCGAAACTCGAGGATGTCTCCCGGCACTGTCCGCCACGCCTCGATCGAGTTGATTTTCGTTCCAGGCGATCCAGTCGAGATGTCGTACCAACCGTCGATCACGGCCGGATCGAGTGACATCGAATTTTCGTTGATTTCGGGAGTGCACGCGTGGGTGAGTGCGACTGGTGCTGCCGATCCCACCGCGGGAAGTGCCGTCGATACAACAGCTGCCAAGACGAAGGCCGTCGCGGAGATGCCCGCGGAACGCCTGCCGAAGATCGTCATTCTCTCGCTACTCTTTTCCGCGGACCGTAGCTTCCGGTCAATTCAGTCAAAATACCAGTACAGCTGGACAAATAGGTCGAAATCCGTGCCGAATTCTTCTTGTTCTCTGTGAACTTCGGTTACGAGCAATTCCTCCGCACACGCATTCCGGCAAGGGGTACATCGCATCAACAGGGGCCAGAAGTTACATTTCGTCCGCACATCGGAGCAGAACGCACTGATTTCTCACCGAACCGGACCGGCATTTCCGTTTCACGGCAGTCGGCCGGTGGAACAACGATCGGTACAACGTGCCGGGCACGTGTCCGGTCACCCCACCGAATCAAGGGAAACCGCCATGTCGGATACAACGTCAGTCAAGCAGGGTTTCGCGGTAGGAACATCAATCGGGGCAGCAGTCATCCTGGTGACGGTCGGCATCGTGCAGTTCTTTCAAGGACTCGCTGCCGTCGCCGAAAACGAAGTGTTCGTAGTCGGGATCGACTACGTCTATCAGTTCGACCTGACGACGTGGGGTTGGATCCATCTCGTGCTGGGCGCGCTCGTCGCTCTCGTCGGGCTTGCACTGTTCACCGGAGCGGCCTGGGCGCGGGTGTCGGCAGTGGTGATCTGCGCGATCTCGATCATCGCGAACTTCTTGTGGCTGCCGTACTACCCCTGGTGGTCGACTCTCATCATCGCGCTGAACATCGTCGTGATCTGGGCTGTGTCGACATGGAAGCCCACCCAGACGACGCACGCCGCTGCGCATGCACCGTCAACGCCGACTCGATCTGCTTGAGTTGAAAGCATGTGTAGGTGGATGGCGTATTCGGGAGAACCGATACTCGCCCATGACCTGCTGTTCCGACCACAGCACTCGCTGATCGACCAGAGCCTGCATTCTCAACTCGGGGCCACGACGACAAATGGTGACGGCTTCGGAATCGGCTGGTACGGGGAAGGCCCACAACCGGCAGTGTTCAAGAGCATCGAACCCGCGTGGAACGACTCGAACCTGCGCGAGGTCACCTCCCAATTGCGTACCCCTCTGCTGTTCGCCCACATCCGCGCCTCGACGGGAACTGCAGTGCAGCGCAGCAACTGCCACCCGTTCCGGCACCGGCGGTGGTTGTGGATGCACAACGGTTCACTACACGGATTCCACGACATGAAACGGGAATTGGTGACTGCCATTGATCCGTCGCTCTTTCCGGATCTCGAAGGATCGACGGACTCGGAAACCTTGTTCTTCCTCGCGCTGACGTTCGGCCTGACCGACGATCCGTTCGAAGGTGTCGCGAGGGCCGTCGGATTCGTCGAGCACACGGCCCGCTCGCAGGGAATCGACAATCCGGTTCAGATGACCGTCGCCACGTCGGATGGCGTCTCCACCTGGATCTTTCGCTATTCCAGCGAGCACCAGTCGAGGTCACTGTTCTTCTCCACCGAGATCTCCACGTTGCGCAAGCTCCATCCTGAGGTGGATGCCCTGCACCATCTGAGTGAGGAGACCCGAATCGTCGTATCCGAGCCTCTGCGCGACCTTCCTGGCGCCTGGAACGAGGTTCCCGAATCCGCCGCAGGCGTCGTCCGGCCCGGACGGGACGAGATGCGGAACTTTGAGCCGATCCCACCAGCCTGATTGGGTCATACATCCAGGCATATCTATGAAATAGCTTGCATTCGAAGCGCTTTCACGAAAACTGAGAAAACGGAAACTCGGCACACTAGTCACGCGAGAGGATGAGCCGGAACGCCAAGCGAGCCTTCTCCGTATCCGGAGTGCCACCGGTGAGCAAATCGTTGGTCTGCGGGCAAGATCAAGCTAAATGGGATCCTCTTCGGGTCCGGCGCAGGGCTTGCGGGGCCCGGATTCTTCGATAGCACGTACCTCGGACCTCTCTTGGCAAGTCGAGCACCAGATGTCTGGGCAATCCACTGCCAGCGTTCAATGGGCACGATCGTCTTCACTCTGGGAAGCACGATACGTGGCGTGGATCCAGTTCCAGCCGAACCGCTTCAGTTGTGGCCGAGGCAGACCCGGACAGCGTGGCCGGAATCAATTATTCCAAAGTCAGAGAGAGCATGGGGTGAGACCGTTGAGTGGTGGGCGATGAAACTAAACCAAATGTTCGCCTACCTCACAGATCCCACCTTGTATCGAGATGCGCACGGCCAGTACCTACCGTCTCACCACCTGAACTGGATGATGAACGGCGAAGAACTCTTCAAACGCGTGACGTCAGTGCTTTCTTCCTGGCGTGATCAGTACGCCGCGAGGGTCCTGTCTTACAGTGCATTGGATTTAGTTGGCGAAGCATTCCTCGGACCAAAGATGCATGAGTTGTGCGGTCCGGGATTCGCCGAAAAGACATTAGTCGAAATTCGAAAGCGAATGCCCATCCCGGTACAAGAAGTGCTTCTTCCCCACGCAGAAGCCGCAGTCGATGCCCTACCCAAAGTTGCCGACGGATTCTTCATCCGGACCGCACACGGCACGGCCACACTAGATGTGATCGCTGCCGACGGCACTGTCGACCACATGACTTTGAACTCGGCAATCAAAGAAGTAATGCGTGGCTATCGCAACGCGACACATGGCTTCGGAGGAAGGTCCAATGAAACCAAGATGACACGTCTCCTGGCGCAGCATAACGGCTCCCTGCCGCCTGAACTGGTCAATCTTCCGTACATGTACCTTCTGGCCGTCCTGTCCGATCCCGAAAGGATCAGGAGACGAATCGTGGGTCAGTGCAGTGCGGTCAATCGCACGTAACTGCCTGGATTTGCGCACTAGTCGGACCCGAGAACCGTTCCTCTAAAATAGAATTGACGAAACTGCAATACTGGAAAATCTCGCCAGCCATATGGTTGAAGCAACCTAAGAAAAGACCATCGGATGAGCATGACTAACCCGGCACTTCACTCCTCACGTCACCCGAGGATGTAGTCGACGCCCCGCAATGCGGGCAAGCGAAGCGTCGAATACCGAGTCACCGACATCGTCACGTCCCACGTACGCTTTACTAACCCTGATGACTGACACCGACTTGCTACGGACCTCGCGTGATGGCGACCAATTCCATTACTACTGGGCTGCACGCCAATGCCTGGAAATGCTCCGTCCTGGAACCGATCTCGTAGCTGTATCCATCGAAGGCGTGTCCAAATTCGAGGTCGCCGATAGCGCCCCCCTCGATGAAGGGCTGGAGGTCATCGACATCGCAGAATATCGAGGCTCTGAAGAGTTGTCGGATGCCACCTCTATCGTCTATCGACAGCTCAAACACTCCACCGTGCGCGGCGACCAAGAGATCACGATGTCCGAACTCAAGAAGACCCTTGCCGGCTTCGCAAAGCGGTTTCACCAAATCAGAGCTAGCCACCCGGGCGACATAGCGAAAATTCGATTCGAACTTGTCACTAACCGGGTGCCGACCTCGAAAGTCCTTGAGGCGATTGACGATGTGGCTCAGTCGAGTGAGGTACCACGTAATCCCGCACAAGTATCACGGCTGAAGAGGTACCTCGACCTCGATGACGAAGAGTGCACACTTTTCTGCAGAGTGTTCCAGTTCGACGACCGTGCTCCGAGTCTCCTGCCACTAATTGAGAGCTTTCACTCCGATATCGCGAGCGTACTTCCTGGGTCCCCGGTCGATGGACCGTTGCGCCTGAAAGAAATCGTGTCGATGCGAGCTACTTCGAGACTCGAGTCAATGCCGGAAATACGCCTTGCCGACGTTCTCATCGCACTCGGAACAGACACGCACTCGTTGTTTCCCGCACCCTCACGGTTCGAGGCGCCACCGACCCGGATTGACCGAGCCGAATTCGCTGCGATCACCGAGCGAATCGTCGCTAACGGTGAGAACGTCATTGTGCACGCCTCCGGTGGAGTCGGGAAGACAGTCTTCGCCACCTCGATCGCAACTTACCTTCCACCCGGTTCACAGTGCATCACGTATGACTGCTTCGGTGCCGGCGGCTACCGCAGATCAAGTGAGCCTCGGCATGAGTTTCGGCAGGGTCTGATTCAGATCTGCAATGAGTTGGCCAGTCGTGGACTGTGCAACATCGTGCTACCCAGTCACAGTGCTTCTGCCGCCGACTACTCCCGCTTATTTCTGACTCGGATTCGTGAGGCCGCGCGCGCGTTGGAGGCCGCGGCACCGGGCGGTCTTCTCGTGATCGCCGTTGACGCCGCGGACAATGCGGTGATGGCGGCGCAAGAATTCGGTGGCGCCGAATCGTTTGTTGTAGGCATACTTCGTGAAACTGTTCCTGAGAATGTGCGACTGGTACTGCTGTGCCGAACGGAACGCATCGACTACCTCAAGCCGCCTCCGGATGTTCTACGTCTCGAATTACACGGATTCACTGTTGCCGAATCCGAAGCCCACCTCGCGAGCAAATACGTCGGAGTCAGTGCCTCCCACGCCAGCGAATTTCACGACCGCACGGCGGCGAATCCACGAGTGCAAGCACTAGTCATGAGCGAGTCAGACACGCTCGAGGAGAGCTTGCTCCTACTCGGGGAGAGACCACTGGCTGCTGCCGAAGCGTTGGACAAACTGATCGGACTATCGATCGAAAGGATCCGGGACAAGCATCCCACCACATCGGTTCACGAGATCGATGCCATCTGTGAGGCCCTCGCATCACTTCGACCTCGGCTCCCGGTGCGTGTGATCTCCCACTTGTACGACATCGAACCAGCCACGATCCGTAGTTTCGTGGCCGACCTGGGTCGACCGCTATTGCTCCATTCCGACGTCCTGCAGTTTCGCGATGAACCGACGGAAACGTGGTTCAGGAATCAATACAAACCAGCCGACTCGGCACTTGACTCCTTCGTCGATCGACTCCGCCCGTTGGCGGATACTGATCCCTACGTTGCGGCATCGCTTCCTCAAATTCTCTGGGATGCCGGACAATTCGATGAACTAGTTGCCCTTGCCCTCTCCAGCGACGCCCTTCCTGACTCCAATGCGATCGAGCGCTCGGAGATCGAGTTTCAGCGACTTCGTTTCGCCCTAAATTCGGCATTGAGGACAAACAGTAAATTCGATGCCACACGTCTGGCGCTGAAGGCCGGGACATTGTCGGCCGGACAATCACGTCGCCTGAAACTGATCACTGCCAACACCGACTTGGCGGGCGCGTATCTCGACGGTCAGTCGATCGAGGACATCGTTGCGAACCGCTCGCTGCGACCCGAGTGGCCAGGAGCGAACCTCGCCTACGAAGGCGCCCTGTTGTCTGCGCAACCCGCCACCCAGACTGCCTCCCGCAACCGACTTCGCAGCGCACTCAGTTGGATGCAAGGCTGGACACGGCTCCCTGTGGAACTACGGGGCAACCATCACATCGAGCCCGATGACATCGCGGAAAGCGCCCTCGGCGTGCTCAACACCGAGGGCTCTCAACAATGTGTTGACTATTTCGCCCGCTGGCGACCTGCAGACGGCGTATTCCACCCCGGTCGCATCGTCGCCCAACGTTTGATCGACAGCGGTCGAAACGATGAGCTGAACTGTCTGCTCGAAGCATCCGGAGACCTCGAGTATCTCCAACTAGCCATCACCGCCGAAGCCGCTCACGCCGATGTTCTCCTCAACAGTTCGGGAACATCAGTGGCCATCACAACGCTACGACACCAGATCGAACCGCTGGAATTTCCTTCGCGCGGCTACGGGGAACCGAACCAGGGAATTGCTGCGATCGTAGGTGCTCTAGTCTCAGCGAAACGGCACCAGTTGATTGACGATGCGAGTGCTCTCAAGATTCTCAACCTCTACTTGCCCATCGACGCTCCGCGTGGAATCGAATCGCGGACCGGCAATTCCCGCCTGATAACCCTGAAGGGCTGGGCGTTGCGAGCACTGCTGCAAGGTACCGAACTCGACGCGTCCGAACTAGCTCACGAGGATCTCGCCAAGGTGCTCCGCGGAGAGAAGCCCAGCCGAACAGGCGAGCACTCAGAATTCCGGGACAACATTGTCCCACTGGTGCCGTGGCTTCAGGCGTGGGCAGCTTCCTCATGCGGCCACAGCACCGACCTGGGACCGCTGTTCAAGCACCTTGCCGCTCCGCAGCATTGGTCGCGGGACCGCACACCATACGTTTACCTCCGCGAAGTAAGCCGGTTAGGCGCGCAACTTCTCAGCGAGCACCCCCACCAAGCGGCCCTCGCTTTATACAAAAGATGGCTGAACGAGGCCCGCAGCTTCCTGCCGATCGACACGCTCGTGGACGTGGTGCGCTTCTGTGGGCGAGCCGAACATATGGAATCGCTGTTCTACGCTACGGCGAGCCTGGCCGCCGAGAAGATCGGCACATCGCAACTGAGCGCCGACGAAAGCACCGAGCACTTCGTCAGGCTTGCCCGTGCACTTCGTGCAGCAGACGAAGCGGAGGCTGAACAGTACTGGGCGAAGGCACTCGATACCGCCGACCTGATCGGCGACGACGCATACAGCAGATGGCACACGATCTCGACTCTCAGCGCATCCGCATCACACGCGGCACAGTCAGGCGACTCCGACGAACGCGCCTACAGAATGACCCAGTTGATCGAGGCACTCTATCCGTACACCGGTGACGCGCTTGACTTCAGTGACGCCATTCGCGTCATTTCTCGTCTCAGTAAGCAGTCCGCAATCGCGACCGCGGCGAGATGGCGGGACCGCCATGTTGGACACGAATCAAGAATCATGGACGGCCTCCTCAACCACCCCGACAGTCCCCTGCACAAGGCCCCTGTCGCAGCACTGGCCCTGATACCGCTCGCTCCGAGCACACCACTGATACCCGTACTCAGCCGCGCCCTGCGATCATCAGCATTTCCCCAGCAAATAGTCGATGCGATCAGCGACCACGACCGCCCGTCGCAGCATCCGCCGGCCTTCTTCAACGAGCTGGACGCACTAGCGAAAGAACTTCGACTAGACCTGCGGCACACCGCGTATGCCGCAGAGATACGCAACCCCTACACACCCCCACCCAGCGCTGCTCCGACTGGTTCGACCCTGTTCAGTGCCGGCAATCAGGACGTCGACCGACGACACGACACCGCCCTCGCCGAAATCCGCACTCTCGACCTAGCGGATCCAGCAGGGATGGAACGTGCTCGCACGCTGTGCGAGCAATCGCGGCGCGCTTGCACCACCGGCCACCTCGCCACGGAAATACTGTCTCGGCCACAACGCACCTGGGCAGCAGCGATTGCCACCTTCGCCGCGAACACCCATTTCAACTGGTACGCCCACCGGCAATTCGTCGACGAACTGCTGAAGGTCACCGATCTGACTGCCGCAGCCCTCGCCGCGAGCGAAAAACTCGTGGACACCGCCGTTCGTCGATTCTCTGCAGAGATCGCCACTCAGTCTTGGGGGCCGTCCGCACTACAACCACTGTCCGCGCTCTCCGGTCACACGGAGGAAGAACTCCTCGACCTGGCCTTCCACGACCTCGGGACCCGCGATGGTCATCTATCCAGCGAAGAATGTTTCGCGTTAGCCGGCAACCTCGCCGAACAACTGACGCCCGAACAAGCACTACAGGCCTTCGACTTAGCCGTTGAAGACCTCGCCTACCTCATCGGCGACAACACCGCCGACGGAAGCTGGACCGAAACGCTCCGACCACCCCCAGATCTCGGAACATGCGTTGCCGGATATCTCTGGGCGGCGCTCAGTAGTCCGGACGACAAGATCGGCTGGCTCGCAGCACATTCAGTGAAACTGATGGGAACGCTCGGACTCGACGACGAACTCACTGCACTACGTGATTTCACGTCATCATCGACGGTAGGTGCGTTCGTCGATCAACGGTTCACCTTCTACGCCATGCACGCCCGGCATCGCCTTCTTCTGGCGATCGAGCGTGTCGCGAACACGCACCCCACTCATGCCTATCCCTTCGAGCAGCTACTGCGTACCACCGCTCTCGGCGGTGAACGCCACGTCCTGTTCCGCGAGTCCGCACGCCGCGCTTTGCTGAGCATGAACGACCAGGGCGTCATCGAATTGCTCGAATCGGAGCGGACAGACCTCGAACGTCTCAACAAGCCGTCCAGAGAGCCGATCCTCCTACCAAGGTACGAACGGCCGAACGCCAATCTCGACGACACGGACGCACCGGATGTCGAATTCCACTTCAGGATGGATTTCAGCGAGTATTGGATCGCGCCATTAGCGCGGTGTTTCGGTGCCAACCCGCACGAGATCGAGCGACGGTGCAACGATTTCATCACCAATCACTGGACCGAGCATCAGAGTGGTCGGGCCAGTGAGGATCTGCGGCACACCCTCGGTGTCTTCGCCGAGGACAAGACGTCCTTTTACAAGTACGAGCGTCCCGAGGTGCAGGATCTCAACTTCTATCTCTCCGTGCACGCCTTGATGACCATCGCAGGCGAACTCATCGATACCTCAGACGTGTACCAAGATTCCTACCAAGAGGTGGACGACTTCACCGACTGGTTGAGCGGCCATCTGCCCACCCGAACCGATGGCCGGTGGCTGGCCGATCGCCGCGATGCCACCCCGCCCGATCAGCACTCCGTTACTGAACTCGCCGCAGCCGAGATCAACTGGGAATGGCAAGTACACGCGGGAACCTTCGTCGAACTGCTCACGCCCTGCGGATCCGATCTGATCACGGTATGGCAGTACGCGGCCCAAACTGTAGAGGGCGCTGGCGAGACGACCACCATCCACAGCGCGCTCGTCAACCGGGATCGGTGCAGGTCACTTCTCGTAGCCATGCAAACTGCTAACTCATCTTTCGACCACGGAATCCCCGCGCATGGTGATGTCTACAGGGACGAGTTGGGCGCCGAGGAGTATCAACTAAAAGGATGGATCGACGACAATTCACACGACACGAAAGCTGACCGGTCCGATCCGCTCCACGGCAAGATTACGTTCCCGACCCCCAAGCCAGCTGACTATATCCGTGACCTGCTCGACCTGACCAGCGATGCCGACGCCCGAATCTGGGCGACCACCGCGACAACCCAGGCGTTCGTGAGCACGGTGTGGAACGACCAGATCGACCAAGGACGCGGCCGGGAAACCGGCACGGTCGGGAACCGGCTGGCCGCTGACCCGAAGGTGCTGTCGACGATCCTGGATGAGACGGCGATGAATCTCGTCGTCAAGGTGACTATCGACCGATACCGCTACGACTCCTCCGGAAAGAGGCTTCACACCGATGACGAAGACGAACACGACATCCAATTCGATCGTTACTTCAAAGTATTCATCCTCGACAACCACGGAAGCTGGTTCGAGCTTTGAACGCACAGCCGCACTAGGCCAAGAGTTGGCAACGGAACTGGAAACGCACGATCTCCTCGGAAGGTGGATGGCGCACTACATTGCCGAACTCATCGCCGAGATCGAAACTGTTGAACCTGCCGATCGTCCTCACCTACAACAAAGATGCGCCCACGAGATCGAACGACTGTGGGCACATCACACCCGCTACCCGTCACGACGGCCCCCGATGGCTTCGTTCGAGCCGCTGTATCGAACCCTCGACAGACTTTCCCCAGACAAACCGGCGTGGGACTTCTACAACCATTTCGACGACGCCGATCGACCCGATCGAGAAGAAACAATGTCCAACAACCTTCTTCGAGCTGCGTCCGAACTCGAATCGACAGCTCGCAACGTCGTCCGAACCGTCATCGTCGAAGCGGCATCCATCGCCGAGCAGCAAGAGAGCAAATGGATCGAGGCCGCCTCACACCTGAAAGACGAAGAACACGACTTTCTTTCGGTCATACGAAGGATGCGCCGAAATACACCCGCCGAACCTACCGAAGATACGATCGACGAAGACGACTCACCAACCGACAGCGCCATCCAAGCTCTCGACGAAATGATCAACGTCTGCACAAAGGCAAAAGCGGCTCTCCGAGAACGCAAATAACGCGCGTGTGAGATTTGAGCTACGCAAGAACGGACAAGGTTCGCCACACACGCCGCTCATAGTCGTGTGTGCTTCTGCGCACCACGCATTCGCTTCTTTGTGTCAGCGCGGACTCGCTCGAAGAGTCGATTGAACCAATTCACGCCTTCCCATGCCTCATTACGATGCGACGGTGTTCCAGCTATGAATCGACGCTGCTGGTGAATAAGACCGAACGACTGTGCATTCCCCTTCCTGATCAGCCCTACGAGCTGCGGAGGGCCTCCGCTGTCCGGATCTTCTCCGGCCTCCAATGAGTCACAAAATGCACTGAATACCGCGCGACTCGTTCCCCGAGCCACCGATTCTTCCCAACGAAGGTGCGAATTTTTCATACTCTCTGTGCCGCTTCCCGCATATCGAAGAACCGACGATTCCGTCGGCATGGGCATGCTCGTCGTTACCCACTCGTCCGTCTCTGGCCTATACGTCAACACGGTCAGCAAGAAGCGACACGGCATGAACTCCCCCGCCCTACTGCCGATCAGGATTCCCAGGGTACGCCGCTCGGTCTTTGGATAATCACGCCACATCGTTCGAATAGTGTGCGCAATCGCGTCGTGTGCCCGCTGACCCGGCATGCTCGAAACGAAACCGCGATCAACTTTCTCCTGCACGACCGGCAATGCCAGTGCAGGGAACAAAACATCACCCCAATATCCGAAAATGAAGGGGGCGTTATTCGCGGCAAAGGCTTTTCGTCCTTGGTCCCAGTGCGCACCGCCCGGCCACGTCAACCGGCTGTCCGATGCGATATACAGTGACGCGACCTTCCGGTCATCTACGCCAACCCAGCAGACTAAAGATGTCATAGATGAATCTTGACATTTAGCTGCATGATGACCGAAACTAGCCAGGCAAATCCTGAGGCCGGTGCCCATGCCGGAGCAAGGTGCAGCGAGCGGTCCGCCGCTCGCGCTCAGGTCTTGGAAGGTGCCAGGCACTGCGCCTGGCACCTTTATTTTTATGCCTTGATGCTGCTCGTTCATCGCCTAGCGTGTCGACACCGCATCTGCAGGGACTGTCTCTAAAACCGTGTTTCGGCCCGAGAAGCTGAGTGAATGTTCGGCGAGGAGGTGCCGAGATGACGACACGGGAAGATGTGACGAAGTAGAGGGCCGAGCCCTCCGCGGAAGCTGCGGCGACTGCGGAGTTGGTCAGATTGGCGAGGAGCAGGGCCTGTCGCTGACCGGTCCGGACGGTTTGCTCAAGCAGTTCACCAAGACCTTTCTGGAAACTGCACTAAACGAGGAGATGTTCCCCGGGGACTTCGTCCAGGGAGACCCCCTCGCACCTCGGGCACGACAAGAACCAAGCTCCGCCGGATCGGGAGTCGACGAATATTCGCAACGGGACCCGTCCGAAGACGGTGTTGACCAAGGCCCAGTGGGCATGTCCCGATCGAGGTCCCTCGTGATCGGGAAGGGACGTTCGAGCCGCAGATCGTCAAGAAGCGCAAACGTCGATTGAACGGAGTCGATGAGATCGTGTTGTCGTTGTACGCCAAAGGAACTGCGGTGAAATCGGATGGACACCGCATGGCCGATCAGTTTGTTTGCTGATCATCGGGGCTCAAGGAATCGGCACAAACTGCTTTCCGTGTTATCGGAACAACGCACCGACTTTGCGGCGAAATCCTGCGACGCGGAGTCGTACCTCAGGGGTTCGGAGGAACACCTTCTTCCGCAGTAGGTTGCGGCCGCGAACTCGTCGAACATATCGAACAACTCGGCGAGACCGATCAACGCACGTTCGCACGCTGGTGCGTGCACCGCGCCTTCGAACACGCCGAAATCTCCCACATCGACTGGATCGCCGAGGGATTGGACGCCATGGACAAAGGCCGCAGCCGACCAGATGCCTTCGAAAACGGTGCTGTTTCCCGCGCCCGCCCACCGCCGACCCACGAATCATCCGCACGATCAACACCGGAATCCCCGGCACCGCCGACGTCATCCCGTAGTGCAGCGCGATCTGACCTATGTGCACGGGACCGCAGAAGAACTCCCCTCTCGACGCCGAAACGAAATCACTTCAACATGCCGCTTGGACCTACGGAGTGAATCACCGCGACCTACTTCGAGAGACTGGCACCAACTTCTTCGACAGACCTTGCGGATGAAAAAACTTACGATTGTAGGTGCTGCCTCTCGTCCAACATTCGGGTACGAATCGCCCAGACCTTTGGTTGACTACGATTGAAACGAGTTCAGAAACGACGGGACGAAATGACATCGAGCCGGCGCGAGTGGTCAACAATCTTGGTGTCGCAACTGGCCCAAACACCGTTATCGAGACCCAGATCGTGCTCCGGTCAATCAATTTGAGGCACGAGGAACTTCCTCCACGACCCATTGCGGATCGGATTGGTGGCATCAAGTAGTTCGCCAACTTGTCAGGGTGCTCCGGTAGAAAGAATCCATGGCAAAGAGTGAAGGTAGAAAGGTCACTGCCCGACTGGCTGACACCGGACGTCTAGTCCAGGCCGCCGACGACCGCGACTGGGCACTCGTCCGTGGCCCCGACAAACCCGCTCTCTACTGCCCTGAGCGTCCCGCAGGCTGCACAGGCCAGGTACACCCGGTCCAACGAACGAACAAATCTCACGGGACCATTTCGCGGTTCTTTCGCTTCAACCCAGGCTCCCCTGTCAAATGCGGTCATGCTGAAGCCGACCCCGTAGTTCTTCCCACAGGCGGCGGTGGTCGCGAAACCCGAGAACACAAGTGGCTCAAGGAATATGTCCGTGACCTGGCTATCGAACTGGGGCACCAAGCGCATACCGAGAAAACACTTCCCTCAGGCGTCATCGCGGACGTTTGGGTACCAACCGCAGAACAATGTCCCCGCGTCGAGATCCAACGAGTCAAGACCGACATCCCCACCCGGACCAAACAAGACCCCGACGTGGTCTGGCTACTTCGATCGGTGCACGGCAAATCGATGACTAACTTCTTGTTCCACAAGCCATGTGTTCGGGTGCTTGCAGGGGTTTCCAATTCAATCCCTGACCGCCCCTGGGACGAACCCGACCGGGAGTTCACGCTCCGCGCAGGCGCGACAATCCTGCGGCCTGCGGCAGTACCAGAGTGGCCTCGCGGGTACTTCGAGACTCACCCAATAGAACTGCGCCTTTTCCTGCAACAGGTGTGGGCCGGAAACCGCATCTGGGTCGATAACACGCAAGTGCACAAGTTCGGCGGTTGGATCCTCATCGCGGACCTGGAACGGCACAACCAGTGGCGTGCCGAAGAAAAGTCTCGTCGCAACGCCCCGTGCCTCCCGGAAACGAGGCCACAGCCACTCCAGCCCGAAACAACACACGGCGCCGTCGCAGCCGATGTCAACAATGAAATTCATCAGATCGATGTCAGCCTACCGCCGGACGACCTGACGCAAATACCGTTCATTCACACAACACCAGCGGCCAAACCACCACAGCGCAACATCGAGCCACCAACCATCCGCCCACTGCCCCTCAACGAGGCAGTCACACCGCCGATTCACCAACCGAACTCGCCGAACGACCGACCCAGAAACCGGTGGCAACGATTCACGAAATGGCTCATCCGGAAATAGTGCAGTGTCCTCAAAGCCGAGGCGACGTCGTGGATTGGCGCGTGATGAGAACGGGGCCACGACCTCCAGATATATCGGACCCTAACGCCACTCTGACGCTGCCGGAGTTTGCCGTCCTGTCGATTCGTCTTACTGCCTGCACACCGCCGCATTCCTCGCGCAGATTGCTGGCGCCTTTCTCGTCATCAAGGAAGCGCGCCACACACTGACAAATATCCAGGCGCTCAAATCCGGCCTCGACGTTGCCGAGACCGAGAAGGCTAAACATCGGCGGGCCCTGAGATCACTGCGACCCCAATCAATCGCCGACTTCAGCGGTGGGACCATTCAACTACCGCATCCACCCTGCTGCACACGAAGGCTTCGTGCAGCAGGCCGGCAGACTCGGGTTTCGGGGCGATTCGTAGGTTGAGGATGGTGTTGAGTCGGGTCTGTAAATGATCTCTTCCGAAGCTGCCTACCGCCAGTACGGCAGTTGGTCCTCGCATTTAGACCGCCGCATTGTCACGACCATCGCCGACAACACATTCAACCGCCGCCGCGCTAGAGCAATGGACGGGTTGGGTGTGACGTTTCTATTGGGATCGTTTCCAGGCTTGGTAGGTCTGCGATACGCAGACAACTTGGGGGCGCAACTGGGCGGCGAGGTAGAACGCCCGAAACAGGCGCCGGTCGTATCGCCTCTGCCGCTAAAGGTTTCCGCTCACCCGACCCGAATCAGAAGGTTCTGGCGCCAGACCCGCGATGCGCGCCAACTGATCTGGGTTCCGAACGCAGTGAGATCACCACCAATTACAGCGAGGACTTCCGCTCCGAGCACCGGACTGAAGCCGGCCATTGACTCGACCACCGCCGTACCGCCTCCAGCGTCTGATGACCGGACAGCAAGGTCAATGTCGACTTGACATTGGTAACGTCCAGCGCCCGCTCCATCGCCGGGAAATACGAGCAAAATCGCCAGACGGTGGATAAGCGCCGCAGAAATACTCGGTTTATCGGCCGGTCGACACCACGAACTTTGCAAGCTCTTGTGCTCGTGCTGCTAACCTTCCGCCCATGCCGGTTTCTGCGGATGTTCGCGAGCGCCTTCGGTCTTACTTGGATCCAGATGACGAGATCCGGTACGTATTTCCAGCGGACGTTCTGATGAGCGCGAAACCGAGTGTGATTGTCGTAGTGAGCCGAAAGGCGATCACCGTCTTCTCGACGAGCTTTCGGTCCAGAAAAGTGCCGAGGTCGATCCTCACCCAGTTTCCGAGAATGACCGTTCTCAGCCCGGTCGATACTGCATCCACACCGCACTTCACTGCGGCGGGCATTACGTACGAGATCAACGAAGAATATGTTGCAGTCGTGAATGCTGCCGACGCGGAGCTCACGTCACCGCAGGACTTCCCACGAGATCCGTTGCCGAACCTGTGAGGCACATACAAAAAAGGCAGTTTCTCATTTCTGAGAAACTGCCTTTTTGATCTAACTTCGGTCGGGCTGACAGGATTTGAACCTGCGACCACTTGACCCCCAGTCAAGTGCGCTACCAAGCTGCGCCACAGCCCGTCCCACGCCCTTGTTTCGGGCGCTTGGAAAGATTACATCAGGGACGGGCCGAAGTACCAATCGGCTGGTCAGAGCCTTTTCGGTACCGAATTGGACGCAGAATCAGCGGCCCTTACGGTCACGCTTCTCTCGCACTCGTACGGATACGCGGATCGGACTGCCGTCGAAGTTGAACTCTTCACGCAGACGCCGCTCGATGAAGCGGCGGTAGCCGGCCTCGAGGAAGCCCGTGGTGAAGAGAACGAATGTCGGCGGGCGTGTGCTTGCCTGAGTCGCGAACATGATGCGAGGCAGGCGACCACCACGCATTGGCGGCGGTGTTGCTGCCACAACTTCCTTGAGCCAGGTGTTCAGGCGACCCGTGGGGATGCGCTTGTCCCAGGACTCCAGAGCCGTGTCGAGAGCCGGCACGAGCTTCGCCACGGCGCGACCGGTGTGGGCGGAGATGTTGACTCGCTGAGCCCACGGAACGCGGACCAGATCGCGGTCCACTTCCTTGTCCAGCATGAGTCGACGGTCCTCGTCCACGAGGTCCCACTTGTTGAATGCGATCACCAATGCACGACCCGTGTCGGCCACCATGCTCAGAACACGGAGGTCCTGCTCGGTGATCGGCTCGTGTGCGTCGATGAGCAGGATCGCGACCTCAGCGGCCTCGATTGCACTCTTCGTACGCAGCGACGCATAGAACTCCGCGCCGCTGGCATGGCTGACGCGCTTGCGCAGACCAGCCGTGTCGACGAAACGCCAAGGGCGCCCGCCGAGTTCGACGATCGAGTCGACCGGGTCGACGGTGGTGCCGGCAACATTGTGCACGACGGACCGCTCGTCACCGGACAGCTTGTTGAGCAAGCTGGACTTTCCGACGTTCGGCTTTCCGACGAGAGCAACACGACGCGGACCGCCGCCGGGAATACCTTCACGCGGGGTCTCCGGCAGCTTCTCCAGAACCTCGTCGAGCAGGTCGCCGGTACCGCGGCCGTGCGTCGCACTCACTGAGTACGGCTGACCGAGGCCCAAAGACCACAGCGCTGCAACCTCGGACTCGGTGCGTCCGTCGTCCACCTTGTTGGCAACGAGGATGACCGGAGTCTTCGAGCGGCGAAGCACTCGAGCGACAGCTTCGTCCGTCGTCGTAGCGCCGACAACGGCGTCGACCACCAGGAGAATGGCGTCAGCCGTTCCCATGGCCAATTCGGCCTGACGGGCAACGGCCTGCTGAAGACCCTTTGCGTCGGGTTCCCATCCGCCGGTGTCCTGGACGAGGAAGCGTCGTCCGGCCCAGTTCGCCTCGTACGAGACGCGGTCACGGGTAACGCCGGGGATGTCCTCGACTACCGCTTCACGACGGCCGATGATGCGGTTGACGAGCGTCGACTTGCCGACGTTCGGTCGACCGACAACAGCCAAGGTCGGGACGGCAATGTGCGCTTCGCCTTCGCCGTCCGCTTCGAGATCGGCGTAATCCCACTCCGATTCCTCGGACCAAGTTCCGTCACCGGCATATTCGGTTACCAGATCGTCGCTCACTGCACTGCTCCAGTTCTGTCGCTGACCACCAACAGCAACTTGGCGATCACATCTTCAATTCCCAATTCGCTCGTATCCACCAGGATGGAATCCTCGGCAGGGCGCAACGGCGACACTGCCCGAGTCGAATCGAGATGGTCACGGCGCTGCACATCAGCCAGCACCGCTTCGTAATTGTCTTCACGGCCTTGGCCGACGTTCTGCGTATTGCGCCGTGCCGCACGGGTTTCCGCCGATGCGGTCAAGAAGATCTTGACGTCTGCATCGGGGAGTACGACGGTTCCGATGTCGCGACCTTCCACGACGATCCGCTCCGCACCGGCCGCCAACTCACGCTGAGTGGCGACCAGCAGGTCGCGAACCTCGGGCACAGCCGAGACCGCGGAGACAGCCTTGGTGACCGCGTCGCCGCGGATCTCCTCACTGACGTCCGCGCCGTCGAGATGCACCTGCTCACTGCTTGGATCGGTACCGATGGACCACGGCAATGCCGCAACGGCAGCGGTGATCGCGGCGGAATCAGCCAGATCGATTCCCTGACGAAGCACGTGCAGGGTCGCGATCCGGTAGATGGCTCCAGTGTCGAGGTAGCGAGCACCCAAACGCTGCGCCAACGCGCGAGAGACGCTGGACTTGCCGGTTCCGGACGGTCCGTCCATAGCGACTACCAGCGGCATGGACGAATCGGTCACAGGCCGACCGCCTCGTACAGTCCACCGACCTCGCTACGTCCGAGGACGCGCTGCGTTCCCGGACGCTGATCGCCGAGAGCGACAACTCCGACGTTGGTGCGAACCAGACGGACAACGGGGTGACCGACGGCATCGAGGAGGCGACGCACGATGTGCTTACGGCCCTCGTGCAGTACGAGCTTGACGAGCGTCTTGCCCTCGTTGATCTCGAGCACGGTGAAGGCGTCCACCTTGGCCGGACCGTCATCGAGAGTGACACCGTCACGCAGCTGCTTGCCGGTGCTGCGCTCGACAACGCCGTGAACCGTGGCGAGGTACGTCTTCGGAACCTCGAACGACGGGTGCATCAGGCGGTGAGCCAAGTCGCCGTCGTTGGTGAAGAGGAGCAAGCCTTCGGTGTCGGCGTCGAGACGGCCGACGTGGAAGAGCCGCTGACCCGACTGAACGCGCTCGGAGACGATGTCACCGACGCACGGACGACCGAGATCGTCGGACATGGTGCACTGCCAGCCACGCGGCTTGTTCATCGCGAGGTAGACGAGGTCCTTCTGCACGACGACGCGGACGCCGTCGACACGAACCACTGCGTTCTCGGGGTCGACACGCAGACCCTGTTCGACCACGATGCGGCCGTCGACCTCGACGCGACCCTGGTCGATCAGTTCTTCAGCTGCACGGCGTGATGCGACGCCGGCCTGAGCCAGTACCTTCTGCAAGCGGACGCCGTCGCCCTTCGGCGGGCCGTCGTGCTTGGTGATCTCGGCGTGCTGATGACGTGCCGGCTTGGCGTTGGACACCAACGGGTTCTGAGAGACCACGCGCTGCGGCTTCTCGGTCTTCGGCTTGCCACGCTTGTTGGTCGCCGGCGGTGTGGGAGCTGCCGGGCGCTTGCGCGGAGGTCCGTCGAACTTGGATCCACGAGGTGCGTTCGACCATGCGCCGCCACGAGGAGCGTCGGGGCGTGCGCCTCGCTGATCGTCACTGCGACGGTCGGCGCCACCGCGCGGTGCCCGACGGGCGTCTACGTGGGGGGTCCGGCGGTCATCGCTGCGGGGTCCGCGGCGGTCGTCAGTGCGCGGTCCGCGCCGATCGTCGTTGTAGCCACCACGACGGTCGTCCGTACGTGCGGGGCGACGGTCGTCGCTGCGCGGCGGGCGACGGTCATCGCTGCGCGGCGGGCGACGGTCATCGCTGCGCGGCGGGCGACGGTCATCATTGAATCCACCGCGACGGTCGTCCGTGCGGGGACGGTCGGATCCGGCGTTGCGGTCGTATCCGGAGGTACTGCGGGAAGTGTTGCTGCGTCCACCACGGGGCGCTTCGCTACGTGCGCCGCGGGGGGCGTCGCTGCGACCACCACGGGGTGCATCGCTGCGTGCGCCGCGGTTGTCGCGGGAGTTGTTACGGTCCGGTGTGCCATCTCGGCGAGCGGGATTGTTCACTTTTTTCCTGTCAGTTTTCTACTGTTTCCCGAGCGTGGTCGGGTCTTTCTCGGTGCTGACGAGCGCCGGAATTCCGGTCAGTCGTCGACTTCGGTGTCCACTACGTCAGCGGGCACGTCTGCCTTGTTCATTCTCGCAAATCGCGGATCGGATTCCAGGCTTTCGCTGATGTCGTCGATGAGATCGACATCAGGCAAGAGCGGGGCCAACTCCGGGAGCTCGCTGAGCGAGGCCAGGCCGAGCCGTTCGAGGAACAGTTCGGTCGTGGAGTACCGTGTCGCGTTGGTGTCCGGGTCAGGCCCGGCTTCCGCGATCAGTCCGCGGGCAAGGAGGGTGCGTACCACCCCGTCCACGTTGACGCCTCGTACCGCACTGATCCGCGCACGAGTCAACGGTTGACGGTATGCGACTACGGCCAAAGTTTCCAATGCCGCCCTGGTCAATTTGGTGCGTGCGCCGTCCAATAGCAGCTTTTCCACGTACGGGGCAAACTCTTGTCGCGTGTACAGACGCCATCCGTCGCCCGCGTAGCGAAGGTCCATTCCGCTGCCGCGAGCGGTCAATGCGGCCGACATCGACGTCAGGCGTTCTTCGACGCGCTCCGGCGCGGTTCCGGTGACAGATGCGAGTTGGTTCACTTCCGCCGGCGAATCCACGACAAGCAGAAGCGACTCCAGCACTGCGTCGAGTTGATCGTCGTCGAGGTCGAAATCGGGTGCAGACTCTTCGGACTCCGAGGCGTCGTCGGTAGGCTCGATAATCTCGTCTAGCTGCGAAGACTCTGATTCCGTCGGTTCGGCATTCATCCGTAGTCCTCCTCTGTGACCGGCGCGGCCGGGTCGTCTCCGGTCCAACTCACCATCAGCGGTCCGAGGGCCTCGGGTTGCTCGAACACGATGACCTGCCGGCGATACAGCTCGAGCAATGCGAGAAACCTTGCCACTATCTCGACAGTGATTTCGCACTCGGCAACGAGGTCCCCGAATGGTGTCCACTCCCCGATGCCTCGCTCGCGCAGCAACTCGAGAATTCGCTCGGCCTGTTCGGGTATCGAGATATTGGACACATGGAGGTGATCGAGGCCCACTGTCGGCACCGGACGCGGTGTGAACACCGTCGCCGCGATCTCCGCAAAACGCTGAGGGTCGACGCCCAACAACACCTCGGGCAGGAGTTCGGTGAACTGATCCTCGACGGCAACAGAGCGCGGATAGCGCCGCAGCGCTGCTTCCTCCAACTCACCGAACAGCGCCGCAACCTGTTTGTACGCCCGGTACTGCAGCAGTCTCGCGAAGAGAAGATCACGTGCTTCGAGAAGCGCCAGATCCTCCGCGTCCTCGACCTGCCCGGCGGGCAACAACCTGGCCGCTTTCAGATCCAGAAGCGTAGCTGCGACAACCAGGAATTCCGTCGTCTGATCAAGGCCCATCGCACTGCCGAGTTCCTTGGTGTACGCGATGAAATCGTCCGTGACGGTGTGAAGGGCGACTTCGGTGACGTCGAGCTGCCGTTGATTGATCAGGTTCAACAGCAGATCGAACGGGCCTTCGAAGTTCCGGAGAGTGACTCGGAAACCGGCAGCCTTGGCTGCGGTCTGAGCGTCGGTCGGGACGTTCGGATCGATCGAATCCGGCTCGACTTCGACCGGATCTTCTTGCGATGCAATCAGTTCCACTAACGACCAGACCGGTGAATGACCTCGCGGGCCAAGGCTCGATATGCCTCGGCGCCAGCCGATTTCGGCGCCCACGTCGTGATCGGCTCACCGGCGACGCTGGTTTCGGGGAATCGAACGGTGCGGTTGATCACCGTGTCGTAGACGACGTCGCCGAACACCTCGACCACTCGCGCCATCACCTCCCGAGCGTGCAGGGTCCGGGCGTCGAACATCGTGACGACGATGCCGGCCAACTCGAGCTTCGGATTGAGACGGTCGTGCACCTTTTCGACGGTGTCGTTGAGAAGTGCCAGGCCGCGCAGGCTGAAGTACTCGCATTCCATCGGAATGATGACCGAATCGGCGCACGCCAGCGCATTCACCGTGAGCAGGCCAAGCGACGGCTGGCAGTCGATGAGCACGTAGTCGTACCGATCGAGAACCGGGTGCAGCACGCGCCCCAAAGTCTGCTCACGCCCGACCTCGGTGACCAATTGAATCTCGGCGGCCGAAAGGTCGATGTTGCTGGGGAGCAGGTCCAGACCGTCCACCCGAGTGCGCATCAACACGTCGTCGATGGATACACGCGGTTCGACCAGGAGATTGTGGACGGTCAGTTCCAGGTCGTGATGCTGAACGCCCAGACCAGCAGACAACGCTCCTTGGGGATCGAGATCCACCAAGAGCACTCGGCGACCGTATTCGGCCAACGACGCGCCCAGGTTGATGGTCGACGTCGTCTTGCCGACGCCGCCCTTCTGGTTGCACATCGCGATGATCATCGCGGGTCCGTGGTGCGCCAACGGTGTCGGTTGGGGTACCTCGCGGACCGGCCGGCCCGTCGGACCGAGTTCTTCCGTGGAAACAGCAGGGGTTTCCGCAGGTGGCGAGGCTACTGGCGTCGTATCTATTTCGAACATCGCCTCTGGTTCGGAGGGTACAGCTGGTGCTGATTCGTTCACGCGCTCGAAGAGTTGGGCATTGACATGCGGCGGCGCGGACTCCGCCGCTGGTGGCTGCGATGTCGACACGGTCCGATGCTCCCCTACTCTTTCGGCGGTTGCTCTCGGCGCCGGCAAACCCCCGAAACTGCGGTGGAGGCCGCTCGCGCTCCTTGAACGCTACCGCTTACATCACCGAATGGTCTCGCAGACACGCATGAGCCAACCAACGCCTAACGGGCGCGTGGGTGTGCCTGAGCCCACACTTCGCGCAGCGCTGTGACGGTGACCAGTGTGTAGATCTGCGTCGTGGTTACCGAAGCGTGACCGAGAAGTTCCTGCACGACGCGTACGTCCGCGCCGCCGTCGAGCAGGTGTGTGGCAAACGAGTGCCTGAGCGTATGGGGTGAGACGTCCGCCTTGATCCCGGCCGACGCGGCCGCGTCCTGAAGAATCTGCCATGCACTCTGACGCGAGAGGCGTCCCCCGCGAGCGTTGAGAAAGAGGGCAGGAACACCACGCGTCGCGAGGCTGGGGCGCCCGCGGACGAGATACGCGTCTACGGCGGCGATCGCCGGCCTGCCGACGGGGACGATCCGCTGCTTGCCGCCCTTGCCCTTGAGCAGCACGGAACGGGTTTCGGTGTCGATGTCGTCGACGTCCAGATCGATCGCCTCGGTGATGCGTGCTCCGGTCGAGTACAGAAGCTCGAGCAGAGCGCGATCCCTCAGGTCGCGGGGCCCGTCACCGGCCGCCCCGCCACCCGAAGCGTCGAGTAGGGCGATCACGTCGTCGAGCGGCAGAGCCTTGGGCAGCTTGCGTCCGGGCGTCGGCGGCTTGACCGTACGAGCCACATCGACACCGACCAGGCCCTCGGCGGCGGAGAACTTGTGGAATCCGCGGACCGCGATCAGGGTCCTCGCAGCCGAACTGGCCGCCAACGGTAGGACTCCGGCATCTTTGTCACCCAGGCGCAAATGTGTCACGAATTCGGTGACGTCGTTCTCCGTCACGCCCGCGACGTCGTCGATGCCGCGACCGTCCAGGTACTCCGCGTACCGATTCAGGTCGCGGCGATACGAAAGCAGAGTGTTGCGCGCAGATCCTCGCTCGACCGCTAGATGGTCGAGATACGAGTCCACCTGTCGGGCAAGCACTTCAGGCTCGCGACTTGCGTTCTCCGAATGCGCGAGGACGATCGGGCCACGGTGCGTCGGCGGGGCGTAGCGGCTTTCCCGTCGAGCGTGCGGTAGCGATCGCGAGAATGCCCGATACCGCGGTAGCGTTGACGATGTCACCGCGCAGCGCCATGTCGACGGCGTCGGCGAGCGGAACTCGCGAAATCTCGAGATCGGCTTCTTCGTGTTCGGGATCGTCGCGCTCCACCTCGTGCAGCCCCTCGGCGAGGAAGACGCGAACCGCCTCGTCCGTGAACCCGGGTGAGAGAGCTACATCGACCAGCACCGACCATCGATCGGCGCCGAGTCCGGTTTCTTCGCCCAGCTCACGCGCTGCCGCCTCGACCGGGCTCTCCCCCGGAGCGTCGAGCAGACCGGCAGGAATTTCCCACAACCGGTGCCCGAGCGGGTGACGGTACTGGTGAATCAGCACAAGATTGTCGCGCTCGTCCAGTGCCACGACGGCAACGGCGCCGTGATGCTCGACGACTTCCCGATCGGCACGCTGACCACCAGGCATCGCAACGGTGTCGACGCGCAACGCGATGATCGCGCCGGTGTAGACCGTCTTGGAGCCGAGGGTGTCGAATTCGTGCCGACCGGGATCGCTCATGTGTGGCTAGACCTTTTCCACGTTCTCGGCTGCAGCGTCGAGTGCCGTCTCGGTGGCGGCGGTGTCGATCTTCTCGTCACCGTGGACGTCGACGGGCAGGCGCTCTTCGAGCTTGTACGTCAACGCTGCTTCGACGAAGGCGGCGAACAGCGGATGCGGGCGCGTCGGGCGGCTCTTGAGCTCCGGGTGTGCCTGGGTGGCAACGAAGAACGGATGCTGCTCACGCGGGTACTCGACGAACTCGACCAGGTGACCGTCCGGCGAGGTTCCGCTGAACTGCAAGCCGGACTTGGCAATCCGGTCGCGGTACGTGTTGTTGACCTCGTAGCGGTGACGGTGACGCTCGGAGACGTCCTCGGTTCCGTAGGCCTGAGCGACGACGGAACCCTTGGTCAGCACGGCCGGGTAAGCACCCAGACGCATTGTGCCACCGAGGTCGGCGTCACCGGCGATGACGTCTTCCTGATCAGCCATCGTGGAGATGACCGGGTGCTTGGTGTCCGGCTCGAACTCGGCCGAGTTGGCATCGTCGAGGCCGACGCTGCGAGCAGCTTCGATGACGACGCACTGCAGACCCAGACACAGACCCAGCAGCGGCAGCTTGCGTGCACGTGCGAAACGGATCGCGCCGAGCTTGCCCTCGATGCCGCGGATGCCGAAGCCGCCCGGGATCAGAACACCGTCGACGTCACCGAGAGCGGCCTGCGCTCCGGCTTCGGTCTCACAGGCGTCCGACGGAACCCAGGAGATCTCGACCTTGGACCGGTTGGCAAATCCACCGGCGCGCAGAGCCTCGGTGACGGAGAGGTATGCGTCGGGCAGGTCGACGTACTTGCCGACCAACGCGACCCGCACGGTCTCACGCGGCTGGTGAACACGATCGAGGAGGTTGCCCCACACGGTCCAGTCGACGTCGCGGAACGGGAGACCGAGCTGGCGAACGACGTAGGCGTCGAGGCCCTCACGGTGCAGAACCTTCGGGATGTCGTAGATCGAGGGAGCGTCGGGCGTCGAAATGCAGGCGTCGACGTCCACGTCGCACATCAGCGCGATCTTGTTCTTGAGGCCCTGCGGAACGTCACGATCGCAACGAAGGATCAGCGCGTCGGGCTGAATGCCGATGCTGCGCAACGACGCAACCGAGTGCTGCGTGGGCTTGGTCTTGAGTTCTCCGGAGGGGCCGAGGTACGGCACGAGGGAGACGTGCAGGAAGAAGACGTTGTCGCGGCCGACGTCGTGGCGGACCTGGCGAGCGGCTTCGAGGAAGGGCTGCGATTCGATGTCGCCGACGGTTCCACCGATTTCGGTGATCACGACATCCGGGCGGTGTCCCTGCAGATCCGGGCCGCTCATCTCGAGGATGCGACGCTTGATCTCATCGGTGATGTGCGGGATGACCTGAACGGTGTCACCGAGGTACTCGCCACGACGTTCCTTGGCGATGACCGTCGAGTACACCTGGCCGGTGGTGACGTTCGCCTGACCGGATAGGTCACGGTCGAGGAACCGCTCGTAGTGCCCGACGTCGAGGTCGGTCTCGGCACCGTCTTCGGTGACGAAGACCTCGCCGTGCTGGAAGGGGTTCATGGTGCCCGGATCCACATTGAGATAGGGATCGAGCTTCTGCATGGTCACGCGCATTCCCCGCGCGGTCAACAACTGTCCCAGGCTCGAGGCGGTCAAACCTTTGCCGAGCGAGGAAGCTACACCTCCGCTGACGAAGATGTGCTTGGTGGCGGTACGCGTGTTAGTGCGTGACTGTGGCAAAGGGGCTCCCGTGACGACTGTGCAGGGCTTGGTCTGATGAAGCATGCTGGGGCCTGCCGACCCACGGGATTTCACGGTAACACCTATCGGGGGTCGGTGCCTACAACGCGCCGACTTTCCGCCCCCGATGTGACCGGCGTATCAATACCGGGGTGTTCAGTTGGTGGGTGCGCCGACGGTAACCGCCGCCGCTCCCGGTCCCGTGCCGTAGCGGCCGGCGCCGCCGTTCAACTGTTCCTGAAGTGCCAACGGCGTCGTGATCTTGCCCGATTCCCGGTCGATGTTGTCGATGGTCGTCAAGCCCGCTGAGAGCGCCGCGTCCGCACGCGCGACGGCAACCGGACCACTGCCCTCGGCCGAGCCAGGCCGGCCCGCGAGAATCGTTCCTGCGCCGCGTCCGTCGAGAGCACCGGCAAACCGGGCGATGACGGCGCCGCGGTTACCCGTGGCTGCGTCGGATTCACTCTTGTTGTCGCCGGTAAGAACCACCGCGAGCTGAGCCGGCTTGACCGCTCCGTCGTCGTAGCTGATGAAACCGGCGCTACGCAACGAGTCGAGCGCGAGATTCATCTCGTCCGGAGTGCTCTGCGGTTCGCTGTTCTGCCCGTTGAGAAGCAGAACCGAACCGAGCAGATCACCTGCGAGACTGCCCTGATCGACCGCACCGGTCTTGAGGGTGATCCCCGCAGGGATGACATTGGTGACGACGGTCCGCAAACGGTCACCACCGGTGGCGTCGACAAACGAATCGGTGAGCGAGACGCGTCCGGTCACGGCGCCGCCGGCGGCAGTGACGAGTCGGTTGACACCGTCGAGATCACTGGGATCCGCGTCCGGTGCTGTAATGACGACGACGGTGCGACCAGCGAGATTGTCACGCACGACGCGACCGCCGACAGCGGCATCGAAGCCGTCCGCGGAATTGAGTTGCTGCTGAAGCTGATTGGACTGTTGATTGAGGTCTTCGATCTCGTTCTGCAGGTCCGCCTTGTCGTCACGCAGACCGGACAGCAATCCACTCGACAGCATTCCGGAACCGAGCACCACGCCGATCGCGAGTGCCAGGAAGATTGCCGCTATGGAAATTGCATGTTGACGCATCGAAATCACTTGAAGAGCCCCTGAACCCACAGCGCGAAGCTGTTCCACGTTGCGATTGCCCAGTCGAGAACTTCACTACCGGCATTGGACACGACCAGGGCGACGATCACTGCCACCAGGGCGGCGAGCACTAGGAGCGCGATCGCGCCGCCGGACACTCGACTTCGATACAGAGTTGCGACGGCCTTGGCGTCGACCAGTTTCGGTCCAACCTTGAGCCGTGTCATGAACGCCGACGGATTGCTTTCACGACGCCCACGGTCGAAGAACTCGTCCAAGGACACCACGTTGCCGACCGTCACGATCAGTGAAGCTCCGTGGTGATCGGCAAGCAGCAGCGCAAGGTCGGTCGGTGAGCAGGTCGCCGGGAACGTCATCGCCCCGATACCGAGATCCTGGATTCGGGAAAGCCCCGCCGCATGACCGTCCTGGTCTGCAGGCAGAACAACTTCCGCGCCGGACTTGAGCGTGGAACTGGTGATTTCCTCCGGGTCGCCCACGATCAGATCGGGGCGGTATCCGGCCTTGCTCAACACGTCCGCACCTGCGCCGACACCGATCAGGATCGGCGAATACTCCTTGATGAAGGGCTTGAGGTTCTTCAGATCGGTCTCGCGTTCGGGGCCGTCGGAGACGACCACGACATGGCGGTCCTTCAAGTCGATATCGATGTCCGGAACACCGATTCCGTCGATGAGCAACGGGCTTTCGGTGCGGATGAACTCGATGGTGTTACCCGAGAACGCTTCCAAGTGATCGACCAGGCCGGTCTTGGCCTCGATCATCCGGTCGGATATTTCGGCCTCGGTCTGCTCTTCACCCTTGACGAGGCTCTTCTCGCCGTTGAAGATCTCGCCCTCGTGCAGGCGGATCTTGCTGCCGTCCTTGATGTTCTTGAAGACATCACCGTCGACGGCATCGATCAGAACGATGTCGTTGGCGACGATCACTTCCGGTCCGAGGTTGGGGTACCGCCCCGAAATCGACGGCGACGCGTTGACCACGGCCATGACTCCGGCTTTCACCAGAGCATCGGCGGTCCGGCGATCGATGTCGATTTCGTCGAGGATCACGATGTCTCCAGGACCGACACGGCGCAGAAGCTTCGCCGTGTTCCGATCGGCCCTGGCGATGCCACTGATCCCAGGCAAGGATTCGGTGTTACGTGAGAGCAATCCGGGCATCTTCATGGCTTCGATGATGAACCTGAAACCGCGTTGACCGGTGGAGGCGCGCCGACAACTACCACATCAGTCACACCAACACCACAGAACCTTCAATCTGTGACGCGGGCCGCATTCGCGATCTCGAGCAGTTCTTCGGCGTGCGCACGACCGGTTTCGGTGTCGTCCAGCCCTGCCAACATACGGGCCAATTCGACCACCCGATCCGAATCCGACAAGGTCCGCACGCCACTGCTCACCACTCCGCCTTTGTCGTCGACCTTGTCCACCACGAGGTGGGTGTCGGCAAACGCAGCAACCTGCGGAAGGTGGGTGACAACGATAACCTGATGCGTGCGAGCAAGTTTCGCCAATCGGCGGCCGATCTCGACAGCAGCGCGGCCACCGACCCCCGCGTCCACCTCGTCGAAAACCATCGTCGCACCGGTGTCGCTACCAGCGAGAACAACCTCGAGCGCCAGCATGACGCGTGACAGCTCGCCACCGGAAGCGCTCTTGCTGATCGGAAGTGAAGGTGCCCCACTGTGCGCGGACAGGCGAAATTCCACCTCGTCGACGCCGGCAGACCCGGCATGCAGGTCTACTCCCCCGACACTGAGCGGCGCCGAGTCCTGCGGGCCGGCAGGCTGCGAACGCACAGTCACTTCGAGGCCCGCACGTCCCATCGCCAGACCGGCGAGTTCCGCGCTGACGGCTTTGGCGAGCTTTGCCGCCGCCTTGACTCGCGCGGCGCTCAGCTTGGTAGCGGCTTCCGCGGTCAGGCCAGCCGTCTCCTCGACCTGCTTGGCCAACAGTGACAACGCATCCGAGGACACGTCGAGTTTGGATAGACGAGCGCGAGCAGTATCTGCCCATTCGAGAACACCGTCGACATCGGCGGCGTACTTGCGAGTCAGAGTCTTCAGTTCCGATTGCCGCGACAACAAAGAGTCCAGAGCACCCGGGTCTGCGGGCAGCCCGGACAGGTAGGTGTTCAGGTCACCGGCAACGTCGGTGACGACGGCAATAGCGTCGGCCAACCGGGAACCGAGGCCATCCAGATCGGCGTCGGTGACCGACTCGATGCGCGCCCTCGCTTCGGACATCAGGTCTAGCGCCGGCATGACACCGACGTCGCCGCTTGCCATGTCGTCATTACCGGCGAGCGCAGCGTGCGCCTCTTCGGCAGCGGAGCGGAGCGAATCGAGTTCACTGAGTCGACGAACTTCGGCAACGATCGCCGTGTCCTCGCCGGGCTCGGGTGCCACGCTGTCGATTTCGTTGAGCGCGAAGGTCAACTGATCTGCTTCTTGCGCCAGTTCACGAGCCTTCGACGTGCGCTCGATCAATTCCGAACGAGCATCGAGCCACTCACGACGGTGTTTGCGGTACCTCGTCAGCAGCGTTCCGATTGCCTTGTCCCCGAAGCGGTCCAGCGCGTTGCGTTGCTGGTCGGGACGAAGCAATCGCAGCTGATCGTTCTGTCCGTGGACAGTCAGAAGTGGGTCCGTGAATTCGGAGAGAACTCCCGCCGGCACGCTTCGTCCGCCGAGATGAGCCCGTGACCGCCCATCGCTGCCGACTGTCCGAACAGCGATGATGGTCCCGTCCTCGTCGCGCTCGGCGCCGGACGATTCCAGGATTCGGACGATCTCACGCTCGGTGGCCGGCGAGACGTCGTCGGCGATGAATCGTCCTTCGACAACGGCCCGCGACGCGCCCAACCGCACTCGACCGGCATCCGCTCGCGCTCCGCTGAGGAGGTGCAAGCTGGTGACGACCATCGTTTTACCTGCGCCGGTTTCACCGGTCAGGACGGTCAGGCCCTCGTGAAACTGGGCGCTGGCCTCGGAGATCACACCAAGACTGTCGATTCGGATCTCTGCGAGCACGATTAAGGCTTCCTTCCTCGCCATCCGGTAACCGGAAGCTCGAACTTGCGAACCATCCGATCAGCGAAAGGCGCAGAGTCCAACCGGACCCACTTGACGGGAGTAGCGCCGCGAACGATCTCGACGCGAGCGCCGGCAGGCAGTTCCAAGGTACGACGGCCGTCGCAGAAGACCAGGCCGTCGTGGCTACCGGCGACGGTCTCCACCGCGATGATCGAATTAGGGCTGGTGACCAACGGCCGCGCGAACAGCGCGTGCGCGTTGCTGGGTACGACGAGCAACGCTTCGAGTTCGGGCCACACGACGGGGCCGCCTGCGGAAAATGCATAAGCGGTCGAGCCTGTGGGAGTGGACACGAGAACACCGTCGCAACCGAACGCGGACACCGGTCTGCCGTCGACTTCGAGGACAACTTCGAGAACTCCCAGACGCGAACGGTTCTCGATACTGGCCTCGTTGAGCGCCCACCCGCGGTCGATGATCTCGTCGTCCACCCGAATCACGACGTCGAGTGTCATACGGGACTCGACGCGATATTCCTTGCGAACTACCTGTGCGAGAGCCTCGTCGAGATGCTCGGCCTCGGTCTCTGCCAGAAATCCGATCCGTCCGAGGTTGATGCCCAGTACCGGAATGGACGCTTCTTGAGCGAGTTCGGCGGCGCGCAGAAACGTGCCGTCGCCACCGAGAACAAGTACCAACTCGCATCCAACGGCAGCATCAGGGCCGGGATGAACAACCGTGACGTCGAGACCCGGCGCAGAGAAACCCTCGGGTTCCGTCATTGCTTCGATGCGCGAGCTGTCTGCTTCGTCGACGAGGACTCGCAGTCCGATTCCCGCGCGCTCGAAGATCTTCCCGACCCGCTTGGCAGTTTCCGTGATGTCACGTCGACCAGGGTGTGCGACAAGAAGGATCTCGCGCGACTCGCCGTTCGTGACCGCGTTCACTGGGGCCCTTCCTCTACAGCCTTGCGAATCATGTCCTCCACCGTAGGAATTCCCTCGGTGTTCGTCTCGGCGTCGGTATCCGTCTCTTCGTCGCCGGATGTACCCGTCTTTCGAAGCCACAGGAAATACTCGACATTTCCCGACGGACCGGGCAATGGGCTGGCCACGACACCTAACGTCCGCAGACCCACCTTTGCAGCAGCCTCCGACACGTCGAGCACAGCGGAGATTCGCAATTCCGGATCTCGTACGACGCCACCGGCACCGACGCGGTCCTTGCCCACCTCGAACTGAGGCTTGACCATCGGAACCAGGTCCGCGCCGTCAGCGGTACAGGCGACAAACGCCCCGAGTACCAGTTTGAGAGAGATAAACGACAGGTCCGCGACAACGAGATCGACAGTTCCGCCGATCGTCTCGGCATCGATAGCGCGAACATTGGTTCGGTCGATGACATGCACTCGGTCGTCGGACTGCAGGCGCCACACCAATTGGCCGTAACCGACGTCGACGGCGACAACTTCCTTCGCACCGCGTGTCAGCAGAACGTCCGTGAACCCGCCGGTGGAAGCGCCGGCGTCGAGGCACCGGCGACCTTCGACCGTCAATCCTTCGGTACCGAAGGCGTCAAGGGCACCGATCAGTTTGTGAGCACCGCGCGACGCCCACGAGACTTCCTGCTCCACCTCGACGACCCGAAGCGGCGTTCCGGCTTCGATCGCCGTCGCGGGCTTGGTCGCAACGGCTCCGGAAATGAGAACTCGGCCCGCGGAGATCAGTTCTTGCGCATGATCTCTCGATCGTGCCAGACCGCGACGGACCAATTCGGCGTCCACCCGTGCTCTACGTGCCACGTCAAGCCCTGTCCACAGAGGCGAGTGCCTGGACGAGCACCTCGTGTGCCTGTTCCAAAATATGTGCCTTCTGCGGAATCACACCTGCTCCGTGATGATCGTTCGGATCGTGTTCGATGCCGCCGAGGCGTGCCAGCAAACCGTCGACGTCAGAACGTATTCGTTCCGGATCGACGGTAGGGCGTGACCCGGGCAGCGGTGATCCGTTGCTCGAGTTTCCGGGGTGCGGTGTCGGCGTGCTCATCGGGCACAACGTTAGTGCATGACTCTCGGTTGCGCATACACCCGCACCCCCGCGAGTCGAACACATATGCGAGAAATTAGACCAGCCAGGAAGCAAACAGATCCGCCACGACGGCATCCGACGCTTCCAGCGTCTGGAACGACGGATTAGCCCATGCGACAGGCGCAACCGCACGTAGAAGTGACATTTCGTCCCCGACAACCGGGCCATCGACGACCAGTGCCGACCCGTTCACGGATACAGACCACTTGGAGTCCGCACCGACCAGCGATTCGACGGCCGGCTGATTGAGCGAATCCAGAGTTGCTGCAATGTAGGTGGGGCGCTGCTCAATCGGAGCCCGCAGTACGTCGCCCGGCGTGCTCACACCGGTTAGTACCAACAGTGAGTCGATCGAAACAGCATGTGCGCCTTCGATATCAGTGTCCAAGCGATCACCGACGACCAGTGGACTCGAGCACCCACTGCGTGCAAGCGCATCCTCCATCAGCGGAGCAGCAGGCTTGCCTGCCACCAAGGGTTCCTGCCTCGTGGCGGCGCGCAGAGCCGCCACCATCGAGCCGTTGCCGAGCACCAAACCTCGTTCCGACGGCAGTGTGGTGTCCAGGTTTGCAGCCACCCACAGCGCCCCGGCCCTGATCGCCAAGCATGCCTCGGCGAGGATCGACCAGTTGGTCTCCGTCGAATGTCCTTGGACGACTGCAACCGGGGAATCCGCGAATTCGCGCACCGGAAGCAACCCGACGCGCGTCACCTCGTCGGCCAATGCATCGGTACCGACGACGAGTACAGCGGCACCGGGTTCGAGACGCTCAGCCAACAGACGCACCGCCGTCTGAGAACTGGTGACCACGCGATCGTCTTCGGAATCGAAACCGAGTTCGGTCAGATGCGCGGACACTGCCGAAGGCGAGCGACTCGCATTGTTGGTCACGTAGTACAAAGCCTGCGTACCCTGACCCAACGCAGCCTGGGTGCCGGGAATCGCATGAGCTCCGGCGTACAGCGTGCCGTCGAGATCGAGCAAAAGTACGTCGTACTGAGTACGAAGCACGGTCACTGATCTTCTCCGGTCAACTCGGCCACCCGTTCTTCAGCATCCGTGTCACCCTCGAGGTCTGCAGCTGCAGCATTGAGGAACCACTTCAATCCGTCTTCGACACGACCTGCTGCAACGAGGGCATCAGCGTACGCATAGAAAAGCCGAGCCGCCGCTTCACCGGTACGCGCTGCGTCCAGATCCTTGGTCTGCAGTGTGACAACTGCCTGATCGAACTGACCGAGATCCATGCGGGCGCCGGCGACCACGATCCTCAACTCCGAAGCCTCGTCGCCGGAAAGCAGGGCAGCCTCGTCGCTACGGCCGAGCTCGATGGCGCGTTCGGGTCGACCCAAACCGCGTTCGCAGTCGGCCATGACAGCGATCAGACCCGGTCCACCAGCCATTCGACGGGCAGCACGAAGCTCGGAGAGAGCTTCAGCCCATTCACCGGCGTGGTACGCGGTGATTCCAGCAGCTTCACGAACGACCGCAATTCGGCCGGCGCGCTGACGAGCAGCACGAGCGTGGAGCAGTGCAAGTTCCGGGTCTTCGTCGACAAGCTTGCCTGCCATGACCAGGTGACGCGCAACTGTGTTGGCGTTGTCCTTGTCGAGGCTGAGCAGATCCCGACGAACGGCCGGATCCAACTCGGTGGGCTCTACGTTGTCGGGCAAATCCGGTTCGTCAGGTCGTGCTTGCTGACGGTTGCGGTCACCGTCGCGTCCACGAGGGGTGAACCCACCCTCGCCGCCGCGACGCTGTCCGCCGTTGAATCCGCCGCCACGGTTACTGTTTCCAGCACCGCCACGGTTGTTGTCTCCGGCACCACCGCGGCGGTCTCCGCCTGCAGCGCCGCGTGATCCACGCCCGTCGTTGTCACGACGGGGGCCACCTGATCGAGGCGCTCCTCCCCCACGGAAGGACCGACGCTCGTCGCCATTCTCCGACACAGTCATTCCTCTCATACAACGCACGAAAGGGGACCCAATATGTTGGGTCCCCTTTCGGTTAACGGGTGTTCGGCGGTGTCCTACTCTCCCACACCCTGTCGAGTGCAGTACCATCGGCGCTGAAGGGCTTAGCTTCCGGGTTCGGAATGGGACCGGGCGTTTCCCCTTCGCTATGACCGCCGTAACTCTATGAAACTGTCACAGTAACCAACTTCTGATCACCTGGTTTCACCGTGCACCAACCCGAACCCGTTACCGGGTGGATGGATGACGGAGAAAACAGAGTTTCTCATCAGTATCTGTGTGTTGTTTCAGATACCGCACAGTGGACGCGTAGCTTCTTTGTGGTA
>NZ_JASHKO010000029.1:0-254 GCF_030056745.1 Rhodococcus sp. IEGM 1406 | reverse complement strand
CCGTCCTGCTGGACTTGCCTTCTGCAGCACTCGTTCTCGGACACCCGGCCGCGGTGATGTCCGTCGCGCGCGCGCGGGCTGCGGACGGCGAGGCCGTCGTCGACGTTGCCCCGCGGCCCGTCGCTCACGTGGGCCCGGGCGACAACGGGCGGGGGGAGCGCGCGGGCGGGGCGAGGCGGCGGGGTGGGGGGGGACGTCGGGCTGCGCTGGGGCGGCGGCGTCGGCGGCCGGCGGCGGGCGGGGGGGGACAGCGG
>NZ_JASHKO010000028.1:0-257 GCF_030056745.1 Rhodococcus sp. IEGM 1406 | reverse complement strand
CCCCCCCACCGCGGCGAGCGCCCCTGACGCCCGCGCTCCACGGCGCGCGCGCCCCCCGCGCCGTGCCCCGCCCGCGGGGCCCACCCGGCCGGCACCGTCTCCCTCGCTCCCCGCCCCCCCCCGCCCGCGCCACGGCCGCCCGCCCCCCCGGCCAGGCCCGACCGCCCCCCCAACGCCCTGCCCCCCGCCCACACGAAGCCCAACCCGAACGGGGGCCGCGACCGCGCAGCAGTGGGGATCGCTCCCATCGAGCTCGA
>NZ_JASHKO010000027.1:0-257 GCF_030056745.1 Rhodococcus sp. IEGM 1406 | reverse complement strand
CGTCTGTACCTGGTAATGAGCCTGATCGCTCTGAACCGGGAAGACCGGTACCACCACGCCGCTCGTCTGCTGCGAGGCGTGAGCACTGCGGACAAGCACGGCAGTCCTTGGGATACGCTGCGGCGCGTCACCACGGCCTGGCTCGCCCACGCTCACGGACAGGACGAGCAAGCTCGCCGCATCGCAATGCCCACGCTGACCAGAACTGGTGCTGCGGTCGCTCTCGCGCTTCTCGCGGAGCTCTACCGAGTCATGGG
>NZ_JASHKO010000026.1:0-283 GCF_030056745.1 Rhodococcus sp. IEGM 1406 | reverse complement strand
AGCTCCACCACGCCCCCGCAACCGTCCGACCGGGCGCCGAGCCCGTCGGCCCCCCGCCCCCGCACCCAGGCCGCCCGCCCCCCCGCCGCACCGGCCGCGCTCGCCGTGCCGCACGCGCCCGCCCGCGCCCCCGCCGACCCCAACCCCCCACCCCGCCCCGACGCGCACGATCCGCGCCGACCCCCCCCCCCGGACCCGCACGCCCGAGCCCCCCACTCCACCACCCCCCGCACAGCCCGCCGCACACCGCCGCGCACGGCCCCGGCTACCGGCTGCTCCAGCC
>NZ_JASHKO010000025.1:0-355 GCF_030056745.1 Rhodococcus sp. IEGM 1406 | reverse complement strand
GGTGTCGGGTTCGAATGTTGTTGCCGGTCAGGACATCAAGTACACGCTCACGTTCTCGAACACCGGTAACGGTGCGGGTGAGGTCGCGCACTTCGACGATCTGCGTGGTCTGCTCGACGATGCTGATCTGGTTGCGGGCAGCTTGAGTGCTGATGCTCCGTTGACTGCTGCGATGGTCGGCACGGATGGTTTCTCGGTGACGGGGACCTTGGCGGCCGGCGAGAGCAAGACGGTGACGTACACCGTCACGGTCAAGGCTGATGCCGATCGCGTTGCGGCGAATGCCGACAACACGGTGCTCAACTTCGTTGTTCCGGGGACGACTCCTCCGGTTGATCCTCCGGAGGTGTGTGAT
>NZ_JASHKO010000024.1:0-370 GCF_030056745.1 Rhodococcus sp. IEGM 1406 | reverse complement strand
ATTACTTACAACAAAGATGCTCGCGTCCACTGTGCAGTTCTCAAACAACACACAAACAACCACATACACGTTGACACCAACACCCACCAAAGTGGAGCGGTATGACAACTGCAGTCATTTGTCGTTACTTCCTAGAGAGGAAACACTCGCGTGTTCTCTCAGGACCCAACAGTATGTCGATATATTGTTCGTCGGCCTCCCACAGAGGAGAAACCGTACGACGATCAAGTTTGTCAGCGTCCACCCATGAGCTCCTGCCGGACCACAAGTGGATCCGAAACAGGCTCTGCCAACCAACCATCCACCTGTGTGAATATTGGATTGGAGAATGCTCCTTAGAAAGGAGGTGATCCAGCCGCACCTTCCGGTA
>NZ_JASHKO010000023.1:0-508 GCF_030056745.1 Rhodococcus sp. IEGM 1406 | reverse complement strand
CGCGCAGCAGCATCATCGAACCACGCCGACAACGTCGACTCCACACCACGATCGACACCCGTGTCGCTCCATGACAGAACGCGATCCAACTCACCGGCGGTCAGAACATCCACGTCGCCAACGGCAGCGGCCGGATTCGCGACAACGCCATGCAGGACGGATACGAACCGATCAGCGAACTCGGCCGCTGTCGCCGCGTCGAACAGATCCGTCGCGTAGGTCAGGGTGCCGGACATACCGGCGTCAGCGGCGTCTTCAAGAGTGAACTGCAGATCGAACTTGGCCAGTGCTGCGTCGAATTCCACAGCAGCGGCGGTGAGTCCGGGCAGTTCGAGAGCACTCTGGCCAAGGTTCTGGAAAGTCAATGCCACCTGGAACAGCGGGTGGTGTGCCTGCGAGCGCACCGGATCGAGCGCTTCAACGATCCGCTCGAACGGAACGTCAGCGTGGGCAAACGCCTGCAGATCCACTTCACGCGCCGAAGCCAACAGATCCGCGAACGACATCG
>NZ_JASHKO010000022.1:0-766 GCF_030056745.1 Rhodococcus sp. IEGM 1406 | reverse complement strand
GTACCGGTGACCTTGTTGTTGACCAGAACGCCGCCGGCAACACCGTCGTTGATCTTCACCTGATAGGTCAGAACAACCGACTTACCGGCTTCGAGTGCACCAGTCCACGAGAGCGTGGTGCCCTCGAGGGTCGGAGCAGTCGCGTCGACACCGTCGACAGTTGCCTTGAGCGAACCGTCCACCAACGCGGCGTTGTCGAGAACCTTCGACAGATCATCGGTCAACACCACCGGATCAAGGGTCGTGTTACCCGTGTTCGCACCGGTCACCGTGTACGTGATCGTCTGACCAGCAGCAACATTGGTACCTGAGACCGGATCCGCAGTCTTCGCGACCGTGAACCCCGGAACCTTCACCGGATGCTCGGTCGTCACCGGCGGAGGAGTGATCTCCGGACCGATCGGCGGCTTCGCAGTACCGGTGACCTTGTTGTTGACCAGAACCCCGCCGGCAACACCGTCGTTGATCTTCACCTGATAGGTCAGAACAACCGACTTACCGGCTTCGAGTGCACCAGTCCACGAGAGCGTGGTGCCCTCGAGGGTCGGAGCAGTCGCGTCGACACCGTCGACAGTTGCCTTGAGCGAACCGTCCACCAACGCGGCGTTGTCGAGAACCTTCGACAGATCATCGGTCAACACCACCGGATCAAGGGTCGTGTTACCCGTGTTCGCACCGGTCACCGTGTACGTGATCGTCTGACCAGCAGCAACATTGGTACCTGAGACCGGATCCGCAGTCTTCGCGACCGTGAACCCCGGAACCT
>NZ_JASHKO010000021.1:0-897 GCF_030056745.1 Rhodococcus sp. IEGM 1406 | reverse complement strand
ACCGGATGCGTCGTGCACAGCTGAGTCGCCGGATCACACACCTCCGGAGGATCAACCGGAGGAGTCGTCCCCGGAACAACGAAGTTGTTCACGAACACCCCACCGACCACATCGGCATTGACCTTCACCGAATACGTCACCGTCTTCGTTTCGCCGGCCGCCAAGGTCCCCGTCACCGAGAAACCATCGCTGCCGACCATCGTCGCAGCCAACGGAGCATCAGCAGTCAAACCACTCAATGCACCCTTGTCCACAACCTGACGCAGATCGTCGAAGTACGCGACCTCACCCGCACCGTTACCGGCGTTCGTGAACGTGAGCGTGTACTTGATGTCCTGACCGGCAACAACATTCGAACCCGACACCGGATCAGAGGACTTCACCACAGCGATCTTCGGAGAGACCACCGGATGCGTCGTGCACAGCTGAGTCGCCGGATCACACACCTCCGGAGGATCAACCGGAGGAGTCGTCCCCGGAACAACGAAGTTGTTCACGAACACCCCACCGACCATATCGGCATTGACCTTCACCGAATACGTCACCGTCTTCGTTTCGCCGGCCGCCAAGGTCCCCGTCACCGAGAAACCATCGCTGCCGACCATCGTCGCAGCCAACGGAGCATCAGCAGTCAAACCACTCAATGCACCCTTGTCCACAACCTGACGCAGATCGTCGAAGTACGCGACCTCACCCGCACCGTTACCGGCGTTCGTGAACGTGAGCGTGTACTTGATGTCCTGACCGGCAACAACATTCGAACCCGACACCGGATCAGAGGACTTCACCACAGCGATCTTCGGAGAGACCACCGGATGCGTCGTGCACAGCTGAGTCGCCGGATCACACACCTCCGGAGGATCAACCGGAGGAGTCGTCCCCGGAACAACGAAGTTG
>NZ_JASHKO010000020.1:0-949 GCF_030056745.1 Rhodococcus sp. IEGM 1406 | reverse complement strand
CCAAAGTGTTGACGAACATACCGATCAGATCGTCGAGCTGCGCCTCACCGCGACCGGCGACAGGAGCGCCGATTGCGATGTCGGTTGTCGCGGACAACCGTGCCAGCAGCACGGCCAGCGCAGAGTGGACGACCATGAACGGGGTTGCGCCCGTCGCCTGACCTGTTGCTTCCACGTCGGCCCACAGTTGCGCGTCGATGGTGAAGGTGTGGTTCGCTCCTTGTCCCGTTGCGATCTCGGGGCGGGTGCGATCACTGGGAAGGTCCAGCTGCTCGGGAAGGTCGGCCAGGGCATCGGACCAGTAGTTGATCTGCTGCGCGATGATTGACTGCGGATCGTCCTCGAACCCGAGAACCTCACGCTGCCACAGTGCGTAGTCGGCATACTGCACCGGCAACGGCGTCCACACCGGGGCTTGACCCTGTGAGCGGGCGAAGTACGCGGTCATCACGTCCCGGGTCAACGGGCTCATCGAGAAGCCGTCGGTCGAGATGTGATGCACCACGAACGACAACACGAAGTCATCATCGGCGACCTGGAACATCTTGGCGCGCATCGGAACCTCGACGGTGACATCGAAGCCCTGGGCGAAGAACGAATACAGCTCCGCCTGGATTCGGTCGTCGGTGACGCGTTCTACACCGAGATCGATCGAGACATCTCCAGCCGAGAGGATCTTCTGGTAGCCGATTCCGTCGACCTCGGGGTAGACCGTGCGCAGAACCTCGTGGCGACCGATAACATCGTGAACTGCCGAATTCAGGGCGGCCAGATCGAGCGCACCCGTGAGCCGAACGGCAACAGGGACATTGTTGACAGCCGATGCCGTGTCGAATCGATTGAGGAACCACATGCGCTGCTGCGCCAACGACAACGGCACCTGCGCCGGACGCACCTGCGCAGTCAACGCCGCACGCGAACCACCACCGACATGAGAACCGAGGCGAGC
>NZ_JASHKO010000001.1:1611945-1974058 GCF_030056745.1 Rhodococcus sp. IEGM 1406 | reverse complement strand
TGGACAAAGTTACGCGAAGATCAACACAACACCAAATCGCCAGGTCAGAGCACTGACGCGGGTTAACAGCCGATAGTTTCCTCGAATTTTTGCCTCTCGCGATGACTTTCTGCGCCCACTGCGGTCTGTATGAGCAGGAACCAACAGGAACCGAAGCGTTCAGTAATCAGTCAACCGACTTCAAGGAGCACCCAATGTCTCGCCTTCTCTTCGTCAACATGCCGGTCAAGGACGTCGCCGCTACCCGGGCGTTCTTCAGCGGCCTCGGCTTCGAGTTCAACGACATGTTCAGTGACGAGAACACTGTCTCGATGATTGTCAGCGATTCCGCCACCGTCATGTTCCTGAACGAACCGCGTTTCGGGGACTTCATCGCCGACGACATCTGTGACACGTCGAAAGCTCGAGAAGCACTGATGTGCGTGTCAGCCGACAGCAGGGAAGAAGTCGACACCTTCGTCGACGCGGCGATCGCTGCCGGCGGTAGCAAGTGGATGGAGCCCCAGGATCACGGCTTCATGTACGGACGCGCGTTCCGCGACCTCGACAATCACGTCTGGGAGGTCATGTGGATGGACCCGGCTGCGACTGTTCCCCAGCAGTAACGCAGAACAACAGCAGTAACGAGTAGGCGCGCGGGTCCCTCCATACCGGAGGGCTCGCGCAACTCCTTGCCCCTACAGCTCTGCAGGCAATCCGAACCGTGCGAACAGACTCAGATCGAAGAAACACGTGACGTGCGAGATCCCGGACTCGGTGACATCGAGAACGTGCAACTGGAAAGCACGGTGAACCCCATCGGGCTCGCGCATATAGAGGCCGAACGCCGGCTGGCCGTTGGCGGCGGTCGGTAGCAGCCGCATCGCTCCTGGTCCGTCCGCCGGGCATTTGGTTCCGATGAGCTGCCCGATTGCCTCGGGGCCCTGGTACCAGCCCTCGAACGGAGGCATCTCCCAGATGGCTTCACGCGTGAACAGCTCAACGATGGCCTCGACGTCGTAGCTCTCGAAGCTGTGCACGTAGTCGCGAAGCAACTTCCGGGCAGCCTCGGTAGTCGGTTCCACGAGATCGTCCTCAGTGGGCCCGATGTGATTGATCTGCGCGCGAGCCCGCTGCAGCAGGCTGTTCACCGCAGTGGTTGTGGTGTCCAGCGCCTCCGCAACTTCTGACGCCTTCCACTGGAGAACGTCACGCAGAACCAGAACCGCACGTTGGCGGGCGGACAAGTGCTGCAGCGCGGCAACCAGCGCAAGCCTGACCGAATCGCGATTGACGACCATGACGGCGGGATCATTGACGTCGCCCAACGCAGAATCCGCGATCGGTTCCAACCAGGCAATCTCGTTGCGCTCGATCAAATCGTCGGCCGGGTCCGAACTAGGTGCACCGAGGCCGGTCGGGAGTGGACGCCTCGATCTCCCCTCCAGCGCGGTCAGGCACGTGTTCGTCGCGATGCGATAGAGCCAGGTCCTGAGCGACGACTGGCCTTTGTAACCTTCGAACCCGCGCCAAGCCCGGATGAACGTCTCCTGGACCTGGTCTTCGGCGTCGTGAATCGACCCCATCATGCGATAGCAGTGCGCCAGCAACTCGCGGCGGTACGGATCGGCAAGAGTGAGGAAATCACTGTCCAACGCCTGATCGACTGTCATTTGTTCAGACTAGTGGCCGAGCGCCCGAAACACAGGCGTCGGCGAGAATTCGATCAGGCCGGCGCCTGCACCGCGGTCAACCGGGATCTCTTCCGCAGAACGAACCCCAGCGATTCGTAGAGTCTGATCGCATTCGTATTCGATTGCACTGCATGGAGAAACGGCAGCTCGCCGCGTTCGCGAATCCCGGCAGCGACGGCACGGATCAGCGTCGTACCCAGGCCTCGACCTCGGAAGTCGCTGTCGGTGCACACCGCACTGATTTCCGTCCATCCCGGAGGGTGCAACCGCTCCCCCGCCATGGCAACAAGTCTTCCGTCGACGCGAATGCCGTAGTAGCTCCCCATCTCGACGGTACGAGGAAGAAACGGTCCGGGCTTGGTGCGCTCGATCAACGCCAGAATTTCGGGGACGTCGCCCCTTCCGAGAAGTTCGACCGATGGATCAACGGAGACTTCGAGTGCTGAACCGTCCATCTGCACCGAGCCGAACTGATCCACAACGCGCCACCCTTCCGGCGGCTGATGATCAAATCCTCGTAAACCTACTGTGCCGCCTGGACCTACGAGTGTGCGTAGGTTCTCCCAGTCTTCGGCGTCCAACTCGGGCGGATGACCGACAAACGGAGCGACTGTCGGGTCGTATCGCGCAACTCTCCCCGCCCAGTGAGCGAATTGCGCATGATGTCCGCGAAGACCTTGTCGCACAGGATCGTCCAGTGGATGGATGTCGACATCCGTGTCAACCGTCTCGACAAACGACGCCAGGGTCGCCTCCGTGGTCATCGAACCTCTTCCTACCCAAGTCTGCCAGTGATGGAGGCGACCGAAACTCCCCGCCCACCTCGATCACAACGCTAGGAACACTTACTGTCGTAGTCGCCGGATAGAATCAAGATGATTCTGACTTCCGCCCCACGCCCGGTGACGACCACGGTTCGAGGGCAGATTCTCATAAAGACTTTCGTCGCGACACCTACACCAAACGAAAGGCTGTTCGCCATGAGCCACTCCGACCCGATCAGATCCGCATTCGACCAGCTACCCCTGAAGGAAATGGACGCCGCGACGCTGGTCTTCGCGATCGAGAGCGCCGTCGACGAGATGGCACTCCCGGGTGAAACCTTGCGACTCGCCATGGAGGTCGCGACCCTCGCGCACCTCGATCAGTTCAGAAAGAACGGGATCAAGTCCGACGAGGATCCCTACATCGTTCATCCCCTACGAAATGTGTTGCGGCTGCTTCGGTACGGGTGCTCCGATGTCGAGATCCTGAGCGCAACCGCGCTTCACGACACGGTCGAGGACCGACCACACGCCGTCATCGCACTCCTCGGTGGCCGGACTGCGGACGACATGTCTGCATCCGAAGCGCAAGAACGTGCGTCAACACTCATCGCCTCGCACTTCGGCCACAGAATCTCCGAACTTGTTGAGGCAGTGACCAATCCAATCGACTACCCGCACGACAACACCACCGGCTACCAGGATCACGTCATCCGCGCGATCGCGGATCCCGCAGTGTTCCTCGTGAAGTTCAGCGACTTCGTCGACAACGCGGGAAGCGTGAAGTACCTGAGCGAGACCGACAGGCTGAGGCTGGTCACGAAGTACGAACCACTCGTGGAGCACTTCAAGCGGGCTTCGCTTGCTCTCGCCAACGCATTGCAGCTCCCTCCCGCAGGACTCGACGCGATCGCACAGCACATTGCAACCATCGAAGGCGATTTCTCGAATACGGTCCGAGGGGACATAGAAAATACTCGCCAGTAGTACCGATCAGTAATAATCGAGCAATCGGGAGAATTCTCCGAATACGCGATTTTGTTACCAGTGAGTATTCACTTTCTTGCCAATTTCATTACCATCGTGATCCGTGTCACAGGGTCGAATTCCATTGCACTGCAATGATTTAACGCCATACGTGTAACCGTGGTTCACGTTGACTAATATTCTTCAATTCGCCCAGGTGACATGAGCGTCGACATACTGCATTCTTAGATAAACCAGGGATTCCCTGGAAGCAGACACAATATGTTGCTGATTCGTGATTGGAGCGGTTCTGAGTCCACGCCTGCAGGGTGGCGTACAAGGCACGCCGTGCCTGAGCGCAGGGGACTCTACGAACCGGAAGGGCAATCACTTGCCGACGCGCAACCGGGGGAAACACAGCGCATCGCGGCGTAGTTCACGAACCAGGTAATCCGGGTATGTGGGACACGGTCGGCTCATATCGCAACGTACGTGACGAAGAATCTCATCAAGGACGGTGGCAGTGACAATGTTCAAACGAATCGCAGTGGTCAATCGAGGTGAGGCCGCGGTCCGGCTGATCAGGGCTGTACGCGAACTGAACGCCGAACACGACTACGGCATTCGCGTCATTGCACTGCACACCGAGGCCGAGCGCCGCGCCATGTTCGTCCGCCAGGCAGACGAGGGTGTGACCCTGCGCAGCAGCGGCACCGGCAGCCCGTATCTCGACTACGCCGAACTCGAGCGAGCACTCCTCGCGGCCAAGGCCGACGCAGTCTGGGTCGGCTGGGGCTTCGTGGCCGAGGATCCCGCCTTCGCCGAGATCGTCGCGAAACTGGGCATCACGTTCATCGGCCCGAGCGCCGACGCGATGCGCCTGCTCGGCGACAAGGTTGCCGCCAAGATCCTGGCCGAGAAGGTCGGCGTACCTGTCGCCCCGTGGAGCGGCGGACCGGTCGAAACGCGCGCCGACGCTCGTCGTCATGCTCAGTCCATCGGATATCCCCTGATCATCAAGGCCCGAAGCGGCGGCGGTGGACGCGGTATCCGCAAGGTCTGGGCCGAAGACGAACTCGAAGTTGCACTCGAGCGCACGCAGGGCGAAGCAGAGCGGTCCTTCGGCGACCCCGTCGTCTTCCTCGAACGGCTTGTCACCGATGCACGCCACGTCGAGGTACAGGTCATCGCCGACAACCACGGCAATGTCTGGGCTCCGGGCGTTCGCGACTGCTCGATTCAGCGTCGCAACCAGAAGGTCATCGAAGAATCCTCTTCCCCCGTCCTGACCGAAGAACAGTCTGACCACCTCAAGAAGGTGTCCGCCGAACTGGTCAAGGCAGCCGGATACCAGGGCGCAGGCACGGTCGAATACCTCTACCAGCCCGAGAACAAGCTCTTCACGTTCCTCGAGGTCAACACCCGTCTGCAGGTCGAGCACCCGATCACCGAGGTCACAACCGGAATCGACCTCGTCAAACTGCAGATTCTGGTCGCCAGTGGTGACGAATTGGTCGGTGACTGCCCGCCCGCATTCGGCCACGCCGTCGAAGCCCGCCTCAACGCCGAGGACGCGGACAACGATTTCGCGCCGGCACCCGGCACGGTTCAGCTCCTCAAGTTCCCGCTCGGCTCCGGCATCCGGGTCGACACCGGCATCGCTGCCGGGGACGTCATTCCGCCCGACTACGACTCGATGGTCGCGAAGGTCATCGCCTGGGGCCGCAACCGCTCCGAGGCACTTGCGCGCCTGCGTACCGCCCTTCGTGAAACCACAGTCGTACTCGACGGCGGCACCACCACCAAGTCGTTCCTCCTCGATCTACTCGATCGCGACGAGGTCATCTCCGCATCCGCGGATACCGGCTGGCTCGACCGCACAGGCGCCCTGACCGGCACCACTCGCCGCGCGGACGTCGCACTGATCGCCACCGCCATCGATGCTTACGACGCCGAGGAGTCCCTCGAGCGTGCGGCCTTCCTCGCCTCGGCACGCGGCGGCCGTCCCCGCGCCAACCACGCGATCGGCCGTACCGTCGAGCTCAACTACCAAGGTCAGGCATACAAACTGACCGTCGGGCGTATCGGCCCGCACCGCTACCGCGTCGACGGAGACGCCGGCGACATCGAGGTCGACGTCGATCGTCTCGGTGACTTCGAGTCACGGCTGGTGATCGGTGATCGGCGCTTCCACGTCGTTTCCGTCGTGAGCCCGGCTCGCTATCTCGTCGAGGTCGACGGCATCAGCCACCAGATCAGCCAGGACGACGCCGGAGTGGTCCGCGCACCGGCGCCCGCCGTCGTGGTGGCCGTACCGGTCGCGGTCGGCGACGACGTCGAAGCCGGCTCCACCCTGGTCGTGCTCGAATCCATGAAGATGGAGACCGCAGTTCGCGCACCGTACGCGGGCAAGGTGCGTGAAGTTCTCGCTACCGTCAACTCTCAGGTCGATGCCGGCGCGCCGCTCCTGCGCGTCGACCAGGTCAGCGAGGAAGCTGTCACAGAGAAGGCTCCGCGAGTCCAATTCGATCTTCCGGCAGCAACTTCCGGTTCCGACGCCCGCGACGACGCATTGGCACAGCTCGAAGCACTGACCGCGATGATCAGTGGCTACGACGTCAGCGGTAAGCACGCAAACGCTGTTCTGGCCGAGTACGACGCACTTCGCAGCGCACTCGAATCCGAGGACCGCGAACTGGTACAGGCCGAACTGGCTGTGCTGACCACCTTCGCCGACATCTGCGAACTCTCGCGCAACAAGCCCACCTCGGGTGAGTCCGCGAAGGACGAATCCGTCCACAGCCCCCGCGAGCACTTCCACACCTTCCTGCACTCACTCGACTCCGAGCGCGAAGGTTTGCCGGCGTCGTTCCGCACGAGACTCGAACGGGCACTTCGCCACTACGACGTCACCGATCTGGAAGATCGCCAGGCCGTCGAGGAAGCGGTGTACCGACTCTTCCTGGCTCTGCAGCGCATGGAAGCCCAGATCCCGGTCATTGCAGCACTTCTCGAAGGCTGGCTGGTCGGCGACAAGGCTCCCGGTTGCTCGGCTCAGGAGCTCAACGAGGTTCTCGATCGACTCATCGTCGCGACGCAGGTCCGCTACCCCGTCATCGGCGACGTCGCCCGCAACCTTCGCTTCCGGTTCTTCGACGAGCCGCGCATCCGCAAGGTTCGCGAAGACGTCTACGACGGAGTACGCGGCAACCTCGCCTACCTCGAAGAGCAGCCGGACGCTGCCGATTTCGACGAGCGAATCGCCAACCTCGTCGCCACTCCCGAACCGCTCCTGGACCTGTTGGGTCGAAAGATCGGCCTTGGCAACCGCGATGGCGGCCCTCTGCTCGAGGTCATCACGCGTCGCTACTACAAGATTCACTCCTTCGAAGACGTCCGCGTTTTCGAGCACGTCGACCGCCGTTTCGTGACCGGTAACTTCGACCTCAAGGGCGACGGGCTACATCTGGTCTCGACGGTGGCCGAATTCGACGCTCTCGGAACGGCTCTCGACGATGTCGCCACAATCGCGCAGGATGCTCCATCCGGTCGCGGCCTGGTAGTCGACATCTACCTCGACTGGCCGAATCAGCCCGCCGACGGCGACACGCTCGTCGAGACGCTGCGCACCGAACTCTCGCGCAACGAGACGATCACCCGGTCCCGCCGCGCGACTGTGATCATCTGCAATCCGAATGGGGAGCCGGTCCGCTGGGTCACCTTCCGCCCGATCGACGGTGAACTGGTCGAGGACAACATCATCCGCGACATGCATCCGCTCACGGGTCAGCGTCTGGACATGTGGCGCCTGAAGAACTTCAACGGCAAGCGTCTGCCGGCTCCGGAGAACACCTACCTGTTCCACCTCTCCGCCAAGGAGAACCCGAAGGACGAGCGCCTGATCGCTCTCGCGGAAATCCGTGACGTGACACCGCAGCTCGACGACGAAGGCCAGATGGTTGCGCTTCCGGCCATCGAGCGCACACTTGCCGCGTGCCTCGACGGCATCCGCCGTGCGCAGTCTCAGCGCGGCGACAAGCGTCGACTGGCAGCCAACCGCGTCGTGCTCTACGTGTGGCCGGTCGCCGACGTTCCCAGCGAACGCTTCTCCGTGATCGCTCAGAACGCAGCCCGACTGACCGTCGGCGCCGGGCTCGAAGAGATCACACTCATCACCCGCCTGAAGGACCGAAAGGGCGGCGCGCCCAAGGAAGTTGCGCTGCGATTCTCCTACCGCGCAGGTGCCGGTGTGGTCATCAACAAGACCACGCCTCCCACTGAACCGCTGCTCCCCCTCGACGCGTACGCCCAGAAGGTCCAGAGTTCGCGGGCACGCGGCACGGTGTACCCGTACGAGCTGATTCCGCTCCTGACCGGCACCAAGGGCACCTTCGTCGAGCACGACTTCGACGAAGCGGGCGTCCTCTCACCTGTCGAGCGTCCGTACGGGCTCAACAAGGCCGGCATCGTCGTCGGCCTCGTGAACACTCCGACGCCGCGCTATCCCGAGGGAATGACCCGTGTCGCGCTCTTCGGTGACCCCACCAAGGCGCTCGGTACCGTGGCCGAGGCCGAATGCTCACGCGTGGTCGCTGCCATCGACCTGGCCGAGAAGTTGAACGCTCCGGTCGAGTGGTTTGCGCTGTCCTCGGGTGCCACCATCTCGATGGAGAGCGGCACCGAGAACATGGACTGGGTCTCCCGTGGCCTGCGCCGGATCATCACCTTCACCCAGAACGGTGGCGAGATCAACATCGTCGTCACGGGAATCAACGTCGGCGCTCAGCCCTACTGGAACGCCGAAGCCACCATGTTGATGCACACCAAGGGCATTCTGGTGATGACCCCGGACAGCGCGATGGTGCTGACCGGCAAGCAGTCTCTCGACTACTCCGGTGGCGTGTCGGCCGAGGACAACTTCGGTATCGGTGGCTACGACCGCGTCATGGGCCCCAACGGCCAGGCGCAGTACTGGGCCCCCGACCTCACTGCGGCGTGCGAGATCCTGTTCCGTCACTACGCACACTCGTACCTCGCTCCCGGCGAACGGTTCCCGCGTCGCGCAGCGACGACGGACCCCGTCGATCGCGACGTGCGTAGCTTCCCGCACACCCACCCGTCGAGCGACTTCGAGACGGTCGGCGACATCTTCTCCTCGGCGAAGAACCCGGATCGCAAGAAGCCCTTCGACATTCGCACCGTGATGCGTTCGGTGGTCGACCAGGACCACTCGGTTCTCGAGCGTTGGGCCGACATGGCCGGCGCCGACACCTCGGTCGTTCTGGACGCGCACCTCGCCGGACATCCGGTCACAGTGGTGGGCATCGAATCCCGCGCGATCCCGCGTAAGGGTCACTTCCCCGCCGACGGTCCCGACACCTGGACGTCGGGAACGCTGTTCCCGAACTCGTCGAAGAAGACGGCCCGCGCGATCAATGCTGCGAGCGGCAACCGTCCGATCGTGGTGCTGGCCAACCTGTCCGGCTTCGACGGTTCACCGGAGTCACTGCGCAACATCCAACTCGAGTACGGCGCCGAGATCGGCCGCGCCATCGTCAACTTCGACGGACCGATCGTGTTCTGCGTCGTTTCCCGCTACCACGGCGGCGCGTTCGTCGTATTCTCCGGTGCGCTCAACGACAACATGGAAGTTCTTGCTGTCGAAGGTTCGTTCGCCTCGGTACTCGGCGGCGCCCCCGCCGCCGCAGTGGTCTTCACCCGTGAGGTGAACACCCGCACCAACAACGACCCGAAGGTGCAGCAACTGGAAGCAGACTTGGCAGCAGCCAAGGACGACACGGAGAAAGCACACCTGCGCGTCGAACTGAACGCTCAGCGCATCGCCGTCCGCTCCGACAAGCTCGGCGAAGTGGCATCCGAATTCGAAGCGATCCACAACATCCAGCGGGCCCGAGAGGTCGGCTCGGTGGATGAGATCGTCCCTGCCGCAGAACTGCGTCCGCAGATCATCGCAGCAGTCGAACGCGGCATGAAGCGCGCACTCGCGCAGTAAGTTTCTCCGCACGTCGAGCGGTCCCGCGAAATGCGGGGCCGCTCGATTTGTGTCCGCACCGCGCTGGCTTCAGACGCCCTCGAGCGCCTCTCCGATCTCTTCGAGGACGTGATTGTGCTGCTCTGTTGCGAGCAGATGCCCCGCCGCGATGGTGACTGCCACGGGCCACTCGATGATCTCGAACGCAACCATCAGTCCCATCGCCGCAAAATAGGCGATCTGCTCGGGTCTCGGAACCGGAATGGCACCGACGATCGGTAGCTCCAACTCGAAGCTCCGAGCCGAACGCACGGATTCCACTACCGCGCGGTGATCGACGGGGTTCGTGTGGTCGACGGTGTTCTGGGACATGTCACGATTCCTCAGGATTCATCTCGGGTCGCCCGGGAGTTCGGCGACGTGTCACTTCCAGCAGCGACGCTCACAAGCGTGTCCGATTCACCGGTTTCCGCTTCTTTGATTTCCGCTTCGCTGATTTCCACGCTGTCGCGAGCGCTGACTCCCCCGGTTCGGGAGGTGTACGCGGTACTCGTCCGCGTCGGGATCTTGCGAATCGTCGACTGACCTTCCGCGCTCTCCTCAGTTCCAGTCTCCTCAGTTGCGGCGATCCGCTCCAACACCCGCGGAGCCAGCGCCGCCAGCAGCGTCGCTGCCGACGCACAGCCCACTGCTTGGCCCCACCCAATCGGACCGAGCGGCGTGCAACCGAGAAATTGGCTCACCACCGGTGTGCTGACGAGCGTCGCCAGCGCCGCAGCGGACCCGGCAACGGTTGCGACCACCAGCGGACTGCGCGATTCGAGCAGCGTCTGCCCCAGTTGGGTGCCCACCAGGGCAACCAACGCCACCGTCGACGCTCGCCGCCTCCTGCCGCTCGTCCGGGCCAGAAGCCACGCTGCCAGCGCACCGATTGCCGTGGCACCGCCGCGGACAGCGATCGTCTGCCACAACGCATGAGTGTCCATCTGTTCGGACTTCTCGGATCCGTTCTCGGACGGGGTGCTCACCGCAAGCGCAGCAGCGGGCAAGGCGTCCGTCATCAGATTGACCAGTAGCAACTGCCTTGCGTTGAGCGGTGATTCGCCGGACAGCGCAGAACCGACCAGAGCGAATGCGACTTCACCCGCGTTGCCTCCGAGCAAAACCCCCACCGCTGATCTGACCCGCCGCCACAATTGACTGCCCTCGTCCAATGCGTCGGTCAATCCGCCGACACGGCCGTCGAGGAGCACGATGTCTGCGGCGCCGCGCGCCGGATCGCTGTCAGTCGACGCCACCCCGATTCCCACGCTGGAAACTCGGATCGCCGCAGCATCGTTCGCGCCGTCACCGACCATGGCGCACACGCGCCCGTCAGTCTCCAACGCTTGCACGATCTCGACCTTCTGCTCGGGTGTCACGCGCGCAAAGACGCTGCTGCCGCGGACGGCGTTCCGTCGTTCTGCGCGAGAGAAGTTCTCCCAGTCCGGACCGGTGACCACGTCCTCACGCGCCACATCCATCCCCAGTTCGGTGGCGACCGCCGCCGCTGTTGTCGGATGATCCCCGGTCAGCACGCGCACTTGCTGTCCGTTGCCTTGAAGTTCTCGAACAAGTTGCGTTGCTTCGGGTCTCAGCGTGTCCGAGAGTCCGAGAAGGCCGACCGCTTCCAACCCCTCGGAGCAACACTGTTCGAGAAATTCCGAGTCCTCCGCAGCGCGTCGCGCATCGTGTTCCGACAACTCGCGCTGTGCGACGGCAACCACCCGCAGTCCGCGTCCGGCCATGCTCTGAACGTGGCTCGCCGACACAGCATTCGGATCCCGCCCTGCCTCCGCCACGAATTCCGGTGAACCCTTCAGTGCGATCCGTCTGCCCAGTAGGGCTGCCGAGTACGGCCGCCCAGACCTGAACGGAACGAGGTTGAGCGCGTCGGCATCACCGAAAACCCGAGCCTCGTCCAGAGCTTGTTCGGCTGCATCGACGACGGCGGCGTCCGTCGAATGAAACACGCGATCGTCGCGACTTCCCAGAGCACTGCGCGCCGCAACTTCCAAAATCTCACTTTCGCCCCAACCGTCGACGCGTTCGACCGCGGCCACCCGTAGCTTGTTCTCACTGAGGGTTCCGGTCTTGTCGAAGCAGACCACGTCGACACGCCCGAGCGCTTCGATCGAACGTGGAGCACGCACCAACACTCCTGCTGCAGTGAGCCTTCGAGCTGCCGCCTGCTGAGCCAGGGTCGCAACCAGAGGCAATCCCTCCGGCACGGCGGCCACGGCAACGGCCACGCCTCCGGTGACGGCGCGGCGCAGACCGGTACCACGAATCAGACCCGCGACTGTCACCAACGCTCCGCCGCCGATACTGGCCGGCAGAGTCGCCCTGGTGAGTTCGCGCAGTCTGTTGGTCAGGCCCACAGCAGGTCCGGATCGGGATACACCGACATCGGCGCGCCTGGTCACCGTTCGAGCTCCGGTGGCCGTGACCACGCCACGACCGGAGCCGGCAAGCACTGTTGTCCCGGCATAGGCCATGCACCTTCGCTCGGCCAGGGGCATCCCAGGGGTCGGGTCGGTCTGCTTGTCGACGGGCATGGACTCCCCCGTCAACGACGACTCGTCGACTTCCAGCGATTCGGCGATCAACAGTCGACAATCGGCGGGCACGATGTCCCCGGACTCGAGGGCCACGACGTCACCGAGTTCGAGCGCGTCTGCCGCAGTCTCGACCTCGCCAATGTTGGTTACTCGCCGAGCTACCGGTTCCTGAGTCCGCAAAAGTCGCTGCACTGCCCGTTCCGAATGAAGTCGTTGAACAGCGGACATCGCGGCATTGCCGACCAAAACCGAACCGACCAGGACGGCGTCTACCGGTGAACCGAGGACTGCACTGGCCGCCGAGCCGGTTGCCAACACCGGCGTGAGTGGATCCGCCAATTCTGTTCGCAACGCCGACAATCCGTCACGGATCAACCTGAAGCGTGCGGGCGCTCGCACACGAGCGTCGGCGCGCTGCGGCGTATGCCGGACGGATTCGGCGAGTTCGCGAACGACAGAATCACCGTCCATCTCATGCCAGCTATCGCTCGGAGCACCGACAGGGGCGGGAGCCTGAATCACAGATCGGGACAGGGTGTATCCGGTCCACAGTCCCGCGGCCGAACCAGCCGTGACCGGCCCCGGCCCAGCCCCTCGAATTCCCGGAAGCATAATCAAGGCACCCAATGCCGAAGAACCCGAGGAGAGTTCGACGCCGCGCCTCGTCGCTGTTCGGGCAGCCGAGAGCGCATGGACGACCCGCCACGCCCCGGCCAAGTCGGTGTGGATGTCGGCACTCACGTGCTCGCCACTCGGTGGTGAAATCCCGATGCGTAGCACTGCCTGCCCCGCTATCGCCCTACTCGACACGATCGCAACTGTCCGACCCTCGGCCACCAGTGCCGAGAGAGCTTCGCGCAGGCCGGCTTCGGGAGTCGATGGCGCCGGATAGAGCTCGTCGAATCCGCTTCGCAGTGATCCGAGCCCGTCGTCGTCGATCGTGGCCGCTGCGACTCCGCTCGCGCGTATCTCACCTATCAGTGATTCCGCCAACCCTTTTCGCACCGGTCTTACGACAACTTCGGCGCCGTCGATGCGGTGTCTGCCGACCCCGAGCGAGCCGGCGTCAAGCGCTTCCCTGGCATGTGCCCACACCACGACGCGGTCCGACTCGGACACCTCTCGTATGTCGGAAACCCGGAGCGCGTCTTCGAAAAGGACACTCGGATCGACGAGGACGGTATCGACACGATCGAGCATGCGTAGAGCCGCGGGGTCCGAAACGGCGACGTGGTGCGTCCGGCACAGACCGTATGACAAACCAGCAGCGAACGATTCGCGCGATATCCGAAGCGGCCGCGGCGCCGAAACCTTGATGCTCGTCGCAACGGTGTCACCGCCGGCAGACACGGTAGCCAGTGCAGCCCCAGCCGCCAGCTGAACCCCAGCGATCCTGTCGGCATAACGCTCCCCCGGACCACTCGGGTCACGCCTCGTGGAAGAACCGCGAGCGCCAGGTTCGAGTGGCCACACCAGCCGAGAGTTTCGCGCCGCCAGAGTTTCGCGCAGCAGCATCGTCCGCAGCCCGAAATCCACGCCCAATGACGCAGGCGCATAGGTCAGAACATCCGCGAACGACGTCGCCGACTCCAATGCGAAGTCGGTGAGCGAACGGCCAAGGCGCTGTTCGATTCGCCGACGCACCCGGGGTTGATAATTGATCGCCGACGCCGCCGCCGAGACATAGGCGGAACCCGGCATTCGCGGCACACGAAGAATCGATCCCGCTGCTGCAGGAATCATCCCGACGCCCGCCAGCGCAAGAGTGCCAGTCCGCAGCGCCACGTCACTGACAGCGGTTCGCGGAATCGTCGAACCACCGACCAACGCCAGACCCGACAACGCCAGGCGCGGCGGCAAAGTTGCCACCGACACCGCACGCCGGGCCATCGCTGAGAACATCAGGAAGTGGATCGAGTGTGCGAAGAACTGTGAGTTCGATCCTGCGACCGACTGGCCGCCTTGTGGGAGTTTCCGCTCGATTCCTTCTTTGCCGGTTCCGTCTTGGTCGCGCGCCCAACCGCCTTGACCGCACGATCGGGCCGCGCGCTCTTGCGATCCCATTCGTGAAGTACCAGGGCCGTGCCGCCGACCGCCAAGAGCACCGGCCACTCCACCAATCCCGCCGCGCCGACGGCGGCCATCGTGAGAACCGCGGTCGGCGTCGAGGAACTACCCGCACGAATTCCGTCTCGGACGCCCTCCGCCGTTCCGCGTATCCCGCCCGTCACTCCACCGATCACTCCACCACCGACGGCTCCAGCCACCGTCGTCGTTGCGTCTGCCACACCACGAACGACGCGGGTGGCTTCGTCGACAATCATCATCGGACGCTCCTATCAGCAGTCCATCGAAGAATTCAGTATTTGAGGCCATACCCAACACCGACGGCGGCAATCAGGATCCGATACATTTTTCGGCGAACCTGGCGAGGGCGCGCCATCGTCAGCGCCGTGAGAGGGTACGGTGCGGGATGCAGCGACCACCTTCATCGACGGGAGTTCCACACAGTGGCGATCATCGGAAATTCGGACCTCGACATCTTCCGACTTAGCTTGGGCGGCAACCCTTTCGGATGGACAGCAGACGAGAAGACGTCCTTCGAGATCCTCGACTCGTTCGCCGAAGCCGGTGCAAACTTCATCGACACCTCCGACTCGTACACGGCGTCGGCTCCCGGCAATTCCGGCGGGGAATCCGAAACGATCATCGGGAAGTGGATCACCGATCGGGGACTGCAGAACGACATCGTCGTCGCCACCAAGGTGGGTAGCCATCCCGATTTCAAGGGATTGAAGGCCGACAACATCGCGGCCGCAGCTGAGGCGTCGCTGCAGCGCCTGCAGACGGACTGCATCGATCTGTACTACGCACATTTCGACGACCCGCAGACTCCGCTTGAGGAAACTCTCGAAGCCTTCAATGCGTTGGTCGTCGCGGGCAAGGTTCGCTATCTCGGAATCTCCAACTACAGCCCCGACCGCGTCCGGGAGTGGCTGCGGATCACCGAGGAGAACGGTTACGCCGCGCCCATCGCGCTGCAACCGCACTACAACCTGGTGCACCGCAAGTCGTACGAACCCGAACTCGCGCAGATCGCCACCGACAACAACATCAGCGTCTTCCCGTACTTCGCTCTCGCTTCCGGCTTCCTGACCGGAAAGTACAAGACCCGCGCGGACATCGAAGGCAGCTCCCGCGAACGGCTGACCGCCGGATACTTCAGCGACGCCGGACTCGACGTCGTCGCGGAACTGGCAACAATCGCGCAGGCACACGACAGCGAGATCTCGACCGTCGCGCTGGCCTGGCTGCTGACTCGACCTGGCATCACCGCACCGATCGCGAGCGTCAGCCGGCCGGAGCAGCTCCCGGCGCTACTGGACGCCCCGAATCTGGTGCTGTCGTCGAATGAACTGGACACTCTCGAACGGGTGTCGGCGGCAGTCGGCGCCTGAAATCAGGCAGTTTTGAGATGAGCGCCGAGGGCCGTGTTGTTGATCGTCCAAAACGACCAGCCGTCATGGCTCTCGGTGTCGCCTGAAATGTGACCGGTCACGGCATTGGCGGCCGCGGTCGGATCAGGGAATCGGCGGCCTTCCATCGGTCCGCGCATGATCTCGACGACCTCGGTGCTTTCGTCGAAGCGTCCGACCCAGCGGTATCCATGGCAATCAGCCGTCATCTCGAGGCGATTGTCGACAACTTCGATCTCCTCGACACCGCTGGCGCGACGCTTCTTCGCGGCGACCGGCGACGTCTTGCGCTTGGTCGCAACCGGGGCCTCCACGTAAATGCTCGGATCCTTGACCGCGGCCAGGCCCAGCGCATCCCAACGATCGTGACCGTGTACGACGCGTCCGCGCGGAATCGCGTGATGTCCGGTGCGATTGCGTCCGGGGCTGTCCATGATCCACAGGTCGACCTCGGCACGGATGTCGTCCGCGACCTCGTTGGAGGGCAGCATGAAGAACTCGTGCGGGTCTGCAGCCAGGTCGACGAACACCCAGAACTCGGAGCGCGTGTCGTCGCTCTCGAGCGACTCGTCCTGACGCCTGGCCTGCCAGTCACCGTCGAGCTTGGAACGCACTCGGACGATTCGGCTGATGCCGTCTGCGCCCGTCACCTCGACGGGATTACGACGTGAGTGCGTGAGGCGGACAGCCTTGCCCCCACGCTGCGTAGCTTCGGAAATGAACGCATTGATGCCGCGGCTTGCGGTGTCTTCCATGATCGACCTGTCTCGAGCGGGTACGCCCGCATCACCGGATCGGCATCGGGGTCGAGCAAAGAGCGAATTCTCGGCCTGTTCTTCGATCGTGCGGCCGGTCAGTACCTTCGACCTTACAGCTCCGGCGACAGCCTGACTACGGCGCCCGACGCTCGTTCCCGGAGGTCAGCAGTGCAATGTCCCCGTAAAGAGCCGCCCGGTGAGCGAACATCAGTTCTTCCACACCGTCGAATTGATCCCCGACGTAGTGCGTGTTGGCAGCCGAAAGTTCACGTGAACCAGAGCGCGCGAGTAGGTCGTCGATCCGGCTGTCGAGGCTCGCTGCATGCGCAACCGCGCGCTGCGAACTCAACTGATCCTCGGCCCGTGCGACCAGGTCACCGATCCGCGCGAGCGCCGCGACGCGCTCGACCAGCTGGTCCCAGACCGTGCCGAGTGCTTCCCTTCGCGAAGCGATTCCGGCTCGGGTTCCCTCGTCGCGTGCCAGCGCAGCCGCGTCGTCCAGCTCTGCGAGTATCGAACGCAGCGCTACGGTATCGACCGCGATCTGCGTGATCTCGTCTGCCAAGTCCAGTTGATTACGTTGAATGACGAAGTGATCGGAATGCCACGCGCTGGAACTCTCGATCCGGTCGAAAAGATTCCCGGCGAGGTAAAGCAGTGCGTCGTACTCACCGGCGCGTCCTTCGGGTTCGGAATCGACCAGTCCGTCGAGGACTTCCGCGATGCGTCTTCCGGCATCGGCGATGACACCGGTTCCCTGGACCTTCCCGAACTGGGCGGCGAGTTTGTCGAGTGCTGCGTTTCCACTGCTGGCCACGACACCGAGACCCACCGGCAGCTTGGCTGGAACCGGCGTACAGGTGAGCCCGGCAAAGAGAGCCTCGCGCTGCTCGACGTCGAGATGGAGACCGTCGCGGCGGTCCTTGCGGATGGCACGGACGCTGCTCGCGAAATGACGATTGGAATGCACGATCGCCGATCGCATCGACTGAACGCGCTTGTCCAGCGTGTGCACCCGCCGTTCGAGGACAACCTGAACGGGACCGATGCGTGTCGCGAGCAGTCGACGCCTGGTGCGGGCCAGCTCGTCGGTGAGATACCTCAACTCCGAAAAGCCGCCGATCTCGGGGAACGAACGTCCGACACCGCGCCGGTTCGCCAGGATCGACCGCGTCGACTCGTCCGCATAGCCGCCGGCGATCAGCAGTGCGACATCGTCGGACAACTCCGGCCGGTTCGACTCGACGGTCCCCGCCGCACACCACTCCCTGACTCGGGTGGAGATGAGCGTTCGCCGTTCGGTCACCGACGCCACGACAAAGACGTCGCCATTTCCGTCTGCCATCTCACGGCCATCCGTCATCTCACGCCTCCTGCTGGGTGCCGGTTACCACTGTTCCAGAATCTGCCGACACGCGCCCGACCCCTGCTCCCGAAGTCGACGCACCTCTGCCATACCGTAGGCGGGTGACCTCCCTGCGATCAGACGCGCAAGCAGGTCACTCGCGCGCACCGCGGACTCCTCCAGCGGTTCAACCACTACTTCCCGATCTCGCGATCGAACAACTCCAGTCGTTGTTGCAGGTACGTTCCTGGACTCTCGCGGAATGGTTCGCGATGGCCGACCAACGCGGATTCCTCGCGCCCGCGGCCAGTGTTCCGCTCTTCATGGAAGCCGCGCTGAAGTATCCCGAGCACCGCGAGGCGCTCCTTCGCCTCGCCGGTCGACGCGGGCAGTACCTGGCGGAGCAGAATCCCGATTGGGCCCAATTGCGGCGGATCGGGTCACGCCGGGACGAACTGTGGCTATCGCCCGATCCGAACGACCGTACGGCCTGGTTCGATTACATACGTACGGTCGACCCGGAACTGGCGAGCGAGGAGCTCGAGATCGCCTGGGACGACGAGCCCACCGCAAACCGCCTGCACTTCCTCGATCACCTCGAGGTCGGACTGGGTGAACACGATCACACCCTCCTCGAGCGTGCACTCGACGATCCAGCCGTGCGGGTTCGTGAGCGTGCAATTCAACTACTACGGCAACTCCCCCGATCTCCTTTTGCCTCTCGCATGGTCACTCGGGCTAAGTCGTGGGTCCGGCTCGAAACGAAGCCGTTGCGACCGCGCCTTGCCGTCCGGTTGCCAGGCTCGCTCGACGACCACGCATTTCGTGACGGCATCGAAGACGTCCACTACAAGAACAAAGGCATCCGGCGCTGGTGGTTACGGCAAGTCGTGACCGCCACTCCACTGACGCTGTGGGAATCGATGGCCGGTTCGCCACGCGAGGCCCTCACCATCCCCATCGAGAAGCAATGGCGCACCGTGATGATCGAATCATGGACTGCCGCAACAGTTCTTCAGAAGAACACAGCGTGGGCGTCGGCATTTCTGGAGCGGGACGGGCGCACGACCGACCGGAGAATCGTCGCCATCGCGGACCCACGCGAGCGCGTCGAATACATCGTTGCCGGCCACGCGGACGAATACCTTCTGGGCGTCGACGGCAGCGCACTACTCGACGGCATCGACCGTCCATGGCCCCTGGCCGTCGCCGAAAAGTTGTTGAACGCCTTGGAGAACGAAGCGATGGAGCATGCTGCTACGGGTGAGGACTTGGGCATTCACTCGCGGCACAGTCACTTTTCCACTCTGCGAAGCGTGCAGGCGCGCTTCCCTTTCGACGCCGTACCGCTTCTGCAGGACGCGGCGGCACGAACGAGTGACCCCGGGTGGCAACAAGCATTCACCGACAGCGCCGTCAACATCGAGCAGCGCCAACTCCGCTTGGACGTTCTACGTAATCACCACTGAACGACAAAGGGGCCGCATCCCTCGAACAGAATGCGGCCCCTCTGTCGATGGTGAAAGATCAGACCACGCTGACCATCTCGTGATCAGCCACACCGGCGGCCAACACCCGGAGGTGATCTTCGGTGCTGCCGAGGGTGTGCTCGATGGCGACGAGACGGCTCACGTAGTGACCCACCGGGTACTCCGCGGTCATACCGATGCCACCGTGCATCTGGATCGCTTCCTGGCCGATGAGCCGAGCCGAACGCCCGATCTGCAACTTCACCCGCGAAGCGATCACCGGATCGACGACGCCGTCGGCAAGGGACATCGTTGCGTACAGACTCATGCTGCGTGCCAACTCGAGCGAGACGTACAGGTCGGCGGCGCGGTGCGTCAGCGTCTGGAACTTCGCGAGCGGAACTCCGAATTGCTTACGCGTCTTCAGGTATTCGGTGGTCAGGCGTAGCGCCTCTTCCATCGCTCCGACAGCCTCGGCACACAGAGCAGCCTGCTCACGGATCTGAGCGGCCTGGATCAGAGCAGAAGCGTCACCGCCCTCACCGAGTGCTTCGGCTGGAGTATCGGTGAACTCGATCTGCGCCCCGCGCAAACCGTCGTGAGTGGCGTAGGACTTGCGTACCAAGCCCGAGGCATCACCCTTGACGAGGAACAGTCCGACGCCGCCATCGGGGAGCGCAGCGCTCACGACGAGGATGTCCGCCGTCGCGCCGTGCCCGACCGGATTCTTGATGCCGGTGACGGTCCAGCCGCCGTCGACCTGCGCCGCCGCGGTGGCCCGTTCGGTTGCCGGCCAACGGATTCCGGGTTCCTGATCGGCGAAGGCGAGGAACGTGGTGCCCTCGGACACTCCGGGAAGAATCGACGAGCGCTGCTCTGCACTGCCCCCTTCGGCTATGAGCCCGCCCGGCGTCACGACCGCGTCGAGTAACGGTTCGGGTGCCAAGCGTCGACCGATCTCGGTCATGACCGCACCGATTTCCACCGGGCCCGCGTCCATGCCGCCGTCGTCCTCGGAGAACGTCAGGCCGAGCAAGCCGACCTCGGCCAACTGCTTCCAGACCTGCGGACTCCACCCTGGATCGGAGTCGATGATCGCGTTGCGCTTTTCGGCGTCGTAGCTACGCGAGAGGAGGTCCTTGGTGGTGTCGCGGAGAAGCTTCTGTTCGTCGTTCAGTTCGAAGTCCATGCCACGCCTCACAATCCGAGGATCGAGGAGGCGATGATGCTGCGCTGCACTTCGCTCGATCCGCTGTAGATGGATACCTTGCGGTAGTTCAGGTACGTCGGGGCAGTGTGCTGCGCCCAGCTCGCGGAGGCGATGTCGCTGCCCGCGTCGTACGGCAGTGAATCAGGGCCGGCCACGTCCATCAGCAATTCGACGCTCGCCTGCTGCAATTCGGAGCCACGAAGCTTGAGCAGAGACGACGCCGGGTTCGGCTGGCCGTCAGCGGAACTGGCGACCACCCGGAGCTGAGTGAGCTCGAGGGCAAGCAATTCGTTTTCGAGTTCGGCGAGGCGAGCAGCGAAGAGCGGATCTTCGAGCAGGGTCCCGTTACCGACCTTGACCTCGGCAGCGCGTGCCTTGGCCTGGGCCAGACGAACCTTCGAGAAACCGACGCGGGTGACACCGGTGCGCTCGTTGCCGAGCAGGAACTTGGCGTAGCCCCAGCCCTGGTTCTCTTCACCGACCAGGTTCTCTCCCGGAACGCGGACGTCCTCGAAGAACACTTCGTTAACCTCGTAGCCGCCGTCGATCAGCTTGATCGGGCGGACCGTGACTCCAGGCGTCTTCAGGTCGACCAGAATGAACGAGATACCTGCCTGGCGCTTGGGCGCATCGGGATTGGTACGCACGAGGCAGAAGATCCAGTCGGCGTACTGTCCCAGCGTCGTCCAGGTCTTCTGACCGTTGATGACCCAGTCGTCGCCGTCGCGGACCGCGCGGGTCTTGAGCGAAGCGAGGTCGGAGCCGGCCTCGGGTTCGGAGAATCCCTGGCACCACCAGATGTCGAGGTTCGCGGTCGCGGGAAGGAACTTCTCCTTCTGCTCCTGCGAGCCGAAGGCTGCGATGACCGGACCGACCATGTTGGCGTTGAACGCCAACGGTTCGGGGACCGACGCAAGCTGAAGTTCGTCGAGCCAGATGTTGTGCTGGACCGGGGTCCAGTCCTTGCCGCCCCACTCGACCGGCCAGTGCGGTACCGCCAGACCGTGAGCATTGAGGATCTGCTGCGCCTCGACCATACGGTCGCGCCCCAACTCCTCGCCGTGGGCGTACGCCTCCCTGATGTCCGCGGGGATTTGCGTACGGAAGAACGTCCGCATCTCGTCGCGGAACGCTAGTTCCTCGTCGGTCAATGCCAGGTTCATCGGGATTCCTTCGCACTCGAAACCGGATTCATGTTCGGTTCGACCGTACCCCGACGACACTGGAGGCGGAACAGGTACCGCGAAAGACGGCACTCGGAACCGAGCTACTACACGGTTTTGAGGACCAGCAGGTAACCCCCGCCCGCGGCGTCGATGCTCGTTTCCACGTTCAGCGACGGAGCCAAACGTGACAACCGGTCGATCAGCCAGTCCGACGCTTCCTGGGCGTCGTCTTTGCCGGGGCAGCGAGCGACGGCGACGCGGCCACCCTTGCGCTCGAGTTGCTCCACGACCCCGATGATCGGAGCGGGATCCACGACGAACAGCCGATCCGGCCATTCCACAACAGGTTTGACCGCACCCTTCTTGGTGTTGCATGCGCGGTGCGCCAAGCGTTCGACGCCACCTTTTGTCTTGCCACCCTTTTTTGCGGTGTTGATGCTGTCGATGCTCGGGCCGCGCGGATCATTGACGGACATGTCGGGATCGACCGGTTCGTCACACAGCCAGCAGCGCCAGGATTCACGTTCGCCGACTTCTTGAAGGGTGCTCATGTGGCAACGGTACCGTGCGCACTTTCGGCTGCTTCCGCTACCAAAAGTGCGCACGGGGCCGAAGGCCCTACATGTCTGCAATCGCCTCCAGCGGCTTCGTCTTGGCCGCTCGGTTGGCCGGCCACAGCGCCGCCAAGACACCGACCACACCCGAGCCGATCAGCATTCCGACCACCTGACCCCACGGGATCGTGATCTTGTCGAGGCCCTGATCCGCGAGAGTGCTCACGAAGGCCCAACCGAACGCGATGCCGAGAACAACTCCGACCGCCGCGCCGTACACCGCGATGAGCACCGACTCGAGGTAGATCGTGCGTCGCATCTGTCCGCGCTGCATGCCGACAGCTCGCAGCATTCCGATTTCTCGTCGCCGCTCGACCACCGACAGCGCCAAGGTGTTGATGATGCCCAGGATTGCGATCACGACCGCGAGTGCAAGCAGTCCGTAGAGGATCGCCAACAAGGTGTTGATCTGCTGGCCCTGAGTTCCCTTGAACTCCTCACGATCCTGCACCTGGACGACGACGTACTTCTCCGTGGCCGTTTCCAGCTCGGATCGCAGCGTAGTCAGATCCGCACCAGGCTTCGCCTTCACCAGCACCACGAAGTCCGGGAGACTCTCGGCCGGCATCAGTTTCCGGTACGCCTCGTCCGAGACGATCCACGAGCCGATCAGCTGGTTGTCCTCGAACACTCCCGCGACAACGGTCTGGTACTCGACGCCGCCAGGACCGGTCAACGTCTGGGTCGAGCCGACAGTCCAGCCCTTGTCATCCGCAGTCGACTTCGAGACGAGCATGTTGTTGCCGGTCAGATCGACAGTGCCCTCGAGGATCTTGTACTCGAGCACGCCTTCGATCGGTCCGTCGAACGAAGCACCCTGCTCGTCCTCACCGTCGACCTTCGCGCGCACCCCGTGCAAGGACGTGGCGCTCTGTACGTCGGGTACCTGCCGGACCGCGTCGGCCGCACCTCGCGGCACACCGATCGCGTTGGGACCGGTCAGGATGTAGTCGGCCGAGACACCCACGTCCACAAGAGCATTGATGCTCGCCTTGGCCGAGGAACCGAACACTCCGATGACCGTCACCAGCATCAGACCGAGAGTCAGCGCGAATGCCGTTGCGGCCGTACGGCGAGGATTACGCACCGCATTGGTACGGGCCAATCGCCCGATGGCGCCGAACGGCTTGGCGAACACGGCACCGAGCGCGCCGACGATCGGTCGCGACAGCGCCGGAGCCCCGAGAAGAACCGCGATGATCAACGAGAACGCACCGAGTCCGACTATCAACGCAGCCCCACCACCGGTACCGCGAGAGCCGAACACGAGCAGTGCCACACCGATCACGCCGAGAATCGCACCGATCAACGTCCGCACTCGCAGTGAGTCACCGGTAGAGGCGAACTCCTCACGCATGGCCGCTACCGGCGGGATCTTCGACGCACGACGAGCCGGGGCGTAAGCGCTGAGCGTCGTGACGACGACGCCGACTACCAACGCGACGATGATCGTGCGGGCACCCACCTGGAGCGGGCCTTCCGGCAGACCGACGTCGAATGTGTTGAGCAGACTGCGCAATCCGTAGGCGAGACCGATACCGCCGAGCAGACCGATGATGCTGCCGATGAGTCCGACCACGAGCGCCTCGGTGACCACCGAACGGCCGACCTGCGCTCGGCTCGCACCGATCGCACGCAGCAGCGCCAGCTCACGAAGACGCTGCGCCACGATCATCGAGAAGGTGTTGTAGATGATGAACGTTCCGACGAGCAGAGCAATCGCGCCGAACGCCAACAGGAAGTAGTTGATGAAGCTCAGCGCCGAGTCGACCTCGGCCTTGGTCTCCTCACGAACCTGGTCGCCGGTCTGCACCTTGAGATCGGGGAAAACCTGCTCGACGCGTTGCTGTAGTTCCGTCTGCGACACCCCGTCGCCCGCGACGTCGATGTACTCGACGTGTTGGCCGTCGGTGAATAGTCCACGGGCCTGCTCGTCGGTGAAGAGCGCGCCGATGAACCCGCCGGTGTCACTGCCCGCCCCCTCGTAGATGCCGGACAACGTCACGTCCACGATTCCGCGGGCCGGTGCCAGAACCTTGGCGGAGTCCCCCACCTTCAGTCCGGCTCGCTCGGCGGCGCTGGTGTTCAGCGCGACCTGACCGGTCTGCGTCGGAGGCGCGCCCTCGACGAAGGTGTCGGGTTCGGCAATCGCCTGGCCCGGCGGTAGGTAGGACTGCCCGATACTCGGCGCGCCGCCGGTCTGAACAGCGCCGCCGTCTGCGTTGATCAGGACGATCTGTCCACTGACGGCCGGGGCTACCGCTCGGACGCCGTCGACCGCCGCAAGTTTGTCGACATCCTCCACCGGAACACCACTGGTGTTGCGTTCTTCCATCGATACCCGGACGTCGACGCCCTGGGCGGTGTTCTCGAAGATCGAATCGAAAGTCTTCTGGAGGGTGTCGGTGAAAACGAACGACCCCGCGACAAAAGCCGTGCCAAGCACCACGGAGAGAACCGTCAGCGCAAGTCGCACCTTGTGTGCCGCCAAGTTGCGCAGGGAAACCTTGCGCATCGGCGAGTTGCTTACCGAAGCCATGTGCTCAAGCCCCGGCTTCCACGTTCACGACCGCCTGCGGAGCGTCCAGACGCTTCATCCGGTCGAGGACCGAATCCGCCGTAGGCTCGCGCAATTCGTCGACGATCTTGCCGTCCGCGAGGAACACCACCCGGTCGGCATACGCCGCTGCCCGCGGATCGTGCGTCACGATCACCACGGTCTGGTTGAACTCGTCGACGGCCGCCCGCAGGATCGAGAGCACCTCCCCGGAGGACTTCGAATCGAGGTTTCCGGTCGGCTCGTCGCCGAAGATGATCTCCGGCTGACCCGCCAGGGCACGCGCACACGCCACACGCTGCTGCTGACCACCCGAGAGCTCTCCCGGCCGGTGATCGAGGCGATCCCCGAGACCCAGCTTGGTCAGGACGCTGTTCAGCCAGGTCTGGTCCGCTTTGCGTCCCGCGATGTCGAGCGGCAACGTGATGTTCTCGAGCGCCGTCAGCGTCGGCACCAGGTTGAACGCCTGGAAAACGAAACCGATGCGATCGCGTCGTAATTGGGTCATCTGTTTGTCGGAAAGCGTCGTGAGTTCCGTGTCGCCGATGAGAACGGAACCCGAACTTGCGGAATCCAGACCGGCGAGGCAATGCATCAGCGTCGACTTACCGGAACCGGACGGCCCCATGATCGCCGTGAACTCACCGCGGGCGAAATCTGCGGACACCGAACTGAGTGCGTGCACCTGGGTATCTCCGGTGCCGTAGGTCTTGGACAGGCCGACTGCGCGGGCCGCGACATCCTGGGCGTGCGAACTCATGATCGCCTTTCCTGTTCACTTCGGTACTACTTGTGGGCGTGACGGGCGCCCGTGAAAACACGGACGCCCGCAATGGTTGGTTCCATCCTGTCGGGTGTCGGGCGCGCTCGCCATCGGGGACCACCCTGATATCTGCAGCCGAGCCGGTCAGGGTCGCGGGAATGTGCTCTTTCTGCTTGTGCGCATTGACGAGAAACAGCGATACGAAGACCGGGCGCACATTAACCTTGTGACACCAATCACACGAGAGAGGCGGCCGAATGTCCGACGCCACCGCTGGAATCATTTTCGATCGGCTAGAGCACTGGGCGACGGTCAAGCCTGATCAAACAGCGATGACCTTCCAAGGGACCGAATACACGTGGGCCCAGTGGCGAGACCGCATCTTGCGTATCGCCGCCGCCCTCGCTGAATCCGGCATCGGCGCCGGCGACACTGTCGCGTTCGTCGACAAGAATCATCTGTCCTGCCTCGAAGTCACCTACGCCGCCTCACTGCTCGGCGCCGCGAATGTCATTCCCAACTGGCGACTTTCGGGCGAAGAGCTGGATTACGTCCTCGCGGACTGTGGCGCTCGCATTCTGTTTGTCGGCAGCGAACTACTCCCCCAGATCGTCGCCATGCGCGACCGCTTGACGGCCGTCGAATCGATCTTCGCCGTCGGCGGGGAACACGACGAGTTCGAACCGTGGATCGACGAGGTCGCACCGCTGCACTCCCGCCCCGGGGTGAGCCCCGATGCCACCGCTCTGGTTCTCTACAGTTCCGGGACGACCGGTCGGCCCAAAGGCGTACAGCTCACGCATCGAAACCTGTTCGCGCACAGCAACAATGTGCTCGAAATCCTGCCGGCCCACGAGGATCACCGATTCTTGATCGCGATGCCGATGTTTCACGTCGGCGGAACGTGCTACGCCATCATGGCAATTCACACGGGTGGGCGCTGTTACTTCACGAGAGAAGCCGACGGACCGTCGATCTTCGCCGGTCTCGCCGCCGGAGCCAACATCGCCTTTCTCGTCCCACCGGTCATTGCCGGAGTCCTGGCCGCAGGCGAGCAGGCCGTCGCCGCCTTCAAGGCATTCAAACGCATTACCTACGGCGCCGCCCCCATGCCCCTTCCGTTGTTGCGAGCAGCACTCGCGGCTTGGCCGGACACCGAATTCGTCCAGGTCTACGGCATGACCGAAATGGCAGGTGTCATTACCGCGTTGATGCCGGACGTTCACCGCGACGAGTCGCAGGTCGAGCGCATGGCATCAGCAGGCACGGCGATCCCCGGCGTCGAGATGCGTGTGGTGGACCCCGTCACGCTCGAGGACGTGCCCACCGGAACGACCGGCGAACTGTGGTGGCGATCCGAACAGTGCACCCCCGGATACCTGGGCAAGCCCGAGGCGACGGCCGAAACGATTACCGCAGATGGGTGGCTGCGTAGCGGCGACATGGGCCGCGCCGACTCCGACGGCTTCGTCTTCATCGAGGACCGCCTCAAGGACATGATCATCACCGGCGGCGAGAACGTCTACTCCCCCGAGATCGAACGAGTACTGGTGGAGCATCCGGCAATCGCCGAGGTCGCGGTCATCGGCGTTCCCGACGACCGTTGGGGTGAAACCGTCAAGGCAGTCGTGGTTCTCACTGCCGAAGCGCAGATCGACGAAGCCGAACTGATCACCTACACACAGGAACGCCTCGCAAAGTTCAAGTGCCCGACCAGTATCGACGTCGTCGAGATCCTTCCCCGCAATCCCACCGGAAAGATCCTCAAGCGCGACCTCCGCAAACCGTACTGGGACAACCGCGAACACAAACTGGTCTGAGTTCGCGTGCTGTAATGGGGCGGTGACTTCGCGCCGCCCCACCACACCCAATCCGACCGATCCGTGCCCGTGCGGCAGCGGCAACGCGTTGGCCGAATGCTGCGGAAAGTACATCAGCGGCGAAGCGCACGCACCGACTGCCGAAACCCTGATGCGTTCGCGTTACACGGCCTTCGCTGTGATGGACGACGAATATCTCACGCAGACTTGGCATCCCGACCATCGCCCCACCGAACTCGATCTCGACCCCGACCAGACATGGCTCCGGTTGGAGATCCTGGACACCGAACGGGGCGGGCTGTTCGATTCCGACGGCGTCGTGGAATTTCGCGCTCACTACACATTCGGGCGCGAGCGGGGAATGCTCCACGAACGCAGTCGATTTGCGCGAACAGAGGGTAAGTGGCTCTATGTCGACGGCGATATCGGTTAGGTAACTGCGGGCACCGCCGCCGCGGATCCCGATAACGCGAGCCCTACGATCGAGTCATGACAACGAACCGGACGAGATCATTTGCCGCTGTCGCTGCCATCGCAGTGGGCGTGAGCCTGACTGCCTGTTCGCAGGACGCGGAGACCACTCCCACGGCAGCCACCTCGGCCGTCACCTCGACCTCGAGTGCAGCAGCGTCGACCACAGAACCAGTCCCGACGGACAGCTCCGACAAGACGTCGGCTGCGGGAACCGAATCCAAGCTCACCGTCGTCGACATCCGAGTGGGCGAGCACGACGGATTCGATCGCGTCGTCTACGAAATGGGCGGAACCGGCACACCCGGATGGCGCGTCAAGTACGTCGACGCGGCGACACAGGAAGGCAGCGGTAAGCCCGTGGACATCAAGGGTGCCGCAGTGATCCAGGTCCTGATCGACGGTTCCGCCTATCCCTTCGACAGCGGAGTCGAGCAGTACTCCGGCCCCAACCCGGTCCCCGGCGTCGGCGGAGTCGTGAACGAGGTCAACGGGTCCAACGTCTTCGAGGGAGTCACCCAGTCGTTCATCGGCGTGACCGAGAAGCAGCCGTTCACGGTCACGACGCTCAGCGACCCTCCGCGAGTGGTGGTCGACGTGGCCCGCTGAGGCCGCACTTGACCTGAAGTTTGGTTGAGGTTCTACCTTCGTGTCGTACCGGCCACGTAATCTTCGTGGCCGGCGACCGGAGGGGCGAAGTCATGAGTATGGAAGTCACCGCGTGGAACGCGATGTACAACGCGATGCACGCGCAAGAAGATCGACGCCCGTTCTCGAAGGCGACACTGAAGCGGATCGCGACGTTCGCAGTTCCACAGAAACGCAACCTCAGCTGGTACCTCGTACTGAGTGTCGTCACTGCTGCGCTTGCCGTGGCAACACCCGTCCTGGCCGGGCGCGTGGTCAACGCGATAGTCGGCGGCGACGCCGTCGACGTGGTCGTCAAACTTGCCGCCCTGATCGCACTGGTTGCACTTCTCGAAGCCGCTCTGGGCCTGTTGACCCGGTGGCTCTCGGCCAGCATCGGCGAAGACCTGATCCTGCATCTGCGCACCACCGTCTTCGATCACGTCCAGAAGATGCCCATCGCGTTCTTCACCAGAACTCGAACCGGAGCACTGGTCAGCCGTCTCAACAATGACGTCATCGGCGCTCAGCGCGCCTTCAGCGACACCTTGTCCGGAGTGGTCAGCAACCTGGTCACCCTGGTGATCACGCTGATCGTCATGCTCGGGATCTCCTGGCAGATCACCGTCCTCGCGCTGCTACTTCTCCCGATCTTCGTCATCCCCGCACGGCGCATGGGCGCAAAACTTGCAGCACTCAATCGTGAAGCAGCCAACCATAATTCGCTCATGAGCACCCAGATGACGGAGCGGTTCTCCGCTCCCGGCGCGACTCTGGTCAAGCTGTTCGGCCGCCCGTCGCAAGAGTCGGCGGAGTTCGCGGTTCGCGCCAGGCGTGTGCGCAACATCGGAGTCCGGACCGCAATGCTGCAGTCCGTCTTCGTCACAGCGCTGACCCTGGTCTCGGCCCTTGCTCTTGCCCTCGTCTACGGACTCGGCGGCTTCTACGCGCTGCGCGGACAATTGGACGCAGGCGCCGTCGTGGCGATGGCACTGTTGTTGACGCGGCTGTACTCACCGTTGACCGCACTGGCCAGCGCCCGGGTCGATGTCATGAGCGCCCTGGTCAGCTTCGAGCGGGTATTCGAGATTCTCGATCTGGCACCGCTCATCACCGAGAAGCCCGATGCACGCACGGTGCCGGATGGCCCGGTGTCCGTCGAGTTCAAGAACGTCACTTTTGCGTACCCATCCGCGGACAAGGTGTCACTAGCTTCTCTGGAGGAAGTCGCGATCCTCGACACCCGCGGCGGCGAGGACGTGTTGCACAACCTGTCGTTCCGCACCGAAGCAGGACAGATGGTCGCCCTGGTCGGCACGTCCGGTGCCGGAAAGTCGACCGTGGCGCAGATGATTCCCCGCCTCTACGACATCGACTCCGGTGCGGTCGAGTTGGGCGGCGTCGACGTCCGCGACCTCAGTGCCGATTCCATTCGCGAGACCGTCGGCATGGTCACGCAGGACGGGCACCTGTTCCACGAGAGCCTTCGATCCAACCTGCTCCTTGCGCGACCGGATGCCACCGAAGAAGATCTGCGCGAGGTTCTGGAGCGAGCACGGCTCACCGACCTGGTTGCGTCGCTGCCCGACGGACTGGAGACCGTGGTGGGTGAACGCGGTTACCGCCTCTCGGGCGGCGAGCGTCAACGCCTCACCATCGCACGACTGCTCCTGGCCCAGCCTCGCGTCGTCATCCTGGACGAGGCCACCGCGCATCTCGACTCGACGTCGGAAGCCGCGGTTCAGGAAGCACTCGGCGAAGCACTCGCCGGGCGGACTGCGGTGGTGATCGCTCACCGGTTGTCGACGATCCGTTCCGCCGACCTGATCCTTGTCGTCGAAGCAGGCCAGATCGTCGAGCGCGGCAACCATGAGGAACTGCTCGCGCACGGTGGCCGCTACGCCGAGTTGTACCGTACGCAGTTCGACACCAACGCCCGGAAGAACGGCGCCCTCGCACCGACGCCGATCTGATACCGCGCAGCGCCTTGCCCCCCACACACAGAAACAGGCGCTGTCCTCCTCGCGGAGGGCAGCGCCTGTTTCAGTCTTTATGTCAGTCGTTGAAGCTGTAGGTCAGTCATTGTAGCGATCGCGTCCGCCACCGCGGCGGTCGTCACGTCCACCGCGATCGTCCCGGCCACCACGGTCGCCACGGCCACTCGGACGTCCCTGCGGCGGGCCGAAATCAGGCTGCAGCTGGATCAGGACGCCGGAGATGCGTGTGCGACGCAAAGCTTCGAGAGTCTCGTTGGAGAGGTCGGCCGGCAGCTCGACGATGCTGTGATCCGGGCGAATGCTGATGTGCCCGAAGTCGCTTCGACGAAGTCCACCCTCGTTGGCGATGGCACCGACGATGGCACCCGGAACGACGCGGTGACGCTTGCCGACTGCAATGCGGTATGCAGCCAACTCCTGGCCCTCGGGTCCACGCGAGCGAGGAGCCGGGCCGTCGTCGAAACGACGAGGGGGACGCGGTTCACGCGGCTCGCGCTCACGGCGCGGCGGTGCCGGCGGCTCGGGAGAAAGCAAGAATGCTTCGCCGTCGCGCGACTGCAATGCCAGAGCGGCAGCAATGTCGATGAGCGGAACATCGTGTTCCTGGTCGTAGTCCTCGATCATCTTGCGGAACATCGCGAGATTCTCCGAGGCCAGGCTCTCGGTGATGGAGTCACCGAACTTGGCCACGCGCTGGGCGTTGACGTCGTCGACACTGGGAAGCTGCATCTCCGCAAGCGGCTGACGCGTCGCCTTCTCGATGGACTTGAGCAGATGACGCTCACGCGGAGCGACGAACAGCAACGCGTCACCCTGACGACCGGCGCGGCCGGTACGACCGATGCGGTGAACGTACGACTCCGTGTCATGCGGGATGTCGTAGTTGACGACGTGGGAGATTCGATCGACGTCGAGGCCTCGAGCGGCAACGTCGGTCGCGACAAGGATGTCGAGGGCGCCGTTCTTGAGCTGACCGATGGTCCGCTCACGCTGTGCCTGGACGATGTCGCCGTTGATCGCGGCGGCCGAGTGCCCGCGGGCCCGCAGCTTCTCCGCCAGGTCTTCGGTGGCCTGCTTGGTACGGACGAAGATGATCATCGCCTCGAATGCCTCGACCTCGAGGACTCGGGTCAGTGCATCGAGCTTGCGCTGATGAGCAACCTGAATGTAGCGCTGCGTGATGTTCGAGGCGGTCGACGTCTTGGACTTGACGGTGATCTCTACCGGATTGTTCAGGTACTGCTTCGAGATCCGGCGAATCGAGCCGGGCATCGTTGCGGAGAACAGGGCGACCTGCTTGTCGCCGGGGGTGTCGCGGAGGATGCGCTCGACGTCCTCCTGGAACCCCATCTTGAGCATCTCGTCGGCCTCGTCGAGAACGAGGTACTTGAGATTGGTCAGATCCAGGGTGCCCTTTTCGAGATGGTCGATGACACGACCCGGGGTACCGACGACGACGTGTGCGCCGCGGCGCAGGCCCGACAGCTGGACGCCGTAGCTCTGGCCACCGTAGATCGGCAGCACGTTGAGTCCGGGGATGTGCGCGGAGTACTTGCCGAATGCCTCGGCAACCTGAAGCGCCAGCTCACGCGTGGGAGCAAGCACCAGCGCCTGGGTCTGCTTGATCGACGTGTCGATCCGCGACAGGACTGGAACTGCGAAAGCTGCGGTCTTGCCGGTACCGGTCTGTGCGAGACCGACGACGTCCTTGCCTTCGAGCAGCGGCGGAATGGTGGCAGCCTGAATCGGCGAGGGCGACTCGTAGCCCACGTCTGACAGTGCCTTCAGTACCCGATCATCGATGTCGAGGTCGGCAAATGTTGGGGGTTCGGGGTCACGCTCAATATCACTCATTTGACCAGCAGTTTAGCGGATAGAGTATAGACACGACGACATACCGGGGGTGCATTTACGACAGATCCACCCTCCCAGCGGGTTTCGCCTAGCGTATGGAGCATGACCGAAGCCACCGTTGCCACCCCCGCCCAGACCGTTGTCGCGATTGCCCAATTCGCCCCGGGGACGGACAAGAAAGCCAACCTCGAATCACTGCGATCACTGGCTTCCGATGCAGCAGCACGGGGCGCGAAAGTTGTCGTGGCGCCGGAATACTCGATGTTCACCGCACCGAAGACGGATGAACGACTGATCGAGTCCGCGGAGGACCTGGACGGCGAATTCGGTTCGGCATTGGCGGCGGTCGCCGCGGAGTTCGGAATCTTCCTCGTAGCGGGAATGAACGAGCGGATCGACGACGTGAGCAGAATCTCCAACACCCTCGTCGCGATGGACCCGAACGGCGAACTGGTGGCGACCTACCGGAAGCTGCATCTCTACGACGCATTCGGTTACCAGGAGTCGGCCGTGATCCGTGCCGGCAACATCACGGAACCGCAGACTTTCGGGTGCGACGGCCTGACCTTCGGCCTCCAGACCTGCTACGACCTGCGCTTCCCGGAAGTCACCCGGCGCATCGTCGACGTCGGCGCGGACATCCTGCTCCTGCCCGCCCAGTGGGTGCCCGGGCCACTCAAGGAAGACCACTGGACCACTCTCGTACGCGCCCGGGCCATCGAGAACACGATGTACATCGCAGCGGCTGACCAGAGCGCGCGCGGCGGCGCGGGTGCCAGCATGATCGTCGACCCGATGGGCGTCGTGATGTGTTCACTGGGCGAGCAGGTCGGGGTTGCCGCCGCGACTGTTTCGGCCGCTCGCATCGCCGAAGTACGCGAGAAGAATCCCGCTCTCGCGCTGCGGAGGTTCACAGTCTCGTCGCGGTGACCTGCAGCGGGTAGCGTCGAACAGGTCGGGGTTCGAGCTTCTCGAGGACAACGCAGTGACCCAGTATCGGGATCGATCTTCCGCCGGCAAATTTCTGGCCGGGCGGCTCGAGTCTTTGCGTCTCGACAAGCCTGTCGTTCTCGGACTCCCACGCGGCGGAGTACCGGTCGCAGCCGAGGTGGCTGCGGCACTGAACGCTCCGCTGGACATTCTGGTGGTGCGCAAGCTCGGCAGTCCGTACAACCCGGAACTGGCGATGGGCGCCATCGGTGAGGGTGGCGTGCGGGTCCTCAATCACGACGTCATCGCAGCGGTTCGCGTCTCGAAAAGAGAACTCGCCGCCGTCGAACGCGACGAACGAACCGAATTGGAACGGCGAGCGCGGCTCCTGCGCGAGGGACGGACCCCGGTTTCCCTCCACGGATGCACCGCAGTGATCGTCGACGACGGAATGGCCACGGGTGCGAGTGCCGCCGTTGCCTGCCGCTGCGCGCGCACCGCGGGTGCTGCGTCCGTCATCGTCGCTGTCCCAGTTGCCTCCCCTGAAGCAATGAGAGTGATCGCGTGCTCAGCCGATCGGGTCGTCTGCCCCTTCGTTCCTGCCCTACTGGGCGGCGTCGGTGCTGCATTCGAGGACTTTCATCAACTCAGCGACGACGAAGTGCTGACCTTCCTCGCCTGAGAGGACGCCCCTCCAGCCTGAGCGCAGTCCAAGAGATCTCTGAGAATTTGTGATGTGTGCAACATTTCGCTCCTCGGTGCCGATAGCCCAAATGGAACAAAAAGAATTCGGCTTTCTGGAGGAACCGTGACCATCTCGTCCGATACCGTCGACGCCGTCGCAGCTGCGTGCCGTGACCGCCTGGGCGACCCTTCCGCCTGGGTTGCGTCAGACGCTTATCGACAGAGCCTCGCCCTGTGCATCATCGAATCCGTTCAGTCCACGTCGGGTCACAGCGAAGTGACCGTCGTAGATCGCTACCTGGCCTACCGGAAAGCCCGCGAAGACAAACCCGTCACGGACGGCGCACGCGAACTACTCCGCACCTTCGAGGAAGCCGGGAGTTCGGACCAGTGGGCAGGCAAGATCGGCTCGTACAAGCGTCGCTACACGGCGACGGGTGTCCCGATCGAGGCACGTCACATCCAACAGGTCGCCGAGAAACTCCATCACTTGCGGATCAACAGCGTCGAGGACCTGCTCTCTGCTGCCGATTCCGACAACGCTCTCGATGCGGTTCACCTTGCCTGGGTGGACGCCTGCGGAGACGGTTCCGAAGTGACCTGGGCACACCTGTTGATGTTGGCCGGAATTCCACACACCGATCTGGGTACCGCTGCCGACACGTTCATCAGCGCAACACTCGGCACCACCGAGTTGCCAGGAGACACCTCGGAGATCCTTGCAGCTACTGCAGAGCAACTCGGAGTGGATCCGGACCGATTGGACTACGCAATTCGCCGGTGGTTGTCCGTGCACGGCCGCATGCTCCAACACGTCGCCTGAGTACCTGTAAACAGGCGGTCACACTAAACTGCAGGTCAGCGCCCGACCAGTTCTACCGAATAGTAACGACAGTGCAAAATGACGACTAATGTGATGCAATGCACATCAGAAATGTCAGTAGTCACTGGAGGGGTCAATAGTGCGCGAGTTCTCAGTTCCACAGTCGTTCTCAATTCCGGAGAACGTATCCATGGCCGACTCCGTGTTCCGTCACGCCGAAGAAGACCCCACATTCGTGCCGTTCAAGAGGCCGTCGAACGGTGGATGGGTCGACGTCACTGCAGCTGAATTCGCGAAGCAGGTCTCCGCAGTTGCCAAGGGCCTGATCGCTTCGGGCGTCGAGCTCGGCGACCGCGTCGCTATCCTGTCAGCAACTCGCTACGAGTGGGTCGTTCTCGACTACGCCATCTGGACTGCCGGCGGATGCACCGTCGCGATCTACGAGACCTCCTCCCCTGATCAGGCGCAGTGGATCCTCGAGGATTCCGCGACAACACTTCTGGTCGTCGAAACAGCCGAGCACGCGGAGACTCACAAGGAAGTCACCGACGGTGCAGAAGCCCTCCGCGAGGTTCTGGTCATCGAGTCAGGTGCTATCGACGAGCTGTCCAGTCGCGGTTCGGCAATCACCGACGAAGAACTGCACACTCGTCGTCACCAGGTCACCGCTGCCTCGCCCGCGACCCTGATCTACACCTCCGGAACCACCGGACGCCCCAAGGGTGTCCAGCTGACGCACTCCAACTTCTACGCCGAGTCCAACGCCTGCCGCCTGGCGATGCCGGAGTCGATGGTCCCCGGCAAGAAGACGCTGATGTTCCTGCCGCTCGCCCACGTATTCGCGCGAGCGATCTCCTTCGGCGCTTTCGACGCCAAGGTCACCGTCGCCCACACGTCGGATCTGACGACGCTCCTCGAGCAGTTCGCCGGTTTCAAGCCCAACTTCATCCTCTCGGTACCGCGCGTGTTCGAGAAGGTGTACAACTCGGCTCGCCAGAAGGCAGTCGACGGCGGTAAGGGCAGCATCTTCGACAAGGCTGCCGCCACTGCCATCGAATACAGCGAGTCCCTCGAAAAGGGTGGACCCGGGCTGGCACTCAAGCTCAAGCATGCGGTATTCGACAAGCTCGTCTACTCGAAGTTGCGCGCAGCTCTGGGCGGCGAGTGCGAGCGTGCAGTCTCCGGTGGCGCAGCCCTCGGCGCGCGTCTCGGCCACTACTTCCGCGGCGTCGGCATCCCGATCTACGAGGGCTACGGACTCACCGAGACCAGCGCCGCAATCACCGTCAACACCTCGAGCGCGCAGCGCGTCGGCACCGTCGGCAAGCCGATCAACGGCCATGCAGCACGGATCGCCGAGGACGGCGAACTCCTCCTGCAGGGCCCGGTCGTCTTCGCCGGCTACTGGCACAACGACAAGGCGACGGCCGAATCGATCGTCGACGGCTGGTTCCACACCGGCGACCTCGGATCGATCGACAACGAGGGCTACGTCTCCATCACCGGGCGCAAGAAGGAAATCATCGTCACGGCCGGAGGTAAGAACGTCGCACCGGCAGGCCTCGAGGATTCCCTGCGTGCGCACGCTCTGATCAGCCAGTGCCTCGTCGTCGGCGACGGTCAGCCGTTCATCGGTGCACTGATCACCCTCGATCCGGAGACTCTGCCCGGTTGGGTCGAGCGCAACGGCCTGCCCGCCGGCACCGCGATCGCGGATCTGGTGAAGAACGCCGACCTGATCGCCGAGATCGACTCGGCCGTTGCCGACGCGAACAAGAAGGTCTCCAACCCCGAGCAGATCAAGAAGTACACGATCCTCGAGGTCGACTTCACCCAGGAGACCGGTGAATTGACGCCGACGCTCAAGCTCAAGCGCAACATCATTCACGAAGCTCACAAGACCAAGATCAGCGACCTGTACGCCTGATCGATCGTCTTTCACGAGTCTGGCCCGGTTCGAATGCGAACCGGGCCAGACTCGTTTCACTCACCGGCGGAGAGTAGTTCCTTTTCGATCTCGGATGGAAGGCCGTGCACCGCACGATCCTCCCGCTGGGTCGGCAGAGTTTCCCGTTGCATCCATTCCCAGGTATCGCGCACGGTGTCTTCGACGGGACGGCACCGCAACCCTGCCCGCGCCGCCTTGGCAGTGTCGGCTTCGAGGAAACCCGCGAACTCGCCCTCTTGCGGGACCCAACACGGCAGTTGTGTCCACGGTTGCACTCCCGCTGCTGCAAGTCGGTCCTCGTCGATCCACACCAACTCCGCACCCGAACCGGTGGCGTCCACGCACGCCTCGAGGAGCCCGGAGGTAGTGGTGTGCCCGGACGCACTGATGACGTCGTACGTCCCGCTGATTTCGGCCGCCAGTCCGGACAGGACAAACGATGCGATGTCGCGGGCATCGACGTACTGCAACGGTCTGGTCGGCGCTCCGGGAGCAACGACGCGTCCGCTCTCAGCGATGCGCTGCAACCACCACGGCAACCGCCCGATGTCCTCGTGCGGGCCGAGGATCAACCCTGCCCTCGCGAGCAGCGCGTCCGGGAAGGATTCCAGGACAGCGAGTTCGGCCCCGCGTTTGGCGGACGCGTAATCGCTGTAGTCATCGGACGTCGCAGATGCGGCAACCACCGGCGAGCCCTCGTCCACGTGCAAGCCCCATTGGTAGACGGATCCACTGGAGATGTATGCGTACCGGTCGACGTGACCGTGCAAGACGCGTGCATTCTCACCGACCACTCGGGGGCTACCCGACCAGGTGTCGACGACAAAATCCCATCGACGATCACCGAGCGCCTCAACCATCGCTCGCTGATCGGTGCGATCCGCGAACAGAACCTCCGCGGTAGGTGGTGGCGCTCCGGTGAGCCCCCGATGGAGCACTGTCACTTCCCAGCCCCGCGCCAGGGCGTCGTCGACGAGGGCACGGCCGAGGAACCGTGTTCCTCCGAGCATCAGCAGCTTCATGACGGCCATCGTCACTCGAAAAGCGTCGTGCAGCAACAAGTTCGTCTGGTAGCGCAATTTCCGACGAGTGAGGGTCGGACGAAGCGCTCAGATACCCCGTCCGGGATTGAGAATGCTCTTCGGATCGAATGCGGCCTTCACCGCAAGCATCAACTGGCGTTCGGTCTGGCCGACCATATCTGCCATGTACGGCGCTTTGAGAACCCCGATACCGTGTTCACCGCTGATCGTTCCGCCCAACGCCAGTGCGCCGGCAACGATATCGTCGAAAGCTCCGCGCGCACGATCCTGCGCTCCCGATTCGGCAGCGTCGAACACGATGGTCGGGTGAAGATTGCCGTCGGCGGCGTGGCCGAAGGTTCCGATCGTGACACCGTGGCGATCGGCCGCTTCACGAATGCATTCCAACATGGACGGCAACGCTGGCACCGGCACCGCGACGTCGTCGAGAAGTACCGTGCCCAACGCCTCGAGAGCTGGCAACGCCATCCGGCGGGCGGCAGTGAACTCTTCACCTTCCACGGGATCGTCGGTGTGGAAAACCTCTCGAGCCCCGGCACTTTCGCACGCCGCGGCGCAGTCCGCTGCCTCGGCGGCCGCCGACCTACCGTCGCACTGGATGAGCAGCATCGCCCCGGCCGATTCGTCCAACCCCATCTTCGTCAGCCGATTGACCGCGCCGATGGTGACGTCGTCCATCAACTCCATCTGACACGGTTCGGCCACTGCCGACACGGCGAGGACGGCATCGATCGCGGACTCCGCGGAATCGAAGAAGGCGACGACGGTGGTCGCCGCAGTGGGCGCCGTACGCAACCGCATCGTGGCTTCGACGATGACCGCGAGCGTTCCCTCCGAGCCCACGAGCAGATGTGTCAGGTCCAGCCCCGCAACATTTTTGCGCGTCCGTGCACCGGTACGGATCACACGCCCGTCGGCGAGTACCGCCGTCAGGGCCGCGACGTGATCACCGGTGACGCCGTACTTGGCGCAACAGATGCCGCCTGCATTTGTCGCCAGATTGCCGCCGATACTCGAGATGGCCCGGCTTCCCGGATCCGGTACGTACCAAAGACCCTGCTGTGCAGCAGCTTCCGCCAGGTCACCATTGATCACTCCGGGCTCCACCGTGGCGGTGCGCGCGGCAGGATCGATCTCGAGAATGCGATCCATGCCCGCGACGCTCAAGACGATGCACCCGTCGAGCGCATTGGCAGCGCCGGCCAACCCGGTACCTGCCCCTCGTGTCACCACCGGAACGGAGAGTTCGTGCGCCACTGTCATAACCGCGACGACGTCGTCGACCGTCTTCGCCTTGACCAGCGCGGCGGGCCTTCCGGCTGCAGTGAGCAGTGATTGATCCCGGACGTACGCGCCCATCCTGTCGGGATCGGTTGTCGCCCTGTCCCCCAGCGCTGTCTGCAAGCGTTCGCCCAACAGATCGATACTCGTGGTCATTCCGTTCGTCCTTCGTAGAATCCGCGCACATGGCGCTCGACCAAATCGGCGGCCTCGTCAGCTGCGCCGCGCTCGATCGCGTCGGCGATACCCTCGTGCTCGGCCAGCAGTGCGCCGAGCGTGGCCGCCGAGTTCTCGCGCGAGTCCAGTTCGCTCAGCAGGTAGCCGGCGATGCTGTCGCGGAGAACCGTCATGACCAACCCGAACGCCTTGTTCCCGCCCGCTCCGGCGAGCGCAACGTGAAAGTCGACGTCGGCGTCGTGGAATGCGACCGAGTCGTCGGCCCGGGTTGCGATGCGCATTCGCTCGATCGCAGCCCGGGCGTCGTCTGGCACGGCGGTGACGGTTCGTAGCGCAGCAGCTTCGAGCAGCACTCGCAATTCGACAAGATCGCCGAGCGGAACCGCGCCCACTTGCAGTGCCGTACTGAGAGCGGTGGCCGCAGAATCGGCCGTGTGCTCGTGCGTCACCCGAGGCCTGGCAGTAGAAGTGGTGTCCGCGCCGGTCAACAATCCCTGTGCTTGCAGGACACGAAGTGCCTCGCGCACCGTCGATCGACCCACCGAGAAGGTCTGCGCGAGTTCCTGTTCGGTCGGCAACGCCTCGCCGACGGGAAGCGAGCCGTCGAGTATGGCAGCACGGATTCTTCCCGACACGGCAAGGCTGAGCGGCATGCGCGACAACGGAGTCGTATCCATGCCGCGACGCTACCACCCCTTGCCTGCTTGTCTGACAAACTGTTTAATTGAGGAGATTCGTGACCCGGACCACAACAGACAAGGTGTCGACCATGACCGACAAGCTCGAATTGGATCCAGCAACCACAGCCGTCGTGCTCATCGAGTACCAGAACGACTTCACCACCGAGGGCGGTGTTCTTCACGAGGCCGTCGCTCCGGTCATGGAATCGAACGGACTCCTCGCGAACACCACTGCGCTGGTCGATGCGGCTCGGGCGGCAGGTGTCACCGTGATGCACGCACCGATCACCTTCGCCGAGGGATACAACGAAATCACCTCGCATCCGTACGGCATCCTCAAGGGCGTCGTCGACGGCAAGGCTTTCGTGAAGGGTTCCTGGGGAGCTGCGATCGTCGACGAACTCGCCCCGAAAAACGGCGACATCGTCATCGAGGGCAAGCGCGGACTCGACACTTTTGCCAGCACAAACCTCGATTTCATTCTGCGCAGCAAAGGAATTCGCACGATCGTTCTCGGCGGCTTCCTGACCAACTGCTGCGTCGAATCGACCATGCGCACCGGATACGAGAACGGTTACCGGGTCATCACACTCACCGATTGCGTGGCAGGCACCTCGGTCGCCGAACACGAGAACGCAATCACCTACGACTACCCGATGTTCTCGCACCCCGTCACGTCGAAAGAGGTGCTCGGCGCGCTCTCCTGAGAGGACTACCTGGAATGCGCGAGAAGGAATTCACGGCTGACGTTGGTGACACTGGCGTGAACCTTCTCGTGCAGCAGGTCGTGACCGGCGTCCTCGAACTCGCGCATCTCGACGTTGCGCAGCGTCCGCGCCCAATCCCGGACGGGATCGACCGGGGCGATCCGGTCGTCGGTACCGTGAACGACCAGGACTGGGATGCCCGCGTCGGAGAGTTCCGCCCACCCGTGTTGCTCCACCGCGCTGCGCGGAATGCCGCACAACACCGCGGACGCGAATTCGTGATCGCGATGAGCCAGCACCGTCAGCGCAGTCACAGCACCTAACGAATGACCCATCACCGCCTGCGGAACGTCGGGCAGTTCCGCCAAGGCGATGTCAGCCAGCGCGGCTGCATCGGCAGCAAGATCGGAGAGCGGAGCCCCGACTCCCGGATCACCCTCCGACAAACCGTGCCCGGTGTGATCGATCGCCCACACGTCAATCCCCGACGCCGTCATTGCGCCCGCGAAACGGTGATACTGCCCGCTGTGCTGACCGAGGCCGTGCAGAAAGACCAAAGACACAGTGGGCACTGCGCCCCCTGCCGCCGGCCAATGCCGAAAGTGCACCTGACCGGTTCGTCCGTCGAAGAAGGGCATGCTCGTCATTCTGCACTCTCCTACGGGTATCCGCGGGCGGTGGGCGATTACTGGTGGGTTGCCTTGTCGGTGAGCGATGGCACAATCTCCGTGTGTTCCTACTCGATGATCAGATCGTCTACAGCGCCAGCGACCTCTCGGCCGCGGCCTCGTGCGAGTTCGCACTGTTGCGACAACTCGACGCCCGAACCGGTCTGATCTCAGCCGAGGCGGCCGAGGCGGATCCGATGCTCGAGCGGACGTCGAGCCTCGGCGACTCGCACGAGCGCGAACAGCTTCAGAAGTTCATCGATCAACACGGAGACGGCGTCGTCGTCATGCCGCGACCGGAACACTCACGCGCAGGCCTGACCGCCGCCACGTTGGCCACCGTCGAGGCAGCCCGATCGGGCGCGCCAGTCATCTATCAGGGAACCTTTTTCGACGGCCGATTCCTCGGGTTCTGCGATTTCCTCGTCCGCGAAGGCAACACCTACGCGGTCTACGACAGCAAGCTCTCCCGGCACGCCAAGGTGTCGGCACTTCTACAACTCGCCGCATACGCGGATGCGTTGGAGCGCAATGCAATTGCCGCCTCCGATCAGGTTCATCTACTGCTCGGCGACGGCAGCACGTCGTCGCACGACATCGGAGACATCGCGCCGGTATTCGCAGCACGCAGAGCTGAACTCGAACGAGTCCTCGACGAGCACCGTGCTGAGGGGAAACCGACACAGTGGCTCGACGATCGGTACCTGCGTTGTGGTCGATGCGACACCTGCAGCGTCGAAGTCGAAAGCCATCGGGACCTGCTGCTGGTTGCGGGCGTCCGCGGCAATCAGCGTGAACAACTGATCGTCTCGGGGATCACGACAATTGACGAACTCGCCGCGAGCACCGGCCCTGTCGAGGGAATTCGACGGGAAACACTCGACAAACTCCGTGCACAGGCCGCGGTTCAACTTCGTCAGGAACAATCCGGCGACGCCGAATTCGAGGTCTACGAACCCTCGGCGCTCGGAGGACTACCCGTCCCCGACGACGGCGACATCTTCTTCGACTTCGAGGGCGATCCGCTCTGGGCCGAGGACGGATCCACCGACTGGGGGTTGGAATACCTTTTCGGTGTGGTCGAAGGACCGGCGGACGACTACGTGTTCAAGCCGTTCTGGGCACACGATCGCGACGGTGAACGCCAGGCACTCCTCGACTTCCTCGACTACGTCACCGCGCGCCGAGAAGCTCACCCCGGCATGCACATCTATCACTACGCCGCGTACGAGAAATCGGCGCTGTTGCGCTTGGCCGCACGTCACGGTGTCGGCGAGCAAACGGTGGACACGCTGCTCAGCGAGAACGTGCTCGTGGACCTGTACCCGATCGTCCGTGCCTGCCTGCGGATCGGACAACGCTCGTACAGCATCAAGAAACTCGAGCCGCTATACATGGGTGAGCACGGCCGCGACGGCGACGTGACCAATGCCGCCGCTTCGGTTGTCGCTTATGCCGACTACTGCCAATTGCGCGACGGCGGACAAGCCGACCAGGCCAGGGAACTTCTTCAGGGCATCTCCGACTACAACGAATACGACTGCGAATCCACTCTGCGCCTGCGCGATTGGCTTGCCGAGCGCGCCGCAGAACACGGCGTCGAACTTCGTGAGCCGACCGGGCAGATCAAGATTCCACTCGAGGAGCTCACCGAATCGGAGATCGCGCTCCGCGAATTCGCAGGACACAAGGCAGGTTCGGCGCGTACCCCCGATCAGCAGGCAGCTGCTCTACTGGCTGCTGCGGTGGGGTACCACAATCGTGAGCGGAAGCCGTACTGGTGGGCCCACTTCGACCGATTGGTCACACCGATCGAAGACCTGGTGGACATCCGCGACGTCATGGTGGTCGAACAGTCCGAAATCGAGGCGGACTGGCACAAGAGCACCCCACGTCAGAAGAAGTTCCGTCGACACATTCAGCTGACCGGAAGTTTCGGCACCGGAACGTCTTTGAGCCCGGGCAGTGATCTGTTCGCTCTCTACGCAACCCCCTCCCCCGATGCTGTTGCCAGCGAGAACCCCACCCAACGCGGCACCAGCAGCGTCAAGGTCACGGCCGTGGTCAAGTCCGAAGGACTCGACGTGGTCACCGTCGAAGAACTGCTCGGCGGTGACGAATACCTCGATGCTCCAGTCGCATTGGCACCTGGTCGTCCGATTCCCACCGGACGCATGGAGAAGTCCATCGCCGCTGCCGCATCCGGCGCCAGCGAGATCCTGCCCGAACTGCCACCCGTAGCAGCGGTCGACATTCTCCGGCGCAGCACCCCGAGGACACGCTCGGGTTCACCGCTCCCGCCCGTCGGCACCGACAACAACTACGCGGACGCCATCACCGCCGCACTTCTCGACCTCGATGATTCCTACGTGGCAGTACAGGGTCCCCCTGGTACGGGCAAGACCTACACGGGTGCTCGTGTCGTCAAGACACTGATCGAACAACATCAGTGGCGAATCGGAGTGGTGGCTCAATCACATTCGGTGGTCGAGAACATGCTCGGCGGCATTCTGAAGGCCGGAGTGGACCCTGCGCTGGTCGCGAAGAAGGGCAGCCGCAGCAAGACCGCAGAATGGCAGGACATCGCTTCCGAAGAATATGCGGGATTCATCGCAGAGGCCGAAGGCGTCGGCTGCGTCATCGGCGGCACTGCGTGGGACTTCGCGAACACCGATCGTGTTCCAGCGGGCAGCTTGGACCTGCTCGTGGTGGATGAGGCGGGCCAGTTCGCGCTCGCCAACACCATTGCCGTCGCGATTTCCGCGCGAAACCTGTTGCTGCTGGGCGATCCGCAGCAGTTGCCGCAGGTGAGCCAAGGTACTCACCCCGAACCTGTCGACGAATCGGCGCTCGGTTGGCTCGCCGAGGGACACGGCGCACTGCCACCCGAACTCGGCTACTTCCTCGAGAAGACTTGGCGGATGCACCCGGATCTGTGTGCGCCCGTGTCCGCATTGTCGTACGAGGGCAAGCTGCATTCCCAGGAAACCGTGAGTGCGGCAAGAAAACTCGACGGACTCGCTGCCGGAGTGCACACGGTGTTCGTCGATCACCGCGGCAATTCCACGTACTCCCCGGAAGAGTCGCAGGAAATCGTTCGCCAGATCCAGGGCCTTCTCGGTACGCCATGGACCGATCCGAGCGAGTTCGAGGGAACCCGGCCCCTGGAGCAGTCGGACATCCTCGTGGTCGCGGCATACAACGCCCAGGTCGGTACCGTTGAGCGCGATCTCACCGAAGCCGGTCTCACGGAGGTCGAGGTCGGGACCGTCGACAAGTTCCAGGGCCGCGAGGCCGCGGTGGCAATCGTGTCGATGGCCGCATCTGCCGTCGAGGACGTCCCGCGAGGAATGTCGTTCCTCCTGTCGCGGAACCGCCTCAATGTTGCTGTCTCCCGCGGCAAGTGGTGCGCGATCATCGTCCGATCACACGCGTTGACGCAGTACATGCCGAGCACGCCCGCAGGGTTGGTGGAGCTGGGCGCGTTCATGAGGTTGACGAGCTAGCCAAATATTTTCACACCCAAAGCCTGTCCTACCCGAAACACTGCCCTTCGCCGCGGTAGGTGGGAACCGAGGTTCGGGTGCCGTCGGCTTCGACCACATACACGCGGTCGAAGCGCTCGCACAGCTCGCCGGCCTTGGCGTGACGGAACCATACGCGGTCGCCGATCGCGATGTTTCCGGCTTCCTTCCCGGTGACCGGCGTCTGGACTTCGCCGGCACCTTCGTTGCGGAGCAGTTTGAGACCAGCGGGCCAGACCGGTGACGGAACGCGGGTGGCTCCGGCAGGTCCCGACGCGATGTATCCGCCGCCGAACAGGGTCGTGACGGACGGCGTCGGCTTGCGCACGGCCGACAGTGCGAAGAACAGCGCCGGATCGGGACGGAAGGCGCGGTAGCGGTCGAACAGGGTCGGTACGTACAGTCCGGAGCCTGCTGTTACCTCGGTCACCACAGGATCGGCCGAGCTGACCTCCAGCGATCCCGTACCGCCGCTGTTGACGATCTCGAGTGCACCCACGGCATCGGTGACGGCCGCGACCACAGCGCCCCTTCTGGACGCCAGTTCGCGGGCAGAGGCCTTCTTGACCCAACCGATCGGAGCGCTGGTGTCCGGGAGGCCGGCGATCTGGGCTTCGTAGAACATCACTCCGACGACGGAGAATCCGCGCTGACGAGCACGCGCCGCGAGTGCGGCGACCGCGGCAGGTTCGCGCAGCGGCGAGCGTCGTACGCCTAGATGGATCGGACCGATCCGCAGTGACGCATCGACGTCGAGACATACCCGGACAGGCGCATCTCCCGTCGACGCCGAACGAATGAGATCCAACTGCGCATCGTCGTCGACCATCAAGGTGATCGATTGGAGGGCGGTGTCATCGGCAGCGAGATCCGCGATGGCGCCACGATCGGCGGTCGGGTATCCCATCAGGATGTCCCGTGCGCCGAGCCCGACCAGCCACAGAGCCTCGCGCAGTGAGTACGCCATGATTCCGCGGAACCCGCCGGATGCAGTCAGTGTGTCACCGAGAGTTTCAGTCAGAACCGTACGACAACGAACCGATTTGCTCGCCACTCGCACCGGGGTTCCACCGGCGCGGCGCACCAGGTCGGCTGCATTACTGCGCAGTGTGGTCAGATCCAGAGCAGCCAGAGGCGGGTCGAGTTCTCGCGTGGCAGCAGTGAGTCGATCGAGGGTCCTGGTCACAGATGATCCAATCGTCGCGGCGTGCGACCAGTCAATCACCAATCCTGGACGTATGTCCAGGATGGCGGTTCTACTGAGGCGCGACCACTGCTTTATTGGCGATTACCTGAACCATTTCTCCGAACTCGGCGATAGTCGCGTCGGAGTCACGATCGACCAGCCATCGCAGAACAAGGCCGTCGATCATTGCAAGACTCAGTCGCGCAATCGAACTCAACGGCTCCGTCCACACCGTGCCCGATATCTTGGCGCACTCTTCGAGAAACGACACCGCGAGCTCATCCATGATTCGGTACTGCTCAAATGCAACTGCCCCAGCACGTTCGGCTCCGAGATTGCGACTACGCAGTGCCTGCGCGGTAATTTCGTAGGTCAACAACTGGCGATCCGGGGTTGCTTCGATGGTCGGCCACATTCCGGTCAGGCCGATATGCAGCAATTCCCTGAGCCCCTGCACGCCACTGAGATCCGGCGCATGGCGGACCTGCGCGAACGCATACTGCATCGACGCGCTGAGCTGCAGAATGAGCGTTTCACCCATTGCCGCGATCAGCGCTTCCTTGCTCTCGAAGCAGTAATGAACGACGCCGAGCGATACGCCGGCCTCCTCTGCCACCGCCCTTACCGTCACAGAACTGACACCGCGCTGTTCCGCAATAGACAAAGCGGACTCGACCAATTGTGTGCGGCGTTCGTCCGCCGGAAGCCTGTTCAGCATCCAATGATCGTAGAACGCAAATGACAAAATCTTCGCGCAATACTTGCCTGGACGACCGTCCAAGTACATTATTGCGTAATGGCTTCGGACACTTGGCAGAACTGGGCGGGCACTCAAAGTGCCGCGCCGCGTCGCTTTGCGACGCCGACAAATACCCGTGAACTTTCGTCGTTGGTCGCCGAGGCCGCGGCGCGCGGCCAACGTGTGAAGGCCGTCGGCGCCGGCCATTCGTTCACCGGTGTCGCGGTCACCGACGGTATCCTCGTCAGCCTGGACAACTTGAGCGGAATCGACTCGATCACGCCGACCGACGACGGTGCGCTGGTCACTGTTTTTGCAGGCACTCGCCTTCATGCTCTCAACGAGGCCTTGTGGCAACGCGGATATGCGATGGCCAATCTCGGTGACATCGACGTCCAGTCACTGGCCGGCGCGACGTCCACCGGCACACACGGCACCGGCGCACGATTCGGCGGTATCGCCACACAGATTCGCGGAATCGAGATCGTTCTCGCCGACGGATCCGTCGTTACCGCAAGCGCTGACGAAAACGTCGAATTGTTCGAAGCAGGCCGCCTCGGATTGGGCGCAATCGGCATCATTTCGAAGATCACTCTCGCCTGCGTCCCGCGATTCACACTTCGCGCAATCGAGGAACCCGACACGCTGTCTCACATACTGGACACCCTCGAGAGCGATCGTCTGGGCTTGGACCACTTCGAGTTCTACTGGTTTCCCCACACCGACCGTGTCCTGACGAAGAGCAATACGCGACTGCCCGGAGATACCGAACCCGATCCAGTGGGCAAGGTCCGCGCGTTCGTCGACGACGAACTCCTCTCGAACACACTCTTCGAAGGTGTCAACCGCGTTGCCACCCTGGCACCGGCCGCGATCCCGAGAATCAACAACGTGTCGTCTCGATTGCTCGGCGCCCGGGAGTTCACCGATCGCAGCTACCGAGTATTCGCGTCTTCGCGCCGGGTGAAGTTCAAGGAGATGGAATACGCGATTCCCCGCGAACACGTCACCGAGACACTCCACGAAATCGACCGCTGGATGAAGAAGTCCGGAACTAACGTCGCGTTCCCCGTCGAAGTACGTTTTGCTGCCGCCGACGACCTCTGGCTCTCGACTGCTCACGGACGCGACACCGCATACATCGCCGTACACCAGTACCACCGACGACCCGAAACCGAATACTTCGCCGCAGTGGAAGCCATCGCCCGCGCCGTCGACGGCCGGCCGCATTGGGGAAAAATGCACAACCGGACCGTCGACGACCTGCGTCCTACGTACGACCGACTCGACGACTTTGTCGCCGTGAGAGACAAGTACGACGCGAATCGTGTGTTCGACAACGAATACTTGCGTCAGGTACTCGGCGACTGACGGTCAGCGCCGCAGCAGTTCCGCTTTTCGTGCATCGCTCGCAAACGAGGCTTTGATCGAGTTCCGGGCGAGGGTGTCTCGCTCGGCCTCGGTCAGACCCAAGGCTCGGCCCACTTCGGTGAAATTGTCGTCGACGTATCCCCCGAAGTAGGCCGGGTCGTCGGAGTTGACCGTGACGATCAAACCCATCTCGAGCATCGATCGAAGCGGATGATCCGACAGCGAATCGAACACCCGCAGACGAACGTTCGACAACGGGCAGACCGTCAGTGGAATCTCCTCGTCGACCAGACGCTCGATCAGGGCAGGATCCTCGAGTGCCCGGACTCCGTGGTCGATCCGCTCGGCGCCGAGAATGTCGAGTGCCTGCCAGATGTACTCGGGCGGTCCCTCTTCACCGGCGTGAGCGACAACGTGCAAACCCTCGGCACGCGCACGGGCGAACACGTCCTCGAACAGTGACGGTGGGTTGCCTACCTCTGCGGAGTCGAGTCCGAGCCCGACGATCGGAGCCTGCAGGCGAATTATCTCGGAGAAGATCTCCTCGGCGTCCTTGACGGGCTGATCTCGGAGGATGGCGGCGATTGCCGCGCTGCTGAGCCCGAACTCGCGCTCGCTCGATGCCACCGCATCCATGATCCCGTCCAGGACCTCGGTCAGCGGAACACCACGGACTACGTGCGCCTGTGGATTGAAGAAGAACTCGGCATGCGCGACGCCGGCCGCAGCCGCCCGGCGGAAGTACGCTCGCGTCAGGTCGGCAAAATCCTCCGCGGTGCGCAGGACGGCCATGTTGGCGAAGTAGAGATCGAGGAACGACTGCAAGTCGGTGAACTCGTACCTCGACTTCAGATCGTCGATGTCCTTGTACGGCAGATCCATTCGATTGCGCTCGGCAAGTCGGTAAATCTGTTCGGGCTCCAGAGAACCCTCGATGTGCATGTGCAGTTCTGCGACAGGTGTAGCCATGTCGGTGTTACCGCCCCTTCCAGACCGGGGCGCGCTTCTCGGCGAACGCCGTCGCACCCTCGCGTGCATCTTCGGATGCGAACACCGGCGCCATGACCTGCAACTGCTTCGCGAAAGCTTCGTCGTCGGACCAACCGCCGGCCTTGACGATGATCTCCTTGGTGACCGCTACCGCGAGCGGTCCGTTGCGGGTGATTCGATCAGCCAGCTCCAGTGCGCCGTCGAGCGCCTTGCCCGGTTCGGTCAACGTGTTCACGAAGCCGTAGCGGTATGCCTCCTCGGCGGTGAAACTGTCGCCGGTAAGCGCCAGTTCCAGAGCCTTCTGGTACGGAATCCGCTTGGGCAGGCGCAACAATCCGCCGCCACCTGCAACCAGTCCTCGCTTGACCTCCGGGATACCGAACTTCGCTTCGGACGACGCCACCACCAGGTCGGTGGCAAGCACGAGTTCCGTGCCGCCTGCCAACGCGAAGCCCTCGACCGCCGAAATGATCGGCTTACGCGGTGGCCCTTCCGTGAATCCGAGACCGCGTCCCGGCACGAGGACGTTCTCGCCGGCCACGAATGCCTTCAGATCCATACCGGCACAGAAGTTTCCGCCGGCTCCTGTCAGCACGGCCAAGGACAGATCGTCGTCCGCATCGAGCTCTTCGACCGCGGCGGCCAACGCGTGACTGACCGCCGAGTTGATGGCGTTGCGCGCCTCGGGCCGGTTGATGGTGATGATCAGTGTCCGCCCGCGCCGCTCGGTGAGAACCTCGTCCGCCATGATGTCCCTCTCGTTTGTCGACCACGCTCGCGTGACTACGCGACGTTGCGTTCGACAATACGGACGAAGCCATCGGGGTCGATCTGCGCGGTGTCGTGAGTGCAGAACCACCCCTGGGTGAACCTCGTCGAGGTCGCTTGCGGCGAGTTCCAATACCGACGCGTGACACTCGGCCCACGGCACAGCAACTCACCGAAACCACCTGGCGCATCCGGGCCGTACAACGCCACTTCCATTCCACCGAAAGCGATTCCGACGCTTCCGAGGTGGGTGGGCGCCGACTCGGTTGGCAGAATGAGACCAGCCCCACAGGTTTCGGTTTTACCCCACCCGATCACATGCCGAGCAGCCGGGAACAGGGTCAGCAGCTTGGATTCCTGTTCGGCCGTGATCGGCGACCCGCTGCAATCGATCCACTGCACCGACCTCGAACCGGCACGCGCCGCCGGTCCGAGCGTGAGCAACCGTGGCTCGAGCAAGTCCTCGGGCCGCCCGGTCACGATGTCGACGGTATGCACACTCTCACGCCAGAAGTCCCCGGCGAGGACCACCGTTCCACCGACCACCAACGTCGCGAGCACGTGCACGAACTGCCGCACCGACTTGAAGTCGTTGTCCACCAGCAGATTCCGCACACCTTCGACGCCGTAGTCACGCGAGTGCAGAATTCCGACGATGGCAGAAAGCACGTTCTCGTTGCTCAACTCGACGCCAAGCATCTCGCCCGAAGAATCCGCGGTGTACGCGAGGACCGCCATCTCGTCCGGGGCGGCGCCGTCGTCGATGAACGGAACACCGTGCGGGAGTTCCCCGTCGAGCACCAACACCGAGCCACTGTCCGCGATGACGAAGTCCGCCGCGTCATCACTCAAGTGCACACCGACGGAGACCGGAACACCGCCGGCGAGGATGACGCCGAGGCACGCCTCCATCCACCTCACCCCAGCGGGGACACGAATGGCCACACGGTCACCGATCTCGACGCCTCGCGACTTCAGCCCTCCCGCGACCCGCGACGCCTCGGCCCACAGCTCCGCAAAGGTGACCTGCTCGCCGTCGACCTCCTCGACCGCGACGCGTGAGGAGAACCGATGGACGGCGATGTCCAGTAGTTCGGACAACGACGGGTCCAGTTGGCTGTACCGAAGCACCCCGTCACCGGCGCGGGTGACGCGGGCGTCGGCGAGGAGCTGATTCGAACACGGGTATTCCACAAGCGTCGACCGCATCGATACCTCCACGTCACTGACAACCCACCGGCCATTCGACTATATGACGTGGATCACAGTTCGTGGAGGTCTCTGGCGATAATCGTCGCAAACTTACTTTCCGGAGTAGACCGCTTTGCCCGGTCCGACGTCGAGGAAACTGCGGACAGCGCCGCGTAGGTCATCGGTGGCGAACAGCGCACCGGACACTCCGGGAGTCACCGAATCCGCATGAGCGATCCCGCCGGAACGCCAGGCCGCGACGATCTGCTTGGTGGCGTCGTGGGCTCGCGTGGGTCCGTCCGCCAGCCTGGTCGCCAGGGCACGCGCCGCAGCATCGACATCGTCGTGAACTGCATTGACGACGCCCCACGAGTGCAGGGTTACGGCGTCGTAGAGATCGCCGGTCATGACCAACTCCCGAGCTCGTCCGGAACCGGCACGCTCGGCCAAACGCTGCGGTCCACCCATGGACGGCGTCAGACCGACCACTGTCTCGACCAGTCCGAACTTCGCCTTGGGCGCCGCGAGGATGATGTCGCAAGCCAAGGAGATCTCGAATGCAGCAGTCAGCGTCAACCCGTGCGCCGCATAGATCACCGGGCACGGCAATGCCTCGAGCGGATGGCAGATCTGGGCGAACAGTTGGCGCCACAACTCCGCGCCCTGCTCCGGGTCGAGGCCGTCGAACACATGGACGTCGACGCCGGCCGAGTTGACCTTGCCCTCGGCGCGCAGAAGCACCGCGCGCGGTGGGTTTTCGGTCAGCGTCGCAACATCGGCGATGACCGCGTCGAACATGGCCTGATCGAACAGATTGAGTGGTCCGTGTGCGAACGTCAGGACAGCCACCTCGGCACCACCATCGGTGGTGAAGCGCTCGAGACGGGTGGGATGCGATTCGGGAGCAGTCATGCCGCCACACTGCCACATCGAACCGGCCTACGATCGTCGGGTGGACGGTCTGAGAAATGCGCTCGCGGACGTTGTGGGACACCGGTTCGTCGTCACCGACGCCGACGTGTTGGCGACCCGTTCCACCGATCAGACAGGGCGGTACACGGGCCGTGCCTGCGCCCTGGTCCGACCGGCCGATACAGCCGAAATCGCTGCACTGCTGAACGTGTGCCGCTCCCGCGGTGTACCGGTCACCGTTCAGGGCGGGCGAACGGGCCTGGTCGCCGGCACGGTGCCAGAACACGACGACGTCCTGCTCTCCACCGAACGCCTCGCGGCGATCGGCGACGTCGATCTTGCCGCCGGGCGGATCACCGTCGGGGCGGGAGTGACACTCGCGCAGGTACATTCCGCGGCGGCCGCCGCCGGTTTGAAGTTCGGTGTCGACATAGCCTCGCGGGACACTGCGACGATCGGCGGCATGGTGTCCACCAATGCCGGTGGCCTGCACACAGTTCGATACGGGAACATGGCCGAACAGGTGCTCGGACTCGAGGTGGTACTCCCCGACGGAACAACGGTGCGCCGGTCCCCGAAAGTGCTGTCGGACAACTCCGGATACAACCTGCCCGCGCTGTGGGTCGGTAGCGAAGGAACTCTTGGTGTGGTCACTTCCGTCGACCTGAAATTGCGGAAGATACCGACCTACCGCGTCACGTCGCTGACCGGTTTCGACACACTCCAGGACGTCGTCGAGGCGGGGCGAGTCTTGCGCGCTCTCGACGGCGTCGACGCACTCGAATTGTTGGACGGGCGCGGTCTCGAACTGGCCGCACGCCATTTGAACGCCGCGGTTCAGACGGGGCGACCGTGGTACCTCCTCGCCGAGGTGTCCGCGGCCCACGATCCGCTGGAAGACCTGGCCGAGCTGCTCGAACGCATCGGCCCACCGCAGACCCCGGCCGTGGCGGTCGACGCCCCCGGCTCGACGCGCTTGTGGGCGGCCCGCGAATGCTTCGCCGAGGTGGTCGGATTGTTCGGTCCCCCACTGAAATTCGACGCGGCGCTACCGCTGGACTCGCTTGCCACCTTCACCGAGGACGCAACGGCGGTGATCGCGAGCCGAGCGCCCGAGGCAATTCCGATCCTGTTCGGACACGTCGCCGAGGGAAACATCCACCTCAACGTCCTGAACTGTCCGAACGCCGACACCGTGTATCGCAGTGTCCTCGAACTGGTTCGCGATCACGGCGGAAACGTCAGTTCCGAGCACGGGGTGGGCTCGCTCAAACGCAACTATCTGGACCTGGCCCTCTCGGCGCAGGACATAGCCACGATGTGGGCGATCAAGCGAGCCCTTGACCCGAGCGACTATCTCAATCGCGCAGTGATGTTTCCCGACGCGCTTCGGCACTGACGGCCATCGCGTCGTCGTGCGCGTCCCCGCGTAAAGGCCGGGCGAAGCACACCGACGCGACGAAACCGATGAGCAGCACACCCGCAGGTAGCCAGATCGACTCCGACATCGCCGTGCTGAACGGTTCACGGACGAACTCTGGGAGGTGACCCACGCCGGCTTCCGAACTGCCGCCGGTCAGTCCCTGAGCCGCCAATCGTGCAGTGATCAGAGCGCCGATCGCAGCGCTGCCGAGAACCGCACCCACCTGCCGGGTGGTGTTGTAGACGCCGGCGCCCGCGCCCGCCTGCATCGGAGGCAGGTTGTGTGTGGCGGTGGCCGCGAGCGGAGACCAGATGCACGCGTTCGCGAAGCCGATCAGGCCGATCGGCAGGAGCAGTTCCCAGATCGCGACGTCGGGAGACATCACCAGTGCCAGCCAACCCAAGGCGACGGCGAACAGCAAGAAGCCGGTGCCGGCGATGTAGCGCGGATGTGTCTTGTCGACGAGCTTGCCGATGATCGGGGCGAAGATACCGGTCAGCACTGCCATCGGAACGAGCAGCAACGCCGACTGCGTCGGGGAGAGGCCACGAACTGCCTGTGTGTAGAACATCAGCGGAAGGACCATCGACGTGATCGCAAAGCCCATCGCGGTGATGGCGACATTGGCGAGTGAGAAGTTGCGATCCTTGAAGAGTTCCAAGGGAAGCAAGGGTTCGTTCTTGTTGCGCGACTGGTAGAACACGAACACCGCGAGCAACACCACACCGGCGCCGATCAGGCTCCAGACGAATCCGTTCCAGTCGTACGAACTGCCTTCCTGGATTCCGAACACCAGAAGGAACATGCCTGCGGCACTGAGAATCACGCCGGGGATGTCGAACTTGTGCTCGCTGGTCGGCAACGACGGAACGAGCTTCCACGCGAGCAGGAAGGCGATGACACCAACCGGGACGTTGACGATGAAGATCCATTCCCAGCCGAGATTGTCCACCAGGACGCCACCGGCAAGCGGACCCACCAGGGTGGCAACACCGGCAACGGCGCCCCACAGACCCATTGCGGCGCCACGCTTGTTCGGCGCGAACGTGCGTGTGATGACGGCCATCGTCTGAGGCGTCATCATTGCAGCACCAAGACCCTGGAAAGCCCTTGCGACGATGAGCATCTCGACGCTGCCGGACAGACCGCACCACAGTGATGCGCCGGTAAACAGTACGAGGCCGATCATGTACAGGTTCTTCGGACCGAACCTGTCACCGAGTCGGCCCGTGACGAGCAGCGGCACCGCGTACGCCAGCAGGTACGCGCTGGTGACCCAGACGACCTTGTTGATGTCGGTGCCGAGGTCCTCCATGATCGCGGGGTTGGCGACAGCGACGATGGTGCTGTCCACCAGAATCATGAAGAACCCGATACACAGCGCCCACAGCGCGTGCCAGGGATTGACCTGCTTTTCCATCTTCAGTCCTTAGGTAGTGCGGACGAGCCTGCGGAGCCGGCCAGCCGGTCGAGAAGTTCTTGTGAGAGCCAGGGCATTTCGCCGCTCTCGATGTCTGTCACCAACGCGCCGATCCACTCTCTTTCGGCGACGGTCAGTGCGTGGGCGTAGTCCGCGCCCACCGTGAAGATTCGTGGTTTCTCCGCGGCCTTCACCGCTTCGTAGTCCACCTCGAATTTCGCAATCGTCTTGTCGAGGTGCGCGAGACGGATCCGAAGCATCTGACACGCAGTCGATGCGGAGAGGTTGTGCATCTCGGCAAGCGCGAGTGGCAACCGCGGATACTCCCGCACCGGAACCGCCAACATCTCGCGTAGTTGATGTTCGAGGGCATCACGGCCGCGGGCAGTGATCTCGTACGTCGTCCGCTCCGGGCGGTTGCCCTCACGATCGGTCCCGATCGAAGCCAGAAGTTCCTGCTTCTCCAACCGGGAAACCGTGTGATAGAGCGATCCCGGCTTGATTTTCACCAGCTGATCGCCCCGCCGCACCGAGGCGAGTTGGTACATCTCGTACGGGTGCATCGAACGCTCGGACAGCAGGCCCAGCACGGTGATTCCCAAAGGCGTCAGTGACACGTCACCCATGAGTCCCCCTCCCTGACAAGCCGTAGTTGACTGACGAGCCGCAATTGACCATTTCTTGACTATTCCACCCGAAATAGTCCACATGGAATATACGACCTCTGTCCGTCTCGATCAACCCGTTCGAATCGGACTAGCCTGTAGCGAGTGGACGATCATCACCTCGACATCATCCGACTTGCCTGGGCGCGTGAGCTGGGACTCGGCGACTCGGCACTGCGTCCGGCGCACACGGCCCGCGTCGTCGGCGACGACATCCACGTTCTCGATCTGGCAGGCTCCGGTGCGATCGTCGGGCCACAGTGGTTCATCGAGCGCACAGAGGGCATCTCCGTCGACGCACTACTGCAACCGACACGTCTCCTCGAGATCGCCGGCGATCACGGCGGGCGAATCACCGGTCCCGTCGATCTCGCTTTCCTCGGCGACTACACGGACGCGCCACCCGACGAGCAACTGCTGATTTCCCACGAGGTCGACGACGCCCTCGCCGTCGCTGCGCTGTGCCCACCCGACGACAGCACCACGGCCGACCTCGAGAACCGGACGCGGTGGTTCACCGCCGTCACCGATTCCACCGAGGTGCTCGGATGCGCGGCATACTCCGAATTTCAGGGATTCGTGGCAGATCTCACGACCCTGACTGCTCCTGCGCATCGCCGTCACGGAATCGGCTGTGCAGTAACGTTTCTCGCCGCGGAGGACGCTCTCGATTCCGGGTTGATCCCGCAGCTACGCACGAGTCGCGGCAGCGCGATCGCCGCGACGCTTCCACGTAAAGCCAAATTCGACGTTCTGGGGGCATACGCTCGGGTACACGTGCACCTGCCCAGTTGACACTCGAAATGACACTCGAACGAGAGGGACCGCAGATGAGTACGGAAGACGGCGCGAGCGAACCGACATTCGTCGAAGAGGGTCGTGAATTCAAACGCGACACCAACTACATCCCGACCCGGATCACCGAGGACGGTCGCGACGGTTACCCCGTCGAACCGGGGCGATACCGGTTGATCGTGGCACGTGCCTGCCCGTGGGCAAACCGCGCCATCATCGTCCGCCGTCTGCTCGGCCTCGAAGACGTACTGTCGATGGGCATCTGCGGTCCGGTTCACGACAAGCGAAGCTGGACTTTCGATCTCGACCCGGGCGGCGTCGATCCCGTACTGAAGATCCCGCGACTACAGGACGCGTACTTCGCCCGAGATCCCGAATACCCCAGGGGAATCACGGTGCCCGCCATGGTGGAGATCGCGACGGGCAAGGTGGTCACGAACGACTACCCACAGATCACCCTCGACTTCTCGACGCAATGGAAGAAGTACCACCGCGAAGGCGCACCGGATCTGTACCCGGAGCCTCTGCGAAACGAAATCGACGAAGTGGCCGAGTACGTGTTCCGCGACGTCAACAACGGCGTCTACCGCTGCGGTTTCGCCGGTTCACAGCAGGCGTACGACGAGGCATACGACACGCTGTTCGCCCGCCTCGACTGGCTCACCGAACGTCTTGCCCGGCAACGCTTCCTGGTGGGAGACACCATCACCGAGGCCGATGTGCGCCTGTTCACCACGCTTGTGCGATTCGATCCCGTCTATCACGGCCACTTCAAGTGCAACAGAAGCAAACTCAGCGAGATGCCGGTGCTGTGGGACTACGCACGCGATCTGTTCCAGACTCCCGGATTCGGTGACACCATCGACTTCACACAGATCAAAGCGCACTACTACATCGTGCATTCCGAGATCAATCCCTCCGGAATCGTGCCCAAGGGACCGGAATTGACGCACTGGCTCGAACCGCACGGCCGCGAACAGTTGGGTGGCCGACCGTTCGGGGACGGCACACCGCCTCACCCGCCCATCCCGTCGGAAGTGGTTCCAGCAGAGCACTGGGCCACCAGATAGGTCGCGGCGGCTACTCCCCTGCGTACGTGCCGAAACTCCAGTACACACCTTCGGGATCACGGCAGGTGAACCCCCGCGAACCGTAGTCCTCGTCACGCAATCCCTGCGTGATCGTGGCGCCCGCCGCGACAGCGCGTTCGTGGAGTGCATCAGCTGCGTCCGCGTCGTCCACGACGATGTACACCGAACCGATTCCAGGCGGCAGGCCGGCGATCGCCGAATCGGTGCGCGGCGAACCCAGCATGATGCCGCCACCGCCCGGCCAGTCGAGTTGGGCGTGGTCCACCACGTCTCCCTCGCCGTAGACGACCTTCTCCACGAAACCGAAGGTGCTCACCAGAAAGTGGATTGCAGCCCGGGCGTCGAGGTAGCGCAGTGTCGGCCAGATGGTCGTCGAACGAGATTCCGAAGTGGCGGTCATAACACTCGAACTCCTGCCTGGGAAAACTCACGAAGAAAACCGAGTCTCGTACGAGCCTATGGCCCCTGCGATCACCGCCGCTACCGAAAACTTCACCTATTCTCGAGATACGGTCCACCTCGCTTCAGAGGAGGACAACTGTGGAGGGGCAGCAATGAGCAAGTCGACGAACAACGACAGCGGGCGTATCGAGAAGGTCCTCGTTTCCGTTCTCGACAACGGAAGCCGCCTGCAAGCGCCCGCAGTGGCCAAATACGTCAACCACGTCCGTAAGGCGCACCCCGACGAGTCACCTGCTCAGATCGTCGAGCGGATGGAGAAGATGTTCATTCTCGCCGTGACCGGAAGCGGCAGTGCCGTCGGCGCCACGGCCGCGGTGCCGGGCGTCGGAACAGTCGCGTCCATCGCTGCAGTCGGTGCGGAATCGGCTTTCTTCCTCGAAGCGTCGGCGCTGCTCACATTGGCAATAGCGTCTGTCCACGGAATCTCCGTGCAGGATCATCAGCAACGACGTGCCCTGGTACTGGCAGTCGCACTCGGCGAATCCGGCATGGAGATCGTCCAGAAGGCCACCGGGATCACGGCCAAGAACTGGGGAACGGCAATCACGAGCAAGATTCCCGGACCCACGATGAGGGGAATGAACAGCACCCTCGTGCGGAAATTCGTGACCAAATACGCCGCCAAGCGCAGCGCACTGATCCTCGGCAAGCTCGTTCCCGCCGGAATCGGTGCGGTCATCGGCGGTGCGGGTAACCGAGCCATCGGCAAGGGCGTCGTCAAGAATGCGCGCGAAGCCTTCGGACCGGCACCGGCCAGGTGGACCGATCACCTGATCGTGATGCCTGCCGACGATGCCGCAGTGCTTCCCCAGACGCAGACACGCCGGGCCATCCGCAGATAGCCGTCCGGGCCGTAGGCTCGCATCACGTATTCGCCGCCGACCCGGGAGCAGCATTGACGAACACCGCAATGGGATCCTTCTCTGCCCCCATCGAGATTCGTGGGTTGACGAAGACGTTCAAGGCGGCGCGCGCGGTCAACGACCTGAGCTTCGACGTTCAGGCGGGCTCGATCACCGGGTTTCTCGGCCCGAACGGTTCGGGCAAGACGACCACGTTGCGGATGCTCCTCGGACTGGTGTCACCGACGTCGGGATCGGCCACGATCAACGGCACCCCGATGCGTTTGCTGCCCAACCCGGCCCGGACCGTCGGCGCAGTACTCGACGTCGGCAGTCTCCATCCGAAACGAACGGCGCTCGGACACCTCGAGATCTACGCGGCCGCTATCGGCATACCGACTCAGCGCGCAGCGCAGGTTCTGGACATGGTCGGTCTGAGTTCGGTCGGAGCCCACAAGACCGGCACCTTCTCACTCGGGATGCGCCAACGCCTGATCCTTGCCACCGCGATGCTCGGTGATCCCGAGATCCTCGTCCTCGACGAACCCGCGAACGGACTCGACCCCGAAGGCATGGCGTGGCTACGTCAGTTCCTGCAGACCTTCGCCGGTTCCGGCCGAACGGTTCTGATCTCGAGCCACGCGCTTCGTGAAGTGGAAGCGACCGTCGACAGCGTGGTCATCGTCAGCGCCGGCTCACTCGTCTACCAAGGGACCATGGACGAACTTCGTCGCTCCCAGCGCAGTCGACTGCTCGTCTCGTGTTCCAACCCAGCGCTCCTCGCCACGGCATTGGCCGCTCGCGGAATCATCGACGCCCAGATCACGCAGGACGGACGGCTCGCCGTGGGCGGCACCGACACGTCGGTGCTCCCACCTGTGGCATCCGCCGCCGGTGTCACGATCTTCGGTGTCGCGACCGAAGGCGCAGATCTCGAGCAACTGTTCCTCGCGATGACAACACCGCAGTACGCGGTTCCCCAGGTCGGATACCACCGCCCACCCGGTCCCGGTTCCGGACCGGGCTATTACGGCCCTGCCGCATACGGACCTTCCGGAGGACACAGATGACCACGCTCGTGCGCGCGGAGACACTCAAAGTTCTCACCCTGCGCTACTGGTGGGCACTGGCCATCGCACCGGTCGTCGTGGCCGTGCTGATTGCTGCCTCGACTCGGACGTTCGTCGAAGTCGTGGCCGATTCGGCCGACACCACTTTCGACGTCGATGTCGTGTCCACCGGCGTCAGCCTCGGTGTCTCCAACACGCTTGTCCTGGTGTTCGCGGCCGTCTTCGGAGCACTCACCGCCGGATCCGAATTCGGCTACAAGACTCTCACCACGACGTTCCTCACAGCTCGCGGCCGCGACGGAGTTCTCGGCGCAAAACTTGCCGTCGTCGCGGTATTCGCCGTCGGCTACGCATTGGCGGTCGAAGTAGTCAGCATCGGCGCGATGTTGCTCTTCGGCCGGGACTTCAGTTTCACCACCGATCTCTTCGCCATCTGCGCCGCAGGCATTCTGGCGTGCGCGCTGTGGGCACTGCTCGGCGCCGGGGTGGCCCTGCTCACCGGTTCGTCGATGGCCGGTGCCCTCTCGGTCATCCTGTGGTTCGTCTTCGGTGAATGGATCGTCCGCGCCGTGCTGCTCGCGATGGATCTCGGTGGGATCGGGGCCGCGCTTCCGGTGTCGGCCACGATCGGCACCATCGTCAATGCGGCACCGTCGATCGACGTCGACGCGTTTGCGTCCTGGCCGAGCGGCCCGATGATGCTGGCCGCTTGGGTAGTTCTGTTCTGCGGGCTCGGTTGGCTACGGACCAGGACCCGCGACATCACCTGAAAAAGCTGTCTGGGGCCGGGTCTACCGTGGATCTCGATGAACACGATCAACACGGACAGTCCGGTAGCTGGAGAGGTGGATCGAGCTCCGGGCTGGATCCGCCGCTTGGCCCACGCATGCTGGTTGCACCGAAGAGTTGCGATCGGCGCGCTACTCGTTACGGTCATCGCCTCTGCGATCGACATCTCGTTTCCTCTCCTGACCCGCTATGCGCTCGACGCCGCAAGCCAGGAGAACCCGGGCAAGGTGATCGGGTTCGTCGCGATGGCGATCGCGTTGCTCTCGATCGTCCGCTTCGCGTGCCAGTACGGCCGACGGATGCTTGCCGGCCGACTCTCGCTCGACGTTCAACACGACTTGCGGCTCGCCCTGCTCGGTTCGCTGCAACGCCTCGACGGACGGGGGCAGGATCAGATCCGCACAGGCCAGGTCGTCTCCCGGTCCATCACCGATCTGCAGCTCGTCCAGGGTTTGCTCGCGATGGTGCCGATGTCCGCAGGAGCGCTCCTGCAATTCGTGCTGGCGATCGGCATCATGGCGTGGCTCTCGCCGCTGTTGACTCTCGTTGCTGTCGCCGTCATCCCAGCAGTAGGGCTGGTGGTGTTCCTGATGCGACCGATGCTCTTCGCCGCAACATGGTCCGCGCAGCAGCGGGCCGCCGACCTCGCCCAACACGTCGAGGAAACCGTCACCGGCGTTCGCGTCGTCAAGGGATTCGGGCAGGAACAACGAGCCGTCGACCAGCTGGAGAAACATAGCCGCACGCTGTACTCCGAGCGCCTTCGCGCCGCGTGGTTGAACGCGAAATTCGCGCCAACCATGGCCGCCTTGCCCCAGCTCGGGCAGGTGGGAGTGATCGCTCTCGGCGGGTATCTCGCACTGCACGACAAGATCACCGTGGGAACGTTTCTCGCGTTCGCCACCTACATCGTGACGATGACCGGAGTCACCCGAACTCTGTCGTCGGTCATCGTCATGGCGCAGCTGGCGCGCGCCGCTGTAGAGCGTGTCTACGACGTCATCAACGCTCAGCCGGACATCGCCGATCCAGACCATCCGGTGGACCTGCCCGACGGTCCTCTCGGAGTCACCTTCGACGACGTGGCATTCGGATTCGACACCGAACGCGACGTCCTGACCGGGCTGAACCTCCGCATAGAACCGGGCGAGACCGTCGCCGTCGTGGGTCCGGCCGCGTCGGGCAAGACCGCGTTGTCCTTGCTTCTCCCCCGGTTCTACGCACCGACTTCGGGTGCGGTGACCGTCGATACCGCCGGCGAGACGTTCCCCATCGGCGAACTGCGCAGTGAGCAGCTTCGTGCCGCCGTCAGCCTCGTCTTCGACGAGCCCTTCCTGTTCTCGGACACCATTGCCGCCAACATCGCACTTGGCCGCGAGGACGCCTCCGACGAGGACATCCGCGACGCAGCAGCACTGGCACAGGCAGATTCGTTCATCGAGGCACTCCCGGACGGATACGACACCGTTGTCGGTGAACGAGGTCTGACGCTGTCGGGCGGCCAGCGTCAGCGCATCGCACTTGCCAGGGCACTGCTCGTCGACCCACGGATCCTGGTCCTCGACGACGCGACCTCCGCAGTCGATGCGGCTACCGAAGCCGCGATCTTCGACGCGTTCCGGGCCAGACGGCGCCAGACCACGCTCATCCTCGCTCACCGGCGGTCCACCCTGACGCTCGCAGACCGGGTCGCGGTTCTCGACGGCGGACGGATCATCGACTCCGGAACCGTGGACGAACTGGAAGCGCGATGTCCGCTCTTTCGTGCGCTGTTCTCCTCGCCGCCGGAACTACCGGCCGAACTCGACGATGTCGACTCCGATGCTTTCGGACGTGACCGCAGGAAGCCGACAACCGAGCAGTTGTGGCCGCAGGCACCGGAATCCGAAGCCGACAGCACAGCCGCTACGACGCAGGGTGCGGGCGGACCGATGGCCGGAGCGCTCAGCGGAATCGCGGTGACGCCGTCCCTGCGGGCAGCAGTCGACGCTCTCCCACCCGCACGCGAAGACCCCGGAATCGCTCCTGAGAGCCTGCGCGAATCGAATCCACAGTTCTCACTCCGACAGATCTTGACGCCGGTCCGCTGGGTTCTACTGGCGGTTGTCGTGTGCCTTGCCCTGGACTCCGCAGCGGCGATCGCATTTCCCTCCCTCGTCAGATACGCGATCGACCACGGAGTCGTGACCGCGGACAGCAGCACGCTCTGGATAGCGACGGCATTCGGCGCCCTCCTGGTCGCCGCGGACTGGGTCGTCGTCGCGGTCATGACGGTGCTCACCGCCCGGGCCGGCGAACGCGTGTTGTTCGGGCTCCGCGTGCGCAGCTATGCACACCTGCAGCGCCTGGGCCTGGACTACTACGAACGTGAATTGTCCGGGCGCATCATGACGCGCATGACCACCGACGTCGACGCGCTGTCGTCGTTCATCCAAACCGGCATGTCGACGGCGATCGTGAGCGTCCTGACCGTCGGCGGAATTTCGATCGCACTCCTGGCGACCGACGTGACGCTCGGGCTGGTGGCGCTGGCCGTCATCCCACCGCTCGTGGTTGCGACCGTGATCTTCCGCAAGATCTCCTCGGTTGCCTACAGCCAGTCCCGCGAACGGATCTCGCTCGTCAATGCCGACTTCCAGGAGAACATCGCCGGTCTGCGAGCGGCTCAGGCCTACCGCCGCGAAGAAGGTGCGGCGCGTAGGTTCGCAGAACGCTCCGAAAGCTACCGCCGATCGCGGATGCGGTCGCAGCGAGCCATTTCGATCTACTTCCCGTTCATCTCGTTCCTGTCCGACCTCGCGTTGGCCGCAGTGGTGTTCGTCGGCGCGCACCAGATCGCCAACGGGTCGACGTCACCCGGCGTACTGATCGCGTTCGTGCTCTACCTCGGCCTGCTGTTCGGACCGATTCAGCAACTCTCACAAGTGTTCGATGGTTACCAACAGGCAAACGTCGGATTGCAACGAATCGGTGACCTTCTGCGTACTCGGAGTTCGATCGAAACAGCCGACAGCGAGGATCTGATCGCGATCTCCGGACGGCTCGACGGCGCCGTTTATCTCAACGGGGTCGGGTTCCGGTACTCGGGTGCGGACGTCGACGCCCTCTCCGATTTCGATCTGCAGATTCCGCCGGGCACGACGGTTGCCCTCGTCGGCAGAACCGGTGCCGGGAAGTCGACGGTGGTGAAGTTGCTCGCCCGCTTCTACGACCCGACGTCCGGATCCGTCGACGTGGACGGAACCGACATCCGGAACTTCCACCTCTCGCAGTACCGACGTCGCCTCGGCGTGGTCCCGCAAGAGGCGCATCTGTTCACCGGCACGGTCGCCGACAACATCGCGTACGGGAGGCCGTCGGCGTCGCACGCGGAGATCGAGGAAGCGGCGCGTTCCGTCGGCGCACTGAATTCGATAGCCGACATGCGTGGAGGCATGAATCATCCCGTCGGCGAGCGCGGCCAGGGGCTCTCGGCGGGCCAACGCCAACTGATCGCATTGGCCCGTGCCGAACTGGTCGACCCGGACCTTCTGCTCCTCGACGAGGCGACCGCGACGCTCGATCCCGCGACCGAACGAATGGTGCTCGAAGCAAGTCGGTCGGTCACCCGGAAACGGACTTCCGTCGTCGTAGCTCACCGCCTCGCGACTGCTGCCCGAGCGGACCTCGTTGTCGTAGTTGACCGGGGACGTATCGTTGAATACGGCCCGCACGATGTTCTGCGGTATGCCGGTGGTCACTACTCGGGACTCTGGGATGCATCGCAGGCGCGTGAGGGGAATAATCTGACGTCGAGAACTGTCATCGAAGGCAACCCCGTCGCGTGACAGTCGGCACGGATTTGTACCGCCGAGAGGTAGTGCGCGATCGCAAGATCACGGACTTCCGTGAGACAGCTCACAAATTGTGTGCCGCACAATTGCTCGTCACACGCTCGGGCTAATCTCATATATATAGGCGCTCTGATCGGGTACCGAAATAGAAACGAGGCGAACACCTGCCGTGAGCAGCAGTTCTACATCCCAATTCGGACAGAACCAGTGGCTGGTTGACGAGATGTACCAACGCTTCCAGGACGATCCGTCGTCCGTGGATCCCAGTTGGCACGAATTCTTGACCGATTACTCGCCGGACTCGGCGAACACGGGAGGTGGAAACGGGACTGCCTCGAACGGCAACGCGGCTGCACCCGCCGCTGTTGTAGCTCCGCCTGCTGCTCCCAAGGCCACGCCTCCCGCCCCCAAGACCGCACCTCCTGCGCCGCCTGCCAAGGCTGCCGCACCGGCCCCCGCGAAGACGGCAGCGCCCGCCGCGAAGGCCGCCCCCGCCAAGCCTGCAGCAGCCAAGCCTGCGGCCGCTCCCGCGAAACCCGCTCCCGCCGGCGGAGCCGAGGAAACCAAGGTTCTCCGCGGCGCCGCAGCAGCAGTCGTCAAGAACATGTCGCTCTCGCTCGAGATTCCGACAGCAACCAGCGTGCGTGCCATCCCCGCGAAGCTGATGTTCGACAACCGCATCGTCATCAACAACCACCTCGCACGTACCCGCGGCGGCAAGATCTCGTTCACCCATCTCCTGGGTTACGCGATCGTCCAGGCAGTCAACGCGTTCCCCAACATGAACCGGCACTTCGCCGAAATCGACGGCAAGCCGAACGCGGTCACCCCCGAGCACACCAATCTCGGACTCGCGATCGACCTTCCCGGCAAGGACGGCAACCGCTCACTGGTTGTTGCCGCCATCCGGAACACCGAGTCGATGAACTTCGTCCAGTTCCACGCGGCGTACGAGGACATCGTCCGACGCGCCCGTGAAGGCAAGCTCACCGGCGAAGACTTCACCGGCGTCACCATTTCGCTGACCAACCCGGGCGGCATCGGCACGGTTCACTCCGTTCCTCGCCTGATGAAGGGCCAGGGCGCCATCATCGGTGCCGGCGCGATGGAATACCCCGCCGAGTTCCAGGGCGCCAGCGACGAGAAGCTGGCCGAGATGGGCGTCGGCAAGTTGATGACCCTCACCTCGACCTACGATCACCGCATCATCCAGGGTGCCGAGTCGGGCGATTTCCTGCGCACGATCCACAACCTGCTGATCAGCGACGAGTTCTACGACGAGATCTTCCACGCGCTCGGCAACCCGTACGAGCCGGTGCGTTGGCGCAAGGACGTGCCGGAAGGCGCTGTCGACAAGAACACCCGTGTTCTCGAACTGATCGCTGCATACCGTGACCGCGGCCACCTCATGGCCGACACGGACCCGTTGCAGTTCGTCAAGGACAAGTTCCACAGCCACCCCGACCTCGACGTCATCAGCCACGGCCTGACGTTGTGGGATCTGGACCGCGAGTTCAAGGTCGGCGGCTTCCACGGCCAAGAGAAGATGAAGCTGCGCGACGTGTTGAGCGTGCTGCGCGACGCGTACTGCCGCCACGTCGGCGTCGAGTACACGCACATCCTCGAGACGGATCAGCGTCAGTGGATCCAGGACCGCGTCGAGGGCCATCACGCCAAGCCTTCGGTCGCTCAGCAGAAGTACATCCTGAGCAAGCTCAACGCCGCCGAGGCCTTCGAGACGTTCCTGCAGACCAAGTACGTCGGCCAGAAGCGCTTCTCGCTCGAAGGCGCCGAAGCCGTCATCCCGATGATGGACGCCGTGATCGACCAGGCCGCCGAGCACCAGCTCGACGAGGTCGTCATCGGAATGCCGCACCGTGGCCGTCTCAACGTGCTCGCCAACATCGTCGGCAAGCCGTACTCCAAGATCTTCACGGAGTTCGAGGGCAACATGAACCCGGCAGCCGCTCACGGCTCCGGCGACGTGAAGTACCACCTGGGCGCCAGCGGAACGTACATCCAGATGTTCGGTGACAACGACATCGCTGTCTCCTTGACCGCAAACCCGTCGCACCTCGAGGCCGTCGACCCGGTTCTCGAAGGCCTGGTCCGCGCCAAGCAGGACATCCTCGACAAGGGCGAAGAAGGCTTCACCGTCCTGCCGCTCATGCTGCACGGTGACGCTGCATTCGCCGGTCAGGGTGTTGTCGCCGAGACGCTCAACCTCTCGCTGCTTCGCGGTTACCGCACCGGTGGCACCGTGCACATCGTCGTGAACAACCAGGTCGGCTTCACCACCGCTCCGGAACATTCACGCTCGTCCGAGTACTGCACCGACGTCGCGAAGATGATCGCCGCACCGGTCTTCCACGTCAACGGCGACGACCCCGAGGCTTGCGTCTGGGTTGCTCAGCTGGCCGTCGACTTCCGTGAGAAGTTCGGCAAGGACGTTGTCATCGACCTCATCTGCTACCGCCGTCGCGGTCACAACGAGGGCGACGACCCGTCGATGACCCAGCCGGCCATGTACGACGTCATCGACACCAAGCGCAGCGTTCGTAAGAGCTACACCGAGTCCCTCATCGGCCGCGGTGACATCTCGCTCAAGGAAGCCGAAGACGCACTTCGCGACTACCAGGGCCAGCTCGAACGGGTCTTCAACGAGGTCCGTGAACTCGAGAAGTTCCAGCCCGAACCGTCCGAGTCCGTCGAACTCGACCAGACTCCCCCGGCTCGCCTGACCACGGCTGTCGCTCCCGAGGTCCTCGAGCGCATCGGTGATGCGTTCGTCAACGTCCCCGACGGCTTCACCGTTCACCCGCGCGTCAAGCCGGTTGCCGAGAAGCGCCGCGAGATGGCTCGTGAGGGACATGTCGACTGGGCGTTCGCAGAATTGCTAGCGTTCGGCTCGTTGGCCGAGCAGGGTGCCTTGATCCGCCTCGCGGGTCAGGACTCCAAGCGTGGAACGTTCACGCAGCGTCACTCGGTCCTCATCGACCGCAAGACCGGCAACGAGTACAGCCCGATCGCCAAGATCGCTGCCGACGCCGAAAACGGCGGCAAGTTCATGGTCTACGACTCCGCACTCACCGAGTACGCAGGTCTGGGCTTCGAGTACGGCTACTCGGTGGGTAACCCCGACGCTCTGGTCCTGTGGGAAGCGCAGTTCGGTGACTTCGTCAACGGCGCGCAGACCATCATCGACGAGTTCATCTCTTCGGGTGAGGCCAAGTGGGGTCAGCTCTCCGACGTCGTGCTGCTCCTGCCGCACGGTCACGAGGGTCAGGGTCCGGACCACACCTCCGGTCGCATCGAGCGTTTCCTTCAGCTGTGTGCAGAAGGCTCGATGACCGTTGCGGTTCCGTCGACTCCGGCCAGCTACTTCCACCTGCTGCGTCGCCATCACCTCGACGGCATCCGCCGTCCGCTGGTGGTCTTCACGCCCAAGTCGATGCTGCGTAACAAGGCTGCAGTCAGCAACGTCGAGGACTTCACGACGGGCAAGTTCCGTTCCGTCTTCGAGGAGCCTGCATTCGAGAGCGGCGAAAGCGCCCGCGAATCGGTCAAGCGGGTTCTGCTGGTCAGCGGCAAGCTGTACTGGGAGCTTCTGGCGAAGAAGCACAAGGACGAGCGTGACGACATCGCAATCGTGCGCATGGAGCAGCTCTACCCCGTGCCGAAGCGTCGTCTCAAGGAGACCCTGGACCGTTACCCGAATGCGGATCAGTTCCGTTGGGTTCAGGAAGAGCCCGCAAACCAGGGTGCGTGGCCGTTCCTCGGACTGGCTCTGCCGGATCTTCTGCCGGAGACCTTGACCGGCATCAAGCGCATCTCGCGTCGTCCGATGTCCGCTCCCTCTTCGGGATCGAGCAAGGTGCACGCGGTGGAGCAGCAGGAGATCTTGGACGAGGCGTTCCTGCCGACCAACTGAGCAGTGGCGTTCCTGCCGACCAAGTAAGCAGTGGCAGTACCCAAAGGCCGGGCCCCACATTCCGCAAGGAGTGTGGGGCCCGGCCTTTCTGCGTTCACGTCAATTCGATTGCAGCAGACCCAGATCCGGCCCGGCATCGAAGCCGACGGCGGCCAGTGCCAACGCGGGCAACGACTGAACCGTCAGGTCGATCAGTTCCTCGCGGGTGATTGCGGGCGCGCGGAGCCAACTGATGGTGGCTTCCTCGACAAACGCGATCCAACCTCGAACGGCCAACTCCACCTGAGGCGTTCGAGTCAGGCCGATCTTGGGGAGCTGATCGAGGGTTCTCTTGGCCATGATGTCGCGAGTCTGCTCGAACACCTCACGCATCTGGGGATCCCCGCTGGCGGTCCCCCGGAGCAGCGAGACGTAGGTATTGCGGTTCTCGGTCACGTAGTCGACGTACGACGCCAGCACCGAGCGGAGGGTGAGCATCGGATCGTCCGACTGACTCGGCTCGGTGCGCTGGAGCATCTGTTCACTGCTGTGTCGGACGATGGCGAGATGGAACTCGCTTTTCGACGCGAAGTAGTGGAACAGAAGCCCACGCGACACCCCCGCTTGATCGGCGATGTCCTCGACGGAAATCTGCTCGAGCGGCCGTTCGGCCAGCATGCGCGCCCCGAGGTCGATGAGTTGCGCTCGGCGTTGCGCAGGGTCGAGCCGCGTTCGCTTTACTGCGTCCATGCCCAATAGACTACTGAATATCCGTCAATAAGCTATTGACCGTGACTCAATAAAGGCATATCGTTCCCTACATGAGTCTTCCAGTTACAGATACCTCAGCACCTGCCGCGGATACTCGCCACGTCGGCACACTGATCATCGGCAGCGGTTTCGCCGGTCTCGGTGCGGCGATCAAACTGGCACAGGCCGGCATCACCGACTATGTCGTTCTCGAGCGCGGCAACGACGTCGGTGGAACCTGGCGTGACAACAGCTACCCGGGCGCCGCGTGTGACGTGCCGTCGCATTTGTACTCGTACTCTTTTGCACTCAATCCGGAGTGGACGCGCTCCTTCTCCACCCAGCCCGAGATCTACAAGTACATCCAGTCGGTGGCCAACCGCCACAAGGTGCTCGACAAGCACATCTTCGACTGCGACGTTCTCTCAGCCCGATGGGACGAGTCGTCGGCTCAGTGGCACGTCAGCACCAACAAGGGTGAATTCGTCGCAAAGATCGTCGTCTCGGCCGTCGGCGCACTGTGTGAGCCTTCACTTCCGGACATCAAGGGCATCGACGGATTCAAGGGCGAGATCTTCCACTCCTCGCGCTGGAACCACGATGCCGATCTGACGGGCAAGCGCGTGGCCGTCATCGGAACCGGCGCCTCCGCCATCCAGATCGTGCCCGCTATCGGCAAGAAGGTCTCACACCTCGACGTGTACCAGCGCACGGCGCCGTGGATCCTGCCCCGCGCAGACCGCGAGTACACCAAGATCGAGCACCTCGCGTTCAAGTACCTTCCCGGCTTCCAGAAATTGTGCCGCACCGGTATCTACTGGATGCGAGAGACGCAGGTCGTCGGCCTGGCCAAGGCGCCGGTCTTCATGAAGCCGCTGCAGTTCGCCGCCGAGCGTCACCTGAAGGCTCAGATCAAGGACAAGGATCTTCGTAAGAAGGTCATGCCCAACTTCCAGATCGGCTGCAAGCGCATGCTGATCTCGAACAACTACTTCCCCACCCTCGCCCAGGACAATGTCGACCTGGTGACCGAAGGCATCGAGGAGGTCACCGCCAACGGGATCGTCTCGAAGACCGGCACCACCCGTGAGATCGATGCCATCGTCGTGGCGACCGGATTCCACGTCACCGACTCCCCCACCTTCGCGGGAATCTTCGGCAAGGACGGACGCTCGCTCGCCGAGGTCTTCGAAGAGACCGGCATGCAGGGATACAAGGGCGCGGCAGTTGCCAACTTCCCCAACATGTTCTTCCTGGTCGGCCCCAACACCGGCCTCGGACATTCGTCGATGGTCTTCATGATCGAGTCGCAGATCAACTACCTGGTCGACGCGATCGCCACCATCGACAAGTACGACATCGGCACCATCGAGGTGCGCAAGGACAAGCAGGACAAGTACAACAAGGACCTGCAGGCAGCTATGTCCAAGAGCGTGTGGAACAACGGCGGTTGCGCCAGCTGGTACATGGACAAGCACGGAAACAACACCACCCTGTGGCCTGGCTTCACCTTCCAGTTCCGCAATGCCACCAAGCATTTCGACCTCGCGGCATACCGCAGCGTCGCCACCTCGGATCTCGGCGCCGTCGGCACCGCGACCACTTCACAGATCGACCTCGACGACGAGAAGGCAGTAGCACAATGAGTGATTTTGCAGGCAAGGTCGTAGTCATCACCGGAGCGGGATCGGGCATCGGTCGCGCACTCGCACTGAACCTGGCCGGCCAGGGCGCCAAGTTGGCGATCTCCGACGTGGACACCGTCGGGCTCGCCGAGACAGCACGTCTGGTGGAGGCCATCGGCGCCGCGGTGAAGTCGGACCATCTCGACGTCACCCAGCGCGAGGCGGTTCTCGAGTACGCCGACGCGGTTGTCGCCCATTTCGGCAAGGTCAACCAGATCTACAACAACGCCGGAATCGCGTACCACGGCACCTTCGAGAAGTCCGAGTTCAAGGACTTCGAACGTGTCATGGACGTCGACTTCTGGGGAGTTGTCAACGGCACCAAGGCATTCCTTCCCCACGTCATCGCCTCCGGTGACGGGCACATCGTGAACGTGTCGAGCCTCTTCGGTCTGCTGTCGATGCCGGGTCAGAGCGCCTACAACTCGGCCAAGTTCGCCGTTCGCGGTTTCACCGAGTCGCTTCGCCAGGAAATGCTGATCGCCAAGCACCCGGTGAAGGTGACCTGTGTGCACCCGGGCGGAATCAAGACCGCCATCGCACGCAACGCCACCGCAGGTCCGGGCGAAGATCTTGCGGTCTTCTCCGAGTTCTTCGACCGCAAGCTCGCGCGCACCACTCCGGAGGACGCCGCCAAGACGATCGTCAACGGTGTTCGCAAGAGCAAGCCGCGAGTTCTCATCGGGATGGACGCAATCGCACTCGACGCCTGGGTTCGCCTCGTAGGATCGGGCTACCAGCGCATCGTCGCGATCGTCGCCGGCCGAATGATGCCCAAGTCCAGCTGAGTTCGTTTCACAGCGTCGTTCGTTTCACAGCGTCGTTCGTTTCACAGCGCAGTTCGCATAAAGAGTCAGGAGCCCTGCCGGTGAGCACGTTCACCCTTCCGCTGCCCGTGGTCGCATTCTTGTTGAAGCCGTACTTCCGTCTGGCTTTCAACTCGCGGCTGCCGTATCGGATTCAACGTCTGTTGCTCGAGGCCGGGGCACCGCTACAGCAGGTTCCAGCGGGCGCCGTCGTGCGCCCGCTGGAGCTGGCTTGCCGACCGGCTGAGAAGATCACCGTCGGCGCAACCGAGCGCCCCACCGCAGTTCTCTACCTGCACGGCGGGGCGTACACGCTGGGTTCGCTGGCCACACACCGTTCTCTCGCAGCTCATCTCGCCCGTGAGTCGTCCAGTGCGGTCTTCACCTTGGACTACCGTCTCGCGCCGGAGAATCCGTATCCCGCCGCTCTCGACGACGCGGTCTCAGCCTTCATGCAGTTGGTCACCGAGTTCGACTATTCGGAAGACCGCGTTGCCATTGCCGGCGATTCGGCCGGTGGCGGTTTGGCCGCGGCGACCGCTCTGCGTCTGATCGAGCGTCACGGCGTGACCCCCGGCGCGCTCGCACTGATCTCGCCGTGGGTCGATCCCGGCGATCGGGGTGCTACCAAAAAGGCCGACCTGGTGGTCAACACAGCTTGGTCCTTCGATGCCGCCGACGCTTACCTTGCCGGCGGCGACCGTACTGATCCTGGCTACGCGCCGATGCACGGCAAGCTCGACGGGTTGCCGCCCACCAGGATTCACGTCGGTTCCGAGGAGGTCCTCTACCCGCAGATCATGACGTTCACCGACAAGCTCTCCGCTGCCGGCGTCGACGTGTCCCTGGTGGAGTACGCACGACTGTGGCATGTGGCTCACGCACAGGCGTCACTGGTGAAGGAAGCAGCAGACGCCGTTGCCGACCTCGGCCAGTTCATCGCATCGAAACTGATTCGTGCCAAGGATGATTCGAGTTCAGCAGTGGGATCGAACAGTCACTGACGGGTGGCCCACTCCGTCCATGTCACTGACGGGTGGCCCACTCCGTCCATGTCACTGACGGGTGTCCCACCAGGTTCGTGCCACTTCCGAGGCTGACGCCTTGCCGGTCCGCACCTGCTCGATCATTGCGGCGAGATCGGTGGTGGACAGTTCACCCGCAACGACGCTGAGCGCCTTGACAGCCGAATCTCCCAGTGCGCCCGCCCGAAAGAGCGGAACGACATTCTGCGCAGCCAGAACGTGATTCGAATCAGCGAGCACTGTGACGGCGTCGGATTGTGCCAGCGCTGACAGCGTCGTGGTTCCGAATACCTGTGCACCGGGTACGTCTGCCGGCGTTGCCTGATCGACGCCGGCGAAGACACACTCGGCGCCCTCGGCCAACTGTTCCACTGCCCCGTCCTCGACGAATCTCGCGGAGACGAGCGGCGTCGCCGCGGCGCACGAAGGAGCAAAGGCTTCTATCGTCTTCACTCCCAACGACTGTGCGTATGCGGTGTCGAGTGCGAGGACCGCACGATCTTCGGCCATCGCATAGTCGGAGACCGAAAGACCCTCCGGCAGAGAGCGACTCAAGGCTTCGAAGACGTCGTCGGCCTTGCGGGCCGGGGATGACGGGTCGTAGTGATCGAGCAGCGCACCGGTGAACTCGGGCACCAAGGTGACTCGCGCTGCGTCCAGAGCCTCGAGTGATTGGGTTCTGCCTCCACCCACCGATTCGACGCGAGCCGACAGACCGGAGGATGAGAGCACCGTCGAATACACCTCGGCCAACACCGAACTCTCCACTGATGCGTCAGCAGCCACCACGATCTGGTCACGAGACTCCGCTCCGGCGCTCTCTACCACCGAATCACCGTTTGCGCATCCGCTGAGAATTGGCAGGACCATCAGTGCTGCAACAACAGTCGAATACTTCGTGCGTGTGCTCTTCACCGAAATCCTCACATCCAATCCCATGGATCGAAAACCGTGCCATGTCGGTACCTATCGTTACACTTGTCGGGCGATGCGCGGTAACCAGTCCTGACGCAGCCACTCGGTGGCGGCGCCGTCGAAGCCACTCGGGTGGCTTCGCCACAAGGGGATGGTTTCCGACGCCCGAAACACGGGACGCCCGAAAAACCGGAAGGACGCTCATGCGCACCTCACGATTTCGTTCCAACCGTTGGCTCGTAGCCGCGGCAACCGTTGTCTCTCTGACTGCACTGACAGCGTGCGGTAGCAGTGACGGTGACTCCAACAGCGATCCCAACGCGGTTGTCGTCGGCTCCGCCAACTTCACCGAATCCGAGACGATCGCCAACATCTACGCCGAAGCACTGCGTGTCAACGGGTTCGATGTGTCCACGTCGTTCAACGTCGGCAGCCGTGAGGCGTACATTCCGGCGCTCAAGGACGGGTCGATCAGCGTCATTCCGGATTACACGGGAAATCTCCTGCAGTACTTGGATCCCGACAGCACGGCCACCAGCTCCGCTGATGTCCTCGCCGCTCTTCCCGCAGCTCTCGGGTCGGAATTGGCCATTGCGACGCCTGCATCCGCCGAGGACAAGGACGCCGTCGTCGTCACCAAGGAAACCGCTGACAAGTGGAACCTGAAGACGATCGCCGATCTGGCTCCGCATTCCGCCGAGGTCAAGTTCGGCGCTCCGGCCGAGTTCCAGGAACGTCCAGCCGGATTGCCCGGTTTGAAGTCCAATTACGGTCTCGACATCTCGGCAGCCAACTTCGTCCCGATCGCCGACGGCGGTGGACCGGCAACAGTGAAGGCTCTCTCGTCCGGCGACATCACGGCGGCAAACATCTTCACGACGTCTGCCTCCATCCCGGCAAACAACTTCGTGGTTCTCGAAGACCCGAAGAACAATTTCCCGGCTCAGAACGTGGTGCCGGTGCTGCGCGCGTCGAAGTCTTCCGACAAGTTGAAGACAGTCCTCGATGCGGTGTCCGCCAAGCTCACCACCGAAGAGTTGTTGGCACTCAACGTCCAGGTGTCCGGCGACACCAAGACGGAGCCGGCAGCGGCGGCCAAGGCGTGGGTGACGGCGCAGGGCCTCGACAAGCCGGTCTCGTAGTCACGTGATCACATTCGAGGGCGTCACCAAGCAGTATCCGGACGGCACCACCGCCGTCGACCGTCTCGATCTCACCATCGAGGCCGAGTCGTTCACGGTGTTCGTGGGGCCGTCCGGGTGCGGCAAGACGACGTCGATGCGCATGATCAACCGGATGATCACACCGACGTCGGGCAAGATCTTCGTCGACGGTCGTGACATCGCCCAGACCGACGCGGTGAAGCTGCGTCTCGGCATCGGGTACGTCATCCAGAACGCCGGCTTGCTTCCGCATCGCACCGTGATCGACAACGTCGCAACAGTTCCGGTACTGCGCGGTGAGTCCCGCCGCGCAGCGCGCAAAGCCGCGTTGGGGGTACTCGAACGAGTCGGTCTGGACATCTCCCTTGCCACCCGCTATCCCGGGCAACTCTCGGGTGGGCAGCAACAACGTGTGGGAGTTGCGCGAGCATTGGCTGCCGATCCGCCGATCCTGTTGATGGACGAGCCCTTCAGCGCCGTCGACCCGGTGGTGCGTGAGGATCTGCAGACCGAAATGCTCCGTCTTCAAAGCGAACTGAAGAAGACGATCGTCTTTGTCACCCACGACATCGACGAGGCAGTCAAACTCGGTGATCACATTGCCGTCTTCGGTCCCGGCGGGCGGCTTCAGCAGGTTGCGGCACCTCGCGACGTGTTGGCCGCACCGGCAACGGACTTTGTCGCCGGATTTGTCGGACGCGATCGCGGATATCGGGGATTGTCGTTCCGCGCTGCCGACGAGGTTCCGTTACACCCCGTACGCACGGCCGTCGAGAACGAATTGAAGGCTCTGCGTCTCGAATTGGGCGAGTGGGTTCTCGTGGTCACGGACAGCGGAAGTCCGCAGGGATGGATCGACGTGACCGGCGTCGAAGGCCTGCGCTCGGGACGCACTCTCGCGCAGTCGACGTCGGCCGGTGGTTCGTTGTTCTCCCCCGGCGGTGATCTACGCCAAGCACTCGATGCGGCAATCTCGTCCCCTTCCGGTATCGGCGTTGCCGTCGACGGCGAGGGAGCGGTCATCGGCGGGATCCTCGGGTCCGAAGTCGTGGCGAAATTGGCAGATCAGCGTCGACGCGAGGACGAGGAACGCAACCGAGTCGCCTTCACCGAGGGATTCGGGGCGTAGCGGCATGCGCTGGCTCATCGACAATTTCTCGACGGTCGTGGACTACTCGAAGACCCATCTGTATCTGGCGCTGCTGCCCTTGTTGATCGGTCTCCTGATTGCCGTTCCGGTCGGAACAGCGATCCGCAACGTCAGATGGCTGCGCCGAATCACGTTGACCCTGGCGAGCATTGCGTTCACGATTCCGTCGCTCGCGCTGTTCGTCACCATCCCCCAACTGTTCGGACTCAAGACCCTTGATCCGCTCAACGTCGTGATCGCACTGAGCGTCTATGCGACGGCACTGCTCATCCGGGCCGTGCCCGAAGCACTCGATTCGGTGCCGGACAACGTCATCGACGCTTCCACCGCCGTCGGGTTCACACCGCTACGACGCGCTCTGACGGTCGAGTTGCCGTTGGCACTGCCGGTGATGATCGCGAACATCAGAGTTATTGCCGTTACCAATATTTCGCTGGTTTCGGTCGGATCGCTGATCGGAATCGGCGGGCTGGGAGTTCTGTTCAAACAGGGCTACGACCGCGACTACCCGGACCAGATCGTTGCCGGCATCATCGCGATTGTCGTGCTGGCCCTGGCGCTCGACCTGATCCTGTATCTGATCGGCCGATTCCTGACCCCGTGGACCAGAACATCGACCTCGTCGAAGGTCCCCGCCGTCGTGGCTGCCGAGGGGGAACCCGTATGAGCATCTTCACCGGAGCCTGGGACTTCATCGTCGATCCCGGAAATTGGAGCGGCGACACCGGAATCGGCACCCGCATCCTCCAGCACCTCTGGTACAGCGTTCTGGCCGTGGCACTTTCGGCTGTGATCGCGGTGCCCATCGGATTACTCATCGGCCATCTGCGTCGCGGTGAGATCGTGGTCGTCAGTCTGGTCAACGCACTGCGGTCGCTGCCCACTCTCGGCCTGCTGACCTTCCTCGTTCTTCTCATGGGACTCGGGGTGATGCCGCCGATTCTCGCCCTCGTCATCCTCGGCATTCCCCCACTACTCGCCGGCACGTACGCCGGAATTGCCAGCGTCGACCGCGGCGTCGTCGAGGCCGCGCGGGCGATGGGTATGACCGAACTCCAAGTGCTCTTCCGCGTCGAGATACCCAATGCGCTGCCATTGATTCTCGGCGGACTGCGTAACGCGACACTGCAGGTGATTGCCACGGCAACGGTCGCCGCCTACGTCAACCTCGGCGGCCTCGGCCGGTACATCTTCGACGGTCTCGCGCTCTACAAGTACGACCGAGTGGTCGTCGGCGCAATCCTGGTCGCGGTTGTGGCTCTGGTCGTGGACGGCCTACTGGCGCTGGTGGTCTGGGCATCGGTTCCCGGGACCGGCAGGCTGCGCCGAACACCCGACCTCACTCGTCTGTAGATCGGTACACACGAAAGCCCCGATCGGAACCTTGTGTGCGGGTTCCGATCGGGGCTTTCGTAGTCCCTCTTAGCTGGTCACGCCCTCAGCATGCGCTGCGGCCGCGACGGCTTCCGCTACTGCGGGTGCCACGCGAGGGTCGAGTGGGCTGGGGACGATTTTGTCCGCCGCCAACTCGTCGCCGACCACCGACAGGATTGCCTCGGCGGCAGCGAGCTTCATACCTTCGGTGATGCGACGGGCGCCGGCGTCGAGCGCGCCCTTGAACACACCGGGGAAGGCGAGAACATTGTTGATCTGGTTCGGGAAATCACTGCGACCCGTAGCCACGATCGCCGCGTACTTCGACGCGGTTTCGGGGTGAATCTCCGGGTCCGGGTTGGAGAGCGCGAACACGATCGACTCGGGAGCCATCGAAGCGATGAGCTCCTCGGGGATCTTGCCCGCCGAGACACCGAGGAACACGTCGGCACCTTCGAGAGCCTCGATGGCACCACCGTGCAGGTCGCGGGGATTGGTGCGGGCCGCGAGTTCTGCCTTCACGTCGTTGAGGTCGCTGCGCTCACCCGAGATGATGCCCTTCGAATCCAGCACGATGACGTCGCTGATTCCGGCGGCGAGCAGGATGTTCGCGCAGGCAACACCCGCAGCGCCGGCGCCGGAAATGACGACCTTGAGTGCGGTGATGTCGCGGCTCTGAACCTTGACGGCGCCCTTGAGGGCAGCGAGGACCACGATGGCGGTTCCGTGCTGATCGTCGTGCATGACGGGGCAGTCGAGGGCTTCGATGACGCGCTTCTCGATCTCGAAGCAACGTGGCGCCGAAATGTCCTCGAGGTTGACCGCGCCGAAGCTCGGGCGCAGACGGATGAGCGTCTCGACGATCTCGTCGGGATCCTTGGTGTCGAGAACCAGCGGAATGGAGTTCAGTCCGGCGAAGTTCTTGAACAGTGCCGACTTGCCCTCCATGACGGGCAGCGACGCGCGGGGGCCGATGTCGCCGAGTCCGAGAACCGCGGTGCCGTCGCTGACCACGACGACGAGTCGGTTGGTCCACGTGTATCGATCGGCGAGGGTTTCGTCTGCAGCGATGGCGCGGCTCACCTGAGCAACACCCGGCGTGTAGGCGATCGAGAGGGCCCGCTGCGTATCGAGCGGCGCGGTGGTCTCGACCGAGAGCTTGCCACCGACGTGAGCGGCAAAGATTTCTTCGTCGGTCAACTCGACCTTGGGTACGTTGATGGCTTCAGTCACGAGGGACACGATGACACTCCTGATTAGTCCAGCCTCAAGCGGGGCTGGGTTACTGGGAAGTAATCCTTCGGACCGCTGCGAAACTACGTTCACAACGGTCAGAGATCATTTCTTCCGCGAACGACTACTGAGAAGAAGAGCATTCGGCGTGCGCGAGAAAGTGGGCCGCAATACATCCGAAGCGTCATGGTGTGGGGCGGGTGAGCCCTGGCGTATCCATGCAATCTAGGTTTCGGGAGAAATTCTGACGAAACCTGCACTTCGGGGCCGGGCTGTGGCGCCGCCTCGAAGTAACTCCAGTTTGCCACCAGAGTCGGATCACAATCAAATCCTCCAAGCGGTCGGATTCCTCACCACACTCGAACCCGAGCCGTCATCCCCACCGTGTCATCCCACCCAGTCATCCCCACCGTGTCATCCCCACCGTGTCATCCCCACCACTGCGTCACCAACAACAGCCCCGCCACCACGAGCACGACCACCGATCCGGCAACCGCCGCGATACCCCGCCTGCGGTCGCACCAGATCTGCGCGGCCAAAGCAACCACCGAGGCCGCAATGTGCGCGGTGATCGACGTTGTTCCCGGACCCGGGAATCCGCGGTTGCCGCCCAGATATGCCGAACCGATGATCACGAGTGTCAAGACCACGATTCCGGCCGCCACGGTGCCGCTCAGGGCGCGTAGAGCGCGAACCAGCAGCCATTGTCGTTTGTCGGCGGGATAGTCGTAATCGTCTTCGTACTGATAATCCTGATAATCCTGGTACCGGTAGTCGTCCTCGTACCTGTCGTCGTATGTCATCTCTTACGCTCCCGCGACGAATCCGCGGACTGATTCCGCAATGAGTTGAACTGCGATGGCGGCGAGCAAAAGACCGGCGATGCGTGCCAGCAGGCTGATGCCACCCTCACCCAGTATCCGGATCAGTGCCGTCGAGAAGCGCAGGACCACGAACAGCACGAGGTGGATGGACAGAATCGCCAACGCGATCGCCAGATACGACGCCGCTTCACCATCGGCCTGGGCGACAAAGACGATGACAGCCGCAATTGCACCGGGACCGGCCATCATCGGCGTTCCCAGAGGAACGAGTGCGACGTTGACGTCGTCGGCTCCCTGCGGACGGTTGGAGGCCTTCCCGGTCAGCAGTTCGAGTGCGATGAGAAGCAGCAGTAATCCGCCTGCGCCCTGCAACGCCGGAATGCCGATGTGAAGGTAGTTGAGTATCGCCTGACCGCCGATGGCAAAGACCGAGATGACCGCAAGGGAGACGGCGGGGGCCTGCCATGCCGCTCGGTTGCGATCTTCACGGCTCTTGCGGCCGACCAGTGACAAGAACACCGGGATGACTCCGGGCGGGTCCATGATCACGAACAGCGTGATGAACACGGTGAGGTAGAGCGTGGTGTCGAGCATCAGCGCCCAAGTACCTCCACGCCGGTGGCAGCCGAGACGAGTTTGTCGAACTCGGCCTCGTCCGTGAGCTCGTCGCCGAGTCCGATCGTCTTGTTCTCGCCGTGGTAGTCCGAGGATCCGGTGACTGCCAAGCCCAGGTCGACGGCCAGGCGGCGCAGGACGTCACGATCGTCGCTGCGATGGTCCGGGTGATCGACTTCGAGACCCCCGAGACCCAGATCGGCCAGATCACGGATGTGGTCGAGCGCAAGCAATCCGCCGCGCGAACGGGCACGTCCATGCGCAAGGACAGTTACTCCCCCGGCCGCTGCCACCAGTTCGACGGCGTACTCGAGCGGAGTGTCGTACTTGGGAACGTCGTATTGCCCTCGACTGGACAACAGGTCGGAGAAAGCCTCACTGATGCTCGACACCACTCCCGCTCGCATCAAGGCCGCTGCGACGTGCGGGCGTCCGACGGACGGACCGGCGTCAGCCAAGATCTGATCGGGATCGACGGGCAGACCGTCGCGCGCCATCATGGTTGTCATCACCCGGATACGTTCGACGCGTTCGGCGCGCAGCCGCTCACGTTCCTTGGCGAATTCGGGGTGCGTCGGATCGAACAGGTACGCCAGAAGATGAACAGCGACCGGCCAGCCACGCTCACCTCGACCTTCGCACGACATCTCCATCCCACGAACCAGGCTGACGCCGGCCGGCAAGGCGTGCGCCGCCTCGGCCCAGCCCGAAGTCGTGTCGTGATCGGTGATGGCGACGACGTCGAGTCCGGCGTCGGCTGCGGCGCGCATGAGGGCAGCCGGGGTATCGGTGCCGTCCGATGCGTTGGAGTGGGTGTGAAGGTCTATTCGCACTGTTCCAGTGTGTCAGCAATCGGCAACTTCATCGCGCTCCGGTGGGCGAGCCGGAAGCTGACGTACGATTACGCCGCAGCGGCAGCGCAATTCGATCACGTGTCGCTGCAGTGCCGTTCCCCTGCCGTTCCACTGCACTACAGACCGAGAAGGAGCGAGCGTGCCAACCATGCCGTCACTGCCGAATTGGTCGAACGGCAAATCGACGCAAGCCGATGCGCCCAAGATCCCCGTTCCGGCAGCCCGCGCGATCGTCGACTGCGCGGTCTACGTGGACGGCGTGCGGTTGCCGGGCAAGTACACGCACCGCGCCGCGTTGGCCGAGGTCCGTAGTCGAGACAACGCGTTCGTCTGGGTGGGCATGCATGCACCCGACGAAGGCCAGATGCAAGATGTCGCAGCAACTTTCGGACTCCACGAGTTGATGGTCGAGGATGCCGTCCATGCACACGAGCGCCCGAAACTCGAACGCTACGACGACGTCATGTTCCTGGTGCTGCGCACGGTCGTCTACGTACCGCACGAGTCCGTGGCGACGGCGAGCGAGATCGTCGAAACCGGCGAGATCATGGTGTTCGTCGGTCCCGACTTCGTGGTGACCGTCCGTCACGGGGATCACTCCGAACTGGCAAGCGTGCGCAAGTCACTCGAGCAGAATCCCGAGCGCCTCGCCATGGGCCCGTTCGCGGTGCTCCACGCGATCACCGACCACGTCGTCGACAGCTATCTCTCCGTCATTCAACTCGTCGAGCAGGACGTCGACAGCATGGAAGAGTTGGTGTTCAACCCGCGGAACACCGTTGCCGTCGAGCATATCTACCTGCTCAAACGTGAAATCGTCGAACTACGACGCTCGGTCACTCCACTCGGATTGCCGCTGCTCCAGCTCACCCAACCCGCGGGCGGCCTCGTCCCGAAGGAGATCCGGCGATACTTCCGTGACGTAAGGGATCACCACACGATCGTGGCCGAACGTATCTCGGAATACGACGAGGTGTTGAGTTCTCTCGTCGATGCCGCACTCGCGAAGATCGCGGTGCAACAGAACACCGACATGCGCAAGATCTCGGCTTGGGTCGCTATCGCCGCCGTGCCGACGGGCGTTGCCGGTATCTACGGAATGAACTTCGAGAACATGCCGGAACTCGGTTACAAGTACGGATATCAGTCCATCCTGTTCCTCATCGCGTCGGTGTGTGTCGGCTTGTTCTTTCTCTTCCGTCGCAACAACTGGCTGTGAACCTCGCACGCTGACTCCCTGTACTTGCCACCGTCGCAGGCGGACAATGGATATGGGTACGCATTTTCATTCCGTTCCCGAAATTCATTTTGCGACAAGCAAATTCAGATCCAGGAGAGATGGAGGAACAACCATGCCTACAGTCGAGCAGTCTGTAGAGATCGCGTTGCCACCCAAGGACGTCTGGGAGTACATCGCCGTCGCCGAGAACTGGCCCAACTGGGAGAATTCGATGGTCGAGTGCAAACAGATCACCGACGGCCCGATGGGCGTGGGAAGCCGTTGGCACGGTGTCTCGAGAATCCTGGGCAAGCGTCTCGAGTGGACATCCGAATTCACCGAGTACGACCCACCGAGATCGTCGAAATCGACGTCCGTCGAAAGTCCGGTCAGCTTCTCGCAGACCACGACCTGCGAAGAAGTCGGTGACGGCACTCGGGTCACCTACCGACTCGACAGCGAAAGCGGACTCGGCGGCGTATTCGGCAAGATGGCAGACCCGATCGTGACGAAAGCATTTTCACGGACCGTTCGGGTAAGTCTCGAGAACTTGGCGGACATCCTCGTGCACGCCGAATGATCTGACGGACAAAGCGCCGGCGCAGCTAGAGCGAGGCAGCGGAACGGTGCGGATCGCGAATGTCGATCCCCGCCTCGGTCCACGCTTCCCGCAGCGCCTCCGCGCCGCGCAGACGCACCCAGGCGGCTTCGGTACCGGTCAGGGGGACCACACCAAGGAAGCGCACCGGATCGAACGGCTCCGGCAGCGTCAGGTCGGCGATCCCGCTGTCACCGAGAAGCACCGCCGTGAACGCAGTGTCCTTCCACAGCGGCTCGCCCAGGTCCAACAGTGCGTCCTCGAGCAGCACGACCCCTTCGACGGACGGCGCCGCAGCCAGCACCGCGAGCGTCCTGGCCACACCCGACGCGACACCCGTGCCACCGCGCAGGGTGAGCACCAGCTCGGCGCGAGGACCGCGTGTGGGGTCTGCGACCAGTTCATTGGGGTCGCCCATCGGATGACGCGAGCACCCCAGTGTGACGTAGCGGACCAGGCCGTCGGGTGATTCGAAACGCAGCACGTCCAGCGGTTCGACACCGAGGAACGTCACTGAGGCCGCGGTGGGGTCCGGCCCCTCGATGCTGCTGACGAGATGGGCCCGGACGGAAGATACGACGCTGTCTGACACTCGTCCATCTAAACACCGTGCCCGCGAGGTTCGCAGCGCAGATACCTCGCGGTGGCGGTAGCGTCGTCGAAATGGTCTCCGTTCTCGCTGTCAGCGACGAGACCGTCGAATTCCTGTGGAGCAGTCAAGTTCGTTCACTCGGAGTCGACGTGATCCTGGGCGCGGGCGATCTGCCGTTTGCGTATCTGGAGTACCTGTCTGACCAACTGAATGCGCCGTGCGTGTTCGTTCCCGGAAACCACGACGTCGATCTGTCCGGATATTCGAACAAGAGATCCGGTTGGATGCGGGCAGGTATGCCGGCGCAGTGGCCCGGCCCGACCGGCGCAGTCAACGCCGACGGACGCATCGTGACCGTCGCCGGTCTGCGGATCGCGGGCCTCGGTGGTTCCATCCGATACAACACGGGTCCCAATCAGTGGTCCGAGCGCCAGCAGAGCCGACGCGCCCGCTCGCTCACCTGGCGAAACGCCTGGCAATCGAGGCTTCCCGGCGGCCGGGCGGGCGTGGATGTGCTGCTCACCCACAGCCCCGCCCGCGGTGTCGGCGACGCCGAGGATCGGCCACATCGTGGGTTCGAATGCTTCACCCCCTTGATCCGCACCCTCGATCCGACGGTCATGATTCACGGACACATCCACCCGCACGGGCGAACACCTCTCGATCTGGAGGTAGCCCGGACTATCGTGCTCAATACCGTCGGCTTCACGCTGATGGAGATTTCCCCAGGTACTCCGCCGACGATCGTGAGGCGCCGACATGGCTCGTGACACCGGATTTCCCACAGCCGACGCGGAAAACGACTTCGCTCGTCAGCGTCGACGCGCCGACGTTGCCCGTCTGGTCAGTTGGCTACGACGCGAACCGGACGACGTCAACGCGATCCTGCCGTTCGACGAGGTTGTCGCAGCGCTCGGCAAGGTTGGTGAGAAGTCTCTGGGTCTACAGGTCGTCACCATCGAATCGATAGTCGGAAGTGTCGACCGCACAGGTGATTTCGACAGGTACTTCCGTCCGACGTCCACTCATTCGCGCGCTCGTTGGGAGCGACTTGCGGTGGCGCAACGCCGCGGCGAATCGGTACCACCCGTTCAGTTGTATCGCGTCGGCTCCATGCATTTCGTGATCGACGGACACCACCGAGTGTCCATTGCTTGTGCGATGCACCAGAAGACAATCGACGCGTACGTCACCGAGATCATCACGCGTATCTCGCCGGAAGGCATCACTCAGCGCGCCGATCTGCTCATCAAGGACCATCGCCGACTCTTCCTCACTCGCGTTCCGCTGCAGGGCTCGCAACGCGAAGCCGTCCAGGTCACCGACCCGTGGGAGTACGCCGAACTCAGTGAGTGCGTGGAGGCGTGGGGTTTTCGGCTCATGCAGGAAAAGGGCGAGTTCCTCGGCCGAGACACGGTCGCCCGGCGCTGGTTCGGCGAGGAGTTTCTCCCCGTCGTGCGAATGCTGAGGGGCGCCGACATGTTGCCCGAGCACACCGACGCCGAAGCGTACTTGTGGATCGCCCGGGAGCGGTACCGACTGGTGCGGCGGCACATGTGGAATGACGAGATCGTGGCCGAACTACGCGATCGAGCACCGCGAAAGCACAAGCCTGCTACGTAGCGACAGCGAACCGCACCTCTCGGGTCGAGATCTTCGGGTGCATGAACTTCAGCAACGAACGCGCTTCTTTCTCGATGGACCCGAGCGCGGTCTTCGGTTGCTGCGCAAACAGAGTCGCGCTCAACTCGACCGTCTCCTTTGCCGGCGTCACCGTCGCGAATCCCACCACCTTTCCGCGCACCAGGATGGCGGGCTTGATGATGCCGTTGACGGTGAAGACGCGAGTTCGGTACTGCTCGTCCATGATTCGCGAGCGGTCGGCGTGCGAGAGCAGGATGTTGTCGAACGGAGCAAGGATTCTGACCGGCGGTGTTCCGGAGTTCGGTCGTGGCGCATCCGGCAGGTCGAACACCTCGGCCCCTTTCGCGTTGACAAAGTTGATCAGGCCGGGACGTAGCCTCTCGAAGACTTCGGCGAGTCTCGTGAGCCCCGACCACGCTTGCGCATCCTTCACGCTCGCGGGCCCGAAGGCAGCCAGATAGCGCAGCACCATCGCGTCGGGATCTGGAGTTGAACTCACCTCTGCGCCAAGCCAATTCTCCAAGGTCGTCAGTGCCGGCGCTCCGGATCGTCCCCACAGACCTCGCGGTGGGACCTGCACCATCGGCAGAAGCCCTCGAACTCCGTGCGCCAGTCCCTCGGCCGCGTGGCCGGGAAAGCGCTCTGCCAGTAGCGGTCTCATCTGCATCTGAGTGAGCGGCCCGTCCGCTACCAGGTCACGGCCCGCCTGCGCAAGCGCGTCGAGATCCAACCCGGTGAGCGCCGCACGCTGAGTGCTGTTGGTGTGGAGGTCGCGTTCCATGATCGTCTGAACCGTGGCACGGAAGGGACCCGCATCGGCGGCCGAGAGGGCAAAGACCGTGCCCCGCATGGCAACCAGCCGCACCACCTGGCGCTTCTCGACAAGGGTGGAGAGGTCTTCTGCCGCAAAGTTCTTCAGCCGCGCCCACAGTGCCAGGTAGGGCGGATTCGGCGCCTGGGCCTGCAGACCTGCCAGATGCTCGATCGCATCCAACGCGCTGACCTCGGCCCGCCGCAGCAGGAACTGCCGCGCCAGAGTCGCCAGGTTGAGCTCGCGATCGGTGATCAGTGCAGCCATCGACAACTCCTCAACGATCGTGGTCAGGGGCGGTGACGATCTCGAACGGTATCTCGACTCGCGCGAGCGTTCCGGACTCTTCACCCGGTCCGACCGAGAACGAGCCACCAGCGGCAACCACACGCAGTTCGTGCGAGAGCAGTCCGATGTGCCCGGCGGCCCGTCGTTGGGCAATCCGATCGGCGCTGATCCCCCGACCGTCGTCCGAGACCACGAGCACCGCACGGTGGTCCAGCCGCGCAAGCTCGATCCGGACGTTCTGCGCGCCGGCATGTTTGACGACGTTGCCCAGAAGCTCTCGGGTGGCGCCGAACAAGACCTCGTCCGCGGACGTGCGTAAATCGTCGTTCCAGCCCGAAGTGTCGACGTCGACCACCACTCCGCCGCGTCCCTGCGCCGAGCGCGCGAGGTCCCCGATCGCGCGGGCAAGACCAACGTGGACGAGAACTGTGGGATGCAGTTCCGAGACGGACGATCTCAGCAGCGTTGTCGCTTCACCGAGCGCTTTCCCGGCTCGCGCCAACGCGACGGGTTCCGCACTGCCTGCCAATTCGTCGAGATCCATCCGCGCCGCGAGAACGTACTGGAGCGCCCCGTCGTGCAATTGCTCGGACAGTTCTGTGCGCTCACGCTGCTCGAGCACCATGAGTTCGGCCAGAAGGCTCGTGCGATGCCCGACGAGGTGCCCGATGGTCAACACTCGCGACCTTTGAATCCGAGTCAATCCGATTGCGCCCGCACCCACCCCGGCCAAGGCCATGGTACTCAGCAGGATCGACGGCCACGGCTCGGAATTCGAAGTCATCGTTGCCCAACTGGAAGCAAAAAACACACCGATCGTGCAGGCAACGACGCCGACACACACGTCCGTCCGCAGTTGCGTACACGCAAGAACCGGAATGACGAAGAGCCCGTTGCTCAAGATGTCGGCGGTCCAACTCTGCTCGGCTGCGAGACCGGTCAGCAATGTCAGAGTTGCGAGCACGGCGAGGTCGACGAACAAGCCGAGCCAGATCATCGTCACCGGGCCGGTGCCGCCTTTGCGGATCCACAGCGCCACGGCTGCCGACCAGAGGGCATAGGCGCCCAGAATCGCGAAACACCATCCCGCGTCGTTCATCGGCGGGACGAAGATCAGTGTCAGGGCGATGAACAGCACCAGAGCGCCGCGCACCGTCAGTTGGAGGTACGCACCGCGGTAGGCGTGTTCGCGCATGATCCGTTCGAGGTCCGGGCCGCCGGGCAGGTGCTCGGTTCGTACCGAGGATTCGTTCATCTGTCCTCCTGTGCCGCCCATCCCAGTTCCCTGTGAATGAGCTTCGCACACGAGATTTCACAATCAACCCGCAATACCGTGAATGGCACAGCATTCACCGAACCTCGAAACCACGCAGGAGTGCTCATGATCTCGACCCGAGCAAGCAAGCGCCGCATCGCCACTCGATTTGCCGTCGCCGGCGCCCTGGCAGCGGCGCCGATCGCCGTGGTGGCCGGGACAGCGCAAGCCGCCCCGGCCTCCACCCATCACGAACAATTCGGCCGCCTGATCCCCCTACCCGAGCCGGCCGACGCTGCGCCCGGCCCCGAACAGGTACCGCTCCCCTGGGGCGCGACGTATTCGGTCACCTTGCCCGGGTAACGGTCACAGCAGCAGATTGGCTCCCGTACCGCCGTCGAACACTGCGATCTTGGCGGGATCGAACCACAGATCGATAGACCTGCCCTGGGCCACGTTGGACTCGGACGAGAGCCTGGCAACCAGTTGACCGCCACCAGCGACGGCCGTTCCCGAATCGGCGGCGAGTTCCTCGAGTTCACGAGAATTGACGGCGGGGCCACCAGCGAGGAAGTACGCGTACTTGTCGGAACCCATCGATTCCAGCACGTCGACGTCGACGGTGAACGTCCCACCGTGTGGCTTCTGCGATGCATCGACCAGCGCCACGTCCTCGAAATGTTCCGGCCTGATACCGACCACGACGTCCTTGCCCGAGCCGCTGCCCGAGATCTTCGACTGCGCCGCCGCGGGCAGGCGAACATCGCCGATCGGCGTGCTGACGCCGTCCGCCGTCAACTGTCCGGGGAAGAAGTTCATGGACGGGGACCCGATGAACCCCGCCACGAACAGATTGTTCGGACGATCGTAGAGTTCCTGCGGCGCACCGATCTGTTGCACGATTCCGCCGCGCAGCACGACTACCCGATCGCCGAGCGTCATCGCCTCGGTCTGGTCGTGGGTCACGTAAATCGTTGTCGTACCGAGTCGCTGCTGCAGACGGGCGATCTCCGTCCTCATCTGCACGCGCAGTTTGGCGTCCAGGTTGGAAAGCGGCTCGTCCATGAGAAACGCCTTCGGGCTGCGCACGATTGCGCGTCCCATCGCGACACGCTGACGCTGACCGCCCGACAGGTTCGCCGGTTTGCGATCGAGATGCTGGGTGAGGTCGAGCACCCGCGCTGCGTCGTCGACCTTGGCGTTGATCTCGTCCTTGGACATCTTCGCCAAGGTCAACGGGAACGCGATGTTCTGGCGCACCGTCATGTGCGGATACAGAGCATACGACTGGAACACCATCGCGATGTCGCGGTCCTTGGGGGCGCGTTCGTTGACGCGTTCACCCGCAATCCTCAGCTCGCCGGTCGAAATGTCTTCCAGCCCGGCAATCATGTTGAGAGTCGTGGATTTTCCACAACCGGAGGGGCCCACGAGAATGATGAATTCTCCGTCGGCGATGGTGATGTCGACATCACTGACCGCCTTGGCTCCGTCCGGGTACAGCTTGGTCACCTTGTCCAGCACGATCTCGGCCACAGGCTTATCCCTTCACTGCGCCGGAAGTAAGCCCGGCCACGATACGACGTTGGAAGAACAGAACAAAGATGATGATCGGAATGGTGATGACCATGGCGGCCGCGGCGATCGACCCGGTGGGCTCCTCGAATTGTGAAGCGCCGGTGAAGTTCGCGATGGCCGCAGGGGCGGTGATGGAGCGTTCGGTCGACGTCAACGAGATCGCGAACAACAGATCGTTCCAGCAGAAGATGAAAACCAAGATGCCCGCAGTGACGATACCGGGTGCGGCCAGTGGAGCCACCACCTTCCGGAACGCCTGACCCGGCGTCGCGCCGTCCATCTGAGCCGCCTTCTCGAGTTCCCACGGAATCTCTTTGAAGAACGCCGAGAGCGTATAGATCGCCAACGGCAACGCAAAGGTGATGTACGGCAGGATGAGTCCGGCCCAGGTGTCGAAGAGTCCGAGCCGTCGTTCGATGTCGAACAGCGGGCTCACCAATGAAATCTGCGGGAACATCGCGATCAGCAGTGCAACACCCACCAGCAGCTTCTTGCCCGGAAAATCCAGGCGCGCAATGGCGTACGCTGCCATGGTCCCGATCACCACGGCGATGACCGTCGAGATGAGTCCGATACCGATGGAGTTGATCAGAGCACTGGTGAAGGCGCTGGTGTCGAAGATTCCTCGGTAGTTGTCCAGGGTCCACTTCTCCGGAATGAACTTGCCGTCCTTGATCGTTCCGGCCGGTTTGAAGGACAGGCTGGCGATCCACAGGACGGGAACCAGCGCGTACAGCAAGACCAGAAGGTTGACGACGGACCAGCTGATCTTGAGTCTGGGAGTCACGGTCATGTCAGCGTCCTTCCGTATCGGATCCGGGAGCCGAAGCACCGAAAAGTTTGATGAAGATGAACGCGATCACGGCCACACACACGAAGATCAGCACGCTGATCGCGGATCCGATGCCCAGGTTGAATGCCTTGAACAGATTGTCGTAACCCAGAATCGACACCGACCCGGTGTCGTTCGCTCCCTTCGTCAGCACGTAGATGTTGTCGAAGATGCGGAATGCGTCGAGTGTGCGGAACAGCAGAGCGACGAGGATGGCGGGCTTCATCAGCGGAAGGATGATGCGTACCAACCGGGTCCACGCGCCGGCGCCGTCCACCTGAGCCGCCTTGAGAAGGTCATCGGGCACGAGCGCCAAGCCGGCCAGCAGGAGCAGCGCCATGAACGGCGTCGTCTTCCAGACCTCGGCAAGGACGATGATCGCGAGCGACGGGATCTGGTCGGTGAGCGGCGCACTGCCGTCGGGCAGGAGATTGGCGAGGTAGCCGGTCCCCGGCGTCCACGCGTAGTACCAGCTGTATGCCGCCGCGACGGTGACGATGCCGTACGGGATGAGCACAACGGTGCGGACGAGCCCCTTGCCCACGATCGTTCGGTGCATCACCAGTGCGATGGTCAGTCCGAGAACGAACTCGATGACGACCGAGACGACAGTGATCGACGTCGTCACCGCGAACGCTTGCCACCAGTAACCGTCGGTCAGCACCGACACGTAGTTGTCGAACCACACGAACTTTCGTTGATCCGGGAAGCGCAGGTCGTAGCGCTGCAAACTCAGCCAAACGGCGTAGACCACCGGATATGCGGTCACCGCGATCATGAGAATCGCGGCCGGGGCCACCAGCCAGAGACCGAGGCGACGCTCGGCCGCCTTTCCGTCCGACATCTTCGACTTCGCGGAGTGCTTCGGCTCCGGCGAGGGCGTCGCGACTGTTGGTGCAGCTCCCGAATTTTCGCTGTCGATCGTCACGGAATCAGCCCCTCGGAATTGACTGCCTTACGTACCTGCTCGGCAAGATCGTTCACGGTCGATTCCGGATCGATGTTTCCTACAGGGTTCAGCGTGGCAGTGATGAGCGTCGAAATACTCTGATAGGCAGGAGAAACCGGACGAACCGAAGCGGTGTCCAGGCTGTCGCGAACCTCACGCCACGCCGGGTACGCCTCCTGGAACGCCGGGTCGTCGTACAGGCTCTCGAGAGTCGGCGGAACGCCACCGGCTACCGCGTTGTTGCGCTGATTCTCCTCGTTACGCAGACAGGTGAGCGCCTCGAACGCGAGGTCCGGATGCTGGCTGGTCTTGGCCACCGCTACGTTGAAGCCGCCGATCGTGACCTCGGCCGGCTTACCCTCGATAACCGAGGGATACGGAGCGGCAAGGAAATTCCGTTCTCCGTTCACCGTGAGCACCGTGTTTCCGGTGTTCTCACTGGTGACGTTGCCCTTGTCGTCGATGTACGGCAGATCGCCCTTCTCGGCGTTCTCCATGATGCCGGGCAGCACGAACGGCCAGTTGACCTGGAAGGCAGATTTGCCGCTCTCCATACCCAGTCGCGACGACGCTTCATCCCCCTGCGAGATCGAGGGATCCGCACCCTTCGCGGTAGCGACGCGCTTCATGACGGTCAGCGCCTGCTGGGCAGCATCACCGTCGGCCACCGTCACGGTTGTTCCGTCGGGCCCCACCACCGATCCGCCGGCACTGGCGAGAAGGGTGTTGAACCAGACCATCAATCCTTCGTACTGCTTGCCCTGCACACCGATCCAGCTGGGGCGCCCCTCCGCGGCCAGGCCTTCGGAGATGTCGATCATCTGATCCCAGGTTTGGGGTGGTTGCCCGTCCGGCATCAAATCCTTTCGATACCAGAGCAATTGGGTGTTGGTGTTCAATGGCGCCGCATAGAGCTGGTCCTGCCACTTCGCCGACTCCAGCGGACCCTCGAGAGTCCCGTTGCTGACCTCGGCCGCCACGTCGTCAGGAAGCGGCAATGCCCATCCGGCTTCGGCGAATTCGGCAGTCCACACCACGTCGAGCGTCATCAGATCGAGTGACTTGTCATTGCCGGTCAGACGCCGGGCCAACTGAAGTCGCTGGTCGTCGGCACCCTTGGGCAGAGTTTTCTGCTCGACCCGGTACGCGCCGTTCGACGCCGCCGAACAATTGGCGGCAGCCTCCGCATACTGCTCGGCGCCGTCGGCGGCGGTGTAGAAGGACAGCACCACGCCGTCGTCATTGTCTGATCCACACGCACTGAGCAAGGGCGCCAACAACAATGTCGCCGCGCCGAGCAGCCCCACCCTCAATTTCTTCTTCTGCCCCGCCTGCAATCTCTTGTTCTGCACAGCCGTCCTCCTCGGGCGGCGAGACGGCGCAGTCGATTCGGCTGGCCGACGCACCACACATCGGCACTTTTGCCGGAGAAGGGACCTATTTCCTTGTCCGGCAAACGGTCACGGGAAGCGAGTACTGCCTCGCCCGCGTGTACATAAAGTAACCGAGATCACACAAGTTGGCAGCCCGAGCGAGAATGTCAGATGGCGAGCTTGGCGAGCAGGTCGCGCGCAGACTCCGCCGTCTTGGGCTCACACAGTACGTCGTAACGTCCGGCGACCAACTGCATCGTCGAGGCGAAGTCCCGCTGCCCACGCGTCGCGGCGTACGGGATGGTCGTGGAGATGACACCGAAGATGATGCCGCCCACGATGCCCGCGATCAGCGGAGCGAGGAACCCGCCGGTGACGATTCCGAGCACCAGGCCGAAGAAGACACCGAGCCAGGCACCGGAGACGATGCCACCACCGATCACCTTGGCCCACGTCAACCGGCCGAGAACGCGCTCGACCTGCATCAGGTTCACGCCGACGATCGTGACGTCCTGAACCGGGAATTCTTGATCGGAGAGGTAATCGACTGCGCGCTGCGCCTCGGCGTAGGTGGGATACGACCCGATGGGCCATCCCGAAGGCGGTGTCGGCAACGCTCCACGGCGCGACCCATTCGACGATTGACCGAGCGGATTGGACATGGCTGGCAGCGCTCCTCTTTTCGGGCACGTCATCCACGCGGATGACGCAAGTACATCTACCCCTATTGTGCCCTTTACAGACCTGATTCGTTCGGCTATGCGAGCGTCAGGCGTGTTCGGGCGGCGTGAATTCCGACGTGCGCGTCATCCCCGCGGCGCGGCCCTTGGCCGAAATCACCAGTGCCATCTTGCGACTCGCCTCGTCGATCATCTCGTCGCCGAGCATGACGGCGCCCCGCCCTCCTCCGGCGGCCGAGGTGTGGAACGCGTACGCGTCCAAGATGAGTTCTGCACGGTCGTAATCGGATTGGCGCGGACTGAACACCTCGTTGGCCGCCTCGATCTGCGTGGGATGCAGAACCCACTTGCCGTCGAAGCCGAGCGCTGCCGTCCGCGCCGCCGACCGAGCGAAAGCCTCGACGTCGCGAATCTGGAGGTACGGACCGTCGATCGCCTGGACGCCGTGTGCACGTGCGGCCATCAAGATGGTCATCAAGATGTGGTGATACGCGTCACCGCGGTCGTAGCCGTCCGGTTGCTCACCGACGACCAGAGTTCGCATGTTCAAGCTCGCCATGAAGTCGGCCGGGCCGAACACGAGTGCCTCGACGCGGGGGCTCGCGGTGGCGATCGCGTCGATGTTGGTCAAGCCGATCGCGTTCTCGATCTGCGGCTCGATTCCGATCTTGCCGACCTCGAGACCGTTGGCCTTCTCGACCTGCGTCAACAACAAATCGAGTGCCTGGACGTGACTCGCGTCGGGAACCTTGGGCAGCAGAATGGCGTCCAGATGCGCTCCGGCGCGGCCGACCACCTCCACGACGTCGGCATACGTCCATTCGGTCGTCCAGTCGTTGACCCGGACGACCTTGACCTGTTTGCCCCACCCGTCCTCGGCCAACGCGTCGCCGATCGACTCTCGTGCCGCCTGCTTCGCCAACGGCGCCACCGCGTCTTCGAGGTCGAGGAAGATCTCGTCGGCGGGCAATCCCTTCGCCTTGTCGATCATCTTCCGACTGCTGCCGGGAACTGCCAATACCGATCGACGGGAACGGTTGCGTGAAGTCATTGCGGACTGCCCTTCTCGATTTTCGGTGGCGCCGTTGCAGATTTTGACGCTGGACGAATTAGCCTTGCAATCATGGCAGCAGCAGGCAAGGTATTTGCAGCCAGGCTTGCCGGCCTGGTTGTACTCGGCCCGGACGGCGAATCGATCGGTCGTGTGCGCGACGTCGTCATCACGGTCCGTATCGGACGCCAGCAACCGCGGGTTCTCGGTCTGGTGATCGAAATGTTCACGCGCAAACGCATTTTCGTTCCGATGCTCCGCGTGACAGCCATCGAGCCGAGTGCGGTCACCCTGACCACGGGCAACGTCAGTTTGCGGCGCTTCAACCAGCGGCCGGGTGAAGTACTCGCGCTGGCGCAGGTACTCGATTCGCATGTGCGCGTGGACGACCCGGAACTCGAGGAGCTTCACGGCGTCGACACGATAGTCGTCGACCTCGGGATCGAATCGACGCGAACGCGAGACTGGGTCGTCTCGAAGGTCGCCGTTCGCGGCCATCGCGGACGCCTCGGTCGACGCGCGGCGATTCACATCGTCGACTGGCAGCACGTCGCCGGCCTCACCCAGAGCGATCTCTCGCTCCCCGGCCAGGGCGTAGCTCACCTCCTTCTGCAGTACGAAGGCATGCGACCCGCCGATGTGGCCAACGCCATGCGGGAACTGCCGGAGAAGCGCCGCCACGAACTGGCCGTGGCACTCGACGACGAACGCCTCGCCGACGTCGTGCAGGAACTGCCGGCGGACGACCAGACCGATCTGCTGATGCACCTGGAAGTCGAACGTGCCGCCGATCTACTCGAAGCGATGGATCCCGACGATGCCGCCGACCTGTTGGGCGAGCTGCCCGAGACCGAAGCCGAATCACTGTTGCAGTTGATGGACCCGCAGGATTCCGAACCTGTTCGACGCCTGCTCGAGCACTCCCCGGACACTGCCGGTGGCCTGATGACGCCCGAACCGGTGGTACTGACGGCCTCGACGACCGTCGCCGAGGCCCTTGCCCGCGCCCGCAACTACGACGTGACCCCGGCGCTGTCGAGCATGGTCTTCGTCGTACGTCCGCCGACCGCGACTCCGACCGGGCGGTATCTCGGCTGCGTCCACTTGCAGAAGCTTCTCCGCGAGCCTCCCGCCAGCCTTGTGGGCGGAATACTCGACACCGACATGCCCCGGTTGGCGCCGGACGACTCGCTGGCGTCGGTCACCCGATACTTCGCGACCTACAACTTGGTATGCGGGCCGGTCGTGGACGACGAGAACCACCTGATCGGGGCCGTGACAGTCGACGACGTGCTCGATCACCTCCTGCCGGAAGACTGGCGTGAGGATTACTCCGACGACGAGGAACTACTCCGATGAGCGAACGGGCGTCGAGCACGACCGCACGGCAACGACTGGAAACGCCTCGCGGAAGCCGCCGGTTCAATCTCGATTTCGACGTCGAAGCTGTCGGACGCGTCAGTGAACGCATCGCCCGCTTCCTCGGTACCGGGCGTTATCTCGCGATCCAGACGATCATCGTGATCGTCTGGATCCTGATCAACGTGTTCGCGGTGGCGCTGCAGTGGGACCCGTATCCGTTCATCCTGCTCAACCTCGCCTTCTCCACCCAGGCTGCCTACGCGGCGCCGCTGATCCTCCTGGCCCAGAATCGTCAGGAGAATCGCGACCGGGTCTCGCTCGAGGAGGACCGCTCACGCGCCGAGCAAACCAAAGCGGACACTGAATTCCTCGCTCGCGAACTCGCAGCGCTGCGCATCGCCGTCGGCGAGGTCGCCACCCGCGACTACCTGCGGCGGGAGCTCGAGGAGATCAAGTCGATCCTTGCCGCCGACGGCGAACCGACCCCGAAGAAGAAGCACCGTGACTCGAATACTGCGAAACAAAGTCACAACTAGCTGAGCGTTCGCTGAGTTTTGCTGCACGCACCGTGACCGATATGTAACGTAAGTCACAGCAGGATGGATTATCACGGTGGGTACTCCGAGGCGGGAGCACCAGCAAAGGGGAATCGTGCGAGTACGCGGAATGATTGCAGCATCCACACTGGTGGGGGGACTGCTTGTCGTAACAGGTCCAGCAGCCCTCACGGCCGGAAGCGCACCATCCGGCGGGTCGCAGGTCCCCATTGCCCTTGCAGGCTCCGCCTCCGTTGCGCAGCCGGACTCTGTCGACTTCCTCCCGACGCCCCGCACCGTCCGAACGCAACGATCGGCCCCACCCAGCGATACGGTCGCCGGCGCTCCGGCAGCGCCCCACGCTGCGGCCGTCGTCCTCACTTCTCTGGGCATCCCCGAGATCGTTCTGAACGCGTACCGATCCGCCGAACTGGTGATGATGACCGAGGCGCCGGGCTGCGGCATCCCCTGGCATCTCCTGGCCGGCATCGGACGCATCGAATCCGGTCACGCCAACGGCGGCAAGACGACCTCGGTGGGTACGACGGTCACCCCGATCCTCGGCCCCGTCCTCGACGGACGGTTGGCAGGCAACGAAGTCATTCGGGACACCGACAAGGGCGCGATCGACGGAGACCCGACCCACGACCGCGCTGTCGGGCCGATGCAATTCATTCCGGCCACCTGGGCCGGTTATGCCAGCGACGGCAACGGGGACGGAATCAAGGACCCCAACAACGTCTTCGATGCGGCGCTCTCGGCAGCGAAGTACCTCTGCAGCGGCGGACTCAACCTGCGCGATGTCGCCCAGGAGACCAAAGCTGTTCTGCGGTACAACAACTCGGCCGCCTACGCGGCAAACGTGATCATGTGGTCGACGGCATACAAGAACGGTGTCATTCCTTCCGGCCAGCTCCCGTACACCACCGGCATCAACACCGGCAGCTCGGCGATCAACGCCGCCGCCTCGGCAGACTCCGCCGCTTCGGCCGTTCTCGCCGCTGCTGCAGCTACCGACCCGGCGGCAGGCGACAAGGAATCTGCGTCGACGACTCCGACCACCACCCCCCCTCTCTTCCCAGGCCTGCCCGGCATGCCCGCGCTCTCACCCGAGATCCAGGCACTGATCCCGCCGGGAGTAACGCCGACCAGCCCCACTCCGGGACCCAACGCCGCCCGGAACGCGGCTCCCGGTCCGATCATCCCGCTCCCCGTCCTCACCTCACGGGGTCTCGTCTGGCCGATTCTGACGGCTGAGGGATGGCGCTGGCCCGACGACATGTGCGTGATCCTTCCGGATCCAGCAGCACTCGACGCCTTGCAGGACGGCATCCTTCTGCCGTGCACGGTCCCAGGAATGGCAGTAGCCGCCACGGCACCCGCCACCACCGACGCAGCGCCCGCGGAATCTTCGCCGCCGGCTGCCCCGTCGCCTGAGCCCGCTCCGTCACCCGCACCGGCCCCCGCACCGGAACCGGCCCCGGCTCCGGCATTCGCGCCGTTCTTCCCGGGCCTTCCCGGCATGCCCGCTCTGTAACCAAAAAATCACGAAAGAACAGTGCATATGCCCCAAACTGCCCTTCCAGATCACGGTTGAATAACGGAAGCGCAACAAATCAGGTAGCCTCGACTCCGTCAGTTGAACGGAAAACCTCCTCGCGGAGGTTCAGGAGGCATACACAGTGGGTCGGCACAGCAAGAAGACAGATTCGCACATCCGTCGAAATTCGGTCATCGCGCTCACCGGACTCATCCCTATCGGACTCGTCACCGCAGCCAACACGGCCGGCGCCGCTCCCAAGGTTCCGTTCTTCAACACCAGCTCCGCCGAAACGGTGGACACTGCCGCGCAAGCCACGCAGGAACCGCAAGCGCAGATTCTGCCCGCCGTCGAAGCAATCGCCGAGCCTGCTCCCGCCCCCGCGCCGGAACCCGCGCCGTTGGCTCCCGTGCAGGCGACTCCCCCGCTCCCAGCCTCCATGGCCGAGGGCGCACTCGGAATCCCGAGCGTGAGCGTCGCCGCATACCAGAACGCCGAGCGGATCCTCGCCGTCGAGAAGCCCAACTGCAACATGCACTGGACACTCCTGGCCGGTATCGGCCGCGTCGAATCCGGCCACGCCAACGACGGCAAGGACGCCGACGCGAACGGCAACCTCTACAAGCCCGTGATCGGCCTGCCACTCAACGGCAGCCTTCCCGGCCAGGCCGTCATCATGGACACCGACGGCGGCGCCCTCGACGGCGACACCGTCTACGACCGCGCGGTCGGCCCGATGCAGTTCATCCCGTCCACCTGGAACCAGTACGCCGGCGACGGCAACGGTGACGGAATCGCCGACCCCCAGAACCTTTTCGACTCCGCACTGACCACCGGCAAGTACCTGTGCGACGGCGGACTCAACATGCAGGACGTCACCCAGGTTGCCTCCGCGATCCACCGCTACAACAACTCGGCCGCCTACGTTGCCAACGTTCTGGCCTGGTCGCTCGGGTACTCCACCGGCATCGTGCCCGCCGCATCGGACCTGCCGCGCATCCACTGACCTACCTGGACTTACCATGGAGTCATGTCTGTACTGACCGAGTCCGACGTTCGCTCCGCGCTCGCGCGAGTTCTGGACCCAGAGATCCGCAAACCCATCACCGAGCTGGGGATGGTCAAGGGGATCTCCCTCTCCAGTGACAACAGCGTCGACATCGGCATCTATCTCACGACCGCCGGTTGCCCGATGCGCACCGAGATCACCGAACGCGTCACCAAGGCCGTCGCCGACGTCGCCGGGGTCGGTGCGATCCGCGTCGAACTCGACGTCATGGACGACGCCCAGCGGACCGAGCTCCGCAAGTCGCTTCGCGGCGATTCCGCCGAACCCGTCATCCCGTTCGCCCAGCCGGGTTCACTCACCCGCGTCTACGCCGTAGCCTCCGGCAAGGGTGGCGTCGGAAAGTCCAGTGTGACAGTCAATCTCGCGGCAGCAATGGCCGCGCGCGGACTGTCTGTCGGCGTACTCGACGCGGATATCTACGGTCACTCGATCCCCCGCATGCTCGGCACCGACGCCAAGCCCACTCAGGTCGAGCGCATGATCATGCCGCCGGTTGCACATGACGTGAAGATGATCTCCATCGCGCAGTTCACCCAGGGCAACACTCCTGTCGTCTGGCGCGGACCGATGCTTCACCGCGCGCTCCAGCAGTTCCTCGCCGACGTGTTCTGGGGCGATCTGGACGTGCTGCTTCTCGATCTGCCGCCAGGCACCGGTGACATCGCCATCTCGGTGGCTCAGCTCATCCCGAGCGCCGAGATCCTGGTCGTCACCACACCGCAGCAGGCCGCTGCCGAGGTCGCCGAGCGAGCGGGCGCCATCGCCCTGCAGACCCGCCAGCGCGTCGCCGGCGTCGTCGAGAACATGTCGTGGCTCGAACTTCCCGACGGCACCCGCATGGACGTCTTCGGCGAAGGCGGCGGGCAGACCGTCTCCGATCGCCTCACGAAGGCCGTCGGCGCCAAGGTTCCGCTTCTCGGACAGATTCCGCTGGACCCGTCCGTCCGCGAGGCAGGCGACGCCGGGACGCCGATCGTCCTCAGCGCTCCCGATTCACCCGCGGCCATCGCACTCAAGGACATCGCCGACAAGTTGGCCGTCCGTCAGCGCGGGCTGGCCGGAATGTCGCTCGGTATCAATACGGTTCGCAACTTGTAGAACCCCGCATGCGAAAGGGCGCCTGTCACCGATCGGTGAGAGGCGCCCTTTCGTATGTCGAATCTAGGTTGCGTCGAAGTCCACAGGAGGACGTTCGCCCGCGGTGAGTGGCTTGTCCTTCGACAGCGTCTTCGGCTCCTGCACTCCGCTCTGCGGCTTCTTGTCGAAGTTGCCTGTGAAGATGGAGTCGTCGCCGTCGAGGAGGTGCTGGGTGATCACAGCGCGCGGCGTCATTCCGCGCAGCTTGTTCAGATCTGCGAGTGGTTTACGCAGATCCTCGAAATCGGTGCCCAGTTCTTCCTTGAGCTGATTGGAAGCGCCCGAAGCATATTCGCGCACCTGCCTCAGGGACTTCGTGACCCAGGAGACCGCACCAGGAAGCCGCTCAGGTCCCAAGATGACCAGAGCCGCTACGAGGAGGATCATGAACTCGCCCCAACCGATGTTGCCAAACACAGGGTCAGCCTACTGTGTGCTCGCTCGGTGCGCGCATGTCCGGATCAACCTCACAGGAAGATCGCAGGGTCCGATCAGTCGGACACCGGCGTGACCGAAATGTCGACCTGCCGTCCGTCGCGGATCAACTGGACGTTGACCGGCTGATCGACGGTCGTCGCGTTGACCGCAACCACCAGTTCGTCGGCACTCGTCACCGGTCGGTCACCGACCTTGACGATGACGTCACCCTCGACGATTCCCGCACGTTGAGCTGGGCTGCCGTCGCGGACGTTGGCCACCGCAGCACCGCTGGTCGCGTCGTTGACCGCGGTGCGGGCATTCACGCCGATGTCGGGGTGATGAACCTTGCCGTCGCGAATGATGGTCTGCGCCACCTCGGTGACCGTATCGATCGGAATCGCGAAGCCGAGCCCGACCGAACCACCGGACTCGCTGAGCATGGCCGTGTTGATACCGATGACGCGGGCTTCGTCGTCGACGAGTGCACCACCCGAGTTGCCGTGGTTGATCGCCGCATCGGTCTGGACGGCGTCGATGACGGCGTTGGTGTCGGTGCCTTCACCCGACAAACGCAGAGGCCGGTTCAGCGCACTGACGATTCCGCGGGTGACGGTCTTGCTCAATCCGAGCGGTGAGCCGACGGCGACGACGTCGTCGCCGACCTGAACATCCTCGGATTTTCCGAGCTGAGCGACCGTCAGATTGTTGGCCGACACCTTGAGCACCGCGAGGTCTGTCTTGACGTCACGTCCGACGATCTGGGCGTCGGTCTTGGTTCCGTCGGAGAAGATCACCTGGATCTTCGCGTCCTGAGCGGGCGGTACGGCCGAGGAGATCACGTGGTTGTTGGTGACGATGTACCCCTCACCCGAGATGACCACACCGGAACCCGTACTGCCCTGGTCACCGACGGCGACCTGAATCGACACCACGGAAGGCAGCACTGCGTCGGCGACCTTCGCCACCTGCGACTCCGGCTGTTCCCCGCCGCCGGATTGAACCAGCGTGACACGTGAGCTGGTGAGTGAACTGCGATCGGCGGTGATGACAGTGGCGAGCAAGCCACCGACAAGAGCGATGACAAGTGCCATGCCCGCAAGCGCGGCCAGTGCGGAGGGGGCGACCTTGCGACCGAACAACAGCTCACGCACGTCGAGCTTCTGGGCGGGAGGCAACCGCACCGGCGCCTCGGACTCTGCAGGCTTGCCCAGCGAGACCTCGGATTCAGGATCGCGCCACGGATCACGCGGGGGTTCTTCGTCGGGTGTGTTGTTCGCCGACGCCTCGGGATCGCGACCGATCGACTCGGTGGCGTCTGCCGGTCGACCGAACGCTTCGGCCAGAACCGGGTCCGGATTCCCGATCACGACGTCGGAAGACGGGGTCGATCGCGTGGCAATCGGAGTGAACGAGCCCTCGACTCCACTCGGCCGACCGAACACCTGGCGCGAGGCCGGATCGATCTGAGGTCGGTACACCGGCCGGGGGTCGAGCACCGGCGCATCTGCCGGTCGATCCGCCGAACCGCTTGCCGAAGAATCCGAGCTCACTCCGGAGTGCCCCCTCTTTCCGTCAGTCACGTTGTCCAGTATCACTGATCCGTGCCGGGAAGCTGGCGCGCGGCGTCATTTGCGCCAGCGCGCGGTGTCATTTGCGCCAGCGACGGGACAACCGCTTGCTGATGGTGGAAAAGCCTGCGGGCTGATTGCCGACGGAACCGTCGGCGTTTTCCGAATTGGGTCCGGTGGTCGGACTGTTGCACGAGGGAATCTGACTGAGAAGTCCCACCAGGGACAACGGCATCGTCATCTCGCCGCTTCGACGCAGCGCACCACGTGCCTGCTGCTGAGCATCGACGGCCGCAGCGCACTCGGCGCAGATCGAGATGTGATGCGAAGCCCGCAAGTAGGCCTGCATTCGGAGTTCTCCGTCGACGTAGGCAGCGATTGCCTCGCTGGCCAGATGTTCGGTCGAACCGAACTGGCGATGTGCCCGCGCCTCCGTCATTCGTCCCTCCAGGTGATTGACCACGTCCCGCTCTGTAGCTCGAACCCGACCGTCAGAAACCGACGAGTTCGGATTCGGCTGCGCGCTGCGCTGCCAGATGATCACGAATCGCCTGTCGCCCACGATGGATACGGCTACGAACCGTTCCGAGCTTCACTCCCAGTGTGGCACCGATTTCCTCGTACGACAGACCTTCGATGTCACAGAGCACAACAGCGGCGCGAAATTCAGGTGCGAGTGAGTCGAGTGCGGCCTGCAGACCTGCGTCGAGGCGCGCGTCGTGGTAAATCTGCTCGGGGTCCGGACCGGGTGAGGGAACGCGGTCGTAGTCCTCGGGCAGCGCTTCCATACGGATGCGGTTGCGTCGGCGAACCATGTCGAGGAACAGGTTTGTGGTGATGCGGTGCAACCAGCCCTCGAAAGTTCCGGGCTGATAGTCGGAGAGCGAGCGGAACACCCGAATGAAGGTGTCCTGCGTCAAGTCCTCGGCGTCCTGGGCATCGCCTGACAACCGGTAGGCCAGGCGGTACACCCGGTCACCGTGCTGACGCACGAGTTCGTCCCAAGACGGCATGGAGGACTTCTCACCAGTTGCATCGAACACAGCAGTGCCGATCAATTCGGAATCCACAGCCGATTCCGTCGTCAAAACTTCCGACTCTCGAGGGCGAGGCTCGTCGTTGACCTGGTAAATAAGTTGATCCTCCTGCTCGGGATCGCGTAGTTCGATCACCGCGTTGTCCGAATCACGTAATGCGCGATATTCGGGAGAACCAGCCGTTGCTGTGATTTGTTCCCGATCACCGAGCTGCGAAAGACCAACTTGGTAAAAATCGATACCGCCGTGCGATCTTCGATCCGGCGATGTATACACCTTTTCTCATCGCGGTGTGCACGCCATATGAGGAGCCTGAGGGATTCCTGAGAATCCTGGTGACTGCGCGCCTTGCAGCGACAATCCGAACCGCCCGATAACCTCATGAGCGTGACCCACGCCGAACAGATACTCCGCCACGTCGAGGACGTAGTTTCCGAGGACGAGATTTTGACCGCGGCGCGAGATCGAGCGCTGGATCTCGGAGCCCATCCGGTGACGCCCGCCGTCGGTGCGACGCTCGCGATGTTCGCGAGGATGCTCGACGCGAAGACGGCCGTCGAGGTGGGTACCGGAGCCGGCGTGAGCAGCCTGTGGCTTCTGCACGGCATGCGCGACGACGGCGTCCTGACCACGATCGACAGTGAGCCCGAACACCAGCGGGCGGCCAAGCTGACCTTCCGCGAAAGCGGAATCGCTCCGGCACGCACTCGCCTGATCAACGGACGGGCTCTCGACGTACTTCCCCGGCTCGCGGACGGCGGCTACGACCTGGTGTTCGTCGACTGCGCCGCGATCGACCACCCCCACTACGTCCGCGAAGGTGTCCGCCTGCTGCGCTCCGGCGGTGTCATCGTTCTGCACAACGCCCTGGCCGACGGCCGCGTTGCCGACAGCTCCGCTCGCGACGCGACAACGGTTGCGGTCCGAGAAGCAGCAAAGGCCGTGACCGAGGACGAGCGACTCATTCGAGTCCTCCTCCCCCTCGGCGACGGCCTCCTCTGCGCGAGCAAGCTCTAGATCCAGACGCCCTTACCGATGGCGACGACGCCACCCTGACTGACGGCAAATCGTTCGCGGTCACGTTCGAGATCGACGCCGATGATTTCGCCGTCACCGACCACGACGTTCTTGTCGAGGATCGCGCGCCGCACGACGGCGCCCTTGCCGATGCGCACACCCGGCATCAGCACGCTGCCCTCGACGGTCGCACCGTCCTCGATCATCACGTTGGAACTGAGTACCGAATTGCGCACGGTCGCCGCGGACAGGATCGACCCCGCACCGACCACTGATTCCTGAGCGAGTCCGCCCTTCACGAACTTGGCGGGCGCGAGATTCTCGGTGGCGCCGCGGATGGGCCAGCGACGGTTGTAGAGATTGAAGATCGGGTGCACCGACACGAGGTCCATGTGAGCGTCGTAGAAGGCGTCGAGGGTACCGACGTCACGCCAGTAACCGCGGTCTCGATCGGTAGCGCCGGGAACGACGTTGTCCTTGAAGTCGTAGACCGACGCCTCACCCGCCGCGACCAAGGCGGGAATGATGTCTCCGCCCATGTCGTGGTCGGAATCGGAGTTCTCGGAATCAGCCCGGATGGCGTCCACGAGCACTTTGGTGGTGAACACATAGTTACCCATGGACGCGAACGTGGAATTTGGGTCGTCCGGTGTGCCGGGAGGATGGGCGGGCTTTTCCAGGAACTGCGTGATGCGTCCGGACTCGTCACTGTCGATGCAGCCGAAAGCGAAAGCCTCACTTCGCGGTACACGAATACCCGCGACCGTCACGCCTGCCCCGGATTCGATGTGGTGCTGCACCATCTGTTCCGGATCCATCCGGTACACGTGGTCGGCACCGAAAACCACGATGTACTCGGGGTCCTCGTCGTAAACGAGATTGAGCGACTGCAGGATTGCGTCGGCGCTGCCGGTGTACCAGCGCGGCCCGAGCCGCTGCTGGGCCGGGACCGGAGTGATGTACTCACCCGCGAACCCGGACAATCGCCACGTCTGCGAAATGTGACGGTCGAGTGAATGTGACTTGTATTGCGTCAACACACAAATACGCAGATATCCCGCGTTGACAAGGTTGCTCAACACGAAGTCGATAAGTCGATATGCACCTCCGAAGGGCACTGCGGGCTTCGCTCTGTCCGCGGTCAGCGGATACAAGCGTTTGCCCTCGCCCCCGGCGAGCACGATTCCAAGCACATGCGGCTGGCTTCTCACACCGCTAACCTATCCGCACTGGTGAACTCCCGCTAGCGAAGCAGTCCGAGAGGTCCGATCGTGTCCCCCTCCGAACGGTCGGGGATAACGCGATCGGTAGCCGGATCGACCACGGGCGGTTAGGTTTAGCGCGTGCGAGTCGCAATGATGACCAAGGAATACCCGCCGGAGATCTACGGCGGTGCAGGAGTACACGTAACCGAGCTCGTCGCTCAGATGAAGCGGTTGTGCGAGGTCGACGTGCACTGCATGGGCGCCCCGCGCGAAGGCGCGATCGTCCACTCTCCCGACCCCGCTCTCGCCGGATCCAACCCAGCCTTGACGACGCTCTCCACCGAGTTGCGGATGGCGGACGCCGCGGCCGGTGTCGACATCGTCCACTCCCACACCTGGTACACCGGACTGGCCGGGCATCTCGCGTCAGCTCTCTACGACGTGCCGCACATCCTCACCGCGCACTCACTCGAGCCCAGACGCCCGTGGAAGGCCGAACAGCTAGGCGGCGGCTATCGGATCTCGTCGTGGTCCGAACGCAACGCCGTCGAGCACGCAGACGCGATCATCGCCGTCAGTTCAGGTATGCGACTCGACGTCCTCGACGCGTACCCCGCCGTCGATCCGAGTCGCGTTCACGTAGTGCGCAACGGAATCGACACCGAGGTATGGCATCCCGGGGGATCTGCGCCGGGAGCGCCGTCCGCACTCGCGTCGATCGGCGTCGACCCCGCAAAACCCATCGTGGCCTTTGTCGGACGGATCACTAGGCAGAAGGGCGTCGGGCACCTCGTCGCGGCAGCACACCACTTCGACCCGGAGATTCAGCTCGTGCTGTGCGCCGGCGCTCCCGATACGCCGGAGATCGCCGCCGAAACGGAGAAGGCAGTGGCCGAACTCGCCAGACATCGGGGCAATGTCTACTGGGTGCGCGAGATGCTCCCGACCGAGCAGATCAGGGAAATACTTTCGGCAGCAACGGTATTCGTCTGTCCTTCGGTGTACGAGCCCCTCGGAATCGTCAATCTCGAAGCCATGGCGTGTGAGACCGCCGTGGTCGCTTCCGATGTCGGCGGTATCCCCGAGGTGGTCGCCGACGGCGTCACCGGACGACTCGTGCACTACAACGCCTACGAGCCGAACGCATTCGAGGAATCACTCGCTGCCACCGTCAATGCCGTTGTCGCCGACCGAGAAGGCGCCGACGCGATGGGTCGTGCGGGCAGAATCCGTGCTATCGACGAGTTCTCCTGGGCCGAAATCGCCAAGCAGACGCTCGAGGTCTACGCGGACGCCGTCACGAGACGCTGATCCGCGTCAGATCTTGCGATAGGTCGAGACCGTCGCCGACGCGGTGACGGTGCTCGGCTGCGGCAGCTTCGCCACGGCGGCAGCCAGATCGGCGGGCGTCAGGTGCCTCGCCGACGGTCCCATCCCCACCAAGTCGAGGACGTCCTGGTGTGAGAGTGACATCGTGAACTCGACCTCGTCGCTGCTCACGCGCTCGAACAAGCCGGCCATCGACGATTCGAGACGTTCCACCTTGCGATCGTCGACCTTGACCATCTCGAGAATGTCGATCAGCTCGCGCAGATGCCTGTCGGTGGGCGTCAGGACCACCAGAACGCCGTCATCGGCGAGAACTCGATGGGACTGCGGACCGTTGCGTGGAGCGAACACACAGAGCACGTGGGAGAGCACTCCGTCTCGAATCGGAAGTGGTTGCCAGACGTCCGCGACGATCGAGCCGATCCTTTCGTGGATCTTCGCCGCTCGCCGTGCCGCGAACTTGGACACGTCCAAGGCTATTGCCCGAGAATCAGGCAGCGAATCCACGACGTGTGCGAGGTATTGTCCTGTGCCTGCACCGATTTCGACGATCCGCGCAGGATCCGCCCCTGCCGTCGTCGCGCAGGCCCGGGAAACGGCATCCATCAGCGGGCCGAAGTGGCCGGCGCCGAGAAGTCGTGCACGCGCGGCGATCATCTCGGCACTGTCGCCGGTGAACTTCGTGGCACCGCCACTGATCAGGCTCACGTAACCCTGGCGAGCCACGTCGAATCGATGTCCGCGATCGCACTCGGCGGCGCCGTCCACCAATTCCAGCTCTGCGGCGCACTGCGGACAGGACAGTAGATCGACCACGGCGGCAAGCATTGATCCGTCCTTTCGGCTACCGGCGGTGCGCACACTTCAGGCCCCGTACCGAAACGGATACGGAGCCTGCGTGCAATCACGTGCTGTTGTTCGTACTGCTACAACCTGGACCCGACTAGCTGGTGACGTTCGTGAGTTCCACACCGAGCGCTGCAGCTTCATCCGGGGTCAGCTCGACGACGAGGCGTCCGCCACCCTCGAGTGGAACCCGCATGACGATTCCTCGTCCCTCTTTGGTTGCTTCGAGGGGACCGTCCCCGGTCCGGGGCTTCATGGCCGCCATCCTCTGCTCCCTCCAGATCTGCGCTGCATTGCTCTGCGCCTCGACTAACGGTGCGCCCCGCCAACAATCAGCGAGGCTCGTACCCTCCATTGTTCCCTATGGATGCAGGAACCGGGAATCTGAGTCACATTTAGGGGTGTTCAGTCGACCGTCACACCTGCGCCGGAACCCAGCAATCAGCCACGTGATCGTCGACCATTCCGGTAGCCTGCATGAGCGCATAAGCCGTGGTAGGACCCACAAACTTGAACCCGCGTCGCTTGAGTTCCTTAGCCATGGCAGTCGACTCGGGAGTGACCGCCGGAACCTCTGCAATTGATGTCAGTCGTCTGGTGCGTCGAGGCGGCGAGAACGACCAGAGTAACGAATCGAGGTCCAGATCGGGTGAATTCACGAGCACTCGGCCGTTGGAAATCGTCGCCTCGATCTTCGCGCGATTGCGGACGATCGCGGCATCGGAGAGCAATCTCTCCACATCCGCAACTCCGTACGCTGCGACCTTGTCCGGATCGAACCCGTCGAAGGCTTCGCGGAACGCCTCGCGTTTGCGCAGAATCGTGATCCAAGAAAGCCCCGATTGGAATGCTTCGAGGGCGAGCCGCTCGAACAGTTCGTCGCGCCCGTGCAGCGGACGCCCCCACTCCTCGTCGTGATAGTCGCGGTACAGCGAGTCACCGGGCGTCTCGACCACCCAGCCGCACCGAACCAGTCCGTCTGCCATCAGCCCTGGGAATCCTTCGCTTCGGATTCGGTCTCAGGCGCCTCCTGCGTTGCTTCGGCCTTGGCCGGAGCATCCACCTTCACCAGAACCTCGGACTTCTCGTCACGGCCCAGTTGCGCACGCAGAGAATCGATTTCCAACCCGAGGCGATGCAGGGCCCAATCCACTTCACTCGCCTTGTATCCACGCAACACCTGCTGAAAACGAAGAGCGTCGACATCCGCCCCGGTGACGTCCTCTGCCGGGAGTACGGTCGCCGTCGTGCCAGGAGGCAGCGGCGGCAGCTCTTCCGAGCGCCCGAACACAGCGCTGGCGGCGAGGAAGATCATCGCGCCGACCAGTGCCATGACAATCAGGTACAGGAGGATCGTCATCATGAACCGATACTCCCATACCCGAGTGTGAGCGGTCAGACCCCCGCGGTGCGCACTATCGAATTCATCGGGGGTCGATCGAGTAGCGAAACCTCAGTGGTCTCGGGCACGAAAGAATCGCCGTCGACCAGGAATTGGGTCAACCCGGCACCCGAATCCTCGATCCCGCACCGCCGGAGCATCGTTCCGATGATCTGCCGGCTCATCACGCCGAGGTCGGCGAGCGGCCGGTTGCGATGCTTGCGCACACCGAGATTGACCTGACCGATCGCCGCCAGCCCCAACGTGTCGTACGTGTCGAGCAGAAGGCCGATCTCGACGCCGTAGCCGGGCGCAAACGGAACAGCCGACAGCAGCTCACGGGTGCCCGCGTATTCACCGCCCAATGGTTGCAGTACCGACGTGAGTTCGGGCCGCAGCGCAGCCAACATGGGCCGCGCAACCAATTCCGTGACTCGTCCGCCGCCGTTGGCGTCCTCCGTGCCGCTCACGCGCAGCGGACGGCGGTAGTAGCCCTTCACCAGATGGATGCCGTCCACCGTGAGCAGCGGCCCCAGCAGTTTGGGCACGAACGCCGGATCGGGATTGATGAGATCGGAGTCGACGAATGCGATCAGATCGCCGGTCGTTGCGGCGACCGAACGCCACAGCACCTCACCCTTGCCCGCGGTCGGCGGGATGGACGGGACTGCGCTCTCACGACTGATCACCGTCGCCCCCGCCGCGCGAGCACGCTCGGCGGTACGGTCGGTCGAACCGGAATCGAGAACGATCAACTCGTCGACCAAACCACCGAGCAACGGGTGAATGGTGTCGACCACCGCAGCAACGGTGTCCTCTTCATTGAGCGCGGGCAACACCACCGAGACGGTTCGGCCACCCTTCGCCCGTTCGAGTTCGGCGACCGTCCAACTCGGATGGTCCCAACTGTTGGCTTCTGCCCATACGCGGGTCGGGCCCGCACCGGTGATGCTCATGCCAGACCTCGAACCGTACGTACCGGGGCACGGCGTCCTTGGATCGCAGCCACCATGTCGACTACTCGACGGGTGGACGCCACCTCGTGAACACGGAACACCCGGGCGCCGCCAGCCGCGGCCATTGCTGTCGCTGCCAATGTTCCCTCCAACCTCTCGGAAAGCTCCACACCAAGAGTCTCCCCGATGAAGTCCTTATTGCTCAGCGCCATCAGCACTGGCCACCCGGTGTTTACAAGAACGTCCACTTTTCGCAACAACTCGAGCCCGTGGAAGGTGTTCTTACCGAAATCGTGAGTGGGATCGATCAGAATCGCGTCACGCGGCACTCCGAGTGCCAGGGCGCGTTCTGCCGCCGACACGACCTCGGTGACCACATCTGCGACGACGTCGTCGTAGCGGACACGGTGCGGGCGGGTGCGCGGAACCGCACCACCCGTGTGCGAGCAGACGATCCCGGCACCAGTCTCGGCGGCAACCACAACGAGTTCCGGATCCGCACCCGCCCACGTGTCGTTGATCAGGTCGGCGCCTTCGCCGCGTGCCAACCGCGCGACGCCGCTCCGCCAGGTGTCGACGCTGATGATCAGCTCGGGGTACTTGGCTCTGATCGCGGCGACAAACGGAACCACCCGCCTGACCTCTTCGTCGGCGTCGACGAGGTCACCTGGCCCGGCTTTCACTCCCCCGATGTCCACCAGATCGGCGCCCTCGTCGACGGCCCTGTCGACGGCAGCCATCGCTGCCGAATCCGAGAACGTCGCGCCCTGGTCGTAGAAGGAATCGGGAGTGCGGTTGACGATCGCCATCACCAATGCACGGTCGACCGCGACCGGACGCCCACACAGGGTGGGCGCCGGACCTGGCTGCGCGGTCGAACCGGAGAGTGAAGACATGCCACTCATACTGGCATGACGGAACTCGGTCTAGCCCTTGGGTACCGAGCCCGCCGCGACCTTTCCGACGTATTCGTCGTACGAGTCCACGTAACCACCCTCGCGGCCTTCGAGAACGTGCAGAGTGTCGGCGCCGACGTCGTAACCCTCGTTGCGCAATTCCACCTTGCGCGACTTGAAAGTGCTGGTGTGTTCGAGTGAGTCGACGATGCGGATGAACAGCGGGACCGCGTAGTTGGGAAGCTTGCCGTAGAGGTGAGCTGCAACTTCGCTTCCCTCGAAGCTCTGCCCGTCCCGCAGCTTGACCGCCGCCATTCCCGCGCGACCGTCGGTGCCCGGAATCTCGACGCCGTAGACAACCGCTTCCTCGACGGCCGGGTGCGAACTCAGCGCGCCCTCGACCTCCGTGGTGGCAACGTTCTCACCCTTCCAACGGAAGGTGTCGCCGAGACGGTCGACGAAGGCGACGTGGCCCCATCCCTGCTTGCGCACCAGGTCTCCGGTATCGAACCAGGTGTCGTCGTCCTTGAATCCGCCGCGCACCAGCTTGCTGTTGCTCGCAGCTTCGTCGGTGTAACCGTCGAAAGGCGCTCGGTCGGTGACCTTCGACAGCAGGAGCCCGACCTGACCCGTGGACACCTTGCGAAGGCGACCGTCGGCTCCACGCAACGCTTTTCCGGTGTCCTCGTCGAACTCGACGACGGCGTGCGGCAACGGACAGATCCCGGCCGTCTTGTCGACGTTGAGTGCGTTGACGAACGCGATGTTGCATTCGCTCGCACCGTAGAACTCGGCGACGCGGGGAATGCCGAAGCGCTGGGTGAATTCGGCCCAGATCTCCGGGCGCAGACCGTTACCCACCATCAGCCGAACAGCATTGTCGCTGTCGGTCGGCTTGACCGGTTGGTTGAGCAGATAGCGGCACAGTTCGCCGATGTAGGTGAACGCGGTCGCCTTGTTGAGTGCGATGTCGTCCCAGAACCGCGAGGCGGAGAACTGACGTCCGATCGCGATTGTCGCACCGGACGCGAGCACCGAGGACAACGAGACCGTCAACGCATTGTTGTGGTAGAGCGGCAGGCAGCAGTACAGAGTGTCCGAGCCGCGCAAGCGCACGCCCATCAACCCGAGGCCCGACATCGACTTCAGCCAACGGAAGTGAGTCATCAAGCTGGCCTTGGGCATTCCCGTGGTACCCGAGGTGAAGATGTAGAACGCCTTCTCCTTCGCGAGCACCTCGGCGGTGACCGCCGGGTTGGCGGCATCAGCCGTCTTCGCCAGATCCGCGAGTTCACTGACGAGAAGCTGCTTCGGTCCGGTAAACCCCGCCGGCAAGGATTCGAGGGCCTCTTCGCACTCGTCGGCGACCACCAGGACGCGCGCGTCGAGCAGCGTAAGGCTGTGTGCCAGAACGTCGTCGCGCTGGTTGTAGTTCAACATGCCCGCAGCCGCGCCGAGTTTGACGGCGGCCAACGCGATCAGCAGGGCTTCGGGGGTGTTCTTTGCCAGCACTCCGACGACGTCTCCGCGATCGACTCCTCGTCCGCGGAGGACGTCGGCGTAGCGGTTCACCAGTTCGTTGGCCTCCGCGTAACTGGTCGCGTGGCCCTCGAACCGGATGAACGGGCGCGACGGGTGCGCGTGCGCGGCCTTCTGGAAGATCAACCCGATCGATTCCTTGGCCGAAGGCTTGCGGGTGAGCCCGGCGGCCCCCCGCGCCAGGATCGGCACCTCGGTGATCATCGACGGCAGTTTTGCCGCCAGATCCAGCAGGCCGACGGTCGAACGGGCTTCCGAACTCATGGCTCCCCTAACACGTATCCGGCGCCCATTCGGCCGCCCAGTCTGCGGCCACCTTACTTCACGGTAATAAAGCCCGCCATGCCCCAGGTCAGGGTTTCACGCAGGCGTCTGATCAGGATCTGACGCACGCGTCGAGCGCAGCCTCGACGTCCGTCCGCACCAACAGAGTGTCCAAAGCCTGACGCCCGACGAAGCCGGTCCCGTCGAGCTTGTTCAACCACTCGAGCAGGCCGGTGAAGTGCCCGACGGGATCGAGCATCACCACTGGCTTCTCGTGCATTCCGAGGTAGCCGGCGGTCCACGTCTCGAACAGCTCTTCCAGCGTCCCGATTCCGCCCGGCAGCGTGATGAACGCGTCGGCGTGATCTTCCATCAGCTTCTTGCGCTCGCGCATGGTGTCCGTGACGATCAGCTCGTCGGCATCGACGTCGGCTACTTCCTTGTGCACCAGGGCCTTCGGAATGACGCCGACGGTCCAGGCGCCCGCCGCGCGAGCGGACTCGGCGACAGCGCCCATCATCGAGACGTTGCCACCGCCCGAGACCAACTGCCATCCGCGTCGACCGATCGCGGTTCCCACCTCGGCAGCCAATGCCAGGAACGATTCGTCCACCGGACCCGACGCGCAGTAGACGCAGATCGAGTACTTCTTGTCGGAATCGGTCACCATTCTTCTTCTTTCCCCAGATCTGCGGCCTCGTCGACGCCCTTGTCGGCGTTGAGGACGATTCGTACTGCTTCTTCCACACTGTCGGTGACGTGCAGCAAGTTCACGTCGCCCTCGGAAATCTTGCCGTCACGCTCGAGGGTGCCGCGAATCCAGTCGACGAGTCCGGACCAGTACTCGGTACCGAACAGGACGATCGGGAAGCGCGTGACCTTGTGGGTCTGCACCAGGGTCAGTGCTTCGAACAGCTCGTCGAGTGTTCCGAAGCCACCCGGCAGGCAGATGAATGCCTGGGAGTACTTCACGAACATCGTCTTGCGTGCGAAGAAGTACCGGAAGTTGATTCCGAGATCCACCCACTCGTTGAGTCCCTGCTCGAACGGCAGCTCGATGCCGAGACCGATCGAGTATCCGCCCGCCTCGCTGCAACCGCGGTTGGCAGCTTCCATGACTCCCGGTCCACCGCCGGTGATGACGGCGTATCCGGCTTCGGCCAAAGCCGTTCCCAGCTCACGGCCGGATTGGTACTCGGGATGATCGACCGTGGTGCGTGCCGAACCGAACACCGTCACCGCACGCGGGACCTCGGCGAGTGCGCCGAAACCTTCGATGAATTCGCTCTGGATACGCAGCACACGCCACGGATCGGTGTGTACCCAGTCCGTGGGTCCGCGCTTGTCGAGCAAGCGCTGATCGGTCGTGGTCTTCTCGTCTTTGCGCTTGCGTCGAAGCTGAACGGGCCCGCGGTGCTTGATCGACGAGCTCTGCTTCTTCGAAGCCGAATTCTTCTCTGGTGCCATGCGGCAAGGCTAACGGTCAGGCCGACAGATACTTCCTCAGCACGGCCGCGACGTCGGTGATCTGCTGCACCGGAACGTGCTCGTCGCGCTTGTGTGCGAGGTTCGGATCACCCGGTCCGTAGTTCACGGCAGGAATGCCGAGCGCCGAGAACCTGGACACGTCGGTCCACCCGTACTTCGCACGGAACTGACCACCGGCCGCCTCGATCAGGGCGGCAGCGGACGGGTTCGCCAAGCCAGGCAGCGCGCCGGGTGAGGAGTCGGTGACCTCGAATCCGAGGCCCAGACCGTCGAACACTTCGCGCACGTGCGACTCGGCTTGCGCCTCGCTGCGATCGGGCGCGAATCGGAAGTTGACGTCCATCTCGGCTTCGTCCGGGACGACGTTTCCGGCGACCCCGCCAGAAATCCGCACCGCCGACAAACCTTCGCGGTAGCCGCAACCGTCGATGTCGACCGAGCGCGGCTGGTAACTCGACAACCGCTCCAACGCACCGCCGAACTTGTGAATGGCGTTGTCCCCCAGCCAGGACCTGGCCGAATGTGCGCGAGTTCCCGAAGCCGTCAACCGAACCCGCATCGTGCCCTGGCACCCGGCCTCGATGAAACCGGCCGTCGGCTCACCGAGAATTGCGACGTCGGCCGCGAGCCATTCCGGGATCTCACGTTCGATCCGTCCCAGGCCGTTGAAGGTTGCGGCGATCTCTTCGCAGTCGTAGAAAACCAGGGTCAGATCGTGGGCCAGGTTCTCGATGGTGGCCGCCAGGTGCAGAAAGACCGCATCGCCCGACTTCATGTCCACGGTCCCGCAGCCGTGCAGGATGTCGCCGTCACGCCGCGAAGGGACATTGTCCGCGATGGGCACCGTATCCAGATGTCCGGCGAGCATGACGCGACTGGGCAAACCACGCGAGGTCCGCGCCAACACGGCGTTGCCGTTGCGGATGATCTCGAAGCCCGAAGTCTGCTCACGCAGCGCATCCTCGACGGCCTGCGCGATGACGGATTCGTCGTGCGAGACGCTGGGGATGTCGACCAGGGCGGCCGTCAAGTCGATGGGGTCCGAAGCAAGATCGAGGATGCTCACACGCACCAGCCTAGGCCGGTGCACCCACCACCCAGTAATCTCTAGTCCCGTGAGCGCACAGGGAGCAACAGCAGTAGGTATCGCCAACGTGACCGCGGACGGAACCGTCCTCGACACCTGGTTCCCGGCACCGGAGCTGGGAACATTCGACAAGACCGGTACCGAGAACGTCGAGGGAACAGACATTCCTTCCGATCTTGCACTGCTGGCAGGCACTGACGACGCTCGCGAGGTCTCGCAGGTCGTCGTCCGCACCACCATCGCCGATCTCTCCACGGCGCCGGTCGACGCACACGACGTCTACCTGCGCCTCCACCTCCTCTCGCACCGTCTCGTCGCACCCCACGGCGTCAACCTCGACGGCCAGTTCGGCCTGCTCAGCAACGTCGTGTGGACCAACTTCGGCCCGTGCGCCGTCGAAGGCTTCGAGCAAGTTCGCTCACGTCTGCGCATCCGCGGCGTCGTGACCGTGTTCAGCGTCGACAAGTTCCCCCGCATGGTCGACTACGTCGTGCCGTCCGGAGTGCGTATCGGTGACGCGGACCGTGTCCGACTCGGTGCGCACCTCGCCAGCGGAACGACCGTCATGCACGAAGGCTTCGTCAACTTCAACGCCGGCACCCTCGGTAACTCGATGGTCGAAGGCCGCATCTCCGCGGGCGTCGTCGTCGACGACGGATCCGATGTTGGCGGCGGCGCCTCGATCATGGGCACCCTCTCCGGCGGCGGCAAGGAAACCATCTCCCTCGGCAAGCGCTGCCTCCTCGGCGCAAACGCCGGCCTCGGCATTTCGCTCGGCGACGACTGCGTCCTCGAAGCGGGCCTCTATGTCACCGCGGGCACCAAGGTCACCGGCCCGGACGGCACCGTCGTCAAGGCCAAGGAACTCAGCGGCAAGTCGAACCTTCTCTTCCGTCGTAACTCGGTCTCGGGTGCCGTCGAGGTCGTGCCGTGGAAGGGCACCGGCGTCGAACTGAACGCTGCTTTGCACGCCAACGACTGATGACTGACACCGACGTCTCCGACGGAACAACCACTGCTCTCGGCCACGGTCTCAAGGTCCGCCATCTGACGATGATGGGCCTGGGCTCGGCCATCGGCGCCGGCCTGTTCCTCGGAACCGGCGTCGGTATCGCCAAGGCCGGCCCGGCCGTCCTGATCTCCTACATCCTTGCGGGCGCCGTCGTGGTGTTCGTGATGCGCATGCTCGGTGAGATGGGAGCTGCGATCCCGGCGAGCGGTTCCTTCTCTCACTACGCGCGCCTGGGGATCGGCGAGTGGGCCGGCTTCGTGATGGGCTGGCTCTACTGGTTCATGCTGATCATGGTGCTTGGCGCCGAGATCACCGGAGCCTCGGCGATCGTGAACGACTGGGTGCCGTCGATCCCGCAATGGGTTGTCGCCCTGGTCTTCGTGGTGTTCTTCGCCGTGGTGAACCTGGCGAAGGTCAGCAACTTCGGTGAGTTCGAGTTCTGGTTCGCCGCAATCAAAGTCACCGTCATCATCGCCTTCCTCGTCATCGGCGTCCTGCTGGTGTTCGGCATCCTCCCCGATACCGATCCGGTCGGTACGAGCAATCTGTTCGGGCAGGGCGGCTTCATGCCCAATGGGTTGTCTGGCATTGCCGCAGGACTGCTCGTCGTGGCGTTCGCCTTCGGTGGGATCGAGATCGTCACCATCGCCGCAGCCGAATCCGAGAATCCGGAACGCTCCATCGCCGTCGCTGTCCGCTCCGTGGTGTGGCGCATCAGCGTCTTCTACATCGGTGCCATCTCCATCATGGTTCTGGTGCTGCCCTGGAACGACCCCGAACTCGAGAGCGGCCCGTTTGTGGCCGTCTTGAACAAGGCGAACATTCCGGGCGTTGCCGGGTTCATGGAACTCGTCGTAGTGGTGGCGTTGCTTTCCGCCTTCAACGCCAACATCTACGGCACCTCCCGGATGGCGTTCTCACTTTCGCGCCGCGGCGACGGACCCGCTTTCATGGCGAAACTGTCGAGCACCGGAGTTCCGACCAATGCCGTTCTGCTGTCTGTGTTCTTCGGCTTCGTCAGCGTCCTGCTCAACTGGCTGCTCCCCGACGACCTGCTCGGCATCCTGCTCAACGCAGTCGGCGCCGCGCTGCTCGTCATCTGGATCTTCATCGTCGTCTCGCATCTGCGACTGCGTAAACAACTCGAAGCGTCGGGCAAGCTGACAGTTCGTATGTGGCTGTTCCCGTATCTGAGCTACGCGACTCTCGCGATGCTTGGCGTCTTCGTCGTCCTCATGCTCTTCGACGCCGATGCCCGTGCACAGTTGATCTCGACCACCGTGTTGTTCCTCGTGATCGCGGCATTGGGTTTCCTGAACGCCCGCTGGCGTAAGCAGAATCAGCCCGCCTGATCCGTGTGCCTATGCATCCCGCCTGTTCACGACGACGATGCTGAGGCCGAATACGACGAGCACGAAGAGGGCGAAGTAGACCAGGCTGCCCCAGGGTCCCCAGTGGAAGTCGACGCTACCGCCGGAACCGAGAAAGTTGTTGGCGTTCATGAACGGCAGGAACGGCATGATCTTCTCGCCGATACTTCCGAACAGGTTGAAAAGATTCTCGATCAGCAAGGGCCACAACAGCAGTAATGCGATCGCACCTGCAGACTGCCGGAGCAACGCGCCCACTCCTACGGCTAGAACTACGCAGAAGAACGCGTAGATCGGTGTTCCGTAGACGACCCGCCAGTTATCGTCGCCAGACAGAGTCAGGAATCTTCCGGCGTCACCTGATGTGGCCTTCGTGAGAGCGAAAGCGCCGAACGACAATACGAGAGTCAGTACCGCTCCGAAACCACCGATGAGGCCCGCTTTGGCGATGAGCACCGAAGCGCGGTTCGGAACTGCCTGGAAGGTGGTGCGGATTGTCCCGAAGCGATATTCGCTGGTGATCGCGAGAGCCGCCATGATCATCAGAACCAACACACCGAAGCCGGTCACTCCACTGAGTGCCCCCGACACTGTCGGCATCATTGCACCGTTGGGGCTGCTGAGCGACGACTTGGCGCTGAGTCCGAAAACGGTAGCGAGTCCCAGCCCGAGCACGATGATGATGATCGTGCACCACAACGGTGATTTGGTCGTGGTGATCTTGATACGTTCAGCACTGAGAACAGCCATTACAGTGCACCTCCCATAGCCTGCTGTGTGTTTGCCTGCTGCGTACTTGCATGGTGTGCACCAGCACCCGGATCGATACCGGACGCGTGGTACTGGACATCGTCTCCGGTCAACTTCATGAACGCATCCTCGAGCGAACCCTGCTGAGACGCCAACTCGTACAACACGATTCCCTGCGAACCAGCCAAACCACCGATCACATCAGTCGTCGAATCCACGACCACCAACGCCGGCGCAACACCGGAACCGTCCTCACGCACCGTCAACCCCTGCGAGAGCAACACACTGCGCAACGCATCGAGCTGAGGACTACGCACGCGCACCGTCGACTCCGACGAACGATCCACGAACTCCGCCACCGTCGAATCCGAAATCAACCGACCCCGACCGATCACCACCAACTGCTCCGCCGTCAACGCCATCTCCGAGAGAAGGTGACTCGACACCAGCACCGTGCGACCCTCGGCCGCCAACCGCTGCATGAACTTACGAATCCAGACGATGCCCTCCGGATCGAGACCGTTGACCGGCTCGTCGAACAACAACACCTTCGGATCACCCAACAACGCACCCGCCAACCCGAGACGCTGCGACATACCCAACGAGAACCCGCCGGCCTTCTTGCCCGCCACCTCGGACAACCCGACCAACCCGAGCACCTCGTCCACGCGGGACTTCGGGATCCCGTTCGAAGCGGCCATCCACTGCAGATGCGCCCGCGCACTGCGATTGGGATGCACCCACTTCGCATCCAACAACGCGCCCACCGTCCGCAGCGGTGTCTTGAGCTCGCGGTACGGCTTGCCGTCGATCAACGCCGCACCCGACGTCGGCTGATCCAAACCCAGAATCATCCGCATCGTCGTCGACTTACCCGCACCGTTCGGGCCCAGAAAGCCCGTCACGATGCCCGGCTTGACCGTGAACGACAAATCGTCCACCGCTTTCGTCGGTCCGTAAACCTTGGTCAATCCCCTCAACTCGATCATGAGGACCAGTCAACCATGAAAACCGAACTGTCGGAACTTTCGGACGCCAACAGAGAAAGCCGTTGCGTGCGTTCACCGTCGGCGCTAGTATCGAATATATGTTCGATACTACCGGGGGGTAAAAGTGACGACGAAAGTATCTGAACAGGCGATATCCAAACAGACGATATCCGAAGAGACGATCGGACAATTCCGAGCGTCACTCGTCAGCATGGATCGTTCCATCGACAACGCAGCTCGCGTGGATCTACTACGCGCACTGGAAGAGCTGAAGGCCAGTTGCGCTGGGGCCCAGGCATTGCTGGCTGCCGATCTCGACACGGTAACCCGCAAGGACCGCGGCGAACGGGGAGTTCCGCGCTCGTACCAGGGCCGTGGAATCAACGCGCAGATTGCCCTCGCACGGCGAGAGTCGGCATGGTTCGGAACTCAGCATCTCAACCTGGCCCGCGCACTGAACGACGAGATGCCGCACACACTTCGACTACTCGTCCGTGGCTCCATCAGTGAGCATCAAGCGACAATTCTCATGCGTGAAACTGCGTGTCTCACAGTCCAGGATCGCGTTGCATTGGATCGCGAGTTCTGCTGCGACGCTGCAATCTTGGACGGATGTGGCACCCACCAACTGACAGAAAGAATCCGCGCACGCACTTCGGAAATAAACGCCGACAGTGTTGCCAGACGAGCACGCAAAGCCGTAAGAGACAGACGCGTGACGTCACGGCCTGCGCCCGACACGATGTGCTGGCTCAATGTCCTACTTCCCGCTGCCGCGGGTACCGTCGTATATGCCACGCTCGGCCGCGATGCAGATTCCGTACTTGCCGGCGGGGACGAGCGCACGCGAGCTCAGATCATGGCTGATCTCCTGGTGGAGCGGGTCACCGGAATCGGCCGCGCCACACCGACACCCGTCACGGTGAATCTGATTGTCTCCGACCAGTCGCTACTCGGCGACGGTTCCGACCCTGCCCACGTCCACGGGTACGGACCTGTTCCAGCAGCCATCGCACGTGAATGGATCACCTTGTCCGGCGAGGACTCCGAAACCATGACAACGGTTCGAAAGCTCTACGCACGCCCCGATACGGGCGCACTGACCGCAATGGAATCCACCGCGAGAACCTTCCCGAAGGGGTTGGCACGATTGATCGAACTCCGGGATCGAAGCTGCCGCACTCCGTGGTGCGACGCGCCGGTTCGCCACCGCGACCACATTCGCGATCACTCGAGGGGTGGCCTCACCAGCGCAGCCAACGGTGCCGGGCTGTGCGCGGCATGCAACTACGCGAAACAGGGCTCGGACTGGTCGGCCGAACCTGTACCAGGTACCCGGCACACCTTCACCACGACGACGCCTACCGGGCACCGATATTCGTCTGAGGCTCCGCCACTTCCGACGCCCTGGGCCGGTCCCGACGCGGCCTGAGGTCCTCGGCGTGGCTCACGATCCTCGGTGAGCCAGTGCGTTCACAAACACCTCGGAAATCTCCGAGGGGTCACGAGCGATGTACGTCGAACCGCCCGTCACGCGGGAGATATCGGCGAGCGCCGCCGCATCGGCGTCATCGGTGATGCCGATGGTGACGATGATGACCGGACGCGCCGGATCCTGCTCGCGTGCAAGAACATCGAGCAGCTGTTCACGGCTGATGCTGTCGGGATCTTCGTTGGCACCGTCGGTCAAGATGATGACGCTGTTGACCGCTCGCGGATCGTACGATTCCTGCACCTTACGGAAGGCGGCCAGCGTCGTGTCGTACAAACCGGTGGCGCCACGCTTGAGTTCGGTGAGCCGGTTCGCCTGATCAGCCATCAACTTTCGTTGAGTCACACCGTCGACGATGGTGTCGTAGCGCCTGATCGGTACCAATTCCTGAAAGTCCTGGGTTCCGTTCATACCTTGGGAGAACGCCCAGAGACCGGCAGCGACACTGTCCGGGAAGACCTGATTGCCGGCGAGAGCGGCAGCAGTGGTCAACTGCATGCGCGTCTTGCCGCCTGCTGCCGGGTAGTCCATCGACGCAGACACGTCGATCGCAACGAGTGTCCGGATCGGCTTGGCCATCAGAGCCCAAGCGCCCAGCGTTTGATCGGCCACCGACTGTTCGGAGACCGTCAAGGCCGTCACGTCACCAACACCACCTTCGACAGCTCCACCGCCGGAAGTACGGAAACCGCTGCGTGTCAGCACTTCCTGAGCAGATTCACTGTGCAACAGCTCAGCGATGGCGTCACTCTTCTTCGCTGCCGCGTAGTGCCGATCCGGTGCCGAGGCACTGACCACCAGGGGGTAATCCATGATCATGGTTCCCGTCGCCGGTACTGTCGCGGAAATCTTCGACTCGGCTTTCGTGAACTCGACTACCTGTTGCTCGGTCGAAACACCGACCTTCCCGGAGCTGACCAATTCGGTGAGCATCTTCTGCCCTACCGGCTGATCTTCGGTACGAACGCTCTCTGCTTGGGCATGGGGTACGAGGGCCGCTCGAACCGATTCGGAGGTGGCCCCGGTCTCCGCGAGGGCTCCGAGAATGGGCGCCGACGCAACCCCTGTGAACAACGGATTGCCCAGCGCGAGATCAGGAACCTGAAGCGCCGTGAGCCAACTGGCAAACTGCTCGCCACCGCCGGACGCGAGGACGACAGGCGAGGTGGCGATCGAACCGCCGGCGGCAGCGACCGGTCCCTTGGCCGTCAGTGCAGCTTTGCCGACCCACGCTGTCGAATCCGGTATCCACATGTCCGGTGCGTCCACGCCCTTGCCCAGGGTTCCCGCTACGTCGCCTGGCAACGCAGAGGTGACCGTGATCCGCGAACAGCCTGTCTGCTCCGGCGACGATTCTGCGAGGATCTCCGTGACTGCAGGCGCGATCGCAGGATCTGCTGCCAGCGAGTACTCGTCGACGCTCTCGCAGGAATCGGACTGTGTTGCCTTGAAGACCACCACCCCGGTAGCGACTACCGCGACGGCAACCAACCCACCCACTGCGTAGAACCCGATCGATCGCCCGCTGTCAGGACTCGAATGCCGTCCGCCCGCCATGAAATCTGCCCTTCCGAGGCCACTCGCACTAGGACATACCGACGGCATGCGTGCGACTGGAGCTATCCCTACCGGGCGGTAGTGTAGCCAAGAACACAGAAATTCCAACTAGCGCTGAATCGTCGGAGAACCGACGAGCCCATATTCCGGGACAGTCCGACCGAAGTCACGAACCTTCAAGCGTCACAGCGACTTTTCAGCAAACCGCTCTTCTCAGAAGAGCTCGCGCTTCTGGACCTTGCCCATCGCGTTACGCGGCAGAGTCTCGGCGAAGCGAACCTCACGGGGACGCTTGTGCGCCGACAACTCAGCCCCGACCAACTCGACCAATTCAGCTTCGGTGACCTCGGGGCTCCCGGGCTTACGGACTACGACGGCGATGATCCGCTGACCCAGATCGGCGTCGGGGACACCGATCACCGCAACTTCGGACACCGAAGGGTGCCCGAGGATGGCGGTCTCGATCTCGCCGGCGCCGACTCTGAATCCACCGGTTTTGATCAAGTCGATGGATTCGCGGCCGACGATTCGGTGGAACCCACCCTCGTCGATGACGGCGACATCACCGGTCTTGAAGTAGCCGTCCTCCGTCCAGGACTCGGCGGTTGCGTCTGGACGGTTCAAGTAGCCGTCGAAAAGCATCGGCCCACGTACCTGTAGACCGCCGATACTCTCGCCGTCGTGTGGCACGTCGTTGCCCTTCTCGTCACGAAGACGAGTCTCGACTCCGCGCAGCGGCACGCCGACCCACCCTGGGCGTCGCTCGCCGTCGAAACGTGTGCTCAGAGTCAGCATCGTCTCACTCATGCCGTATCGCTCGATGGGCGTCAATCCTGTTCGGTCCCGTAGCTTTTCGAAGACAGGCACAGGAAGCGGCGCACTACCGGAAACCAGAAGTCGGGCACCGGACAACGCGCGGGCAGCTTCTTCGTCTTCGGCGATACGCGACCAGACGGTGGGAACACCGAAGTAGAGGGAGCCTTTCGCCCGGGCGTAATTTTCCGGCGTCGGCTTGACGGTGTGGATCACCCGGCTGCCGATCCGGAGGGGGCCGAGGATTCCGAGGATCAGTCCGTGCACGTGGAAGAGCGGAAGCCCGTGCACGAGCGTGTCTCGCCACGTCCAGTCCCAGGCCTCGGCGAGCGCATCGATCCCGGCTGCGATGGCCGAGCGACTGAGCAGAACGCCCTTCGGTGCGCCAGTGGTACCGGACGTGTACAGGACGAATGCTGTGGACTGCGGTGCCGGTTCGGGATAGCTGTGCCACGAGCGAGCGTGCAACCGGACGGGAACTACCGGCAGAGTGTCGCAGTGGTCGTCCGTTTCACCGAGCCACGCCTGAGCACCCGAGTCACGCAGAATGTGCTCCCGCTCAGCCTTCCCCGAGTCCGGCGGGACCGGCACAACGGTGACACCGGCAATCAATGCCCCGACGACGGCGAGAATCGTTTTTGCTGTGGGAGTTGCCAATACGGCAACCCGATCGGCCTGCGCCACCCGTTCCGCGACCGAGGTCGCGGCACCGAGAATGGCACTCCGCGAGAGAACCGTGTCACCGATCGTCACGGCGTCGTCGAGGTCGTCACCGCGGGCGACAGCAAGGGGGTTCAGTGATCTCAGCAGCACCACGACAGCATCTCACAGCGCCGATGGTCGCAAACTTTCTCCTGCCCGACGCGCATCTATCGAGTGCGGAGGGAACAGCGTCACCAGCGCCGCCCCCAAGAGCGCCCCGGAAAGAACGGCGAATCCGTGCGCGTCGTCGACCGTCACCAGGGTTGCGCCGCCGACGACAATCACGGCCGTCAGAACAATCTCAGGCATTCGCGGGCGCACCAGAACACCGATCCCCGCGGCCGCCGCTGCCAGAGCAAGTGTGGCACCGGAGTTACCTGCGCCGGTCGACGGAAAGACTGCGGTGGTGAGCAAACCGAACAACAGTTGACCGAACAGGAAGAGAGCCCAGCCACGTGCGGCGCCCCAGAGCCGGAACGCAGGCGGTGCAACCACAGCCAGCGTCACGAGATTGGTGACGGTTCCTGCGACCCCTCCGTCCTGGACGAGCACGGAGGTCAGAATGCGCCACCATTGACCGTCGCGAATCAATGCGGGATCACGACGAAACATCTCGAGTAGTCCTGGTATCAGCGCCTGCAGGATGGACGGCACCGCAACCATCAGCCAGAGGAGAGCTGCCGAGAGTGGGAACTCTCCGAAAACTCGACGACTTTTCAACCACACGAGCATCAGTGCAACCGAGGCGACAACGACAGCAAAAATCAGTACCGCGTCCAAGCCGCCGGTCCCTGAGGTGGTCACAGCGCGACCTTACATCGGACCGATACCGACATCAGGGAACCTGACACCTGGGAAAGCACGCAGTTCAGGCGGAGAGGCGCTTTGCTGCCGCGGCGATTCGTTCGTCTGTTGCAGTGAGCGCGATCCGTACGTGCTTGCTACCGCTCGGACCGTAGAACTCACCGGGGGCAACGAGGATCCCACGATCGGCGAACCAACTGACCGTCGCTCGACATTCCTCGCCGCGCGTCGCCCAGAGGTACAGACCCGCCTCGGAATTGTCGACGGTGAATCCGGCGCCTCGAACAGCTTCGATCAACACGCTGCGACGCTCGCGGTACCGCTCGCGCTGGATGTTCTCGTGTTGGTCGTCGCCCAAAGCTGCGGTCATCGCCGCCTGGATCGGCAGCGGCAGGATCATGCCCGCGTGCTTACGCACCTCGAGCAGTTCCGACACCAAAGCCGGATCACCGGTGACGAACCCCGCGCGATAGCTCGCGAGATTGGACGTCTTCGAAAGCGAGTGGACCGCAAGCAAACCGGTCAGATCGCCGTCGTTGACACGGGGATCGAGAATGGAGAGTGCATCCGCTTCCCACGTCAATCCGAGGTAGCACTCGTCGGAGACGACGATCGCGCCGCGCTCGCGCGCCCAGGCCACGACCTTCTGCAAGTGCTCGAGGCCGAGCACTTTGCCGGTGGGGTTCGACGGCGAGTTCACGAAGATCATCGCCGCCGACTCGGGACCGAGCTTGTTCAAGCCGTCGGCGCGCAGGACGCGAGCGCCTGCCAGCTTCGCCGCGACCTCGTACGTCGGGTATGCCAACTCCGGAATGACCACCAGATCGTCGGCTCCGAGACCGAGCAATGTCGGCAGCCACGCGATCATTTCCTTCGTGCCGATCGCCGGCAGGACCGCTGCCGGATCGACGTCGGGAATGTTGTGACGGCGATCGAGTGACTCCGCTACGGCCTCGCGAAGTGCGAGCGTGCCGTGCGTCGTCGGATATCCGGGTATCTCGGCAACAGAAGACAAAGCCTCCTGGATCACCGGATCAACGGGATCAACCGGCGTTCCCACGGACAGGTTCACGATGCCGTCGGGATGAGAGTGCGCCTTCGCCGTGACGTCGGCGAGCGAATCCCACGGAAAATCAGGAAGCCCAGCGGCCACCGGAGTACGAGACAAGATCTCTATTCCTCACCCATGGGAGGCAGCGCCTTGATGAACGGCGTGTCGTAGTCGACCTTGCCGAGCTTGGCCGCTCCACCCGGCGAACCGAGATCGTCGAAGAAATCGACGTTGGTGCTGATGTACGCGTTCCACTGGTCCGGGACGTCGTCTTCGTAGAAGATGGCTTCGACGGGACAGACAGGCTCACACGCGCCGCAGTCGACACACTCGTCGGGGTGGATGTAGAGCATGCGTCCACCCTCGTAGATGCAGTCGACAGGGCATTCTTCGATGCACGCCTTGTCCATCACATCTACACACGGTTCAGCAATCGTGTAGGTCACTGCCGATCTCCCTGCCTTCCTGTCGTGCATCGCCGCCGCAACACGCAGTTGCAAGGGGCCGAAAATCCGATACGACTCTCACGTACCGCGGGAACAGCCTATTATCCCCCTGCCAACCGACTCTGAGCAGGCGGGGGTAACACATTTCAGCCTACTGCGGTGATGTTCCTCGACCGAATCGCGATCCACTTCTCCCCCGCAGCAGCTGCGCGGACCAAAGCGCCGCGCTCACCGAGATAATCCGCCACGACGCCGACCACCGGAATCTTGCCGAAAATCTCGTACGGTTTTGTCCGCGACGGCCGCTTGTGCAGCTCGTCCGTGATGGCACGAAAAGTCTTGGACGTGCGCCACAAGGTGCCGATGAGCGCGAACGGGCGCCAGGTCTCGTCGGCACCGCTGACCGACTTTTCGGCGAAATCCTCACCGGCGAGCAGATCTCGGGACTTGGTCTCACGCCGGCACAGCACCGACGCCAGGAGGTCCACCTGCTGATCCCGCTCCGTCACTCCGTGTTCACGGGCAACCGCAACGAGCACAACGGCCTGATTCGCGAATGCCAAGAGGTCCTGGATCGGCAGCCGATTGAGGAGGACGCCGAAGATGCCAGGGAACGCGACGGCAACGGTGTTGAGTGCACCCAACCGGGTCGTCCACCACTTCGAGCGCTGCTCGTCGGTCATCACCGACCACGCCGCCGTCCCGGGGAACTTGACGACGTCGAGGACCCAGGCCGCCGCGTCCAACACCATCGCTGCGGCATTTCGCTCGGGATCGGTCGGCTCGAAGGTCCGACGCTTGATACCGAGCGGATCACCGTAGGCGAGATCGAGAACCGGGTTGATCCCCCATACCGCTCGATCGAGAACCTCGACGACCTTGCGGTCCCCCAGAACATCGGCCATCAGGCAATCGCTCCTTCGCGTCGTGCATGTGTGGTGGTTCGTTCGCGCGCCGGGCGTCCGATTCCCTCGGCGATGGCGCGCAGTTCCGCGACGGTCTTCTCGGACCCGTGTTCGGAGCCTGCCATCCGCGAGATCGTCTCCTCCATCAGCGTCCCACCGAGGTCGTTGGCTCCGCCGTTGAGCATCATCTGCGTTCCGGTGATCCCGAGCTTGACCCAGCTGGTCTGGATGTTGGGGATGCGACCGTGCAGCATGATGCGTGCCAGTGCGTGCGCAGCGCGGTTGTCCCGGTTGGTCGGCCCTGGCCGTGAAGCGCCCGCCAGGTACAGCGGCGCGCTCTGGTGAACGAACGGCAGCAGCACGAACTCCGTGAATCCACCTGTACGGTCCTGGATTCCGCGAAGAACGTTCAGGTGCCCGACCCAGTGGTGCGGCTGATCGACATGCCCGTACATCATCGTCGAACTCGACCGCAGCCCCACCTCGTGCGCCGTGGTGACCACTTCGATCCACTCCGCCGTCGGCAGTTTGCCCTTGGTGAGGATCCAGCGCACCTCGTCGTCGAGGATCTCCGCTGCCGTACCGGGAATGGTGTCCAGGCCCGCCTCACGCAGAGCGGTCAGCCAATCCCTGATGCTTTCACCGCTGCGCGACGCACCGTTGACGATCTCCATCGGCGAGAACGCGTGGACGTGCATCGACGGCACGCGCTTCTTGACGGCCCGGACCAGGTCGGCGTAACCGGTGACGGGAAGTTCCGGATCGATACCGCCCTGCATGCACACCTCGGTCGCGCCGGCGACGTGCGCTTCCCACGCACGGTCGGCGACCTGCTCTGCCGACAGCGTGAAGGCGTCGGCGTCGCCCTTGCGCTGCGCGAATGCACAGAACCGGCAGCCCGTGTAGCAAATGTTGGTGAAGTTGATGTTCCGGTTCACTACGTAGGTGACGTCCTCGCCGACGGCTTCCTTGCGTAGCGCATCCGCCAGTGCCACAACAGCTTCCAGGCCCGGGCCCTCCGCCGTGGCAAGGGCCAGGTACTCGTCGTCGGAGCATCCGGCCGGGTCGCGTTCGGCACTGCGCAGCGCAGCCAGCAGATCGGTGTCGACGCGAATCGGAGCACTCAGCTCGAGGACCTGTTCGCGCACGGTCTCCCAGTCGCCGAACGCACTGCCCAGGTCACTGCGGGTCTCGGTGTTGCGCCCGTCCGTGTCGATCTCGGTATTGAGATCGACGCGTCCGCTCGATTCCCACGACTCGTCCGGTTCCTGCCACGGCCGACCCACCGGCTTGGTATCGGGCAGGGCGAGGCCGGTTTTGGGGTCCGCCAGTGCCTTCACGTGGCCCGCAATGCGCGGATCGATCCACGGAGCCCCGGCCAGGACATAGGCCGGCTGAGCCGCAGTGCGTTCGGTCAGGGTGAAGCCGCCTTCGGCGCTGATCTCCGCCAAGGTCTCGAGATTCGGCCACGGACGCTCCGGGTTGACGTGATCGGGAGTCAACGGTGACACCCCGCCCCAGTCGTCCACACCGGCGCCGAGCAGCGCGAGGCACTCGCTGTTCGAGACGAGATTCGGCGGACTCTGAATCCGCATCGTCGGCCCGAGCAGCAGGCGTGCGACGGCGATGGCCGCGAGAAACTCGTCGAGTCCTGCATCAGGGGTATCGCGCATCGCGGTATCAGGTTTGGCCAGGAAATTCTGGATGATCACTTCCTGGATGTGCCCGAACGCCTTCTGCGACTTGCGTATCGCCATGATCGATTCGGCACGCTCGAGGAAGTTCTCCCCGATGCCCACAAGAATTCCCGTGGTGAACGGGATGTTCAGTCGGCCTGCGTCGGTCAGGGTGCGTAGCCGAACCGCCGGGTCCTTGTCCGGGCTGCCGTAGTGGCATTCGCCCTTGTCGGTGAACAGGCGGGTTGCGGTCGTCTCGAGCATCATGCCCATCGACGGCGCAACGGGCTTGAGCCGCGAGAGTTCCTGCCAGCTCATCACACCGGGATTCAGATGCGGGAGCAGTCCGGTCTCCTCGAGTACCCGGATCGACATCGCCCGCACGTAGTCGAGGGTGGAGTCGTAGCCGCGTTCGTCCAGCCACTGCTTTGCTTCCGGCCAGCGTGCCTCGGGGCGATCACCCAGCGTGAACAACGCTTCCTTGCAGCCCAATTCGGCGCCTGCCCTGGCAATGTCCAAAACCTCGTCCGGCTCCAGGAACATGCCGTGCCCAGCGGCACGCAGTTTCCCGGGCACCGTGACGAACGTGCAGTAGTGGCACTTGTCCTGGCACAGACGGGTCAGCGGAATGAAAACCTTCCGCGAATACGTCACGGTGTTCGGCCGACCCGCTGCCAGCAGCCCGGCATCGCGAACCTTGGCTGCCGAGGAACACAGATCGGTCAGATCGGTTCCCCGCGCCTGCAGCAGCGTTGCCGCCTCGTCGACGTTCAGGGTTGCTCCATCGCGTGCGCGACGGAGAACTCGCCTCATCGCCGACGCTGACGGGCCGGGCGACGGACTGGACGAGGCGGACGCGGAAATACCTGGCATCGGAAGCATGGTGGGTTTGCCGGAGTCATCACCAGTTCGGTTCACCTAGCGATCATGCGCCATGTGGGACGACTAGTGCCACCCGGTGCCAGAAGTAGGAGGCCTTACCGCCCCGACACGGCCTCGATCACGACGGCCGGTAGTCGTCGTCGACCGCGACCTCGACTCGTTGATCCACCACGTCAGCCACTGGCGCGTCGAGTGGAATGTCGGTCAGATCGGGTTCTTCGGGGGCGTTCGGATCTACGGGTGTCGATTGTTCGAGCGCATCTGATTCCGGAGCCTCCGGGTCGAATGTCGCATCTTGTTCGGTCATCACGTGCTCCCTTCGCAGTCGCCACACTCCACGATAGGGCCGATGTCGACAGATCGCCCCTCACTCGACCAAAGTAGTGCCCATGACTGCCCCGCAACCGCTGACCATGGCCGACCCGTTATGGCGACCCAGCGCCAAAGCCCCGAGGCTGTGGGCAATCACTGCCTCGCTGTTCTGGGTACCCGTCATCGTCGCCGAAATCGTCTGTGCCGTCTTGATACCCGGAATCCCGTCCTGGGTGGTGGGCCTGGTCTTCGCAGTCACCGTCCTGTTCGCGGCCACCTACATTCTGATGGTTCCGGCGTGGCGGTATCGCGTCCACAGATGGGAAATCAGTGACACTGCGGTGTACACACGCACGGGGTGGTTCACCCAGGAACGACGGATCGCACCGATATCGCGCGTGCAGACCGTGGACACCGAACGCGGACCGATCGACCGCATGTTGGGTCTGGCAACCGTGACCGTCACTACGGCGTCGTCGGCCGGGGCTGTGAAGATCTCCGCGCTCGACCAGGAAATCGCCGACCGCACCGTGGCCCAGCTGACGGAGATCGCGGGCACCAACGTGGGAGACGCAACGTGAACGAGAAGCAGTTGGGCGACCCGACCGCGATCGAAATCCCGGTCGAGGCGGAAACGGCAGCTGCCGAGGCAGCCGAGGAGGAACAGCCATGGCTCCGCCTCGACCGCCGCATGCTTCTGGTGCACCCCGTCAACGAAGTCGTCAAACTGCTCCCGGTCCTACTAGTCTCCGTAGTTCTCGGCAGCCAATCCGGAAACCACTGGTGGGGACTCGGCGTCGTCACTCTGCTCGTCGTCTTCGGTCTGTTGCGGTACTTCACCACCACGTACCGAATCGGGCCCGTTCACGTACAACTGCGCACCGGGGTATTCCAGAAAAAGCTGCTCTCCGTCCCGCGTAGCCGCATCCGATCCGTCGACGTCGAGGCCGGGGTCATGCACCGACTGCTCGGGCTGTCGATCGTGCGCATCGGGACCGGCCAGCGCGCCGGGATCGGCCACGATTCGAACAAGTTCGAACTCAATGCCCTCTCGACTGCCCTGGTTCCGGACCTACGTGCCGCACTGTTGGCCGGCGCGCAACAGGCACGGCGACTGGAAACCCCGGGCACACCGGTCGAGAACATCGCCGAACCGGTCGACACCGAGATCGGTCACTGGGAGCCCAGTTGGGTTCGCTACGCTCCCTTTTCGTTCACCGGAGTCGCCATCATCGCAGCGATCATCGGCATCTCGTTCCAATACGGCATCGGCACTGCCGTCGCGAAATCGTCGGCAGTAAGCGACAGCTTCGACTCACTCGAGAGCCTCGGCATCGCGCTGATGGTCGTCATCGCACTCGTCGTGCTGCTGGTGCTGTCGAGTGCACTCGCCTGCGTCCAGTACCTGATCGCGTTCGGCAACATGAAACTCACCGACAGCGGCCGCATCCTGCATGTCAGTCACGGCTTGTTGAAAACTCGGCAAACCACACTCGACCGCGCCCGCCTCCGCGGCACGACGCTCAAGGAACCGCTTCTACTGCGATTGGCTCGCGGCGCGCGGCTCGACGCCATCATGACCGGGGTCAGCGCCGAGAAGAAGGAATCTTCGCTGCTGCTCCCGCAGGGACCACGCAGAGAAGCCGAGCGAGTGATGGCTACCGTGATCGGTGATTCACGCCAGGCGTCCGCCCCGCTGATCCCGCACGGGCCAGCCGCGCGGCGTCGCCGGTACACCAGGGCACTGTTTCTCGCGACTGTGGCGTTTCTGGTCTGCGTGGCGTGCACGGCTTCTGGTCTGGATGTACCGATCTACGCGTGGTTCGGGGTCGCCGTACTCGCCATCGCTGGCGTTGCCCTCGCCTACGACCGATACAACGGCCTCGGCCACGCAGTCCTGCCGGGATGGTTGATCACCCGAAGCGGCTCGCTCGATCGCCAGCGTCACAGCCTCGAATCCGAAGGTGTCATCGGATGGACGGTGCGCGAGACGTTCTTCCAGCGACGCGCAGGCGTGGCAACCGTCATCGCCGCGACGCCCGCAGGCACCGGAAGCTACGAGGTGATCGATCTCCCCGCCGAGAACGCGTGGGCATTGATCGAAGCCGTCACTCCGGGCGGTGGCGACGTTTGGGCAGGTCGTCGATGATGAGCCGCGCCAGCGAACCGAGACGCGATCGCTCCGGCTGGATGGTCGGAACACCGAGGAGTTCCAGCGGGGCGGCCGTCACCGGTCCGACGCAGTAGGTCGGTACCGGTCCGCGCATAGCTGCGACGAACCGCTCCAGCTCGCCCATCTCTTTTGCCGTGCTGAGCATCGAGGACACCGCGGGGGCACTGGTGAAGGTCAGTGCGTCGATTGCACCGGAACGAACTGCAGCGACCAACGCGCGGACTGGCGACTGATCCGGCGGCCGGATCCACCGATAGACCGACACCGGGGTGACAACCGCGCCGATGTCGGCGAGGGAGGCGCTCAGGTCCGTCAACGGCTCCCATTCGGTGATGGTGCCGTGCAACTGGACTGCGACGCGTAAGCCTGCCACTCCCTCGCTTCCGAGGTGCGCCAGAACTTCCTCGGACGACTCACCCGAAGGCGACCATTCCTCGCGCAGTCCGGCGCCCCGGATGGCGCCCGTCGCCTTGGGGCCGCGGGCGATGATGCGCGTCCGGGCCAGAGCTCCGAGGAACTCGTCGGTCAAACCCCACGACGCGACGGCGTCGAGCCAACCCCGAAAGCCGATTCCGGTGCTGATCACGACCAATTCCGGCGGATCGGCAATCAACGCGGACGTCTGAGTGCGCAAGTCGCGATCGTCCACCAACGGCAGCACATGGATCACCGGTGTCCGCACGATCTCCGCGCCTCGACGTTCGAGGAGCGTCGCAAATTCTTCGACACGCCGTTCTGCGGTCAAGGCGATAGTCGCGCCCGCCAGATCATCTTCAGCCACAGGCTGAGTGTCCCTTATGGATGGGTTACTTTCCTACGCGCGCGCCGAGAACTATTGCGAACTGAGGGTGGCAAGCCTGTTGATCGCTACTTTGAAAAGGAAAACCGCGGCCGGAGCGATTGCGCCGACCAGCAGTAAGAACGTCAGAGGGGACGAGAGCACCAGCACGTCGCCGCCCGGACCGCCGACCATGCACACCAAGAACCCGACGATCCAACCGGCGAGCGGCAATGCGGCCATACCCGGCGTCGTAACCGTGCGGGCGGCGATCACCAATACGAGGTTCGCGGTCGCTGCCACGAGAATGCTGATCGGAAATGCCGTCGTACCGAGATGAGTCGGCAAGAACAGGACGGACAACACTGCGCACAAGAACCCGTCGAAAATCAGGACACCGAGGATGATGGGGTCGAGCCACGACAGCGACGTTTCTGTCGAAGCGTCTGTGTTGTTCTCGGCCGTGATCATGGTTTTGATAGTGGTCTATCGACGGCCAACGCGCGAGCGCGGGGTCCCCTCCCGACAAGCACCCCGGCTCGCGCCCGAAAAGCACGAAGTCGATCAGGGAACCGGCGGGAACCCGAGCAGCGTCAGCAGATGACTTTGCTGATCTGCAAACGCGTAGAGCGATCCGTAATACATGTCGTGGTAGTAACCGGCCATCGGACGCAACGAATCGACGAAGGCGACGATCTGGTTCTGCAGGTCCCAGTTGTACATTTCTTCAGCCCCCAGGCTTTGCTGTTACCGAAAGGACCACCCATCCGGTGACACGCATCACACACCACTACGGCGTCGATCGCAATGCCTGTGAGCCGACGCCCAGGTCAGCTGTGCAGCCCGCCGAACAGATCGCGCTCGCGACCGTCCTCACCCACCGGACCGAGCGTGCCGGCAGCCAATACGAAATGCTCGACCGTCAGGATCGGTTGGACCACGTTGTTCGACAACGCGAACTCGGCTCCACTCGGGGCTACCGTCACCTGAGTGGCGTGGGCGCTCAATGCCCTCGCCTTCGCATCGATGACGCCTCGAACATCGATTGCCGTCGTCACGTCTGCGTCCTCGACGCTCGGCAATTCACCGGGCTCGGGCAGACGCCAGTTCTCCGGGAACTCGGAAATCGCCGCGATGCCGCGTTCTAGTCCGCTGCGCTCGGTCACGGTCCAGTAGAACTTCGGAGTCGACCACGGCTCGCCGGTCTCGGGATATGCGGTCGTTGCTGCAGCTTCCACGGCCGCTGTCGTGATCGCGTGTGCCTGGATGTGATCCGGGTGCCCGTAGCCTCCGTTGGGGTCGTACGTGATCACGACGTGCGGCCGAATCTCACGAATGACGGCGACCACCGCGCCGACTGCCTCGTCGAGTCGAGCATTGACAAAGGCACGGGGATTGGAGGCCGAAGGTGTGCCGATCATTCCGGAATCGCGATAACGACCGGCACCGGCGAGGAAGCGAGGAGCGGCACTGCCCAAAGCCGACAAAGCAGCGCTCAATTCGGCGATCCGGTAGCCCCCGAGTTGATCGGCCTCGGCAGCCACGAGCCCTGCCCACGCGTCACCGATCACTTCGCCTTCCTCCCCCAACGTGCAGGTGAGGACCGTGACGTCGGCGCCTTCGGACGCGTAACGCGCGATGGTGCCACCGGTGGTGATCGTTTCGTCGTCCGGATGTGCGTGCACCAACAGAAGTCGCTTCGCCGACGCGGTCACTTTGCCACCCTCACCCAGTCCGTAGCGTTTCCGAATATCCCCACCTGCACCGGCCCGTCGAGGACCACGCCCTCGACTCCGGTCCCGACTGCAACCAGCGCTCGGCTCTGCACGATCGGCAAAACCGCCGCAAGATCCCACAGCTTGGGTTCCGCATCGGCGATCAACGACCCGAGATCCCCGATGCCACTGAGCGCTTCGTCGATCCGACCTTGCAACGCCGGATCACACAGCCCGGACAGGTTGCTCGGAGCCTCGACGCTTGTCGTTCGGACAGGCTCCGGAGACTGCGACGGCGTGGGTGTGGGCACCGCCGAACCTGTCGCAGGAGTGGAAGGCGCTGTAGGGCAACTGAACCGGGAGGCCAGCGAAGTTGCGGTGTCAGCGCCTGCTCGGCTCCAACCGACGATCATGTCGACGCGTCCTGTAGTCAGATCCTCGCCGTAGAGCTCCTCCGGCGGCACCGATTCGACGGTCGCCAGGATCCCCACGTCACGCAATTCGTCGGCAGCGGTGTTTGCCACGGCGATCGCGATGTCGTCGTTTTCGGGAGCGCCGATCAGCAGCGTCAACTGAGCGCCGTCCCGGACGATCGATCCGACCGTTCCAGTGCCAGTGACGATTCCGGTTGGCGGTGCTGTCAAGTAACCGGCTGCGGTCAGCTCGCCGAGCGCCTGCTCTCTGGTCGGTTTCGGCGGCGCGGTTGGCGCATATCCCGGATCCGACGGCGCGAGGATCTGAGCTTTCACCGGGGCCGACGCCGATTCACTCCCGGCCGCCACTACGGCGAGCAGGTCCGGATCGAGCAGTCCCAGAACACCTTTACGCACCCGAACGTCCGCGAAGTTCTTGCTGCGCCCATTGACGTTGATGTCGAGAGTGCGCGGAACGTAGGAGAATGCCGTACTGACACCCGGGATTGCAGAAAGCTGAATATCCGTGGCACTACCCGAATGAACTTGCGCCACTTGAGCATCGTCGGTACGCAGTGCATCCGCCAACTGCGAAGCCGTTCCTCCGCGTCGCAGAACTATCTGATCCGGATCTGAAGGCTTGCCCCAGAATCGGTCGTTGCGTTCCAGCACGATTTCGTCTCGACCACGGTCGACCGAGCGCACGTGAAAGTGGGCTCCAGACACCGGAATCCCCTCACTCAAACCGGTGCTGAAACCGCCGGGAGTGTCCTTGATCAGGTGGGATGGAAGAATATCGGTGAACAACTCTCGCCACGCCGGATACGGCGCACGCATCACGACGTTGACCGTCTTGCCACCGCCGGACGAGTTCACGTCGTCGATCATCTGATAGCCGGCGGGGTTGACCACACCGGGAACCGAGATCATCTGCTGCCAGAGATAGCGAAAGTCCTCTGCCGCAATGGGAGCGCCGTCCGACCATTGGGCTTCGTTGCGCAGTTGGTAGCGAATAGTGAACGGAGCCTCTGACGTCACTTCAGCCGAAACGAGAAAAGAATCGTCGATCGCCCACTCCGTCGCACCAGGCTGCGTCGGCGAATTGATCGGGCGAAACGCACTGGGCAACACGAGGTTGCCGACTGCGGAGTTGACCGGCGACTGATCCGCGAGCAGGTGCGGGTTGAATCCGCCTCCTACCTCGTCGATCGCCACAGTGACCTGCTTCATCGCCGGAACAACCGGAGTCGGTGTGGGCTTGACGGTTTCGGTGCTCTCGACCGGAGGCGGCGGATCGGCCGTACACGCAGTCAGCGACAACGCCGTCACTGCCACTGCCAACGCCAGGTAGCGACGTCCTGAGGCCACAGACAATTCCTTCCGTACGGGGCCGCGTCGCCCCTTCGCACTCGATTTCCGGGCAGAACTTTCGCCCGGAAACCATGAAGGCGAATGTACCTTTCCGCCGAAAACTCGGCTGAAAGGCACATCCGCCTGTCAGGTGGTAACCGACGAAAGACTACAGAGCAGCCTTGTCGCGAGACTTGCTACGCGAACGCTCGCGAGCGCGCTCGGTTGCATTGAGATGCACCTTGCGGACGCGGACGTCCTCGGGGGTGACCTCGACGCACTCGTCGCCGGAGCAGAATTCCATGGCTGCTTCGAGCTCGAGCTTGATGGGCTTCGCGAGGGTCTCCATCACGTCTGCGGACGACTGACGCATGTTGGTCAGCTTCTTCTCGCGGGTGACGTTGATGTCGAGGTCTTCCTGACGGGGGTTGATACCGACGACGTGACCCTCGTAGGTGTCCGCGCCGGGCTCGACGAAGAAGGTTCCGCGGTCAGCCAGCTGGATCATGGCGAACGGCGTCACTGTGCCGGAACGGTCCGACACGAGAGAACCGGTGTGGCGTGCACGAATCTCGCCGGCCCAGGGACCGTACCCGTCGAAGACGGCGTTGGCGATGCCGGTTCCGCGGGTATCCGTGAGGAATTCCGTACGGAAGCCGATAAGACCACGCGAAGGAACGATGAACTCCATACGAACCCAGCCCTGACCGTGGTTCGACATCTGAACCATCTTGCCCTTGCGGTTGGCCAGAAGCTGAGTGATGGCACCGAGGTACTCCTCAGGGCTGTCGATGGTCAGCTCTTCGAAAGGCTCGTGGATCTTACCGTCGACAGTCTGAGTGACCACCTGCGGCTTTCCGACGGTCAGTTCGAAGCCTTCGCGACGCATCTGCTCGACGAGGATGGCGAGCGCGAGCTCTCCACGACCCTGGACCTCCCACGCATCGGGACGTCCGATGTCGAGGACCTTGAGCGAGACGTTACCGACCAGCTCCTGGTCCAGGCGAGCCTTGACCATGCGCGAGGTGAGCTTGTGACCCTTGACGCGGCCGACCAGCGGTGAGGTGTTGGTACCGATCGTGACCGAGATAGCCGGCTGATCGACAGTGATGCGAGGCAGCGCAACCGGGTTGTCGAGGTCGGCGAGCGTGTCGCCGATCATGATGTCCGGGAAACCCGCAACAGCGCAGATATCGCCGGCAAGCGCAACCTCGGCGGGAACACGCTCGACACCGATGGTGGTGAGCAGTTCGGTGATCTTGGTCTTGGTGATGACGGGCTCGCCGTCGACCTCGCGGCACCAGGACACGGTCTGGCCCTTGCGCAGCTCGCCGTTGTGGATGCGAACCAGCGCGAGGCGACCGAGGAATGCCGACGCGTCGAGGTTGGTGACGTGAGCCTGAAGCGGCGCGTCGACCGTGCCCTTGGGGGCCGGGACGTACTCCATCAGAACCTGGAACAGAGCGGTGAGGTCCTCGGCGTCGGGCGCCTGACCGTTCTCGGGCTGCACCGTCGAAGCCTTGCCCTCGCGGCCGGAGGCGTAGAGAACCGGCAGCCCGAGCGCAAGCTCGGCGGCTTCGGCGGCCTCGTCGGAGAGATCGGACGCGAGGTCCAGGAGCAAGTCCTGAGCCTCGGAGACAACCTCTTCGATGCGAGCATCGGGACGATCGGTCTTGTTGACAACCAAGATGACGGGCAGTGAGGCAGCAAGTGCCTTACGCAGCACGAAACGCGTCTGCGGAAGCGGGCCCTCGGACGCATCGACGAGCAGGACGACGCCGTCGACCATGGACAGACCGCGCTCGACCTCGCCACCGAAATCGGCGTGGCCCGGGGTGTCGATGACGTTGATGACGGTGACCGAACCATCCTCGTTGCGCTTGTGCACCGAGGTGTTCTTCGCGAGGATCGTGATGCCCTTCTCGCGTTCTAGGTCGCCGGAGTCCATGACGCGATCGACCAGCTCGGCGCGCTCCTCGAACGCGCCGGACTGACGAAGCATGGCGTCGACGAGGGTGGTCTTGCCGTGGTCGACGTGTGCGACGATGGCAACGTTACGGAAGCTGGTGGTGGTCACGCGATGGCTCTCCTGGCTGAGTTGATTCGGCCACGCGAAAGTCAAGTCGCACGGCTCTTCTGGTGGCCGCTGCACGAGTGTGTGATCCGAATCAGGGCACGAATCGCCTGAATAGGCACCGCGGCCTAGTAAATACTACTCGCTCCGAGCGGATACTCCTGCATTGTGCGGCCTCTATCACCGCCCCCACCAGCCAATAGTGATCTGCACCACGCTGAAGCGAGTAGGATTACGACCTGGAGAAACAGGGTATTTAAGGGTACGCTAACCTCGTTCCAAGAGCGGGCTCTCCGCCGTAATGAAACAGGAAAGCCGCAGCGTCACATGGGAAAAATCAAGGCAAGCAAGGTCTCGAAGCTCAAGCCGAAAAAGAAGTGCTGCCGGAAGAAGACACGGTGCATCAAGTGCCCCGTCGTCATCATGCGGATGAAGAAGCTCGAGAACGAGGGCGCATCCAAGAAGGAACTGAAAGCCGGTCTCAAGAAGGCCCGCGCGGCGTAAGCGCCCTCAACTCCTCGAGCAGTTCGGGGATCCAGGCTCGATCGTTGTCGACCAGATCCATCGACAAGAGTTCTTCGGCATCGACCCATGCCAACTGGGCGTGGTCGAGCGCGACCGGTTCGCCGGACACCAACTCCGCCCGGTACGCCCGCAGGACCAACCCGGCCGACAGTTGCACATCGACGCCGATTCTTGTTCCGCATCGAACCTCTACCGCAAGCTCCTCGCGCAACTCGCGGGCCAACGCAGCCTGCGGCGTTTCGAACTCCTCGACCTTCCCGCCCGGCAGTTCCCAGCGACCGGCCAACGCCGGCGGACTCGTCCGCTGCGCGAGGAGCAGCCTTCCCCCACGGAAGATCGCACCGGCGACAACTTCGCGATCCCTTGCAGGCACATCACTCATCGCACCATGATGGAGTATGGCCACTTTGTTGTCCGACTCCGCGATCCAAAGCGCTCTCGACGAACTGCCGGCCTGGCAGCTGTCGCCAGGCTCGATCACTCGTACCGTCGATTCCGCGACTTTCCCGGATGCGATCGCGCTTCTTCAACGCATCGCGGCAGTCGCCGAGGCCGCAGATCATCATCCCGACATCGACGTTCGCTGGCGAAAGGTCACGTACACGCTTTCGACACACTCGGCGGGCGGTCTCACGGAACTGGACTTCGACCTTGCCCGTCGAATTGACGTACTCGTCGACGATTCGGTCCGTTTCGCCTGATCTCCGAGTGAACAAACCTCGCAATCTGACGTAACAGTTGCATCAACTTTCACATAGATCACTTCAGTCACAGGTATGGTCGCCGTAAATCACGATCGAGGCCGGTCATGCCATAGACTCCCCCCGGTGCGTAGCTGCTCAGCAACTGAACAGCTGTACAACCCGGGGGCTCTGTACATAGAGTGACCCCTCGAGCCGTCAAACGCGGAGCTCGCCTAGGCGCCCGCGCGGTATGACTAAGGATGGGGAAACAGTGCTTCGAACCCGAGGTATGCGAAAGGCGTTCACCGCCGTCGCTATTGCCGCAGTAGCAGGACTGGCATTGCCGGCACAGGCAATGGCCGATCCGGCAGCACCGCCCGCACCCGAAAGTGTGCCGATCGAGTTCCTCGCATCGTTTGCGCCCGCCATCATCGGCGCCGCTGCAGGTCCGGCTGACGTCGCCGGCGGCCCGCAGCAAGCGTTGCTCGACCAAGCTCGCGCGATCCTGAACTCCCCCGGCATTCCGCCCGAGATCAAAGCCACCCTCGAGAAGGTCATCACCTTCCTCGACGGCAGCGGCGGCGGCGGACCGGAAATCCCGAACGAGAACGCCCCCGTCATCGCGCAGTTCCTCTACCCGACGCTTGGCAAGGGCTGCATCTCGGCCACCGCCGATTCGGTCGGAACCGCGCTTGCTGTTCCGGGCCCGGCTCACCTGCCTCCTCCCGGCCCCGCTGCCGGTCAGGCTGGATTCGTCTTCACCGCTCTCGGAACGGCTCCCGCCGTCGACGACCAGCCGGTGCCGATGACCGTGACGTGGGTCAACATCGACAACCAGCGCAGCGCCACCCAGAACCTGACCAACGCGTCGCGCATCAACCCGGATGGTCCCGCCACCTTGTCGGCTATTGCCGATACAGGTCCGGGACGCGTCCTCTCGGTGATCAGCGGTTCGCTGACCACCCAGCCGGAAGGCGCAGATCGCATCACCTGCAGCTTCCTCCCGACCGTGGGTATGTTCGCGGTCGCTTGATCGAAGTCTCGTGAAAGGGACCCGCCGAATTTCGGCGGGTCCCTTTTGCATCTCCGATCACCGTGATAGACCCGATAGATGGGACATCTACGAGTGGACATCACGCATGGCCGTCCAGACAAGGCATCGAGCCCAGACGACCAGTCGATACGGTCTCACAAGTCGAGTCGATCGATACTGTCCATCCGATCCGAGGGTTCCATTCTCTCGATCGGATCGGCGTACTCGATCCTGTCGATCGGTAGCGTCGGCTCTTTCCTCTCCATCGGAAGCATCGGGTCTACGGCGTCGGTGCTGAGTTCGGGCTCGTTCGCCAGCCTCGGGTCGGCACTGTCCGGCCTCTCACGCTGGTCACTGCTCTCCTGGCGTGGAAATCACGCAGCACCTGAGGAACATCCGAAACTTGTTGTCATTGCGCCGGAATCGGATTCGAGCGATCCGGATCGATCGCTGCGGTCCGTCTCGCACTCTCAGACCTGATTCGGTCGCGGCCAGTCGCGGCCTTCCAAGGACTCGACCGAGGTATTGAATTGCCGCAGTAGGTCACCGAGCGCGAGGCGCTGCTCCGGCGTCCACTCACGCAAGACCTTTTCGACGCCGGCCGTCGAATGTTCGCGATCTGCACGAAGTTTCGACAGACCCTGCACCGTCGGCCGAACCTTTCGCGCCAGCCCACCGTCCGGATCCTCCACTCGCTCCACCAAGCCCTGACGCCTCAGCGCGCCGATCTGCCGGTTGATGGTCGAGATGTCGAGCGAGAAGGCACAGGAGAGCTCCTTGAGGCTCATCGGTTGTTGCAATTCCAGTCGTCCGAGCAGTAGATACGCGGACCGGTCCAGATGAAGTTCCGCCCGTTGAGCGAGCGCGTGATAGCGCGAGAGCAGGGTCAACTCGTACTCGATATTCACCAGTTCGGGTTCCCGATCCACACTCATATTGTGCAGAATACACACGATGTGTAGCGTGCACACTGGGGCGAACGCACCGAAACCGAACACGCCATGGCGGGAGCCGAATGTCCGTTCACGCAGATTCGTCGAGCGTCGACGAGAAATCCCCGGACAAGAAAACCACGGCTACGAACTACGCCCCTTCTGGTCCCGTACTCACTGTCCTCGGGCTGTGCGGAATCGTCGTCGCCTTGATGCAGACGCTGGTAGTCCCCATCATTCCGCAGTTGCCTCACCTGCTGAACTCCACTCCCGCCGACACCTCGTGGGCGGTCACCGCAACGCTCCTCGCCGCCGCGGTGATCACGCCGATCAGCGGGCGCCTCGGCGACATGTTCGGCAAGAAACGAATGCTGCTCGTCAGTCTCGGGATGGTCGTTTTGGGCTCGGCCATCTGTGCGATCGCACCTTCACTGATCGTGCTCGTTGTCGGCCGCGCTCTTCAAGGAGCATCGGTCGGGGCAATTCCATTGGGCATAGCCATCATTCGTGATGTTCTTCCACCGAAGAAGGTGGCCGGAGCCATGGCGGTCATGAGCGCCACCCTCGGCGTCGGCGGTGCGATCGGACTGCCGATCGCTGCGGTGATCGCTCAGAATGCCAACTGGCACTTCCTCTTCGTCACTTCGGCAGCGTTCGGGCTGCTCTGCATCGCACTGGTTGCGTTCGTGATTCCCGAATCGACGGTACGACGCCCGGGACGCTTCGACTTCGTCGGAGCGTTCGGCCTCACCGTTGGTCTGATCACTCTGTTACTCCCCATCACCAAAGGCGGAACCTGGGGATGGGGCGACCCGAAAACCCTGGGCCTCCTGGCAGTTTCCGCTCTCAGTTTCCTCGTCTGGGGTTGGTGGGAACTTCGACGCAGCGCACCGCTGGTAGACCTCCGCGTATCGGCCCGGCCTCAGGTTCTTTTCACCAACTTCGCCTCGATCGCCGTCGGTTTTGCCATGTACGGCAATTCCTTGACGCTCCCCCAACTCCTCATGGCACCGACGTCCACGGGCTACGGACTCGGACTGTCCATGGTCGCAGCGGGACTCGCACTGGCCCCCGGTGGACTCGTCATGATGGCGCTCTCACCCGTCTCCGCTCGCATTTCGGCGTGGCGTGGCCCACGAATCACGCTGATGCTTGGCGCCCTCGTCATCGGATTGGGTTATGCCTTTGCATATTTCACGGTGTCGAGCGTCTGGCAGGTCGCCGTGGCCGGAATGTTCATCGGCGCGGGCGTCGGGCTCTCTTACTCGGCCATGCCCGCCCTGATCATGGGAGCAGTCCCCATCACGGAATCTGCAGCCGCGAACGGACTGAACTCCTTGATGCGATCGATCGGCACGTCGACGTCTGCCGCGATCGTGAGCGTCGTTCTGGCCGGAATGACCATCACCGTCGGCACCGCAGTGATCCCCTCGTTCGAGGCGTTTCGTGCCACGTTCCTGATTTCCATCGCCGCCGCCGCTGTGACGATGGTGTTCGCCGGGTTGATTCCCAAACAGAAAGTCACGTAAGGGAATCAACCCGGCAGAGGACTCACTTCTCCGAAGAGCCTTCGATGCTGCCAGTCTGCAACTTCGACAAAAGTGTGTAGATGAAATTGATGATGATCTCCACGTGGTGCCCTCTCACATAATGGGTCCCCGACCCGTCAACGACGGTACCGCAGAACTCTTCTGCATCGAATCACCGACAATCAATTCTGCAACGTGTTCTAATCTGAAGCGACGACAAACCGAGGAGCCCTTCATGACCTGGACGCGTACCGAACTCGAAGACGCCTTCGCGGGGTACCAGAACACCGTTGTCGAGTGCACTCGTTCCGGCGATTGGAACGCCTTCGCGGACATGTTCACCGAGGACGTCGTCTATGTGGAACACGCTTTCGGCACCCTCAATGGCCGAGAAGCTGTACGCAAGTGGGTCACTCGCACGATGACAGAGTTCCCGGGGCACCGCATGACCGAGTTCCCGGCCAACTGGTTCGTCGTCGACGAGCAGCGCGGATGGATCGTGTGCGAGATCGACAACCCGATGGAGGATCCGGGCGACGGATCCAAGCACGGAGCCGCCAACATCACGATCCTGCATTACGCCGGCAACGGATTGTGGTCTCGCGAAGAAGACGCCTACAACCCGATGAACTTCCTGTCGATGGCAAAAGCATGGTGCCTCGCCGCCGAAGCGGCGGGCCCCCTCCCCGATGACGCCAAGGCCTGGCTCGCCAAATTCGGCGCTATGGTGCGATAGATCCTGTCGGCAACGAGGAACCAACCGGTTGGGCCGGCCCGACCGAGCCGGCCAACGACCACTGCCCGTAGTCGCGAGTGAGGATCGAGTTCAGATCCACGCCGACGCCGTCGACCTTGCGCTTGTCGATCTCGAACTGGTGCAGGTTTGCCCTCGGGTGCACATATCCTGCGGGTGAACCCCAATTGTGCTGCCAGAACCAGGTTCCGACGCCGGCGCTGATCATTGCGTCGATCACGCGCGTGTTTCCGTAGATACCGAGTGCTCCGTTGCCAACGACCGAGGCCCACCCCTCGAGGTACGGCGAGATCAGTGTAGTGATTTCGGTACTGGTCGGGTTGTCGTCGATCGACGCGTAAATCGGCCGACCGGACGGCCCACCAGCCGCAGCGTGTAGTTCGAGGCCACGGGAAGCATGACGCTTGCCTGCCTCGCGAGCCCCGCGCCAGTCCGCCGTTCCGCCCTTGCCGAATTGATAGCAGGAAACGACTTGGAGTCCGGCCGCCGTCAACGCGTCGGTTTCCCGCGCCAGTACGGGCTTGCCGACCATCCAATCGGCTCCCGGGCGCCTATCCGAGACATATCGAATGGCGCCTGCATACCCGGCGGCCTTGATTGCCTGAGCGGACGGCACACCGGCGGCGTAATCGAGCAGGGTCCCCAGCGAACCGGCATTGGCCACCGACGTCGTACCGCTCAATGCAGCGAGTCCGGCAGCTGCCGATCCAGCCGCTGCGTACTTGAAGAGGTTTCTTCGCGAGACGTGCACAAAGCTCCGATCATCGGCGTGTCCCGCTGGAAGTGGCGGGCAGGCAAGCTATCTTCTTTCGCTCGCATTCCACCACAGTCACATCAACCCCGCCATGCACTTGGCCAACAATGCTCACATTGTCACCAAATTGGACGCTAGACAGATAGTCAGACAGACAACAGTGGCCCCCGAAGACATCGTCTTCGGGGGCCACTGAGTCGGCCTAGCGGCCGGAAGCTATCAGCTGAGCGAGGTGAAGAAGCTCAGAGCGCTGAAGAGATCAGACGCGTTGCTGAAGAAGTCGTTGAGGAAGGTGAAGGCATCCGAGAATTCTGCGCTGCTCATGCGATGTGCTCCTGTCGAAGATACGGTCCAGAGGATTGCCGCCACGTGAGTGGCTGCTGGCGATAAGAGTAGAGGTCTTCCGTTACTTCCGCGACACCAAATGTGTCCGGGACGTTACATTTCGACCCCTTCGGGACACGGACATACACACAGGTGACGCCCACCAGCAGTGATCAAACTGTCACCTACGGACGATTTATTGACGTATTCCGAACATCGTTCCCGATAACAGCTATCTCGCAGCATCAAACCTGTAGGCGGACCACAAGATTGGCAAGCCTTACTTAACAGAGGGGGCGTTGCTCCCGCTAGAGCGCGTACCAGCAGATTGGCCAAATCCCCCGCGGCAATGTGGCCACGCGAGCTTAGTCCGGGCGCAAACATTCAGCCACAGTTCGAGTTAGCGAGATCTTTACGCCGAAAACGACCATCCCGACTGACCGCGGGACCGTACCTAGCGGTCATCATGGTGACGCTATTCACACTGATTTGCGGAACTCCAGGCACCGATAGCAGCCCTATCTCGACACCAATCGGACGTTCGAGGGCACAGTGGAGTTCATGAACCTCACAAAAAAGAAATCCTGGAGTGAGCTGTCACCCGCGCAGCGCCGCGTCGCCGCCCTGCTCGCAACGATTCAGTCCCTGTTGGCGATCGCCGCGTGGACAGACCTGGCGCGACGCCCTGCCGATACGGTCAACGGCAGCAAGAAGAAGTGGGCGGCGATCATCTTCGTCAACTTCTTCGGGCCGCTCACCTACTTCCGCCGAGGCCGGATTCAGTCAAAGTAGTCCCAGAACTGCAGCCACTTCACGGAGGCGAAGAGCGTCAGAGTCACGACGTACACCGCAATTACCGCTGCGACACCGCGCCAGTTGGTGCGGGGAACGGCGCCGTCGACCGGGTCGAGCCAGTGGCGGAACCACCTGGTGACCGTCGGCATCAGGAACCACGTCATGGCGCCGACGCTGACTATCTGGCTCAACCACATCGACAGCCATGGAGGCGCTCCGATCCCGTCGAGCAGCGGACCGAGAAATCGTGACAGCGTCATCACTGTCGGATAGAGAACGAGCAGGATGATCATCGCCGTTTTCCAATTCGGCGTCGCACGGGTCTGCCCGTTCTCCGTGCGCAGAATGGTGCCGAACGGTGTCGACCGCGTGGTCTCGGTGAAGTCCTCGGCCAACTCGGCTCGCAGTTTCGGCAGTGCCGCGGCCCTTTCGGGCGACGCCATCCACACCGCCAACTGCTGTTCGGTCCGAAACCTGAGGACTGACTTCCACTGGGTGGAGTCGGTGACCGACCGCAACAACATCACCGACTCGTAGCCGGAGAATCGCAAACTGAGATCGATGAGATGGCGTTGCGTTCGCAGAAACTCGTTCTCCTTACCCACGACGACGACGTGGTCGTACACGCCGATACCGGGCGGCGGCAGAACTCCGTCGACGAGGACCAGATCACTCGTCTGTGCCAGAATTCCCGTTGCCGCAGCGGCTCTTTCGAGATCGCAGCGATCACTCGACTCCAGCCAACGGTGAAGATCGTCGGCACTGTCGAATGTGACAGACATGCCGTGCGACACCGGTTCCGGTTGATCACTGATGCCACAGCTCAGGTAGCCGTCGAATCGACCGGCGGTCTCGGCCGCACGCTCGACCCACGCCCGGAATCCCGAACTCGTTCGGTGATACCCGGTGATGGCGGTTGCGGACACGTCAGCCCGACACCCGGCGCCCTTGCACGTATACGTGCGCAATCGCGGGCTCGCGCATCGCCATCAGGAGGCCGAAGAGCGTCTGGTCGCGGGCGAGTATCGGATCATCCGAACGCGTTCCGTGGTTGACGAGCCCGGCGAGCGGCGGCCACCCGGAGGGATCGATCACCAGGAAGTCGGCCTCTTTGCCCTCGTCGAAGTTGCCGATCCGGTTCTCCATGTCCAGCGCGCGAGCACCGGCGAGTGTTCCGGTGAACAGCAGTTCGGCGGGGTGCATCGACACTCCGTCGTCGCCGGCTTCGGAGATATGAACCTTGAAGGCGTCGCCGAGGACTCGGGTGAGCAGGCACTCGTCCCCGCCGCCGAAGTCCGATCCGATCGCGATGTTGACCCCTGACGCAACGGTTCGCTTCCACGGCATGGTGCCTGAGCCGAGAAACTGCTGGGACGTCGGGCAATGTGCGATCGAGGTTCCGGTCTCGGCCATTCGTGCGAGTTCGGAATCCTGGCAGTGCACCGAGTGCGCGAGTATCGCGCGCGGACCCAGAAAGCTCTTTCCGCCGACCTGTGAGCCGGGGAGGAACTTGCCGTCATACGTGTCGAGATAGGTCTCGACCTCGTACTCGGCAAGTGTGGTTGCGACCTCGCCGGTTCCGGGCCGATTGTTCTCATTGAGGTGACTGTGGAAGTAGACGCCCCTGTCACGGACGGAGTCGTATAGCTCCCCCAAGTCTTTCAGCGTCCGTGTTGTCACCGCGAGGGAGAAGCGGGGAACCACTGCAACGTGCATGAGTGCGGTGTTCACGTCGCCGGTGTCGGCCGCGTGCCACTTGTCGATCTCCTCGCGGGTGAGTCTGATCGCGTCCTCTTCCGAGGTGATCAGCGCGGCAGCGGACGCCGGGCCGGTGGTCTGAATCCCGCGGCCGCTGACCACTCGAAGGCCGCGATTCAGAGTTTCACTGAACAATGCGTCCTGCGCGTGCGGGAAGGCCGATCCGAACACCATCGCGGCCGTCGTTCCCGTGGCGATTCGGCGAGCGCAGAAGGCCTCGGCAGCGTGCTGGGCGAACTCCGGATCAGCGAATCTCGATTCGGAGGGAAAGACGCACAGGTCGAGCCACTCGAGGAGTTGGCCGCCGCCGTACGCATCGCCGGCGTAGGTCTGCGGGAAATGAATGTGGGCATCGACGAATCCGGGCAGCAGGAAACCCGGTCGATGATCGTGAATTTCGCCGCCCGCGAGGTCTCCGGGGAGCGATTCGAATTCTCCGCAGTAGACGATCGTTCCGGCATCGTCGATCGCCAAGACGCCGTCGGGGATCGAGACGAGCGACTGCGCCGCATCCTCAACCGTCGGACGACCGGAAATGTGGAAGACATGGCCTCGATGAAGGTGCGTCACTTACTGAGCAAAGCACAAAACTACCCGGCGCCGCGCGGCGAATGCTGTCCTTTTTGTCAGATATTGGGATCAAGCAAGAGTTGCATGCCAAACAAGAGCCGCAGCCAGCGCACCTGCACCGTTCAACGACCAATGCAGAGCAATCGGCGCAATGAGACTGCCGCTGCGATGACGAAGCCAGGTGAATACGAGACCGGCCGCAGCGGTGGCGAGAACAGCTCCGAGGATACCGGCGACCTGGCCGACGACTCCGGTACCGAGAAAGCCGGACAGACCTTCGTTACCGCTGGTCAAACCCATTGACGACGCGATGTGCCACAGTCCGAACATCAGAGAACCGGCAGCGGCGACGCCGCGGAATCCACTGACCCGGTTCAACGTGCCGTGCAGGACGCCACGGAAAGCCAACTCTTCGGGAATGACGGTCTGCAGCGGGATCACGATCATCGACGCGATGATCGCGCCGGAAATTGTGGCGTAGCGATCCGCCATGAAGAAGGGGCGTGTGAGCGGAAGCAACGCGCCGACGGCGACAACGGTCAGGACCAGGCCGACGGCGGCAAGGGCGTACTTCGAACCCCGCCGGAGATCGCGAGGTGAGAGCCCCAATTCCGCCCACCCCATTCCCCGGCGCTTGGTGAGCGCCAACAGGACGAGAGCAGAGATGGGTACCGTCGCGATGCTTGCCCAGGCGGTGGTGAAATGCGCGATCAGATTGGTTCCCACCAGCACCACGATCACAACAGCGATATCCACGTATGCATGCATCCGCGGAAAACGAGGAGCGGTCGCTTCGATCGCCACTGGACCGATCTCCACTGGGCCGCCGCTCGTTAGCTGAAAGTTCACTTTGTCCAGTGTACCGGCGCACGAGAACTGCCCGCCACTGTTTGCGAACACGCTCACAGTGACGGGCAGGTCCCGAAACACCTCTGATCAGGCGCCGAGCGTGCTCGCAAACTTCGGAACGGCGTTGTCGATTGCGTAGGTCAACCCCGGTACCGAGCCACTCGAGAACGCATTGACTAGTGCCGGGTCATCGAGGATCAACAGATGTCCCTCCTGAGCCGACGGGATTGCGCGCAGTAGCGGATCGTTCGCAAACGCACTGCTGTCGAGGAAGATCGGAAACAGAACCGTGAGATCCGCGTCGAACAAGTTCAGGTTCTCGTTGGCGACCGGGATGTAGAAGTTTCCGGTGGCTTTTTCGGTGATCGCCGTCGGGATCGTGAAGCCGAGGCGCGTCATGAAGTCTGCGCGTGCGTCGCCGGGTACGTACGCGCCGTAACCATCGGAACTGTAGGCGCCGACGGCCGCTGTCTTACCCGCAAAGCTCGGATTGGCGGCAATTGCAGCGTCGAACTTGGCGTCGAGGCCGGACAGTAGCGCCTTTCCTTCTGCTTCCTTGCCGAGAGCCTTCGCGACGAGTTCGGTCTGCTGCTCGACCGTCGTCCCGTACGCAGTGGCCAGACCCGGGGGCGGCCCGACCGTCGGCGCGATGGCGCTGAGCTTGTCGTAGGTGGCCTGGGTGTTGTCGCTTCTCGTCCACAAAATCAGGTCCGGGTCGAGAGCAATGACGTCCTCGATGCTCAGGTCCATGGTTCCGAGGATCTTCGGGTCTGTGGTGAACTCGTCCGCAATCCAGGGTCCGACGCCCTTGCCACCGAACGCCATCCAGTCCGCGACACCGACCGGCTGTGTTCCGAGGGCAAGTGCCGTCTCGGCGTCCGACCAACCGAGCGCGACGACGCGCTGCGGGTTGGCCGGGACCTCGACGTCGCCGAACATGGTCGAGACGGTTGCTCCCGCCTCCGCGGGTGCGTCAGCGCTGTCACTGCTGCAGCCGGCAAGCCCGGCGACGGCGAGCGAGGCCGCCAAGGCGGTGACTGCAATCTTCATTCGAGAGACTTTGATTCGCATGGTTACCAGCACTCCTCCAACGCTCCAGCGAGAATTAGGGAAGGCTAGCATCAGCTAACGAAGACTGTCGCCCATCGGCCAGATCGTGTTCAGGATGCGCCTGCGGCCCGTTCGAGCTCCGCGATGTCGATCTTCTTCATCTTCATCATCGCGTCCGTGGCGCGTTGTGCCTTGGCCCGATCCGGATCCTTCATCAGTTCGAGAAGACGATTCGGGACTACCTGCCAGGACAATCCGAACTTGTCCTTGGCCCATCCGCACGGGCCCTCTTCCCCACCTTCGGTCAGCCTGGACCAGTAGTGATCGACCTCAGCCTGATCGACGCACGGAATCTCGAACGACACTGCTTCCGAGAACGTGAACATCGGTCCGCCGTTCAATCCGGTGAATCGCTGACCGCCGAGCTCGAAGCTGACGGTCATCACCGATCCCGCCGGCATTCCGGAAGGCGATCCCTCGACGTATCTTTCGATTCCCAGGATCTGCCCGGAACCGAACACCGAGATGTAGAAGTTCGCTGCTTCTTCTGCTTGGTTGTCGAACCACAAACAGGGAGTGATGGAAGGCACGTTCTGTCCTTGTCGATGAGGTTACGAATCAGGTGTACAGGGTTATAGACCCGGCCCGAAGCGGAAACTCATCGCAAGGAATTACTCAAGCCGACAACGCAGAGTCGAGCATCGGCCAGGAGCGAACGAGTTCGTCGCGCCAGTACGGCCAACCGTGCGTCCCCACCGGTTGAGCGCTGCGGGTGACATCGACTCCGCGATCGCGCAACACCTGCGTGATCTGGTCGGTGCACAGGTTCGATCCCAGTTCCATGACCCCGCCAACGACCAGTACCCGGCCCAGGGCAGGAGTATCGAGAGTTTCGTGCGGGCCTGGTAGTCCCGATCCCGAGGCGAGATACACCTTGGTGCCGCGCAGCTTGTCGGCATTGGCGAAAATGTCGTGCTCTTGCCAAGCCTCACTGCCGGCCGGACCCCACATCTGCTCCGAACGGGCATTTCCGTTGATGACCACAAGATCGGTCAACGCCTTGCCGAATCCTCCGACGGTTGTGTAGCAGCCGCTGTAGCCCGCGACCGCGTCGTACAACCCGGCCGAGCGTTGGGCCAGGATCAGCGCGGCCTCTGCACCCATCGAGATCCCGCCGATTGCGTTGTGCCCGTTGGTTGCGAACCTCGTGTCGATCAGTGAGGGAAGCTCTTTCGTCAGGAACGTCTCCCATTTCAGACGACCGAATTTCGGGTGGTCTTCCTGCCAATCGGTGTACATGGTGCCGGTTCCACCGATGGGGAGTACGACGTTCACGTTTTTGTCGGCAAAGAACGGGACGATATCGCCGTTAGCCGGAGCCAGCCAGTTGTTCTCTTCGATCTGCCCGGAATTGCCGTCCAGGAGATACAGCGTCCCGCGCGGTTCCGAGCGGTCGGCAGGAAGCAGCACTTTCACCTGCATGGTGCGCCCCATGGCGGGACTCGCGACGTCGAGAAGAACCAAGCGCGAAGACAGTTCGGTGACACTCGTTATCTTCGGGGTCTCGTCGGCGAGCGCGGTCGAGGGCAACGCAAGTAGTGAAATCAAGGCGAGCGCGCCGACGAGAACGACGCTTCGAAGGCTTGCTCGATGGGGCCTCACACGCCGAGCGACGCGGCGATCATCGGCCACGAGTCGTGTAAGTCGTCTTCCCAGTATCCCCATGAATGCGTTCCTGCCGGCTTGAAGTTGTAGCGAATGTTGTTCATACCCAATGCGTTCGTCCTGTCCGCAAGCTGGGTGGTGCAGTAGTGAGTTGCCGCCTCGATTCCGCCACCGAGTACAAGCTGCAACGCCAAATCTGTGACGTCGTTGTCGATCCGTGGATCGGCAAGCGTGTCGTACGGACCCGGAATCCCGGTTGCGGTAGTGATGTACATCGGGATTCGAGGTAGCTTGTCCGCGTTGACAACCGGATCGTGAGCCGGCCAACCCGGGCCATCGTACGGACCCCACATGTTCTCCGCGTTGCCACCACCCACTGCGACCACGAGTTTCACGAAGTCCTGACCGATGCCTGGACTCGTCATCGCACACCCGCTGAAGGACCCGACACTGTTGTACAGCGCGGGCGCCGCCATAGCCAGATCCAGTACCGACGTGCCTGCCATCGACAAGCCGGCAAGTGCGTTCTCGCCGGTCGTTCCGAACGTCGAATCAATGACTGGCGGTAGTTCTTCCGTCAGGAACGTGGTCCACATGTTGACCCCGTTATTGTTGCCGGATTTCGCGAGGCCGGGGTCCGGCCGCTCCCAATCGGTGTAGTAGCTGAATGCTCCACCGAGAGGGGTGACCACGTTGACGTGCTTGTCCGCGAAGAACTTCGGTGCATCGGTCCGCACCGACCACGTCGCGTCGTCTTTTCCTCCGTCCACTCCATTGAGTAGGTAGAGCGTCGGAGCGGGCGTCGAGGTATCAGCCGGCCGCAAGACCTGCAACGGAATGTCGCGCCCCATCGACGGTGAGTACACCGAGATGTCGACCAGCCTGCTGTCCACCGGCTGAGCGTGACCCGGTGCCGTGAGGAGCTGGAGCCCACATACTGCCGTGGCCAACGCCACGAAGACGCGGAAAACCGTTCGCAAAGCACGAGTCTCGATCATCCGGGTCACTCTCTTCGGCAGCGGAACCTTTCGAACGGTACCGGCTGAAAGAGGCAAACCCGACGTGATCGGAAAAACTCGATCCGGTCGACACGGAAAGGCTCACGCACCGAGTGCGTGAGCCTTTCTCGTCAGACGACGCTTACTTGGGCGTAACCGTGCCGCCGCTGAGCGTGGTCAGCGAATTGAAGAATGCGGTGCCGACGTTGTTGACAGCCGTGATGACGTTCCCCACGATTTCGAAGGATCCCATGAAAACTCCTACAGTTGTTTAGGTCTCGGTCACCCGAGCGGAAGTTGTGTGGTCGAACGATCCGATTCCAGCGAGCAGGATCAGAGGAGGGGCTTGAGGCTGCCCGTGTTCGTCTGAACCGAACCGATGAAGGTTTCGAACAACTGGTCGCCGGCACCGACCGAGCCGAGGCCCTTGAGTGCAAGTTCGACGATCGACATCAGTGAACCCATGTGAATCTCCTAGAGAAGTCAGAGGTCAGCTACCCAAAGCACCCGACAGTGCTGTGACAGCTGCGTCACATCTGTAATGTATCCGTGACGTGGGTAACAGTAATCATACGAACGACCAGTTGGCAAAGGATTCCGACAATGGGGTCATTATTTCGACTAATAAGGTCTGCTACTGAAAAAATTCCGGCCAATCGGTCGAATTTCACCGATTCTGTCGTCTCATCGATCAACCGCCCCAAATCCTGCGGTTACCCACCAGTAAACTGAAATCATGTCTAGCGCAACCTCACTCACGCAGGTAGCTAATTTCCGGTGGCACCGCCATCAACTCGACCGAGCGGCTGCCGGTGACGCCGATCACAGCGATTGCAGCATTCTCGATCTCGGGATTCAGAACACCGGACCTGACGGAGCCGCCTGGGCCCTGCGGATCCGCGGCGTCCGCGGCGACGTCACCGAGCTCGCTCTTGCCTGGACGTTGCGCGGCGCTCCCCACTATTACCGTCGGGGCGACCTGCCTGCCATCGCCGTCGCCACGTCGCCGTTCAGCGAAGCCGATGCAGCCAAGCGCATTTACGACGCGAATCGGCCCCTGAAGGCCGCCGGCATCCCGACGCTGAGTGCCCTGCAAACAGTTGCTACTGCGATGCGGGACATCGTCTCGAAACCAACCGTCAAGGGCGAGATGTCCGCGCAATTGACCACGCGAGTCACCGAGCCCTATTTGAGATTCTGCCGCCCGTGCAACGCCACTCATCTGTACGAGATGCCGTTCCGGCTCGCGGCACTTCAGGCAGGCCTCGAGCTACAGCCGGGCACATCTCCCCCAGTGCTCGAACGCATTCCGGGTTGGCGCCGACGCCCGTACACAGCCTCAGGTTCAGACGCCGATCCCCGCTTCGACGTGATTCGCGGGTATCTGCGCTTCTACGGCCCCGCCACTCCTGCTCACGTCGCGTCGTTTCTCGATGCCCCGGTCAAGGACGTCAAAGCCCACTGGCCCGTCGATGCCGAGGAGATCGAGGTGAACGGCGAGAAGCGGTGGATTCTCGAACAAGACCGCGAAGACTTGCTCGGCTCCCCCTCCGATTCGAGTACGCGCTTGCTCGGGCCTTTCGATCCGTATGTACAGCTCAAGGATCGGGAGACCCTGGTGCCCGATCCGGCCGCCCAGAAGACGGTGTGGCCGACCCTCGGGCGACCGGGCACGGTGGTGGTCGGCGGCACGATCACCGGACTGTGGCGACCGCGGGCGTCCGGAAAGAAGCTGAAGGTCGCGATCACCCCGTGGGGAACGTGGTCACGATCGGCCCGTGCAGCAGTGGCCGAGCAGGCCGAAATACTTGCCGAATTTCGCGGCGTCGAGCTCTCCGAACTGGTCGAAGTATCTTGATCGAGCCAGTGGCATCCGGATAATTCCAGCTCACACCCGCCCCGATTCGGAGAAGGAAACCCCCAACGATAACCTGAATGCGACCTTCGCACGCACCCTTGTTCAGGAGAGATGATGGCCGACTTCCTCTATGAGGACCTGTTGCCGATCGGTGATGACACCACCGAGTACCGATTGCTCACCACCGAAGGGGTGTCGACAGTCGAGGGACCGGACGGCCGCACCTTCCTTCAGGTCGAGCCGGAAGCGATGCGCTTGCTGACCGAAACGGCGCTGCACGACATCTCTCATTACCTGCGCACGGATCACCTGACGCAGCTCGCGAGCATCCTCGACGATCCCGAAGCGTCGAACAACGACAAGTTCGTCGCGCTCGACCTGCTCAAGAACGCCAATATCGCCGCTGCCGGCGTTCTGCCGATGTGCCAGGACACCGGAACCGCCATCGTCATGGGCAAGCGTGGACAGCACGTACTCACCCCCGGCGACGACGAGAAGTCCATTGCCCGCGGTGTCTACGACGCATACACGCGTCTGAACCTGCGCTACTCGCAGAACGCCCCCATCACGATGTGGGACGAGAAGAACACTGGCAATAACTTGCCCGCGCAGATCGAGCTGTACGCCGATACTGCTGCCGGACATGAGAACTCGTACAAGTTCCTCTTCATGGCCAAGGGCGGCGGCAGCGCCAACAAGTCCTACCTGTACCAGGAAACCAAAGCGATCCTGAACCCCGACTCGATGATGCAGTTCCTCGAGGCAAAGATCCGCTCGCTCGGTACCGCTGCCTGCCCGCCGTACCACCTTGCAATCGTCGTCGGCGGCACGTCGGCCGAGTTCGCGATGAAGACAGCCAAGTACGCGTCCGCGCACTACCTCGACGAGCTCCCCACCGAAGGCGCCATTACGGGCCGCGGCTTCCGCGATCACGAACTCGAGAAGAAGGTCTTCGAGCTCACGCAGAAGATCGGCATCGGCGCACAGTTCGGCGGTAAGTACTTCTGCCACGACGTCCGCGTCGTTCGACTCCCCCGCCACGGCGCTTCATTGCCCGTCGCCATTGCGGTGTCGTGCTCGGCCGATCGACAGGCGAAGGCCAAAATCACGCCGGAGGGCGTGTTTCTGGAACAGCTCGAATTCAACCCGGGCCGTTTCCTGCCCGAGGTCACGGACGCTCAGCTCGACGAAGAGACCGATGGCATTTCGGGTACCGGCAAGGGTGCTGCGGTCAAGATCGACCTCACCAAGCCGATGGCCGAGATCCTCGCCGAGCTTTCCAAGCACCCGGTGAAGACTCGTCTCTCCTTGACCGGTCCGCTCGTCGTGGCACGCGACATCGCACACGCCAAGATCAAAGAGCGTCTCGACGCAGGTGAAGAGATGCCGCAGTACCTCAAGGATCACCCGGTGTACTACGCCGGCCCAGCCAAGACGCCCGACGGTATGGCGTCCGGTTCGTTCGGCCCGACCACGGCCGGCCGTATGGACTCGTACGTCGAGCAGTTCCAGGCCGCCGGTGGCTCGATGATCATGCTAGCCAAGGGAAACCGTTCCAAGCAGGTTACCGACGCCTGCAACACCCACGGAGGTTTCTACCTCGGATCGATCGGTGGACCGGCGGCTCGCCTGGCACTCGACTGCATCAAGAAGGTCGACATCCTCGAGTACGCCGAACTGGGTATGGAAGCCGTCTGGAAGATCGACGTCGAGGACTTCCCCGCGTTCATCGTCGTCGACGACAAGGGCAACGACTTCTTCGCCCACACCGGTGAAGTGACCCTGACGATCGGCAAGCGTCCGGGCCTGTAGACGCGTCAACAGCAAAGAGCCCCGGCGAGTTTCGATCGCCGGGGCTCTTTTGTGTCTTTGTCAGGTCCAGAGCGCGGCCACGAATACGGTTACGATCGACAACCCGCCGACGACGTGCACCAGATTCGGATTGGGTTGCCCCTTCTTCTGCTTCGCCCCGGTGATCTCGGCCAGCGCCACGATCACCAGCGAAAGCACCAGCTTCACAGCGATTTTCGCGTGAATGTAGTTCTTGTCCAGCGCGCCTTCGCCCAAGCCGACGATGATCAGGCCGGACACGAACTGCATCCTGGCACCCCACACCATGACCTCGGTGATCGAAGGAGCCTTGAGGACGGTGAAGTAGCTACCGACCAGGGCAGCCATACCGAGTAGGTGAATCACTACAAAGATGTTGTAAAGAACAGACATACGACTACTCTATCCCGTACTTCGTTCCAGGCGAACGGAACTGAGAGTTCTTGTCAGAATATCCCGGCTTCGGCTGCAGCAGAACGGTATTTGGCGGCCAACGTATCCACCGTCTCGTGTGCGTTCAGCCCACTGGGATTGGGCACGATCCACAGAGCGGCACCTTCGAAAGTCTGATCCTGCCGCCCCGCCTTGGCTCGTTTGTCACCGAAAGCAGTGCGATAGGCGGTGATTCCGGCAAAGGCAACTACTTTCGGTTTGGTCGCACGCACGACCGCCCGCACCCGCACTCCCCCGGCGGCAAGCTCCTCTGCATTCAACTCGTCGGCTCTGGCCGTCGCGCGAACGGCGAGATTGGTGATACCGACGCCGCGATCGATCAGGTGCTGCGTATCGGCGTCCGACATACCCGCGGAGGGATCGATCGCACGCTCGATGATGCCTGCCCGCAGCAGTGCCGGATAGAACCGATTACCCGGCCTGGCGAAATGCGCGCCGGTCGCCGCCGTCCACAGTCCCGGATTGATACCGACGAACAACAGCCGACAATTCGACCCGATCAGATCCTCGATCTCGGCGTCTCGGAAAGACTCCAGCTCGGCGCGCGTGAATCCCATGCTGCCAGTACATCAGGCCGTCACGACAGTGCTTCGCGTACCTCGTCGATCGCGTCGTGCATCATCTGCTCGTACACGTCGATGTCCGGGATCGAGGCCGGACTGCTGGTGATGCTGACCGTCACCGTGTCCCCGATCCCGTGTACGCCGTGGGTCAAGGACATGACCGGTGACAAACTCGGGAAGCCCGCTGTGAACCGAACGACGCCGCCTCCGAGCACCAGATCCGCGTCACCGCGCGCGACACTCGACACCACGGTGTTGCCGGTGACCTCGTCGGGCACCGCCGTGAAATCGTATTGCTGCACGCCCCAACGGACCAGCGGGCCGGGAACCGCATTCAGCGCGAGATCCGACGCTGCGCTGGACGGATGGGATGCCCGTGCGCGGCGCTCGTCCATCGACTCCTTGATCAGTTGGGCTCGCTCACGGAGGTCATCGACATCCGGGAACAGTCCGACACCTGCATTGCGGAAGTGGTTGCGCGCCGTGGGTGTACCCGCCTTGGCGATGGTCACCTCAGCCCCCAGTTCCGGCGGTACCGAGCCGTCTCGCTCGGTGAGGTAATTCGCCATCGCTACCGAGATGGCTGTCATCGCTCCGACTGTGACGGATACGCCGTCGCCACGGAAATCTGCGCTGTCCCGCACGACCATGCGCACCAGTCGGTGAGATCCAGGCGGGATGTTGGAGCGCACCTTGGGACGGCTCGCCGCCTGCGGCGCAACAACTCCCGATTCGGTGTCCGCCTGCAGCTGTAACTGCGCTCGGTGCCCCGCCCGGCCGTCGCGGAACAGCGAAACAAGTTGGCCCGGAAGGCGCAGGGCGGCGCGGCCCAGAATCTCGGCTGATCCGCTACGCCGCACGTCCGTCTTCTGCTGCGCGGGCGGTTGCGGCGAGAACAGCTGGCGAGCAATCGCCGACGCGCGTTTGCCGTCCGCCAGAGAATGAGCGACCTGCAGAACTGCGATCAGCGCCGGGCCGCTACAACGCGGCGCGCCGGTGACGCCGTGGAACAGGTGAAGCGTCCACGGGGACTCACGCGGGTCGACGTGGTTTTCGAGAAGCTTTTCGATTCCGTGAATACACGATGGCCACGAGTCATCCGGCAGCTCATGCACTCTCACCAACGAGGCATCGACCGGCATGGGATCCCAGAGCGGATAGTCGAGATGCCACGGTGATTCACGAATCCGAACATTGAGATCCGGAATGAGCGACGCTCTTTCCACCACCGAGCGTCGTAACTCGTCGATCGACTGGCTCTGCCCGTCGAAACAGTAGAGCAGTAGTTGATCGTTGGGGATCTTCTCCGAAATCCAGAAGGTTTGGGCATCGGTGGGCGTCATCCGTAACACCGGGAGACGGTACCACCGGCTCGTCAGCCCTTTTCGGCAGCAGCTTTCAGCTGGGACAGGCCCTTCTCGAAATCCTTTCCGACGAGCTTGTCCATGCTGAAGATGAAACCGAAGATCTTGAAGAACAGATTCTTCTTTCCAGTCATCTTCCACGTCACCTGAACTTCACCGGCATTGGGAGAGGCTCCGGCATTCGGAGAGATGAGAAAGGTGGTGACGTTCTGTGCCTTGAACGGCTTGAGGAAGGCCAGGTCCAAAACTACGCGTTCGTCTGGGACGGATTCGGTGATCACCATCGAACCGGAACCTGCCTTCTTGTTTCCGGCCCAGGCGTACGAAGCCCCGACGCCCGCGTCAGGACCCGCGTACGTGCGCTGCATTGCCGGGTCGAGACCTTCCCAGGGCGACCACTGCGTCCACTGGTGGAAATCGTTGATCAACGCGAAGACGACCGATGCTTCTGCCTTGACGATCGTCGTACGTTCTACCAGGAATTCGTCGGAATTCTGCGAAGCCATCGTCGATCTCCAATTCTCGGGCGTGACAAGTGTTCGGAATTATCCACGGTCGACGAGATCGGGGCGAGTCGACACTCAGTCGCGCAGACACAGGCAGAAGTGGTGACCGACTGGGTCGCGGTAGACGCGGAAAGTCTGATGCTCCGGGATGCCGGTCACCCGCTGCGCACCCAGGCTGATCACCCAAGCCTCCGCGGGGTCGAGAGAATCGACGAGCAGATCCAGATGGATTCCGACGCCGGATGTCGGCCAGTCGACCGGAACAAAATCCGGAGCAAGCTGAAACGCGAGCCGCTCGCCGGCGGGTCCTTCGATCACGTGCCAATCATCTTCGTCCCGAACACTTTTCCAGTCGAGGACCTGGACGTAGAAGTTGGCCAATGCAGCCGGATCCGGGCAGTCCAAGACTGAGTAGTCCATACCGATGTTCGGACGCGTCACTGAGCCTTCTTCTCCTGAACTTTCTTACGCACGAACAACAACGGAAGCACCAGCGTCGCAAGTGCTGTTACCAGCCACACGACGACTGTTCCCAGAATCCACGTCGAGACACCGGAGATCGACAGATTGGAGAAGAGCGACGCCACCAACAGAGCGACAAACGTCGACACCAATCCGATTCCGCCGAGAAATGCTGGTGCGTGGCGCTTTGCCACTGTCGCGATGAACGGCGCCAGGACCGACTGCGCTATCGCAAAGATCACGACCGCAACGATGAATCCGGATGTGGGCGCCGAGAAGCCCGAAAGAATCAACGACGCAACAAGAAGCCCGACAGCGGCAGAACCCAGGAAGATCGCGGCGCGAATCAGGAAGCTGATCATTTGTTGATCCTATATGTCGGATATCGAGCAGAACAGATATTCACAATCCCAGAGATTCCTGCACCTCTCGCAATGTACGGGCAGAAGATCGGAGCCCCGAAGCCTCTTTTTCTGAAAGCGGTACCTCGAGGACTCGACCGGCACCCGCACGACCGACCATCGTGGGAAGGGACAGGCAAACGCGCTCGAGTCCGTGGACACCGGTCTGCAAGGTCGATACCGGAAGAACCCGTTGTTCGTCCCGCAACACGACTTCCGCGATGAATGCGCTCGACAATCCGATGGCGAGGTTGGTCGCACCCTTTCCTTCGATGATCTCGTAGGCACTCTCGACCACAGACTTCGCGACATTCGCGCGTAAGTCGGGGCCGAGGACGCCGCCCGACGGTCCCACGAACGAGGTTGCCGGCACTCCGCCGATGGTTGCGCTCGACCAGAGCGGAATCTCGGAGTCCCCGTGCTCGCCGACGATGAAGGCATGGACGTTCTCGACCGCAACTCCGAGTTCGGTGGCCAGCAGGAATCGCAATCGGGCCGTGTCGAGCACCGTCCCCGATCCGAAAATTCGGCTGCGGTACGACGGTCCCGCAGCCTGGATCGCTGCGTAGGTCGCCACGTCGACCGGGTTGGTGACGAAGAGTAGAACCGCGTCCGGTGACACCGCCAATAGTTGTTCGGTCAGAGTCTGTGCAATCTTGACGTTCACCGCGGCAAGTTCGAGCCGCGACTGGCCGGGATGCTGTTTTGCGCCCGCGGTGACGACGACCAAGTCGGATCCCGCGGTGACCGAGATGTCATCACCTCCCTCGACGGTGCACGGCGGTGTGAACTGGGTTCCGTGGTTGAGATCGAGAACTTCGGCGCGGACCTTTGCACTGTTGGTGTCGTAGAGGGCGAGCGCGTCGGCTGATCCGCGTATCAAGCACGCGTACGCAATCGCAGTGCCGACGCTTCCCGCACCGACAACGGACACTTTTCGCCTGGATGAACGATTCGGCGTCGTCATGGGTAAATGGTGCTCGCTCGATAACGATTTCGCAGCACAACGGATTGCCAGCCTCTTCTCAGGGTTTGGATGCCGGCCTCTCAGAATCGACGTGGATCATCGCTGGCATGGCTGAGGTAACCGTTCTTGCAGTTGGCGGCACCGGCGAATCCCACGTCGGCGACCACGGCGCGCGTGTGCGCGGACTCCTCAGTGCCGTCACCGACGAACTCGACAGTCGATTCGATTCTCGCTGGGTCGCCTATCCCGCGTCGTATGGCCCGGTCGCCGACGGCGGCCTGAGCTTTCGGCACAGCACCGCGATGGGTGTGAAGGCCCTCTCGACCGCAATCGCAGAGACAGACGGCCCAGTCATGCTGATCGGATACTCACAGGGATGCACCGTGATCCGCGCGGCTCTTCCGACATTTACTTCTCCGACGACTTCTCCGACGCTGAACGGCGCCAACATCATCGGAGTCGGACTGATCTCCGATCCACAACAACCGACCGGCGTCATCGAAGGTTGCGAGGGACACGGAGTTGCCGGCGACGGACCCGAAGTCCAGCCGTGGATTCCGGTCAAGTGGATCGGGCACCCACAGGACATGATCTGTAATGCCAGCGACGACAGCTACATTCGCGACATCGCAGACTTGACGCGCTGGATGTCCTTCTCCCAGGCACGCGTGTGGGCACAAAAAGTTTGGGAACTACTTCGTAGCAATGCTTTCCAGAATGCGCAGAAGACTCGTTTCAGTCCGAAACAGTGGCGCACCGATCTACGACGCATTCGCACCGCGTTCCTCGAAGTCCTCGGCTATCTGCCGACGCGGTTGAACCTGAACCGCTTTCAGCTGGAGAACCCTCGCGGCGGTAGACACATCAGCTACGCGATCGAACCTCTCGACGAGAGCGGACTGACCGGGTGCGAGCTTCTGGCGTCGTGGATGAAGGTCCAGGCAAACGGCGTCGAGCAGCGCGTTCACGCAGCCTGACTTTTACCGTTAGTTTACCTAACGAACCCCGGCGAGCCATTCGACGCCCTTACGTTCCTTTCATGCAACTGAGCAGAATATTGTCGTGTGCCGCCGTGACCGTCGCACTCCCCCTCACCGCCCTGGCGACCCCGGCCGGCGCATCGCCAACCGGCAGTCTCGACTGGTCCGGTTCGTTCGGTAGTTCAGCACCCCAGCCGGTTTCGACGTTCGACGTCCAAGCCCACCGCGGCGGGCTCGGCCTGTACACGGAGAGCAGCCTGGCCGCGTTCTCCAATGCTCTCGAAATGGGCGTCAGCACACTGGAACTCGATACCCAGATCACCGAAGACGGGATCGCTGTCGTCACGCACGATCGTAAGATCTCGAACAAGAAATGCCTCGACACCGAGCCCGCCACTACCGGCGACCCGGAGTTCCCGTACGTCGGCAAATTCGTCAACACGCTGAGCCTGCAACAGATCAAGACCATGGACTGTGGCACGCTCCCCCTTGCCGGATACCCTGAGCAGCAAAATGTTCCGGGAGCGAATATGCAGACACTCGAAGAAGTGCTCGCTCTGGTGAAGTCGTACAACGCACCCGGAATCAAGCTCAACATCGAGACCAAGGTGGAAGCGGGAGCGCCCCACGAGACCGCCCCGCGTGAGCAGTTCGTCTCTGTAGTCCTCGATACGATCCGGGCAGCCGGATTGTTGGACAGCGTCACCATTCAGAGCTTCGACTGGGGCTCGCTCATGCTCACCCGTCAACTCGCGCCGAGTGTGCCCGTGGTCGCGCTCACCAACGGTGACTTTCTCCAGGTAGGCAAGGACGGAGCGTCACCGTGGCTCGGCGGTCTGGACATCGATGATTTCGGTGGCGACGGCATCTCGGCGGTGGCAACCTTCGGCGCCTCCGCCTACTCCCCTGTCCAAGGAACTCCCCAGGGTGGAAAGGTCGGCGACCCCGGCTTCGCCTTGTACCCGACAGCCGACATGATCGCGAGCGCACATGCGCGTGGCATGAAGGTCATCCCGTGGACCGTCGATGATCCCGCCACCATGCACGCCCTCATAGACCTGGGTGTCGACGGAATCATCACCGATTACCCTGACCGTCTCCGCGCCGTCCTGTCCGAGCGCGGTATGCCGCTACCAGCGCCTGCGGTCAAGAAGTAACCTCCACCGCGCACCGAAGCAGGTACCTGAACAGGTACTTCGGCCGATGTCCGCGGGGTGTCGCCGGACGCATCCTGGACAGGTACTTGCTCGGGTGATCGGAGGTGAATTCTGATGATGTCTTTGAAGGATCAGTTGGACAACTGCGAATACCTACTTGCCGACGCGGAAATGGCGGGTGACTGGAATGCTGTTCGGCGATTCAGGGAATACCGGCTGAGGCTCGTTCGACAACTGTGCAGGCAAAGGGCTGCCGGTCTCTGCGCCTAGAGTCCTCACGTCAGCCGTATCTGAACTGAGTCCCTCTGGGCGGTTACGATCCGCCGTCGCCCGAGTCACAGTCGGGTGCTCTCACCAATTGAGCTACAGAAGGTATGGACCGCAGTGCTTTTCGACTGCGACCTTTCTCTGCCGAACCATACGGGCCCGCATCTCGCCTGCGCTACTGATTTTCCGACTCGACGATCTCTGGTGATCACCGGTCCGAGTTGGTCCCCACGTCCCCGCGGGGACGTCTCCGGCAAGGCCGCACCGAATCACCGCTGACCAGCAGTCGATGGGATGATTACCTGTGTGTCCATGTCCCCACCGCTGCCCGTCAAGAACGGGGTTGGCCCGACGCGCCTACGCATCCCGCTCTCTGGGCCGTGGACGACGATCGCCGAGTACGTCGTAGCCAAGTTCGACCATCTGGACGCCGAAAACCTGTATCGGCGGTTCGACGACGGCGAGTTCGTGGGTATCGACGGCCAGTCGATCTGCCGGAGCACAGAACTCAGCGCGCACCGGTTCATCTGGTACTACCGTGAGTTGCCGGCGGAGGACCCGGTGCCGTTCCGCGAGGAGATCCTGCACATCGACGACGATCTCGTCGTCATCGACAAGCCCCATTTTCTCCCGACCACCCCCAGCGGGCGCTACCTCCGCGAGTCGGCGCTCGTCCGATTGCGGGTCCGTCTCGACAACCCAGATCTGACCCCGATCCATAGACTCGACCGCGGCACCGCAGGGGTGGTGATGTTCTCGGCCCGCCCCGCGACGCGCGGCGCGTACCAGTCACTGTTCGAGAAGCGGCAGGTCACGAAGGTCTACGAGGCGGTGTCGGCGCGACCGTCCCGGTGGGGCCAGGATGCGCCAGCGCTCGACGTCCCTCTCGTTTACCGCAACCACATCGAAGCTCGACGCGGCGAGTTGCGGGTCGTCGTCGACGACAGCCGTGAACCCAACTCCGAGACCATGATCGAGGCGCGAGGGATGGGCGTGAGCGCCTCCGGACGTGCTGTGCTGCACACGGTTCTACGTCCGCAGTCCGGACGGATGCACCAGTTACGGGTGCATCTGGCAGCTCTCGGCGCCGGGATCCTGGGCGACCGGCGATACCCCGACCTGCTTCCCGACGCCCCGGACGATCATTCCCTCCCACTCCAATTGCTCGCGAGGGAACTCGAATTCACCGACCCGTTGACTGGGAGAGCGCGGCGGTTTGTGACACGTCGGACGCTCAGCGAGTTGCCCGTGGGGTGAGGACCAGAAGCCGGATTTAGACGTTGAAGCGGAACTCCACCACATCGCCGTCGGCCATGACGTATTCCTTGCCCTCCATGCGGACCTTGCCTGCAGCCTTGGCTGCGGCCATGGAACCCGCCTCGACGAGGTCGTCGAAGGACACGATTTCAGCCTTGATGAAGCCGCGCTCGAAGTCGGTGTGAATGACGCCGGCAGCCTGGGGCGCGGTGTCACCCTTGTGGATCGTCCAGGCGCGAGCTTCCTTCGGACCAGCCGTCAGGTAGGTCTGCAGTCCGAGGGTGTGGAAGCCGGTGCGCGCGAGAGCGTGCAGGCCCGGCTCGGTCTGACCGATCGAGTCGAGCATTTCCTGGCGGTCTTCCTCGTCGAGCTCGAGGAGTTCCTGCTCGACCTTCGCGTCGAGGAACACAGCGTCGGCCGGTGCGACGGATGCGCGCAATTCCGCAACCTTCGCTGCGTCGGTGAGCACTGACTCGTCGGCGTTGAAGACGTACAGGAAGGGCTTGGTGGTGAGCAGGCTCAGTTCACGCAGCAGCGAGAAGTCGAGCTTGTCCTTGACACTGAAGAGCGTCGTGCCCTCGTTGAGGAAGGCCTGAGCCTTGAGTGCCTCGTCGTGGGCCGGCTTGAGCTCCTTGTTCTTGCGAGCTTCCTTGTCCAGACGCGGGAGAGCCTTCTCCAAGGTCTGCATGTCGGCGATCACGAGCTCGGTCTCGATGACTTCGATATCGGAGGCCGGGTCGACCTTGCCGTCGACGTGGATGACGTCGTCGTCGGCGAAGACGCGAACTACCTGGCAGATGGCGTCCGCTTCACGGATGTTGGCCAGGAACTTGTTGCCAAGGCCTGCGCCCTCGGACGCGCCCTTCACGATTCCCGCGATGTCGACGAACGACACGGTCGCGGGGAGGATGCGCTCGGAGCCGAAGATCTCGGCGAGCTTCTGCAGCCGCGGATCAGGCAGCTCGACCAGGCCGACGTTGGGTTCGATGGTCGCGAACGGGTAGTTCGCTGCCAACACGTCGTTGTTGGTCAGTGCATTGAAAAGGGTGGACTTGCCGACGTTGGGCAGTCCGACGATTCCGAGGGTAAGGCTCACGGTCTGTGGATTCTACGGCCTCGCGGCGACGTGACGGGTACTCGCCCCACCGTCACGTCGCGGCAGGTGATCAGTTGTAGGTATACGAATCGACGGACGACACGATCGCAACCAGGAAGATGACGTAGAACGCGATGAACAGCACCCAGCAGATGACGGCTATGAGGAGCGAGATCTGCCCGAGCTTCTTCACCCGCTCGGACGCGTACTGCGCGCCCTGGTGATCGCCCATCGCCCACTTCGGGTAGATGTCGTGGAGATGGTTGAACGCGGCGAACGCGATAGGCCAGAAGAACAGGATCGACGCGACGGCCCATCCCGCGTTGGACTTCGGCGGACCGTACTGAGGCGCCGTGTACGTGGGTGCGGCGCTGTACTGCTGGGTCGCGCTGTACTGCTGACCGGTCGGATACTGCTGTCCGGCTGAGTACTGCGGGTCGGTCGGGTACTGCTGGCCCGTCGGATACTCCTGGCCTGCTGAATATTGCTGACCGGCTGAATACTGCTGGCCCGCCGGATACTGCTGCTCCTTCGGATCCTGCGGGTCGGTCGGATATTGCGGTTCGGTCATCATTCCCCCAAAGAGTCGGATTCGGTTCTCTATCGCAGAACCTAGTGGAGACTTACCGCTGCCGTGTCACAGTGGGCGCCTACGCTCTCGAGGTGACTCGGATGCTGATCGTGCTCTTGATATGGATAGTGGGTCTCGGCACCGCCGCGCTCGCAATTGTCGCCTCGCCCGGATGGTGGGTGATCGCTGTCGTCACTCTCGCGCTGGCGGCGATGGGCACCTACGACCTCACTCAGAAGTCCCACAGCATCCTCCGTAACTATCCGGTCCTGGGGCACGCGCGATTCCTCCTCGAGAAGATTCGACCGGAGATCCAGCAGTACTTCGTCGAATCATCCACCGATGGAATGCCATTCGATCGCGAAACGCGAGATCTGGTTTACGAGCGTGCAAAGGGAACACTGGCGGAGGAGCCCTTCGGGACCGAGCGCGACGTCAATGCGATCGGCTACGAGTTCATGACGCATTCGATTCGCGCACGGACCGCCCCCGACACCGTTCCGCGAGTTCGCCTCGGCGGACGCGATTGCACGAAGCCGTACGACATCGCTCTCTTGAACGTCTCCGCGATGAGCTTTGGGTCGTTGTCCGCCAACGCAATCGAGGCCCTCAACGCCGGCGCCGCCAAAGGCGGCTTCGCCCACGACACCGGCGAAGGCGCGATCAGTCCGTATCACCGCAAACACGGCGGCGATCTGATCTGGGAAATTGCCTCGGGATACTTCGGATGCCGAACCGAGGACGGCCGATTCGATCCTGACCGGTTTGCCGAGCGTGCCGGCCTCGATCAGGTGAAGGCCATTTCGATCAAGCTCTCGCAAGGTGCGAAACCCGGGTTGGGTGGCGTGCTTCCCGGAGTCAAGGTCTCCCCCGAAATCGCCGAAACCCGCGGGGTACCCGTCGGCCAGACCGTGATTTCGCCACCCGCGCACACCGCGTTCAGCACCCCGGTCGAACTGGTCGATTTCATCGCGACCCTGCGAAAACTGTCGGGCGGCAAGCCGGTCGGGATGAAACTGTGCGTCGGCTCGCGTCGTGAATTCCTCGGAATCTGCAAGGCGATGATCGAACGCGGCATCACGCCCGACTTCATCATCGTGGACGGTTCCGAAGGCGGCACCGGCGCTGGTCCGGTGGAATTCGAGGACCACATGGGAATGCCGTTGACCGAAGGCCTGATGCTCGTGCACAACGCCTTGGTGGGAACCGGTCTGCGCGCTCTCGTGAAAGTCGGCGCTTCCGGAAAGGTGGCGAGCGGCTCCGACATCGTCAAACGCATCATCCAAGGCGCAGACTTCACGATGGCTGCCCGCGCAATGATGTTCGCAGTGGGCTGCATTCAGGCCCAGATGTGCCACACAAACCGCTGCCCGGTCGGCGTTGCCACTCAGGATCCGGCACGCACCCGCGCACTCGACATCCCCGACAAGAGCGAGCGCGTCTACCGCTTCCAGAAGGCAACTGTCGCCAGCGCACAACAGATGATCGCGTCGATGGGCTTCGATTCGTTCGACCAACTGCAACCGGGAATGCTCAACCGCCGCGTCGACGGTCTCACCACGCGTACCTATGCCGACCTGTTCGACTGGCTGATGCCGGGCGAACTGCTCGACTCCCCGCCGCAGAGCTGGCTCACCGATTGGATCGACGCCGACGCTCACCGATTCTGACGCCGGTCGACTCCCGCGCCACAGATCGCGCGGATTCACCCGTCTGGTCCTACAGTGACAGATGGCCCGCTGTGACGGCGGCCACACTGCACTAGTGGACGGAGTTCGACGATGAGCTTGACGACTGCGCCGGAACCAAATGTCGAGTACCTGAAAACCGATCCTGACCTGCCACCTGTCGGCGTCATCGACAAAACACCCATTTCCACCACTGCGCGCGTCGTCTTCCTCGTTCTCGGACTGGTCGGCGCGGGCTCCTGGTACATGATTGCGATCGTCCGCGGTGAACACATCAGCGCCGTGTGGTTCGTGTTGGCCGCAATCTGTACCTATCTGATCGCCTACCGCTTCTATGCGCGGTTGATCGAACGCAAGATCGTCAAGCCTCGCGACGACGTCGCAACTCCCGCCGAAATCATGGAGAACGGCGCCGACTACATGCCGACCGACCGTCGGGTGCTGTTCGGTCACCACTTCGCGGCAATCGCCGGTGCCGGTCCCCTGGTCGGACCCGTCCTGGCGGCGCAGATGGGATACCTACCGGGAACGATCTGGATCATCGTCGGCGTGGTGTTCGCCGGGGCGGTGCAGGACTTCATGGTCCTGTGGATCTCGTCGAAGCGCCGCGGGCGCAGCCTCGGTCAGATGGCCCGCGAAGAACTCGGCCTCGTCGGCGGCGTCGCCGCATTGATCGGCGTGTTCGTCATCATGATCATCCTCATCGCGGTGCTCGGACTTGTGGTCGTCAATGCGCTCGCCGAGTCCCCGTGGGGAGTGTTCTCGATCGCGATGACCATCCCCATCGCCCTGTTCATGGGCGTGTACCTGCGGTATCTGCGGCCGGGCAAGGTTTCCGAAGTCTCCCTGATCGGCGTCGTCCTGCTTCTCCTGGCCATCGTCTCCGGTGGTTGGGTAGCCGATACCGGTTGGGGCGCAGACTGGTTCACACTCTCGAAGGTCACAATTGCGTGGCTGATGATCGCGTACGGATTCGCCGCTTCGGTGCTGCCCGTCTGGCTGCTCCTGGCACCGCGCGACTACTTGTCGACGTTCATGAAGGTCGGCACCATCGCGCTGCTGGCCATCGGAATTCTGGTCGCACGACCCGCGCTGAACATGCCTGCAGTGACGCCGTTCGCCTCCAACGGCGAAGGCCCCGCCTTTGCCGGTTCACTGTTCCCGTTCCTATTCATCACCATTGCCTGTGGCGCACTCTCGGGCTTCCACGCGCTGATCGCGTCCGGCACGACGCCGAAACTGCTCGAGAAGGAAAGCCAGACCAAGATGATCGGGTACGGCGGCATGCTGACCGAATCGTTTGTCGCGATCATGGCTCTGGTCACCGCCTGCATCCTCGATCAGCACCTGTACTTCGCACTCAACGCTCCCGCGGCGCTGACCGGTGGAACACCGGAAACCGCAGCCGAATACGTCAACAATCTGCCCCTCGGCACCGCCCCCATCACACCGGACGTGCTGACGCAGGCAGCCGAGGCCGTCGGGGAAGAATCGATCATCTCGAGAACCGGCGGCGCCCCGACGCTCGCGTTCGGCATGTCCGAAGTGCTCAGCGACGTCTTCGGCGGCGACTCGCTGAAATCGTTCTGGTACCACTTCGCGATCATGTTCGAGGCTCTCTTCATCCTCACCACGATCGATGCCGGCACTCGCGTCGCTCGATTCATGCTCTCGGACTCGCTCGGCAACTTCGGCGGTCCGGCAAAGAAGTTCAAGGACCCGTCGTGGCGCATCGGTGCGTGGCTGTGCTCGCTGATCGTCGTCGCTGCGTGGGGCGCGATCCTGCTCATGGGTGTCACCGATCCGCTCGGCGGAATCAACACGCTCTTCCCACTCTTCGGCATCGCCAACCAACTTCTGGCCGCGATCGCACTGACGGTGGTCATGACGATCGTCATGAAGAAGGGCCTGTTCAAATGGGCCTGGATCCCCGGCGTGCCATTGGTGTGGGACCTGGTCGTGACCATGACCGCGTCGTACCAGAAGATCTTCTCCGACAACCCCGCGATCGGTTACTGGGCTCAGCACAACGTGTTCAAGGATGCGAAGGCAGCAGGTGAGACGGCGCACGGTTCTGCGAAGACTCCGGAGGCCATCGATGCCGTCATCCGCAACACCTTCATTCAGGGCACGCTCTCGATCATCTTCGCGTCTCTGGTGATCGTCGTGGTCATCGCCGGGATCATCGTATGTGCCAAGGCAATCCGGGCCGGTGGGCTGCCGACCACCGAGTCCCCGGAGGAACCGTCGAAGATCTTCGGTCCCGCAAGCTTCATTCCGACGCCCGCGGAGAAGGAAATCCAGAAGGAATGGGACGAGCTCATCAAAGCCGGGAAGGTCCGGGCACCCGGCGCCGCGCACGGAGGTGGGCACTGACCATGACCATGACGGCAAAACTCACCACAGCGTTCCGCGGAACGCTGTGGTGGGTTCGCTCGGTGATGGGTGATCTCGACTATCAGCGCTACGTCGAGCACACCCGACGCCACCACGCCGACTCACCGGTGATCAGCGAACGAGAGTTCTGGCGCCGCCGGCATGCAGCAGCCGACGCCAACCCGGGCGCCCGCTGCTGCTGAATCCGGTCAGGGGCAGGTGGCCTTCGCGAGTTCGTAAATGTGGCCGGCCTGCTCGTCGGTGGGCTTGTTGCCGTTGTTCTCGGCCAGGTCGGTGATCTTGGACTTGACCTCCGCCTCGTCCGTGCCGTTGGCGACCTCGGTGCACGTGGTCGTCAAGATCTCCTCGATGTCTGCGTCGTCGCGGTTCTCCGCCAACGGTGCGTAAGCCCCACGGAAGGTGGCGACGAACAACGCCGTCTTGCCCTGGTCGATGGCGTTGCCCGCTGACTGCTTCGCCGTCTCGAGCGCCTGTTGCCCGCTCGTGACTGCCTCGCTGATCTTGTTCTGCGCGTTGTCCTGATCCTCGGTGCTACACGCGGTGAGCCCGAGAACGACGATTGCTGCTGCCCCGACTGCTGCTGCGATTCTCATGACGGAAATGTTAGTCCGCCTGGCATGCTTCAAAACACAGTATTGCATCGCAACACACGAGTTATCGCATGCAGTCGTTACGATCAGCTCAGCTAGATCACCGGATTCTCACATCGGCGAGGAGATCCCTGCGCCGACGGAAAGGACGATCAGTGAGCGAGCAAGACAAGGGGACGTCCGCAGGGGTGCGAAAGCGCGACCGCGGCGAGATCATCGGGCAAGGGGGTATGTGGCTCGCAAAGTGGTCGTTGGTGTTGGCATCGATTTCGCTGGGCGCCTGGATTTTCGGTTGGCTGATCGAAAAGCTCTGGGTCATCATCCTGCCGGTGGCTCTGGCAATCGTCGTTGCGACAGTCATGTGGCCGCCGACCCGCGGAATGATCAAGCGCGGTATGCCACCGGCCGCGGCAGCCGGCATCACCCTGGTCCTCTCGATCGGAATCTTGGCCGGTGTGATCGCAGGCATCGTTCCGTCAGTGGTCAGCCAGGCCCCCGAGCTCGCGAACAAGACCACCGAGGGCATCAATCAGGTTCAGGACTGGCTCCAGGGTCCGCCACTGAATCTGAAGGACGACCAGATCGACAACGCAGTCCATGCCGTCATCACGAAGGTGCAGGAAAGTGGAACCGCCATCGCTTCAGGCGTTTTCAGCGGTGTGAGCACGGCGAGCTCGTTGTTGGTCACGCTCGGTTTGGTCCTGATTCTCGCCTTCTTCTTCATCAAGGACGGACCGAGGTTCATCCCCTGGCTGCACGCTGTCGGCGGCGGCCGCGCCGGTCGGCATCTCGAAGAGGTCCTCACCCGCATGTGGGACACGCTCGGCGGATTCATCAGGACTCAAGCACTGGTGAGCCTGATCGACGCGGTCTTCATCGGCGCCGGATTGCTCATTCTCGGGGTCCCGCTGGCACCGGTGCTGGCAATTCTGACGTTCATCGGTGGATTCATCCCGATCGTCGGTGCGTTTGTCGCCGGCGCCCTGGCTGTGTTGGTTGCGTTGGTGGCAAACGGCCTCACCACCGCCATCATCGTGCTGATCATCATCCTGGCCGTTCAGCAGATCGAAGGAAACGTCCTTCAGCCTGTGCTGCAGAGCAAGTCGATGAAACTCCACGCCGTCATCGTGCTGCTTGCCGTGGCCGCCGGTAGCTCGCTGTACGGCATCGTCGGCGCCTTCCTCGCAGTGCCCGTCGCCGCTGTTGCAGCAGTTGTCATCCGCTACATCGGAGAGCAGATCGACGAACGCGCAAGCGACAACGAGCCGATGCCCGCCGGCGATGCCTCGGACATCCTCGAAGATCAAGACGACGACGCCGAGTCAGAGGTAGAGAACAAAAAGGCCTGATCAGCCCGCGATCACCTTCACCGAGGAGCCTGCACGTCCGCGAATGACGTGCAGGCGACTCGGGATTCGCTGCCTCATCTCGTCCACGTGACTGACGATGCCCACCACTCGTCCTCCGTCGCGAAGCTCGTCCAACACAGCCATCACCGAGTCGAGGGTGTCGGCGTCGAGGGTGCCGAATCCTTCGTCGATGAACATCGTGTCGAGAACGATTCCGCCGGACTCCGCCGCAACCACATCGGCGAGTCCGAGCGCCAAAGACAATGACGCCAAGAACGATTCACCGCCCGAGAGCGTCTTCGCCGAGCGAACGACGCCCGTGAAGTCGTCCCGGATGTCGAGTCCCAGACCGCCGCGGCGACCCCGAGATCCTGCCTCGTCACTGTGCACGAACTCGTACCGCCCCCCGGACATCCGCTGCAGCCGAACCGATGCCGACACGGCGATCTCTTCCAACCGCGAAGCGAGCACATACGCTCGCAGCGACATCTTGCGACTGTTCTGACCTTTACCGGCGATCACGTCTGCGAGGGCAGCGAGTTCGTCGTGCAGTTCACGCTCAGGTGCAACCGCCTCGTAGGCCTTCTCGAGTTGTCCGCTGAAACGTTCGAGATCCGACACACGGTTCTCGGCCAGGGAAGCGGCCGCAACAGCCGAGTTCACCACCTCGGCGCACTGAAGCGCGAGGCCGCGAGGGCCGTCCACGTCGACGGTCTCGACTTCACCCACCGCAACAACCTCGGGGTCGTCGAGGACAGTCCGGGCGGCAACCTCGAGGTCACGCGCCTTGGCGAGTTCCGTTTCGATCGCCGCTATTCGGGCAGGCGCTCTCACCCCTCCGATCGCAGCCTCGACCGAATCGAATCCGGCAGCGGCCGCCGCAGCGGCCAGTTTGGCCGACAGTTCCGCCGATCGGGCCTGCGCACGAACGGCGTCGTCGCGCATTTCGGACGCCGCCGTGGCAGCGGAGGCAAGGCCGTCAAACCGCGAGCGCCGAGCAGCGATGGTCGAATCTTCTCCCACCGCAGCAACGATCGCCGCTCGAATCTGCACGACCGTCGCTGACAGAGTCGTCCTACGCTCGGCAAGTGCCGCCAATTCGGCTGTCAGAGAAGCGGATTCCTGTTGTAGTTCGGTGTCACGCCCATTGAGTTGCGCAAGTTTTTGTGCCAGCACTCCAACCTGACCGGCAGAGTGTGTCGCCTCGTCGACGGCGTTCCGTGCCTCGGCGCGGAGCCTGTCGAGTTCTTCGGAATCGCCGTCTCCGCCGCGCGCGATCACCCGGTCGATGTCACGTTCGACGGTTACCTGGCGATCGGCCACCTTGCTGAGGGCTTTCTCGGCCGCACGCTCGGCCGCTGACGCGGCTTCCAGATCGGGCTCGGTGACCGTGACGACATCCGACTGAGCCAGCGCAGGGTGTTCACGCGAACCACACACCTGGCATGGGTCACCAGGCGCGAGTGAACTCGCCAACTCCGCCGCCATGCCCTCGATACACTTTTGCACGAGGTCGAGCCAGCGCCCGCGAGCACTCTGATGGGCGTCGCGCGCATCCAACACCTGCACACGAATCTTCTCGGCTTGTGCACGCAGAGAAACGATTTCATGGGCCGCTGTCGCGGCATCCGACGCTTTTACGAGTGCAGCCTCGAGGCCAGGCAGAGCCGCGTGAGCGCGTTGCGCATCCTCCAGTCGTTGGCCGGCCGAGCGCACCAGTTCTGGCAGTTGTGTGCGTTCAACCGCGATGGCATCGATGCGCTCGGACAGGGAGTCTCGCCGAACTCCGAGTTTCTCGATCTCGGCTTCTGCCGCATCGGCTCGTCGAGCGTCCTCCGCCATTGCGTCCAGGCGAACGATCTCGTCACGCCAGGTCCGGATCCGAGCTACGACGCGTTGACGCTCATCGTCGGTGGGTGGCCACACCTCCGGCACGAAAATCTCCGGACCGTCGAGTGCGGAGTAGGTCGACATCGCTGTGGTCATCGATTCGAGTGCGGCCGCGAGATGCAAGCCGGCAGCGTCCACATCGCCGGCGACAGCGGCCACCGGTAGTGCACGCTTGGCGGTCTCGAGTTCGGCGCCGATCACAGCTCTTTGGGAGGCGCCCGTATTGAATGCTGCGAGTTCAGCGGTCGCACGATTACGGCGAGCTACCAGATCTGCGGTTCGCTGCGCCGCCGACAGAACCCGATTAGCCTCGGCTGCTGCATCTTTCGCGGTCACCAGCTCCGCGAGACTTGCATCGCGGGTGTCCTGAGCCTCGGCGAGGAGTTTGCGCGACCATTCCAGTGGGTGTGCCTCGGCGCCCACCTCGAGTCCCGCAGCTGTCTCGACCTTCGCGAGCAGCAGTCGTACGGATTGCTCCCTGGCCGCGAGCGCGGTCGCACTTGCCTTTCGTTTGGCGTCGAACCATGCCTCGACGGAGACAAATCGCTTGGTGTCGAACAGACGCTCGAGCAGTTTGCCTCGCTCGTCGCTCTCGGCACGCAAGAATTTGGCGAACTCACCCTGCGGCAAGAGCACCACCTGGAAGAACTGATCAGCGCTCATGCCCATGAGGCGGTTGATTTCGTCACCGATGTCAGGGATGCGCGAAAGGTTTTCGCCGCGGCCGTCCAACCACGTCAGTGTGGCCTTTGCATTCTCTGTGATCGAACCGGTGCCACGCTTCTTCGGGCGCGAATACTCTGGACTACGAACAAGTTTGATTCTGCGACCACTGATGGTCGCTTCGAGTTCCACGCGCGGCACCGAACCGGCAGGCGCATGATCGGACAGTAGCCGTTTGCCCTCGTTGCGCGCACCCGGAACCCGCCCGTACAGGGCAAAGGAAACCGCGTCGAGGATCGTGGTCTTGCCCGCACCGGTGTCGCCGTGCAGAAGGAACAGCCCGTCTGCACCCAATCGGTCGAAGTCGACCTCGACAGTGTCGGCAAAGGGCCCGAAAGAGCTGACTTCGAGTTTGTGAAGCCTCACGCGGTTTCACTCAGTTCTACCGTGGACTCCTCGGCGCGCGCGGCAGCGCTGAGCGCTTCGGCCATCAACGTGACCTCCCGCTCGGATGGGTCACTACGCACGGCCGAGACAAAGCCACGGGCGATCTCCATGTCGGTTCGACCCCGTACCGCGTCGCGATACTTGAGATCCGATTGTCCTTCCGGCCTTTGCCATTCGAGGTGAACGGCAAAGGGGAAACGTGCCTGGAGCTGCCTCATGGCATCGACGGGACGAACCGGATCAGTGAGCAAAGCGGAGACGTAGCACTGCTCGGAATCGGCGTACTTCGACTCGGTGAGAAGTTCCTCGAGAGTTCCCGTCACCTGGCTCAGCCCTCGAATCACCGGAAGATCGAGGCGCTGCACCGACGACAGACCGGCTGCGTCGAGTTCGATCAAAAGCGCAGCCTTGCGGTGGCTGCGCTCACCGAACGAATACGGCAACGGTGAACCTGAGTAGCGGACGCTCTCCGAGAGCATCTGGGGCGAATGCAGATGCCCCAGCGCAACGTAGTCGACACCGGCAAACTCGCCCACTGCGACAGTCTCCACTCCGCCGACCGAAATGGAGCGTTCCGATTCAGACGCCTCACCGCCCACGACAAAGGCATGCGCGAGCAGTACCGACCGAGTCGACGGATCGGTAGCTGTTCGTTCGGCGAGGTCTCGCCGAACACGCGACATTGCCGCACCGAGGATGTCGGAATGAGTACGAGCCCGGGGCACGTCCAACTCGACGCGCGTGATCTCCGGCTCGAGATACGGAATCCCGTAAAACGCGACAGGTCCGAACTGATCACTGAGCATCACCGGAGTACCGATCTGGCCGACTCGGGTGATCAAGTGCAATCCGCCGGCAGCTGCAAAGGACGCCCCGGCACCGAGCCGCACCGCGGAATCGTGGTTGCCGGACGTGGCGACGATGACCGCTCCGGCCGCCCGGATTGCCTCGAAGCCTCGATTGCACACCGTGACCGCGTCGGAACTGGGAATTGAGCGGTCGTAGATGTCACCGGGCACGACCACGACGTCAACACCGTGTTCGCGGACGGAATCCGCGATGGAACCGAGCACACTAGCCTGATCGGCCAACAGATCGACGCCGTGAAACGTGCGACCTATGTGCCAATCGGAGGTGTGCAGAATCTTCATGAATCCGACGGTAGAGCAGCCCACCGACACTGCCGATCTCCCACGCTGACGGCTTCGACGATGTGCCCCAACCCACGAACGTCCGGTGACCCTGCACACAATCCGTCCGGTTCGTTTGGCGAAGAACCCGAAACCATCGCGCCATCGCGTCGATAAATGCGCCAGCCACGACCCGCACAAACACGGCCGACAACGCAAGAACCGCTAATGTCGTTATGTGTCTGCAACCCAACGTGCTCGCTCCGGGGTACCGCTGGACAAGCGATCGCTCATCGTGACCGTCCCCGGCCTGCCCTGGTGGGGAGTGATCCTGCTTGCTGCCGGTGTCACCGCCGTCGGCGTACTGATCGATGCAACCGGAGGCGGCGGCGAGCTCACCGCGGTGTTCTCGACGTTCTACTTCCTGGGCTGTCTCTTCGCTGTGGTTGCCGCTTCGAACAAGGCTCTTTTCACCGCGATGGCCCAACCTCCGTTGCTGCTCTTCGCTGCGGTGCCGATCGGGCACACGCTCATCGGCAAGGACAACAGCACCGCACTGCGCGACATCGCGATCAACATCGCGTACCCGTTGGTCAACCGCTTTCCGATCATGTTGGCCGCAACCGTCGTCGTGCTGATAATCGGCGGTTTCCGGTACTTCCTGCTCAATCAGCGTCCCACCGGGCCTGCGCGCTCGACCCGCTCCCGCCGCTCGGCGACCGCCACTCGAGAATCCTCTGCGGCTGCCACGCGAGAACAATCCGCGCCCCAGACCGGGCGTCGCCGCAGAGTCTCGGACGCGCCCGTCCCCGGGCCCCCGCGTCGCCGCGCCCCCGAGGTGGACGAACAGCCCGCTTACCGAAGCGCTCCCAGGCGCGAACCGATCGAAGACGATCGCCCGCTGCCGCCCCGGAGAAGCCCACTGCCACCCAGGGTCGATCGCACGCACCAACCGCCTACGCGTCGCCCTCAGCCGGACAGCAGACCGACAGCAGACGACGACTACCCGTCGTACGGTCGCCGCCGGGCGCCCGAGCCCACTCCGTCGCCCAGGCGTGAGGAGCGGATGGAGCCCTTCTTCGCTTCGGGTGACGACGTATCACCGCCGCTGCCCCCTCGCCGCCGCCCACCCGGAGTCGATCTTCCGGCGTATCCGCCGCCGCGAGTTCGGTATCGCGATCGCGAAGAGCCCTGACAGACGAGCCCAGCACCAAAAAATGCGGGGCACCTTCCAGATGGAAGGTGCCCCGGATTTTCTTGGTCTAGGACGTGCGCGCTGCTCGCAATTCACGGGGAAGAGCGAACACCAAGGTCTCGTTGGCTGTGGTGACGGGCTGAACGTCGTTGTATCCGTGCTCTGCAAGAAGTTCGATCACGCCGCGCACGAGCACCTCGGGCACTGATGCGCCTGACGTGATGCCGACGGTCTGGACACCCTCGAGCCACGCGAGATCGACCTCACGGGCGTAGTCGACCAGGTACGACGCGGCAGCGCCTGCACCGAGCGCGACTTCGACCAGGCGAACCGAGTTGGACGAGTTCCGTGAACCCACCACGATCACGAGATCGCACTCGGGAGCCATCGCCTTGACCGCGACCTGACGGTTCTGTGTGGCGTAGCAGATGTCGTCGGACGGCGGGTCCTGCAGATTGGGGAAGCGCTCACGCAGGCGCGCGACAGTCTGCATCGTCTCGTCGACGCTCAGTGTGGTCTGGGAAAGCCAGATGACCTTCGACTCGTCACGAACCGTGACCGCGTCGACCGAATCCGGCCCGTCGACGATGGTGACGTGATCGGGAGCCTCACCTGCGGTGCCCTCGACCTCCTCGTGGCCTTCGTGGCCGATGAGGAGAATGTCGTAATCGTCGCGAGCGAATCGCTTTGCTTCCTGGTGCACCTTCGTGACCAGGGGGCACGTAGCGTCGATCGTGCGCAGGTTCCGCTCGGCGGCCGAGTCGTGGACGGCCGGAGACACACCGTGCGCTGAGAACACGAGGAGTGATCCTTCCGGAACCTCGTCGGTTTCGTCGACGAAGATCACGCCTTGATCTTCGAGCGTCTCGACGACGTGGCGATTGTGGACGATCTCCTTACGCACGTAGATGGGTGCGCCGTGCTTCTCGAGCGCCTTCTCGACGGTCTCGACCGCGCGGTCGACGCCGGCGCAGTATCCGCGAGGCTCGGCGAGGAGCACGCGCTTGGCGCTGCCCTTGCGGGTGGACGGCGAATCAGCCGAGTGCGCGATACCGAGATTGAGAGGAACAGCCGAAGACATGTGACCAGCCTACTGGCACCTCGAACGTGAGACACTCCGGCAAACGTGAACACCTCGGTTTCGGGCTCCGATCGAAGGTTCCGAAGTAAACGAGTACGGCCGTCACAGGCAAGTCGGCTACCGATTGTCGGAGCTTTGCGGCAAGCTGTGGGAATGATCCGACCACCGTTCGTGGCGCGCGTTGCCGCGGGACTCGCCGTCACCGCGATGGAAGAGGCAAAGAAGTTGCCCACCACCGCTGTCGCCCTGCCGATGACCGCCGTGAGCCAGATGCTGCAGACAAGCATGCGCGTGCAGCAGTCGATCACCTCGTTGGCGATCAAGGGCGATCAGGCATTTGCACTGATCAACTGGTCTTCCGAGGACGAACAGCCCGAGTGGGCGGTCTTCGACGAGGACGCCGACGCTCCCGCAGACTCGGCGTCTTCCACCGGCGCGACCACCGCTGACACCCCGACCAACGCCGGACGCTTCGCGCTCTACTCGCTCGAGCCGACTGCCCCCATCGAGGAGCCCGCACCCGACGCCGAGTCCGAATCCGCGGCAGCTACGACGGACGGACCTGCCGAAGAGCCCGAGATCGTCACCGAACTCGACTACCCCAACCTCACACTCGCACAGCTCCGTGCGCGTATCCGGACGCTCAGCATCGACGAGCTGACCGCCGTCCTGGACTACGAGAATGCGACGCTCGCCCGCGCACCGTTCCAGACCATGCTCACCAACCGCATCACCACAGCCAAGGCAAAGTGACTTCCGCAACGCCCCCCGCTTCATCGCAGCGATCGTCCGGCGCCAGCAGCGCTGAGCAGCCGTGGCCGGTCCGCACGGTTTCCGCCAAGGTCGCCGGCTGGATCGATCGACTCGGCAGCATCTGGGTCGAAGGTCAGATCACACAGATCAATGCACGCCCCGGTACCCGAACGGCCTTTCTCGTTCTGCGTGATCCGTCGGCAGACATGTCGCTGTCGATCACATGCTCACCACAGTTGTTGCACAACTCTCCGGTGCCGTTGACCGAGGGCTCGCGTGTCGTGATGTTCGGCAAGCTCTCGTTCTACACCGGACGCGGAACGGTGTCGTTGCGTGTCACCGAGATTCGCGCCGTGGGTATCGGTGAGCTGCTGGCCCGCATCGAGAGACTGCGCGCCTTGCTCGCCGCGGAGGGCTTGTTCGATCCGAGACTCAAACGGCCTCTTCCGTTTCTGCCCGGCACGATCGGCCTGATCACGGGCCGAGCCAGCGCGGCCGAAAAGGATGTCGTCTCGGTCGCCCACCGTCGTTGGCCCGCAGTGGCTATCGCGGTGCGTAACACCGCGGTGCAGGGCCCGACTGCTGTTCCCCAGATCATCGAAGCGCTGAAGGAACTCGACGCCAACCCGGTAGTCGACGTCATCATCCTCGCTCGCGGCGGCGGTAGCGTCGAGGATCTCCTGCCGTTCTCCGACGAGGCGCTGTGCCGCGCCATCGTGGCCTGCACGACGCCGATCGTCAGTGCCATCGGCCACGAGCCGGACAGCCCGCTCAGTGACCACGTCGCCGACCTGCGCGCAGCCACACCCACCGACGCGGCCAAGCGCGTCGTACCCGATGCGGTTGCGGAAGCTGCTCTGGTTGCCGATCTTCGTGACCGCAGCGCTGCGGCACTGCGCAGCTGGGTCAAGCGTGAGTCTCATCTGATCGAACAGTTGCGCACTCGACCGGTCATGGCATCACCGCTGCTCGCGGTGGACCGTCGCGCCGAAGAGGTCGAAAGGCTCCAGGCCGCCGGGCGACGCGATGTGACTCGTTTGATCGACTCCGAGTCCCGAACGATCGAGCATCTGCGCGCCCGGCTCACCACTCTCGGCCCCGCCGCGACGCTGGCCCGCGGGTACGCAGTCGTGCAACGTGTTGTCGCCGACGGCGATCCGGAGGTTCTGCGCTCGGTCGAGGACGCGCCACCCGGAACCCAGATTCGAGTTCGACTTGCAGACGGCGCCGTTCGCGCCGCAGTGATGGGAAGAGAAAAATGAGCAACGCGACCGACACCGACACCGACATCAACGAACTCGGCTACGAAGCAGCCCGCGACGAATTGGTGAGCGTCGTGAAGATTCTCGAACAGGGCGGCCTGGACCTCGACGCGTCACTCTCATTGTGGGAGCGAGGCGAAGCGTTGGCCAAGCGCTGTGAAGAGCATTTGGCCGGCGCCAGGGCTCGCGTCGAAAAGGCTCTGGCCGAAGCGGACGAGTAACGTCCGCTCCGACCGGAAATCCTATGGCGTGATCGGCTGCGCTGCGCCGACCTTCTCGGCAAGAATCCGGAACTCGTCCGGCGTCGCCGCGCCCGTGAGCAACAGGCGAACATCCCCGACGTCCGTGACCCAGATCGACTCGACACCTTCGCCGCCGAAGACGTTCCACGTGTCGGCGCCGACGGTCTCGACTCCGGTCGCGAATCGCTGTCCACCGGCAACGTGTGACACCAACGGGAATTCCTCGGCGTTGCTCTGTGTCAGCTGAATGTAGCGACCGCTGGTCGTGATGAATCCCACAGTGCTCGAATCTCCGCCGCCGTCGCCGGAGATGATTTTGCGACTGCCGGAGTTCGGGGTCCACCCGTCCGGAACACCGGGATTACGGATGGGAAATCCGAGTTCCTTCGCGTCGTAGTTCAGAGCTGCGTCCACGTCGACGCTCGGGATAGGCCCCTGCGTCGGGCCGCCAGGACTGAACGTGCACTGGCTGGCGATGCCCGCAATGATGATGCAGAACAGCACCAACGGTACGAGAGACCAGACCATGTCTTTGTTGTCTTCGAGAATGCGGGGTTTCTTCGATGCCACACCCCCAGTATCCAGGTACTGCGCAGTAGATACGATTCCCGGTCCCCTTCGAGCGAGACAAAACGTCGCAGCGGCGACCCGACAGCGCACGTAGCCGCTCCCATCTGGGACAATGACGCCTGAAGAAACCACTGCGTCGACACACCCCGTCGACCGCGACCGCGCCAGGAGGCACCGCACATGACGGCCAGCAGCACTCATCGTGAGACCCCGGACCGTAACCTCGCACTCGAATTGGTCCGAGTCACCGAAGCCGGTGCTATGGCTGCCGGCCGCTGGGTAGGCCGCGGCGACAAGGAAGGCGGTGACGGAGCAGCCGTCGACGCTATGCGTCAGCTCGTCTCCTCCGTCTCGATGCGCGGCATCGTCGTCATCGGTGAGGGCGAGAAGGACGAAGCGCCGATGCTGTTCAACGGCGAAGAGGTCGGAAACGGCGACGGCCCCGACTGTGACTTCGCCGTCGACCCGGTCGACGGCACCACCTTGATGTCCAAGGGCATGCCCAACGCGATCTCCGTTCTGGCTGTTGCCGAGCGCGGCGCGATGTTCGATCCGTCGGCCGTGTTCTACATGGAGAAGATCGCTGTCGGACCGGATGCTGCAGATGTCATCGACATCAGCGCACCGATCGCCGAGAACATCAAGCGCGTCGCCAAGGTCAAGAAGGCGTCGGTCTCCGACATCACGATCTGCATCCTGGACCGCCCGCGTCACAACCAGCTGATCCAGGACGTGCGCGACACCGGCGCTCGTATCCGTCTGATCTCCGACGGTGACGTTGCCGGCGCCATCGCCGCAGCGCGTCCCGAGTCCGGCACCGACATGCTCGTCGGCATCGGCGGAACGCCTGAGGGCATCATCGCCGCAGCAGCCATGCGCTGCATGGGTGGATCGCTGCAGGGCAAGCTCGCACCCACCGACGACGAAGAGCGCCAGAAGGCCATCGACGCCGGTCATGATCTCGATCGGATCCTGACCACCGAAGATCTCGTCTCCGGCGAGAACGTCTTCTTCTGCGCCACGGGCGTCACCGATGGTGACCTGCTGCGCGGTGTCCGCTACTACGGCGGCGGCGCCAGCACGCAGTCCATCGTGATGCGTAGCAAGTCCGGCACCGTTCGCATGATCGACGCGTACCACCGTCTCGAGAAGCTGCGTGAGTACAGCTCCGTCGACTTCGACGGCGAAGAGGGCGCGGTTCCCCCGACGTTCTGATGGGCTCCGCCCCGTGAGCGGTTAGGGAGTCCCTGCACTCCTTAACCGCTCACGGGGGACGTAGTCCCCTACCCGCCCTCCAAAAGTGGCAATGTGGAGCCATGACGGAGAGCAACGATCAACAGTTCCGAATCGAACACGACACCATGGGCGAAGTTCGGGTGCCCATCGACGCACTGTGGCGGGCACAGACCCAGCGTGCAGTCGAGAACTTCCCGATCAGCGGGCGCCCACTCGAGCGCACCCAGATCCGCGCAATGGGCTTGCTGAAAGCAGCGTGTGCGCAGGTCAACAAGGACCTCGGACTGCTCGACGCGGACAAGGCCGACGCAATCATCGCCGCCGCGAACGAGATCGCCGAAGGCAAGCACGACGATCAGTTCCCCATCGACGTCTTCCAGACCGGCTCGGGAACCAGCTCGAACATGAACGCCAACGAGGTCATCGCGTCCATCGCGAAGGCCGCCGGCGTGGACGTACACCCCAATGATCACGTCAACATGTCGCAGTCCTCCAACGACACCTTCCCCACCGCCACGCACGTCGCAGCTACCGAAGCAGCGGTCACCGATCTTGTTCCGGCACTGGAACATCTGCATGCTGCGCTTGCCACGAAGGCGTCCGAGTGGAAGACCGTCGTCAAATCCGGACGCACCCACCTGATGGACGCTGTGCCGGTCACGCTCGGTCAGGAGTTCGGTGGCTACGCACGTCAGATCGAGGCCGGTATCGAGCGCGTCAACGCAACACTACCCCGCCTCGGCGAGCTGCCGATCGGCGGAACAGCAGTCGGCACCGGTCTCAATGCTCCGGATGGATTCGGCCCCAAAGTTGTTGCCGAGCTGGTCAAGTCGACAGGCGTCGACGCGCTGACTCCGGCGAAGAACAGCTTCGAAGCGCAAGCCGCGCGCGACGGACTGGTCGAAGCATCGGGCGCGCTGCGGACCATCGCCGTCTCACTGACGAAGATTGCCAACGACATTCGGTGGATGGGATCGGGTCCGCTGACCGGACTCGGCGAGATCGCACTCCCAGATCTGCAGCCGGGTAGCTCGATCATGCCCGGCAAGGTGAACCCGGTCCTGCCCGAGGCAACCACTCAGGTTGCGGCTCAGGTGATCGGAAACGACGCCGCCATCGCGTGGGGTGGCGCTGCCGGAGCGTTCGAACTCAACGTCTACATCCCGGTCATGGCACGCAACCTGCTGGAGTCGTTCACCTTGCTGGCCAACGTCTCTCGACTGTTCGCCGACAAGTGCGTCAGCGGACTGGTCGCGCACGAGGAGCACCTCAAGACACTCGCCGAATCGTCACCGTCGATCGTGACGCCCCTCAACTCGGCGATCGGTTACGAGGAAGCCGCAGCCGTCGCGAAGCAGGCGCTCAAAGAGAAGAAGACGATCCGCCAGGTCGTCATCGAGCGCGGACTCGTCCCGGACAAGCTGAGCGAGGAAGAACTCGACAAGCGTCTCGACGTTCTGGCGATGGCGAAGGTCAAGGACTGAACAAACAACAGAGTGGCGGTTTCCACTTCGGAAACCGCCACTCTTTTCCCTACACCGTAGTGGTTGCGCGCCACTCGTCGGTGCGATCGGGGCTCGCCTCGGCCAATGCCTTCAACGTCGCTTCTCGATCGAAGTCCTTGCCGTACACCGGAGTTCCCGGCTGCTGACGCCAGGAATCATCGATCGTTCCCGCATCGACAGGATCGAAGCCCAACTGATTGATCAGATCGAACACGACCTGCTTGTTCGCGTCGTCGTCGCCGGCGATGGGTAGCGCAATGCGCCCCTCTGCACCTTCGGGAAGCCCCTTCTCGAGGAGGTGCTTCCACCAGATTCCGTTGAACGCCTTGAATACCGGTACACCCAGGCGCTCCTGCACCCATCCGCTTTCGGTCTGTCCGTCCTCGATGGCCGAGATCAGACCGTCACGCTGTTGCGGGTAGTAGTTGTTGGTCTCGATGACCGGGGCACCGGCGACCGCACCGCTGAGGATCCCCGCCGGTAGATCGACCACGTTCTTCTGCGGGATGCTCACGATGACCAGCTCGGCGCCCTCGGCGGCCTCGGTGCTGCGGACTGCCTTCGCGCCCGTCTCCGCTTCCAGTTCTGCAAGGGTGTCCGGTGTCCGCGAGTTCGAGACGCGCACGTCGTGACCGAGCGCAGCGAGCCTACGTGTGAGCGTGCCACCGATCTGACCGGCTCCGATGATTCCGATGCGCATGACCCTGCTCCTTCGTCGTGTGTAGTGGCGATCGCGCCACCGCTGCATTCGTCAACGACGAGAACGCACCGGGTCATTCCGTACCGACTACTTCAACTCCCGTTGATTCAATCGGTTGACGGATCGAGTTCGAGCCTGATGCGAACACTGACCGGATCGGTCTGCAATCCGCGAAAGGCAGAGGCCGTCAGCGCCGATCTGAACTTCCCCGACGTGAATGTCTTCACCCGCGCCGGGACGTCGTCGTCCGGCATGATCTGGGCTTGTCCGTCCACCCACTCGCCGCGGCGACGGATCCGAACCTTCGGCGTCGCAGAGATATTGGCGCCCCAGCCCCTGCCGATGCCGTGCTGCGCGATGACCCACGCCTCGTCGCTGTCGTAGGTGATCGCAACGGGCACTCGGCGGGCCAGACCGGTTCGGCGTCCAACCGTCTCGATCTCGGTCATCAACGACGGCATCAAGCCGATCCGATTCAATCCGGTGACCAGCGGATTGGCGAAATACTTCCCGACTGCGACTTCGATTCTTCGTTTTCGTGCAACTGACGTCGGTACTGGCATGCCGTTTCCTCTCCTCCGGAGCTGACACTCGAAGCAACAGCTCTATACCGAACGATATAACCACTGATCCGGGAGTTTTGCCACCATGAATATCGATCAATACCCGCTACCTGCACACAACACTTGACTGTGTCTGTTGGTTACATCTAGTCTCAGATTCGTTCCTATACCGATCGACATACTGGGAGGCAGTGATGAACACACCTCGAGACACCTCGTTGCCATGACCGGCCCGCAGACGCGTTGTCCGATCGCCGCAGCGCGTCGCAAGTGGGGAGTACCAAGAGAATCAGCGGCACCAGATGAATCGAACAGCTCTGCGATTGCATACGATGGCGGGATGGCCGACTCCGATTCCCGCACTCTGATGCTGGTCGGCGCCATCAATGCCTTCCGTGAACACGGGATCGCGACGACGTCGCTCACCGAGATCGTCGAACGCTCGGGAGCTCCCCGCGGGTCGGTGTACCACTACTTTCCCGAAGGCAAAGGACAGCTGGCCGGCGAAGCAGTTGCCTACTTCGGCCGAGGCGTCAGCGCCGCCATCAGTTCGATGATCGCTCAGTCTTCCCCACCGGAGATCATCGACGCGGTTGTCACAATATTTCGAAACAGCTTGGTAGAGAGCGATTTCACCTCCTCCTGTCCGGTCGCAGCCGCGGCGGTGGAGGGCGCGTCGACGCCGGCGGCATTAACTGCTGCGGGCGAATCCTTCACCTCGTGGGAATCGCTTCTCACATCGTTCTTCTGGCAGCAGGGACAGCCGTCCGAGACTGCAGCACAGTGGGCAACCGTCGTGATCGCGTCGATCGAAGGCGCGACTCTGATGGCAAAAGCTCAGCACACCACCGCGCCTCTCGATCGGATCGGCGCGCACCTCAAGGCTCTGGTCTCGGCCCCGAGCTGACCAACCCCTCTACTTCCAACCGCTGCTGCCGTCCGCGCAGGAGCAGAGATGGCGTACAAACATGTCTCACACACTTGCACCGGCGCCCTCGGCGCCTATGATGACCAAGTCCCGTCGATTCACTGCGCTGATCTTCATCTGCCTCGCCGAACTCCTTGTCGTGCTGGACAACACAGTGGTCAACGTCGCACTGCCGACGATGAGCGTCGACCTGTTCGCCAGCGTCAGTGACCTGCAATGGATCGTCGACGCGTACACGTTGACCTTCGCCGGGTTCCTACTCACTTTCGGCCACCTGGGTGACCGCTTCGGACGCCGCCGAGTGATGATCATCGGTCTGATCGGCGTCGGCGCGATGTCGCTCGTCGGCGCTTTGGCTTCCAACCTCGAACAGGTGATCATGGCGCGCGCTGCTATGGGTGTCTTTGCCGCAGCGGTCTTTCCGGCCACCCTGGCCATGATCACGAACATCTTCACCGACGCCAGAGAACGAGCCATCGCCATCGCTGCCTGGACCGCAATGGCCGGCTTCGCGATTGCCATCGGCCCGACGGCAGGCGGTTGGCTTCTCGAGCACTTCTCCTGGCACTCGGTGTTCTGGATGAACGTTCCGGCTGCGTTGCTGGTCATCGTCGGTGTGCTGCTGGTTGTTCCGGAATCGAAGGCGCTTCACGTCGGCCGATTCGATTTCGTCGGAACAATCTTGTCGCTCCTCGGCATCGTCATTCTGGTGTGGACCATCATCGACGCGCCACATCGCGGATGGGTGTCGCCATTCAGCATCACGGGATACCTCTCTGCGACAGTGTTGTTGGCGGCATTCGTCGCATGGGAACTGCGCACCGATGCGCCGATCCTGAACATGAATCTCTTCCGAATCCGGCGGTTTTCATTCCCCGCCTTGGCTATTGCGGTCAGCTACTTCAGCATGTTCGGGTTCTTGTTCCTGATCACGCAGTACTTCCAGGGCGTTCGCGAATACTCGCCACTCGAATTCGGCATCCACTCTTTGCCTTTCGCCGCCGCTGTTGCGGTGGGCGCTCCCGTCGCCACCTTGGCGGCACAGAAACTCGGCACGACCGCAGTGATGGTGTTCGGCCTCCTCGTCCTCAGCGGCGGCATGTTCCTGGCCGGCCAGACGACCGTCGAGACGCCCTACCTCGGACCCGTCGTGATCTCGATGGTTCTCATGGGTCTGGGCCTCGCAATTGTCCAGGGACCGGCTACCGACTCCATCATGTCCTCGGTGCCCCTCGACGAAGCCGGCGCAGGCTCGGCAGTCAACGACACGACGCGGGAACTCGGTGGGACCCTGGGCGTCGCCGTCATCGGCTCGATCGTCGCCTCGTATTACACGTCCAAGGTGGCTCCGATCGTCGACGCCATTCCCGACGCCGTGATGTCGGCACAGGAGAAGGGCTTCGCTCGTGAGTCGGTGCTCAGCGTCATCGAGATCCGCTCGCGCGACATCAGTCCGCTCTTCGAGCAGCAGAAGGACAGTCTGATCTACACGATGAAGACCGCGTGCCTGGAAGGCTTCGCCATCGCGTCGTACTTCACGGTCGGCGCAGCACTGATCACCGCGCTGCTGGTCGCGTTGTTGCTCCCCTGGAAGCCGGTCACAGAAGGCTCCATTCTCAGCAGTCTGGCGACCAAGACCCCGAAGTAGCTACAAGGTTTCCCGATTTGTCCGTATCTCAGCCCGCCGTTCCCCGATACTGGATTGACCGAGTGGTACCGACGACAGCCCTGCTAGGGAGAATCTCGTGTCCATCACCAGTAGAAACAGCTCACGACTGTCGGCTGCGGCGGTTCCGGTAGTACTGACGGTCGCCCTACTCGCCGGATGCTCGTCCGATTCAGACACCACCTCAGCGCCCGGACCGGTCGTCAGCGACGCCAGCCCCGGTCTCGACGCCGGGGTGCCGATCCCGGACGGGCAAATCGACGACGCGGTCGGGAAGCTCGACGGCCTCGCGAACGATCTCATGGCAAGTTCGGGCGTCCCCGGCATGGCTGTGGCCGTGGTGCACGGCGGTAAGACTGTGTATGCAAAGGGATTCGGGGTTCGCGAGTTGGGTAAGAGCGCCGCCGTCGATGCCGACACCGTGTTCCAACTGGCATCGGTGTCGAAATCGGTAGGAGCCACGGTGGTCGCCCACGAAGTCGGAATCGGGACCGTCGACTGGGACACTCCGGTGATCTCGAAACTGCCGGGGTTTGCGCTTGCCGATCCGTGGGTGACCGACCACCTCACGATCTCCGATCTCTACACGCATCGGTCGGGATTACCGGACCACGCCGGCGACGGGCTGGAGGACCTGGGCTACAACCGGGCCCAGGTGCTCGAGAAGCTACGCCAACTACCGCTCAATCCATTCCGAATCACATACGAGTACACGAACTTCGGCGTCACAGCCGGCGCTGAGGCCGTTGCAGCTGCGGCGGGCACCGATTGGGAAACGCTGTCGCAGAACACGATCTACGGCCCGCTCGGTATGACGTCGACGTCTTCGCGGTTCGCCGATTACCAGGCCCGAGAAAATCGAACAGTGGGCCACATCCTCGAAGACGGAAAGTACAAGGTAGGGCCGGTTCGGGACGCCGACGCCCAATCCCCCGCCGGTGGAGTCAGCTCCTCGGCGAACGACATGGCCAAGTGGTTGGACATGGTGCTGTCCGGCGGTCAGTATCAGGGGCAGCAGGTCGTTCAGACGGATGCGCTCGTGCCCGCAGTGAACCCGGAGATCGTCTCGCGCCACGCGCAGCAGATCGGGGAACGCTCCGGCTTCTACGGCTACGGGTTCAACGTTTCCGACAGCGCCGCTGGCCGTGTCACCGCCAGCCACTCCGGCGCTTTCCTGGTCGGAGCCGGGACAAATTTCGTGACGATTCCCTCCGCTGACGTCGGCATCGTCGTTCTGACCAACGGCACGCCCACCGGCGTCGCGGAGACCTTGACCGCCGAGTTCGCCGATCTGGTGCAGTTCGGGAAGATCACCCGCGAGTGGCGCCCGCTGTACGAAGCGGCGTTTGCCTCACAAGCCGATCCCGAGGGCGAACTTGCCGGGAAGACACCGCCGACCTCCCCCGCGCCTGCCCCACCGACAAACCAATTGACCGGCGACTACGGCAACCCGTACTGGGGTCCCGCACTCGTGACGCAGCAGAACGGTGCGCTGACCTTGACCATGGGTCCCGCGGCGGTGACGTATCCGCTGACCCACTGGGACGGAAACACCTTCACGTTTCCGCTCAGCGGCGAGAACGCACCGGCCGGGACGGTCTCGAAGGCCACCTTCGACGGAAACTCGCTAACCTTGGAGTACTTCGATCACGATCATCTCGGTACCTTCATCCGGGCAACACCGGCCGAATAATCAGCCAAGGACACCCCATGAGTAGTTCGACAGCCACGGTGAACGCAATGTTCGCGGCCCTCACCGATTTCGACGTGGACGCCGCAGCCGAATTGATGACAGACGACATCGTCTGGCAGAACGTCTCGCTCCCCACTCTGCGAGGCAAGAAGACCGTCGTGCGAGCGCTTCGTCTGGTCACCAAGCCTTCACTGAAATTCGAGGCCGAGATGCACCACATCGTCGGCGACGAGTCCACGGTGCTCACCGAACGCACCGACATCCTGACCGTCGGGCCGCTGCGCATCGAATTCTGGGTGTGCGGAACTTTCGAACTGCGCGACGGCAAGGTCTCCGTCTGGCGTGACTACTTCAGTCTGCGAGACGTCGCGTGGGGTGTGGTGACCGCGGTCGGCCGTGCAGTCGTCGGGAGCGGGACACGAAGTAGGCTTGCTCCGGCCTGAAATCACCTGCCGAAAGCGAGCGAACCTGCCATGCCCGAGAACACCACGCCTGACTCCTTCGACGCCGGCTTGGCTGTGCGCACCGAAGTCATGGGGGCCGATTTTGTCGACGCCGCCTTCGAGCGCACCCGCGGCACCGACAGCGAAGAACTGCAGAACTTCGTGACGGCCAACGTCTGGGGTTCGGTATGGACGCGTCCCGGACTCGATCGCCGCAGCCGCAGTCTGATCAATCTGGGGATGCTGATCGCGCTGCGCGCGGAGAACGAACTCAAAGGCCACGTACGCGGAGCACTACGAAACGGCTTGACGCGCACCGAGATCGTCGAAACCGTGATCCACGCGAGCGCGTACTGCGGCGCACCGGCGGGGCTGGCGGCAATGCGTGTGGTGCAGGAAGTTCTCGACAACGAACTCGGACCGCTGCAAAACTGAACTACTGAAAACCCAAGAATCTCCCCGTGCAGACCGAAGTCCGCACGGGGAGATCGCTTCTCAGGAAGTAGGGCCGAACTCCTCGAGCATGTCGGTCACCAACTCGGCGATCGGCGACCGCTCACTGCGCGTGAGTGTGATGTGCGCAAAAAGCGGGTGCCCCTTGAGCTTCTCGATGACGGCCGCAACTCCGTCGTGCCTACCCACTCGCAGGTTGTCACGCTGCGCGACGTCGTGCGTGAGAACCACCCGCGAGCCGGTTCCCAGACGAGAAAGCACTGTCAGCAGAACATTTCGTTCGAGTGACTGCGCTTCGTCGACGATCACGAACGAATCGTGCAGCGACCGACCGCGAATGTGCGTCAGCGGCAGCACTTCCAGCATTCCGCGGGCGAGAACCTCTTCGAGAACCTCTGGCGAAGCCAACCCGTCGAGAGTGTCGAAAACGGCCTGAGCCCACGGGCCCATCTTCTCGCTCTCACTACCGGGAAGGTAGCCGAGTTCTTGTCCGCCAACGGCATACAGCGGACGGAAGACGACGACCTTGCGCTGGGTGCGGCGCTCGAGAACGGCTTCCAAACCTGCTGTCAGAGCCAAGGCCGACTTACCGGTGCCTGCCTTGCCGCCGAGAGAGATGATGCCGATGCTCTCGTCCATGAGGAGATCGAGCGCAATGCGCTGCTCGGCGGAGCGGCCGTGCAGCCCGAACGCCTCACGCTCACCGCGCACCAACTGAATGCGCTTGTCGGGAGTCACCCGACCGAGGGCGCTCGACGAGCCACCGAGCAGACGAAGACCCGTGTGACACGGCAGATCTCGTGCTTCGTCAAGGTCCAGGAAACCCTCGTTGAACAGCTCGTCGATGTCCGTCGAGGCGACGTCCAGCTCGGTCATGCCCGTCCATCCCGATGGCACGACGTCGTGAGCGTGGTACTCGTCGGCAGGTAGTCCCACCGCGCCTGCCTTCACACGAAGCGGTATGTCCTTACTGACGAGGACTACGTCCTTGCCCTCCGCCGCAAGGTTCAGCGCGCACGCCAGAATCCTCGAATCGTTACTGTCCGTGCGGAATCCGACGGGGAGGACCGCAGGGTCGGTGTGATTGAGTTCGACCTGCAGTGTCCCGTTCTCGGTGCCGATCGGTACCGGACGGTCGAGGCGGCTGTATTCGATCCGGAGATCGTCGAGCATGCGGAGCGATTCTCGGGCGAACCATCCCAGTTCGTGGTGGTGTCGCTTGCCTTCGAGTTCGCTGATCACGACCAGTGGCAGTACCACGTGGTGTTCGGCGAATCGAGTGACAGCCCATGGATCGGACAGTAGTACCGAGGTATCCAAGACGTACGTGCGAAGTGCATCTCCCGAATGATTCCCGGCTGATAGATCAGCCCGGGCCGAGTGGGCAGAGACGGAGCGTGATGCAGTCACGTTGGGCTCCTAGGTCTGCGCGGCACCCGCGCAAACTCAGCTCGCTGGGCCGGACGGCTCTGGTGTCAGGTGACGCTGTGTCAGCTGAAACAAGGGCCGGGCGCCGGCCCTCTCGTACTGAGTGTTTCAGTCACGATCAGAACCTCCCGCACAAGTAACTTCTGGTTACTCGTTACTGCCGACGGTACTGCGGATCGGACACTCGCGCCACGGAACGAGCCGCACATCTGGTGAACGCCAGGTAACAAAATGCCACTCGTGTGATTCAGCGTCACTCAGGACTCGATCAGACCCCACTTCGCGGCGCGCACCGCTGCCTGAACCCGCGAATTGGTTCCGGTCTTGACGAAGATGTTCTCGAGGTGGGTGGCGACAGTGCGACGGCTGACGAACAACTCCTCGGCGATCTCGACATTGCCCGCGCCCCTGGCCACCAATTGCAGTACTTGGATCTCCCGTGGGCTCAGATGGACACGATCGAGCGCCACCTGGTCCCCCACGACGCGCGAGCAGGCCGCGCTGGACGCCGCCACCACCTCGCGCACGCGATCGACGACGCCGGAATCCGCGAAGCTCATGTGCAGCAATCCGGTCACCTCACGGCCGGAGAACCCCAATGCGACCGACGCGCCCTCGGCGTACCCGGACGGCCGCAGAACATCGGTAACCATCTCGACCTGCTCGAATCGTGGCACGTCCTGCCAGAACACTGGCACGCCCGAAGCCTCGCGAATGATGCCGAAGAGATTGCGATCGGCGACGAAGTCGTCGAGCAGGAACTCGAGCACCCTGGCGTCGTATCCGGAACTCGCCAGAGCCCGATGTCGTCCGCTCGACGGGTCTCGGTACGTGACCGCCGCAGCCGAGTACGCGAGTCCACGTGCGCGAAGTTCTTCGGCGCACAGGCCGAGAATGCCGTACGCCCCGGCCGCCGGCGATCGCGGCGCGAACATGTCAGGTCCAGCGCCGCGATCAGGCAGTACAGACGTCATCACACCAATCTAGCCAATCGTGTGAGCTAGGCCACCACCAGTGAATCGGCCGGCTTCCTGTCCGCCCACGGACGCACCGCTTCGAAGTTCGCGGCAGTCCGCAGAACCAGTGCGTCCTGGCGGTGGCGTGCGGCGATCTGCAGCCCCACCGGTCGACCGTCGGCGGTGAATCCGGCCGGCACGGTGATCGCGGGGTTGTTGAGCATGTTGTACGGGTAGGTGAAGAGCCAATCGAGCAACTGCTCACGCAACGACGCACCTTCGAGCCACGACGGCGCGAACTGACTGAGCGGGAACGTGGCCGAAGCCAAGGTCGGCGAGACCAACACGTCGTAGTCGTTCATGAACGTGGTCCACGTGTCCCACATGACGCCGCGGAATGCGTCGGCCCGCCCGACGTCGACACCGGTGAGCCGCTCGGCCTCGTGCATGATCTCGATCAGGTTGTCGTCGACCTCGCCGCGCTGGTTCTCCCAGTCGAGCAAGTCGTATTCGGAAGCGAAACCGGGAACCCAGATGCCGTTCCACATCGACTCCGACGGATTTCCCCACTGCGGGGTCGCCTCGGTGATCTGGGCACCCAATTCCTCGAATGCCGCCAGCGCGTCGAGGCACACCGCCAGCACCTCCGGATCAACATGGCCGAGGCCGAGATTCGTCGACCACGCGACGCGAAGCCCCTTCACGTCGCCCTTCGCCGCTTCGACGTACGAGGTCTCCGCACGCTCGATCGAGAGCGGATCCGCATTGTCCGGCCCGGCCATGATGTCGAGCATCAGCGCGTTGTCGGCGACGGTCCTGGTGATCGGACCGTGGTACGCCCAGTTGTAGAACCGCCCGGCCAGAATGGTCTGCGGAATGACGCCGGTGGTCGGTTTGAGCCCGACGACCCCGCAGAGCGCCGACGGGATACGCACCGATCCGGCGCCGTCACTGCCCTCGGCTAGTGGCCCGAGGCCTGCAGCCACGGCAGCCGACGCACCGCCACTGGACCCGCCCGCGCTGTTGCCGAGCTTCCACGGGTTGTGCGTCGGCCCGTACAGGTGGTTGTCCGTGCCACCGTAGTAACCGCTTTCGGGAGTGTTCGTCTTTCCCAGGAACAGTCCGCCGGCGCCGCGCAGCCTGTCCACGACGACGGCATTTCCCGTCGCGATGTTGTCGGCCATCGGCTTCATCCCGAACGTGGTCGGCAGCCCGTCGACTGCCGTCAGATCTTTGATCGTGAACGGAACGCCGTGCAGCGGGCCGAGTTTCTCGCCCGATTCCTGTTGCCGTGAGAGTTCGGCCGCGTCGCGCGTGACCTGCTCGCGATCGAATTGCACTATCGCGTTGATCGACGGATTGACTGCGTCGACGCGCTGGATCATCGCTTCGGCAATCTCGTTGGGCGAGAGACTGTTCGACGCGACCGACGCCGCCATCTCGGTAGCGGAGAGCCAATGCAGATTCTGTTCGGTCATGGGGTTTCCTTCGCCGGAGGGGTGATGCTCTCAGGCTAGGAAGCGCCGAACTCGGCCACCATCGGTCATGTGACCGATGCCACAATCCGCGACTGGCAAAAAACCAGCGGCCCGGCCCCTCGAAAGGGACCGGGCCGTCGGTGAAGGAATACCTAGACGTTCTTGCTGAGCAGGCCCCAGTTCTCGAGACCGTCGTACAGCGGAAGGTCGAGGGCGAGCTTGGCGACGCGCGCACGCAGCGCCGGCAGATCCGCGTTGCCGGCCAGAGCGGTACCGATGATGTCGGCGACCTCGGTGAACTCGGTATCGCCGAATCCGCGGGTGGCCAACGCTGCGGTACCGATACGCAGACCGGAGGTGGTCATCGGCGGGCGGGGATCGAACGGAACAGCGTTGCGGTTGACCGTGATGCCGATTTCGTGCAGAAGGTCCTCACCCTGCTGGCCGTCGAGCTGCGAGTTACGCAGGTCCACGAGAACGAGGTGGACGTCTGTGCCGCCGGTCAGGACGCTGATGCCCTGGTCTGCGACGTCCTTGTTGCCCAGACGCTCGGCAAGGATGCGCGCACCGGAAAGGGTGCGTGCCTGACGATCCTTGAACTCTTCACCGGCAGCGATCTTGAAGGTGACTGCCTTGGCCGCGATGGCGTGCATGAGCGGTCCACCCTGCTGACCTGGGAAGACAGCGGAGTTGAGCTTCTTGGCCCACTCCTTCTTCGCCAGGATCAGGCCGGAACGCGGTCCACCGAGTGTCTTGTGGACGGTCGAGGACACGACGTCCGCGTACGGGACGGGCGACGGGTGCAGGCCTGCGGCAACCAGTCCGGCGAAGTGAGCCATGTCCACCCACAGGTACGCCCCGACCTCGTCGGCGATCGCACGGAACGCCGCGAAGTCCTGCTGACGCGGGTATGCGGACCAACCGGCAACGATGACCTTCGGCTTCTCGGCGAGGGCGATCGAGCGCACCTCGTCCATGTCGATGCGGTGATCTTCCTTGCTGACGCCGTAGGACGCGACGTCGTACAACTTGCCGGAGAAGTTCAGCTTCATGCCGTGCGTGAGGTGACCACCGTGTGCAAGGTCGAGGCCGAGCAGCTTCTCACCCGGGTTCATCAGTGCCATCAGAACAGCAGCGTTGGCCTGTGCGCCCGAGTGCGGCTGAACGTTCGCGAACTCTGCACCGAAGAGTTCCTTCGCACGGTTGCGCGCCAGATCCTCGATGACGTCGACGTGCTCGCAACCGCCGTAGTAACGACGTCCCGGGTAGCCCTCGGCGTACTTGTTCGTCAGGACGCTGCCCTGAGCCTGCAGAACCGAGCGGGGAACGAAGTTCTCCGACGCGATCATCTCGAGCGTGTCGCGCTGACGAGCCAATTCACCAGCCATCGCCTCGGCGACTTCGGGGTCGAGTTCGGCGAGTGATGCAGAGTTGACGTCGGAGCCGGGCACAGCGGTCATCGAGGAATCTCCAAGCTGGATGCGGAAACGAATGCGTCCAGTCTACGAAGTTCGCTCCCGCCGTCTCCACCCGGCACTAGGCAGCACGCAGAGAGCTGGGGACCAGCGGCTCGTCGAGCAGCCTGCGGAAGCGTTCGGTGCGCTCTGCGCCCACCGGCACCTCGTCCAGCCAGCCCCCGAGCAGCCGGTATCCCTCGACATACGTGCTGGTGTACGCCCGCCACAGCGGTGAAGACAGGAACTTGAGCGATTGGCGAGCGCGTTCCGGCGTCGACAGCGACCACCGTTCGAGGAACAGTGCCACGTCGTCGAGGCTGCGCCCCTCGTCGTGCAACATCAGAGCGGCATCCTGACGAACACTCAGCAGTTGCCCCGACGCGGAGGAGAGCCGTTGCGCCTTTTCCCCGTCGAAAGACAAGCCGAGATCGGCGTAGATGTCCTGCGCCCACAAGCCCCACTCCGGACCGACGATCGCTTCCAGCGCCAGATCTGCGAGGCCTTCGGCCATGATGCACTGCGGCGTGTTGACCAGGAACAGTGTCTGCTCGAGCTGACCCGAACCGACCAGACCGGCTTCCTTACGGCAATGCTCGGTGTGATGGCCGGGGTAGGACTCGTGCGCGATCAGCCGCGGCAGGTTGGCCATGAACTGCGGCAGATCCGAATTGATCGCAACCTTGGAGCGGTAGTCACCAAGGTAGTAGTTGAAGCCGGACCACGGCTTGTCCCCCACCACTTCGTATTCGACGGTTTCCGACGCCGGAAGCCCGAACGTGCCGCGGACCAGATCGCGCAGCGCACTCGACATTGCCTCGACGCACTCGTTCAGTCTCGCCGCGGGGATCTCGTCGGCCTTGCGATGCGCCTGCACTCGCTGCGCCAGCGGTCCCGGACCGGGCAGAACTTCACCCATCAACCGGTGCGCGTCGCTGTAGGCGTCCTCGTTTCCCTTTTCGATTCGTACGTCGAAGTACGCCTCCACCTCGTCCACGAAGCCGATGTCCTCACCCGCGAACTTGCGCCCGGAGCATTCCAGGGCGCGAAGGTGAACGTCGATGAAGTGAGCGCGCTCGGCATTCAGACCACTTCCGGCCAGCTCGCCCCGCAATTCACGTGCCGTGCGGGCAAGTTCACGCGGATCGGGCTTCGGGGCGCTCTCGATCTGCTTACGCAGCGCGGGGTCACCGGTGAACGCGTCGACGAACCCGTCTTCGAGACGGTCGAAACCCAGTCCGAGCAGCAGATATTGGCGAACAAGTGTGTCTGGATCCATAACGACCGAGCCTAGCCGCTCGCTCCGGAATGCCACCCGGCGAAAGTCCCGGACGTGGCACCGAGCACAATCCGACTATGCACTCGGATCGTGCGCACACGCGCCTGGCTTGCTCGCATAGCTGTTTCGTCCGCCGGGCCCCGGGTTCACTACATGCCGGTGAGCTGGGCTGATGGCGCGCACCAACGAATCGAGTCCCTACGTCGAGTTCGACCGCAAGCAGTGGCGGACACTGCGTAAGTCGACACCGCTGGTGTTGACCGAGGACGAGTTGTACGGCCTGCGTGGTCTCGGCGAGCAGATCGATCTCGAAGAAGTTGCCGAGGTTTATCTCCCCCTCGCACGTCTGATCCACCTGCAGGTGGCGGCACGCCAACGGCTGTTCGCGGCCACCGCGACGTTCCTCGGTGAGAAGCATCCCGATCGTCAGGTGCCCTTCGTCATCGGTGTCGCCGGTTCGGTCGCGGTCGGAAAATCCACGACTGCTCGTGTGCTGCAAGCTCTCCTGGCCCGCTGGGATCACCATCCGCGCGTCGACCTCGTCACCACGGACGGATTCCTCTATCCGACCAGGGAACTCCAGCGTCGGGGCATCATGCACCGCAAGGGTTTTCCCGAAAGTTACGATCGCCGCAAGCTGTTGCGCTTCGTCACCGAAGTCAAGTCCGGGGCGGAAGAGGTAGCGGCGCCGGTCTATTCGCATACGTCGTACGACATCATCCCGGGCCAGTACCACCTGATCCGCCAGCCTGACATCCTCATCATCGAGGGCCTCAACGTCCTGCAGACCGGCCCGCGTCTGATGGTCTCCGATCTGTTCGACTTCTCGATCTACGTCGACGCCCGCATCGAGGACATCGAAGCCTGGTACATCCAGCGGTTCCTCGCGCTACGCAACACGTCGTTCGCCGATCCGAACGCTCACTTTCACCACTACTCCGGCCTCTCCGACCGTGACGCGACCATCGCGGCGAAGGAGATCTGGAACTCGATCAATCACCCGAACCTGGTGGAGAACATTCTCCCCACCCGCCCCCGCGCAACCCTGGTGCTGCGCAAGGACGCCGATCACACGATCAACCGGCTCCGACTGCGCAAGCTCTGAGACGGCTCAGGCGCCGAACCGGCGGTGCCGCGCCGCGTAGTCACGCAAGGCTCGAAGAAAGTCGACTCGACGGAACTCGGGCCAGTACGCCTCGGTGAACCAGATTTCCGAATAAGCGCTCTGCCACAACAGGAATCCGGAGAGCCGCTGCTCGCCGGAGGTGCGGATCACCAGATCCGGATCGGGCTGTCCCGACGTGTACAGATGACCGTCGATGCCGTCGACCGTGACGGCCTGGATCAGTTCGTCTCCGCTCAGACCCGCACCGATCTTGTCACGCAGGAGCGATTGGACGGCGTCGGCGATCTCCTGACGTCCGCCGTATCCGATCGCGACGTTGACATGTGTCCCGGTTCGGCCACTGGTCCCCGCCGCCGCTTCCCGCAAGCGCCTGGACTGCTCGGGGGGCAGAAGATCGAGAGCACCGACGATCTGCACACTCCAGTTCTTGCCGGGCCCGGAGATCTCTTCGACGACGTCGGTGATGATTTCGAGGAGCGTGTCGAGCTCTTCCGGCTCGCGGCGCAGGTTCTCGGTCGAGAGCAGGTAGATGGTTGCCATCTCGATTCCGGCGGCGTCGCACCACTCGAGCAATTCGGCAATTTTGAGCGCGCCCATGCGGTGCCCGTGACTGACATCGGTGAAGCCGTTCTCGCGAGCCCATCGCCGGTTTCCGTCACACATCACGGCTACGTGCCGTGGGTGCGCGAGACCGTCGAGATGACTGAGGAGCCGTCGCTCGTAGATGCTGTACAGCAGTCCGCGCAGATTCACCGTGACATCACCATGGTGTCAAAGACTACGCCCGGCAGTGGCAGCCACATGCGAGCGCCGTCACGCTTTTTGTACGCGTCGAAAACCCGCAGGTAGGTTATGCTACTGGTGCGTAACCTACGGTACCGTAGGTTACGTAGTTCGCAACAGCACGGAACGAGAGGGGTTGCACATGACGGCATTCGGGCTCGACGAGCTTCCGGTCAAACCACGCATGCGCGGTTGGATCCATCTGTGGGCGCTCGGTGTCTCCGTCGTCGCGGGCATCGTTCTCGTCTCCGTAGCCGGCGCTCAGGTGGGCGCCAAGGCGGCTTGGGCAACCGCGATCTACAGCATCACGATCTGCGGCCTCTTCGGCATCAGCGCGACGTATCACCGCATCCAGTGGCAGACCGTCAAGGGCCGTACGTGGATGAAGCGTGCTGACCATTCGATGATCTTTCTCTTCATCGCCGGCAGCTACACACCGTTCGCCATGCTCGGCCTTCCCACCCACACCGGCAAGATCATTCTTGCGATCGTGTGGGCAGGTGCACTGGCCGGCGTTGCCCTCAAGATGCTCTGGCCCACCGCGCCGAAATGGGTGGGGGTACCGCTCTACCTTCTCCTCGGCTGGGCGATCGTTCCCGTCGTCGGTGAACTGACACACCAGGTCGGTGTGGCGCCGATGGTGCTGCTGCTCGTCGGCGGAATCTTCTACAGCGTCGGCGCAATTCTGTACGCGACAAAATGGCCCAACCCGTGGCCGACGACGTTCGGGCATCACGAGTTCTTCCACGCTGCCACCGTCATTGCAGCGATCTGCCACTACATCGCGGTATGGCTCGTCGTGTTCAACTGATTCGCCAGTTCCACCACCGTCGTCACCGGCCGATCACACACGAATCCCCGACAGATGTACGCGGCTTCACCGTCGTCGACAAGGGGGCGATCTGCAAGCAGCGGTGAAGAATCCGGCGCTCCGCCGACAACTACTGCACCGCCCGGGGCAAGCCGCCGGGCATCGGCCAACAGCGAACCTTCCCCGACGACGGCAACCTGTATCGGACCACGCAACGACGCTTCCGCCACTGTGAGCCAGTGTCCCGCCGACCGAGGCGCACGCTCGAGCGGCAGCGTGGCCCTCGCCAGCGCGTCCGCCGCGGCCTGGGCGTAACGAGAGGATCGATCGGCATCGGTCAACGCCGCCGCGGTCAACAGAGCCTCCGCGACGCTCGACACACCGGACGGCGTCGCGCCGTCCAACGGGTCTCGGGGCCGTGTGACGAGGGACTCCGCGAAATCGGCCGTGTCGAACCAGCTTCCCGGCTCGGCCGGATCGGCGAAGTGGTCGAGCGTGACGTCGAGCAACTGCTGCGCCGCATCGAGCCACCGCGCGAATCCCGTTGCCTGGTAGAGAGCCAGGAGGCCGGTGGCCAACATTGCGTAATCCTCGAGCACTGCCGTCGGGGTGCCGACAGCCCCGCCGAGGGAAGCCCGACGCAAATGACCGTCCACCAGGTGAAGGTCGAGAAGAGCGCCAGCGCACTCGGCCGCCGCCGCGATCCAGTCGGGTCGATCCAGGGCAAGTCCCGCTTCCGTCAAAGCCGTGACGGTCAACCCGTTCCAGGCCGTCACCACTTTGTCGTCGCGGCCAGGCTGTGGACGCTGAGCCCGGGCGGCACGGAGAGCGTCGGAGACCGTCTGCCAGCGCGACCAGTCGTCGGGGTCACGGAGCAATTGCAATACCGACGCACCCTCTTCGAAGGTTCCGGTATCGGTGACCCGGAACAAGTCCGCCGCCCACTGCCCGTCCTCCGCACCGAGTACCTCGACCAGCTGCGTCGGCGTCCATACGTACGTGAGGCCTTCGACGCCGTCGGTGTCGGCATCGAGAGCCGAAGCGAAGCAACCGTTCTCGGTCAGCAGATCGGAGAGCAAAAATCCTGCGGTCTCCCTGGCTATGCGGGTGGCCAGGTCCGATCCGGTCCGCCGCGCCAAGTGCGCGTAGAACCGCAGGAGCAACGCGTTGTCGTAAAGCATCTTCTCGAAGTGCGGAACCACCCACTCGGCATCGACCGAGTAGCGCGAGAATCCTCCACTCAACTGGTCGTAGATACCGCCACGTGCCATTGCTTCGGCAGTGCGCTCGATGCCGCCGAGGATCTCGCCCGAACCCGTTCGCTCGAACTGTCGGAGCAGCCCCTCCAGTAGTGCCGACGGTGGAAACTTCGGTGCCCCACCGAATCCCCCGCGCGGGATGTCCTCGTCACCGAGGATCGATCGACCCGCCGCGTTCAGCAACTCGGCGTCGATAGGCGCTCCGCCGTACGGAATTCCGCCAGACGCGCGCTGAAGTTCCGTGACGATCGACTGCGCCGCGTTGTCGACCTCGTCGCGCCGATTCGTGAAGGTGTCGGCTATCGCTTCGAGAAGCTGTGTGAACGACGGCATTCCGCCGCGAGGCGTCGGCGGGTAATACGTGCCGCAGTAGAACGGTGAACCGTCGGGAGTCAGAAAACAGGTCATGGGCCAGCCGCCCTGACCGGTCATCGCGACCGTCGCATTCATGTAGACGGCGTCGATGTCGGGACGTTCTTCGCGGTCCACCTTCACACAGACGAAGTTCGCGTTCATGACGGCCGCGATCTCGTCGTTCTCGAACGACTCGTGCGCCATGACGTGGCACCAGTGGCACGCCGAGTATCCGATCGAGAGAAGGATCGGCACGTTGCGCTCGCGCGCCCACTCCATCGCCTCTTCGCCCCACTGTTGCCAGTGGACCGGATTGTCGGCGTGCTGACGCAGGTAGGGGCTCGAGGACCCACCCAGGTTGTTCCGCAGCCGTGGGTCCATCGTCGCTACCTCATTCGTCTCAGGATTCTTGCTTCGGCTTCTTCTCGGTAGAGACGTTCGGTTCCGCCGGGCTCGGAGCTGTGATCGCTCCCCGGTCGGTGCCTTCGTCTGCCTGCTGATCGAGTTCGGGATGATCCGGTTCGAACGTTTCCGGCAGCTTCTTGAGCTGGCGATTCATCGACCGAACCAAGAGGATCACACCGATGAGCAGCGCAAGAATCACCAGCAGGCCGACCGGAGACGACTTTCCGAACTCCGGGCCGGATGGGTTGCTCGGGGTCTGAGCAAGAAATTGTGTGGTGCCGAGAACTACCTCGGCGGACAGAGCATTCACTTCTGAGCGTCCTCTTCGAGACCTGCGAACAGGTCGGTTTCCGGAATGGACGTGGTGACCCGCGTCTTGGCGAGCTCGAATTCCTCGGTGGGCCAGATCTTCTGCTGAATATCGAGCGGCACAGCGAAGAACGAACCGTTGGGATCGATCTGCGTCGCGTGCGCACGCAGAGCGTCGTCACGCTGGGGAAAGTAGTCGCCGCACGTGACCTGAGTGGTCACTCGGACCATCATGTCGCCGCGCTCGGTCTTCCACTTCTTGAGCCAGTCCGCCATCGGGAACGGCTCACCGCGACGCTCGTACTCCTCCTGGAAGAGTTCGAGGCGCTTACGAATGAATCCGTGCGAGTAGTAGACCTTCTTGATTTCCCACGGCTGACCGTCCTCGGGGAAGTACTCGGGATCGGCGGCGGCCTCGTAGGCAGCCATCGACACCTCGTGGCACCGGATGTGGTCCGGGTGCGGGTATCCGCCGTTCTCGTCGTACGTCGTGACGACGTGGGGACGGAACTCGCGAATCACCTTGACCAGAGCGCGCGTCGACTCTTCGAGCGGAACGAGGGCGAAGCACCCTTCGGGCAGCGGCGGAAGAGGATCACCCTCGGGGAGCCCGGAATCGACGAAACCGAGCCAGCGCTGCTTCACGCCCAGGATGCGAGCGGCCTCGGCCATCTCCTCCTGGCGAACTTCGCTGATTCGATCGCGGACACCGGGAACGTCCATGGCCGGGTTGAGAATGTCGCCACGCTCACCCCCGGTGAGCGTCAGGACCATCACTTCGTGGCCTTCGGCTGCATAACGGGCGGTGGTGGCCGCACCCTTGCTCGACTCGTCGTCGGGATGGGCATGGACGGCCATGAGCCGGAATCCGCTCACGTGTTCGTTCACCTCAACTTCACCTGTAGCCGTTGCCGGCAGTTCACTTGTAGCCGTTGCCGGCAGTTCACCTGTAGCCGTCACCGGCAGTCTTCGAGTCACACGCTGTGCACCGCTCGGATTACTCCGGGTGGTTGCCGTCAAACGTACCGACTGCCGACAAACCTACCGACGGCGCGACGGGACACGTCCTCTATAGTTCCACCCGAGAGTTCCTGGCGCAGCCGTGACCCCTTCGGTAATTCGGCGGGACACAGTCAGTTGCTGCACGACACGTGAACTCGAGTCTTCGAGAGCAGAGTGATGAGCAAACCGCTTCCCCAAGATCGGTACCCGAGCACAACTCGCACGAGCAGTCCCCGCAAGTGGATGGTGTGGGCTCTGACCGCACTCGTCATCGTCGTAGGCGGCGGAATCGCGTACTACGCGTACGGAAAATTTGCGGTCAAGGAAATCGAGACCGAGACCATCTCGTTCGACATCGCCAACGACTCCACGGTGAAGATTCGCTTCACCGTCACACGCGACGACTCGTCACGTGACGCGATGTGCATCGTGCGCGCTCGCTCGAAGGACGGATCCGAAACCGGACGACGTGAGGTCTACGTCCCGTCCTCCGAGCATCAGACCCTCGAGTTCAACACCGAGATCAAGACGTCCCAGCCGCCAGGCATGGCCGACGTCTACGGCTGTAGCTTCGACGTTCCGGAGTACCTGACCAAGAGCTGACCTCGGAACGCATCCACCCTGCCGGACGTTTGGCGCCGGACAGGGCGGGTAGTCATGCGTGATAGAATTGCCCGATACACGGTTCCGGGTGGAACCGTGTATTGCTGCATTGACGCAAGGTTTGACGGCAAGGTTGCATCCCTGGTGGTGCTTCCGAGTCGTTGTTCGCTGCTGTTGCAGCGATCGTCGAGGGAGCCCCCGGCTCCGACTACTAGGGAGTGATCGAGATGACCGAGACCCAGGTGACCTGGCTTACCCAGGAATCACATGACAGGCTCAAGAACGAACTCGACCAGCTCATCGCCAATCGCCCGGTCATCGCCGCCGAGATCAACGAGCGTCGCGAAGAGGGTGACCTGAAAGAGAACGGCGGCTACCACGCTGCCCGCGAAGAGCAGGGTCAGCAGGAAGCCCGCATTCGCCAGCTCCAGGAGCTGCTGAACAGCGCAAAGGTCGGCGAGGCCCCCACTCAGTCCGGTGTTGCACTGCCCGGATCCGTAGTCAAGGTCTACTACGACGGCGACGAGAGTGACACCGAGACGTTCCTCATCGCTACCCGCGAAGAAGGCGCACGTGACGCCAAGCTCGAGGTCTACTCCCCGAACTCACCGCTGGGCGGCGCGCTGCTCGAAGCCAAGGTCGGCGACACGCGTGAGTACAACCTGCCCAACGGCAGCACCATGAAGGTCACGCTGCTGAGCGCGGAGCCTTACCACAGCTGATCGGCTGTACCAGCTCTGAAAAGAAGCGCCACCCGACTCGGTCGGGTGGCGCTTCTTGCTCTGTCGGCGTTGCAGTTCCGGCCCACTCACACCACGCGGCGAGCCTTCATGCCGGCGAAGATCGGGCCGACCTTCACCACGTCACCGAATGTGGGTGCGTGAAGCATCTGTCCGTTACCGACATAGATCGCCACATGGCCGGGACCGCCTGCCTGCCAGTTGCCGAACAACAGGTCACCGGGCTGCGCCTGATCCAGCGGGACCTCGACGCCGACGCCCCACTGTGTCTCCGAGGTCCGGGGCAGAGTCACTCCGGTGGCCGCGTGGATCGCGTACGACGTCAGACCCGAGCAGTCGAACCCGCCCATCGAGGGCCCGTTGATGTTTCCGCCGCCCCACACGTACGGCAATCCGAGAAACTTCAGACCGGCCTCGACGACGCCGCCAACGGCAGCGGCGAGGTTGTTGTAGTCGAAGGGTGCGAGCATCAGAGCGAACGAGTCCTGCAACGATTTGATCTGTGCGACAAACGGAGCGGCGACCGCCTGCTCCGCGGGAACCTCGCCCGCCTTGTCGGCGGGGACGCCGCCCGCTTCGCGAACTGCGTCCGGCCCGACGTCGTAGGCAGCGAGCGCGAGGTCGACGGTATCGCCCTCGACCTCACCGGACTTCTGCCAGGACTGCGCTTGCTTCACGAGATCGCACAACCGGTATCCGGTTGTCATCACCGGATCGGCAACGCCCAGGATGTCCATCTTTCCGTCGCCGTCACCGTCCTTGCCGTATGCCGTCCACGCTGCGGTGGTGAAGCGGCCAGGCCCGCGCCCACCTTCCGGTGAGATGTCGGTATCGGGTCCGTACTTGAATCCGTTCTCGACCGAGTACAGCGAAGCGATCACCGCGGGCGTGATCTCCGAGCACAGAGCACCGGCCTTCTTGATCCACGGCGCGAACACCGCCACCGCTCCAACGGGCGCCAATGTCGCTCCCGGAAAGTTGGAGGGTACGGAAGGCACGATTCCCTCAGGTGTGTCCTGAGTTCGTGCCGGTCCGTTCCAGGCTGCAAGTGAGACTGCAGCATTCGAAGACTCGTTCTTCTCGACTTGTGCGGGCGCTCCGAGAGTTCCACTCATCACGCCCAGTGCGGTGCCGATCGACACAGCGATCGCCAGGACACCGACTGCCATCCGAACCTCCGATAAACCTCTGAAAATCTACGTACGTGGTCGTACCCGAAACTTGTCGGTGCGAACATCTACCCTTTCGAACATGCATTCGACACGGCTCAGTCTCGCGACTCCTGTAACCAATGTCTCATTTATCTCCGTGGGCGTTACGCAAATGACTACAGACACCAAGGCTTTTCTCAGGTTCGGCGTGCAAGCTGAGTGCATGAGCGACGATCGGCCACGACCCGCCCGGGGACGCACTACGGTGTATCGACCAGTTCGCCTCGCCCTCGCAGCCACGGCTGTGGCGGGAGCACTCGCAAGCGGCGGACTTTCACTCGTTTCTTCTCCCACTGCCACGGCACTCGCGCCGGACACCTCGGCTTCTCACACCAAGAATCCCGTAGCGAAGCGGCCCGTCGTGGTCGCCGGATTCGGAACCCCGGACGCCGTCTCCAACGGTTCGTGAGCACTCCGCGCTCGGCCTCCGAGTGGCTCACGTGGGGTGTGCAGGCCCGGGTCGTAGTCACCGACCCTGAGGTCCTTCCCTCCGCGGCCAGCCTGGTTCGCGGATACCTCACCGCTGCCGACGCTGCCACCAATCGAGATCGTGCCGACTCCGAGATTCGTACCTATGTCAGCGCCGCTAGCAACGTCGACGGCGTCGCCGTGACTCCGATGTTCGCGCACTTCCTCGAAGACGCGTTGGCCGTCGCACGACTGACCGACGGCAAACTCACGCCGACGGCCGGGTCGGCAGACCCTCACTCCTGGTGGAAGATCCGCGTCGAGAACAACCGCGTGTACAGCCCGGACGACGTCGTTCTCGATCTGTCCGCGACGGCCCGCGCCAGTTCAGCGGACCACTGCGCGGCATCGACCGCCACGCTTCTCGGGTGCGGAGTACTGGTCGGCCTCGGCGGGGACATCGCGGTTGCCGGCCCGGCGCCGGAAGACGGCTGGCAGATTCAGGTTCAAGACCTGCCCGGCGACCCGACGTGCCAGGTAGCGCTTCCTTCCGACTGCGGGATCGCCACGGCCAGCACCGTCAAACCACTACACCGCGAATCGACGGCGACGCCGATGTGGCGCACGGTGTCGGTGATTGCGCCCTCCTGCGCCCAGGCCGCCGCATTCAGTCGGGTTGCGGTCGGCATGGGCGGTTCGGCCGTCGACTGGCTACATCAACTCGACGTACCCGCCAGGCTGGTCGACCAGGAGTACCGCGTAACGGTTCTGGGCGGCTGGCCTGACGAGTAAGTCGCGTCAGTTCTGCAGTCGTACGGCGTAGCCGGCACGGTCGAAGGCGGTGAGAAGTTCCGCCTTGTTGTCCGGACCCCGCGTCTCGACGGTGAGGAAGACTTCCACTTCGTCGAGCGCGAGTTCGCCACCGGTACGGGAATGGATGACGTCGACCACGCTGGCGCCGTTCGCTCGAACCACTTCGAGCAACGAGACCAGTGCGCCCGGCCGATCGTCGATGGTGATGTGAACGCCGAGGAACCGTCCGGCCGCTCGCAGACCGTGCGAGATGACGTGCGTGAGCAGTAGCGGATCGATGTTGCCGCCGGAAAGCACGGCGCACACCTGCCCTGTCAGTCCCAGCTCCTCCGGAGAGCAGGTCATCAAGGCCGCAACGGCCGCAACGCCGGCCGGTTCGACGATGAGCTTGGCGCGTTCGAGGCACAGCAGGAGCGCTTTGGACAGCGCTTCCTCGCTGACCGTCACCACGGCATCGACATGGGCGGCAACTTCGGCGAACGGAACCTCGCCCGGGCAGCCAACGGCGATACCGTCTGCCATCGTGGACATCGACGCCAAGGCGGTCGGCTTCCCGGCTGCCAACGACGCCGGCCAGGCAGCCGCCGTCTCGGCCTGCACTCCGACAATGCGGACCTGCGGGCGTACAGCTTTGACTGCTGCGGCCACTCCGGCGATCAACCCACCGCCGCCGGTCGGGACGAGGATAGTACCGACCTCAGGCAGTTGCTCGAGGATTTCGAGCCCCACAGTCCCCTGCCCCGCCACGACGTCCTCGTGATCGAACGGGTGGACCAGAACCGCTCCGGTCCGGTCCGCGAATTCGCGAGCGGCCACGAGCGCGTCGTCGACAGTCGAACCGTGCAGGTGGACCTGAGCTCCATATGCCTTGGTGGCCACCAACTTCGGCAGCGGCGCACCCGTCGGCATGAAGACGGTCGACTTGATTCCCAGTTCTGTTGCAGACCAGGCAACTCCCTGCGCATGGTTACCGGCACTGGCCGCCACCACGCCCGCTGCCCGTTCCTCTGCGGAAAGATTGGCAATGCGGTTGTACGCACCGCGCGGTTTGAAAGAGCCGGTGCGCTGCAGGTTTTCACATTTCAAGCTCACGGCGAAGCCGGTGGTTTCGGACAACACTCGCGAGGCCACGACCGGGGTGCGTCGCATGACCGGGGCGAGCAGTTGCTGTGCAGCCTTTATCTGTTCGAGATTCACGCATGCCTCCAGAAAGTGCGCCTCCACACCCTCGTGAGGTGTGAAGGCGCACTGCAGATTCGAAGTCGAATTACTGTAGAGCGAAGATCAGGACAGCGCTTGCTCGATGTCGCCGACCAGATCGGAAGCGTCTTCGATGCCGACCGACAGGCGAACCAGATCGTCGGGAACCTCGAGAGCGGAACCGGCCGTCGAGGCGTGGGTCATCGCGCCGGGGAACTCGATGAGGGATTCGACGCCGCCGAGAGATTCTGCCAGCGTGAAGATCTCGGTGCGCGAGCACAGGTCGAGAGCTGCCGCCTTGCCGCCCTTGAGGCGGACGGAGATCATGCCGCCGAAGCGTCGCATCTGCTTGGCCGCGACCTTGTGGGACGGATGCGAAGCCAGGCCCGGGTAGATGACGCTGGCAACCGCGGGGTGGCCGTCGAGCAATTCGACGACCTTCTCCGCGTTGTCACTGTGACGCTCCATGCGCAGCGCCAGTGTCTTGATTCCGCGCAACGTCAGGAACGCGTCGAACGGGCCGGGAACGCCGCCGGATCCGTTCTGCAGGAACGCAAACGCGGTATCCAGTTCTTCGTCGTTGCAGACGAGAGCGCCACCGACCACGTCGGAGTGTCCGCCGATGTACTTGGTCGTGGAGTGCAGCGCGATGTCGGCACCGAGCTGCAGCGGCTGCTGCAGGTACGGCGACGCGAAGGTGTTGTCCACCACGATCTTTGCGTTGCCCTCGTGGGCGACCTCGGCAAGGAGCTCGATGTCACCGATATTGAGCAGCGGGTTCGTGGGCGTCTCGACCCAGACCAGCTTGGTGTTGGACTTCATCGCCGCGCGCACCGCATCGACGTCGGACACCGGAGCCGGGGTGTACTCGATCCCCCACTGCGTGAACACCTTGTCGATGAGACGGAAGGTTCCGCCATACGCGTCGTCGGGGATGACCAGGTGATCGCCCGGTCGAAGTACCGAACGGAGCAGGCAGTCGGTGGCCGCCATTCCCGAACTGAACGCTCGGCCGTAGGTTCCGGATTCGAGCGCGGCAAGGTTCGCCTCGAGCGGGCGACGGGTGGGGTTGCCCGTTCGCGCGTACTCGAAGCCACTGCGCATTCCACCGACGCCGTCTTGGGCGAAGGTGGAACTTGCGTAGATCGGCACGTTGACCGCGCCGGTCAGCGGATCGGGTTCGTAACCCGCATGCACCGCTTTCGTGGAGAAACCCTGCCAGCTGATGTTGTCGGCCTTGCTGCGTTGCTCACTCATGGTCCCCAGCCTAATGGCGCCGGCACCGGCGCAGGAATCCGTGCTCAGGAATCCGAACTCAGGAAACCCAGGAGATCGTGGCGCGTGATGACACCGACCGGCTTGCCGTCGTCGACGACCATGAGTGCGTCGGTGTCACCGAGCGCCTTCGTGGCAGCCGAGACCGGCTCGCCGGAACCGATGAGCGGGAACGGCTTGCTCATGTGCTTCTCGACGGAATCCGCAAGGTGCGCACGGCCTTCGAATACCGCGCTCAGCAGATCTCGCTCGGACACACTTCCGGCGACCTCGCCTGCCATGACCGGCGGTTCTGCACCGACGACGGGCATCTGGGACACGCCGTACTCGCGCAGGATCTCGATCGCGTCGCGCAGAGTCTCCGACGGGTGAGTGTGAACGAGGTCCGGCAGCTCGCCCGACTTCCCGCGCAGGACGTCGCCGACGGTGGGGACGTTGGTCTTGCCGTCGAGTGGGGTGCGCAGGAATCCGTACGACGCCATCCACTGATCGTTGAAGATCTTGGACAGGTAGCCGCGGCCGCCGTCCGGGAGGAGGACGACGATCAGAGCGTCGGGGCCTTCGCGCTTGGCTACTTCGAGGGCAGCGACGACGGCCATACCGCAGGAACCGCCGACCAGCAGTCCCTCTTCGCGGGCGAGGCGACGCGTCATCTCGAAGGAATCGGCATCCGAGACGGCGATGATCTCGTCCGGGATGGACGGGTCGTATGCCGACGGCCAGAAGTCTTCGCCGACGCCTTCGACCAGGTACGGGCGACCGGTGCCGCCGGAGTAGACGGAGCCTTCGGGGTCTGCGCCGATGACCTTGACCTTGCCGCCCGAAACTTCCTTGAGGTAGCGGCCGGTGCCGGTGATGGTGCCGCCGGTGCCGACGCCCGCGACGAAGTGCGTGATCTTGCCGTCGGTGTCGGCCCAGATCTCGGGACCGGTGGTCTCGTAGTGGCTCTCCGGTCCGCCCGGGTTGGAGTACTGGTTGGGCTTCCAGGCGCCGGGGATCTCACGGGTGAGGCGGTCGGAGACGCTGTAGTAGCTGTTCGGGTTGTCCGGTGCGACGGCCGTGGGGCACACGACCACCTCGGCGCCGTAGGCACGCAGGACGTTGCGCTTGTCTTCGCTGACCTTGTCTGGGCAGACGAAAACGCACTTGTATCCACGCTTTTGCGCCACGAGTGCCAAGCCGATTCCGGTGTTGCCCGAAGTCGGCTCGACGATGGTGCCGCCGGGCTTCAGTTCACCCGAAGCCTCGGCTGCGTCGATCATCTTGACGGCGATGCGGTCCTTGGAGCTACCGCCAGGGTTGAGGTATTCGACCTTGGCTGCCACCGTGCCGAAGTTTTCGCCCGTGACGGACGTGAGCTTGACGAGTGGGGTGTTGCCGATGAGGTCGACGACGTGTTCCGCGATGCGCATTCGTCCATGTTCCCAGATGAAAGAAAACGGTGCGCGCGGACGTCGGGCGAAGGTGGTGCAATCCGGCTAGATTGGCAAGTGTGAGTCGAACCGGACTGAAAGCGTCGGTGGCCACGGTGGTGGCCGGATCGAGTGCAGGCACGCTCTCCTGGTTGGGCTACAACTATCTGATGTCGCAGGCGGGGGCGGCCCGTGGGGTGATCGGTCGCAATATCGCCAAGCCACCCGAGGCGGACGGGGTGTACGCACCCGGCGCCGACAACCCGGAACTCTGGTGGCGGGCCGTGCCCTTCGATCTCCACTTGATGATCTTCGGCGATTCGTCGGCGGCCGGCGTCGGCGCACTGACGGCGTCGGAAGTTCCGGGTGTGCAGGTCGCGAAGCTGCTTGCGAGTGAAACCGGGAAGCGAATCCGTTTGAGCACCAAGGCCATCGGCGGCGCCACCTCACGCGGGTTGAGTGGGCAGGTCGACGCCATGTTCGTCGCCGGCCCTCCCCCGGATGCTGCCGTGATCCTGATCGGCGCCAACGACGTCACGGCCAAGAACGCAATTCATGCTTCGGCAAAACGCCTCGGCGACGCGGTACGACGGCTACGCGAGAGTGGCGCCGTCGTTGTTGTCGGCACCTGCCCGGATCTGGGGGTGGTCACTGCTATCCCACAACCACTGCGCTCCGTGGTGCGTGAATGGGGTCATCGTCTCGCGCTCGCCCAGGCGTCCGCGACCAGAAACGCCGGGGGTCATCCCGTTCCACTAGCCGACCTGCTGGCCAAGGAATTCCTGGCCTCGCCCGACACGATGTTCTCGGCTGATCGTTTCCACCCGTCGGCGGCCGGCTACGAACTCGCGGCGAAGCAGATCGTCCCGGTTCTCGCGTCGGCTCTGGGTGAGTGGCAGGGTGGCCCGCTACCCGAACTCCCCCATGTCTCTGAGGCGGCGCAAGCTCGCACCGTCGCGGCCCGACTGACGGCAGCGGCAACTCAGTGGAAAGCCTCCGCGAGACGCACCAAACCCGCAGTTCAGCGCCCCGACGTCAACTGAGTGAGACTGCGTGACCACCATCTGGGAGCGGCAACGTAAATTGTAAGTCGAAGCTGCATTCAACTTGCCCTGCTCGACGGCGTTTCAAGCCGCCCACGAGCAGTACACAAAAGGAGTTTTCATGCCCGAGGCAGTAATCGTCTCAGCAGTACGGTCGCCCATCGGCCGCGCAATGAAGGGTTCGCTCAAGGACATCCGCCCGGATGACCTCGCAACTCAGATGGTTGCCGCCGCGTTGGCAAAGATCCCCGAGCTCGACCCCACCGAGATCGACGACCTCATGCTCGGTTGCGGCCAGCCCGCCGGCCAGTCGGGCTTCAACATCGCCCGCGTCGTCGCCGTTCAGCTCGGCTACGACTTCCTCCCCGGTGTGACGGTCAACCGTTACTGTTCCTCCTCGCTGCAGACCACCCGGATGGCATTGCACGCCATCCGCGCAGGCGAGGGCGACGTCTTCATCTCCGCCGGCGTCGAGTCCGTCTCCAGTTTCATCACGGGCAACGCCGACGGCCTACCCAACACCAAGAACCCGCTCTTCGACGCAGCGCAGGCTCGTAGCGCCAAGCTCGCCGAGGGTGGAGTCGCCTGGACCGATCCTCGCGAAGAAGGCCTGATCCCCGACGTGTACCTGGGCATGGGCCAGACCGCCGAGAACGTCGCATCGGCCACCGGCATCACCCGCGAAGACCAGGACCGCTGGGCAGTTCGCAGCCAGAATCGCGCCGAGGAAGCCATCGCTCGCGGCTTCTTCGAGCGTGAGATCACGCCCGTCACGCTCGCCGACGGCACCGTCGTCTCCAAGGACGACGGCCCCCGCGCCGGCACCACCTACGAGGGCATCAGCGGCCTCAAGCCCGTCTTCCGCCCCGACGGCACCGTCACCGCCGGCAACGCCTGCCCGCTCAACGACGGCGCAGCCGCACTGGTGATCATGTCCGACACCAAGGCGAAGGCACTCGGCCTGACCCCGCTCGCTCGCATCGTCTCCACCGGCGTCTCGGGCCTGTCCCCCGAGATCATGGGCCTCGGCCCGATCCAGGCCGTCAAGAACGCCCTGAAGATCGCCGGCAAGTCGATCTCCGACATCGACCTGTTCGAGATCAACGAGGCATTCGCCGTGCAGGTCCTCGGATCCGCTCGCGAACTGGGCATCGAAGAGGACAAGCTCAACATCTCCGGTGGCGCGATCGCCCTGGGTCACCCCTTCGGTATGACCGGTGCCCGCATCACCAACACCCTGATCAACAACCTGCAGGAGCAGGACAAGACCTTCGGCGTCGAGACCATGTGTGTCGGCGGCGGACAGGGCATGGCAATGGTGATCGAGCGCCTCAGCTGATCCCCTGAGCACGTCGAAAGCGGCCGCCCGGCTTCTGCCGGGCGGCCGCTTTCGTGTGGTCGTGTTTCAGGTAGTCGTGAATTTCCGAGCAAAACTCCCCAACTCGCGAATCAACGCTCGTGCAGCGTCGTCCTCACGCTGCACAGCGGCGCGGGCTTCGTCGGCCCAACCGTGGCGGAGCAGTCGCTTGGCGGCAAGGACTGCCGGTCCGATGTTGGCGGCAATCTGCTCGGCACTCTCGCGGGCACGTGCCTGTACCTGGTCGGCCGGTACGGCGGCTGTCGCCAGTCCGTAGGCGGCAGCTTCGACGCCGCTGAGCCACCGGGCCGACAGGATCAGCTCGGCGGCTCGCTGCGTTCCGATCACCTTGGGCAGCAACCAACTACTGGCAGCTTCGGGAGCTGTACCCAGCGACGTGAACGGTGCCCGCAGGCGTGCGTTCTCGGCAACGTAGACGACGTCACAGTAGAGCAGCATGGTCAGGCCGATGCCGACGGCAGCGCCGTGCACCGCGGCGATCAATGGCTTCGGGAACTCCACCAGCGCAACGATCAGCGGCGCGAATGCATTGCCGAAGTCTGAATTGTCGGTGCCTGGTTCGGCGAGTGCGCGTAGGTCGACGCCACTGGAAAATGCCTTGCCTGCGCCCTCGACGATCACCACGGCCACGGCTTCGTCCGACGCCGCGTCGTCAAGCGCCTTGGTCAACGCTCGAAAGCCGGCCGCATCGAAAGCGTTCAGGCGGCTCGGATTGTTGAAGGTCAGCGTTCGCACTGCTCCGGCATCCGCCACCAGCACGGGTTCGGTGGTGTTTGTCGACATTCGCTCCCCTTCGCTCCAAACCAAGCAGTTGCTAGGTATCCAAGCACCGTAACCGCCCACAGACGACAAAAGAAGGGCCCCTCGCGGGGCCCTTCTTCGTGTTACGGAACGACTCGAGAACTAGTCGTTGTTGAAGTAGCTCAGCAGACGCAGGATCTCGACGTACAGCCAGACCAAGGTGACGGTGAGGCCGAATGCGACGCCCCAGGCTGCCTTCTCGGGCGCCTGTGCGCGGATCAGCTGATCAGCGGCATCGAAGTCGAGCAGGAAGCTGAAGGCTGCGATGCCGATGCAAACGAGGCTGAAGATGATGGCGACGGTTCCACCATCACGCAGTCCCAGTCCACCCTCGGTGAAGAAGCTCGCGACGAGGTTACCGAGCGCCAGAACGACAACACCGATCAACGCACCGATGATCATTCGCGTCAGACGCGGTGTCACCCGAATCGCGCCGGTCTTGTAAACCACGAGCATGCCGAAGAACACGCCGAAGGTGCCGAGGACTGCCTGCGCGATCAGTGCCGATCCGCCGACGCCACCGAATTGAATATCGGTGAACATGAACGACAGCGCACCGAGGAACAGACCCTCGGCGACGGCGTACGCCAACACGATTGCCGGGTTGTCCATCTTGCGGCCGAACGTCGCGACCAGAACCAGAACGAGGCCGACGAGACCGCCGCCGATGACCAGCGGGGTAGCGAGGTCGACGTTGTTGTTGACCAGGAAGTACGACACCAGTGCCGAGATCGTCAGCACACCGAGCGTGATGCCCGTCTTGGTGACGACGTCGTCGATCGTCATGGCCCGCGAGGTGGGACCGGTCTGGTACGGCTCGGCCGGAGCGTACTGCGGCTGACCGAACTGCTGGGTTGCCTGCGAGGCGCCCGCCGTCGCAGATCCGAACGAGGCGTATCCGTTGCCCTCTTGCTTGGGCAGATTGCGGAACACCGGGTTGCTGGTGGTGCGCACCGTGATCATCCCTTCATCGTGGTGGCCTACGACGGGTGCGTCGCGGGTTCGCCGTACGGATCCGAGTTTCCGACACGGTCCGTGTACCTAACTAAAAGTAAAGCACTCGTAATTTACAACGTCGAAGCTTCGGTTGTAGTTCCCGGCGCATTTCCGGAAGATCAACACTCTTCGATACTAGGACGGTTTGACCGACTTCATCACGATGAACTTCGCGTTCTTCGCCATCGCTTCGCTCGGTCCCACCGCGGCTTTCAGCGGTTCGCGATACCCCAGATGCGCGTTGTGAACAGTCCACAACTCGCCACCCGGACGCAGGACGCGACCGGCGGCTTCGAACATCTTGAGTGCTCCGCCGGTGTGCACCGCCGCGCCGACGTGGAACGGCGGGTTCAACAGAACCAGATCGGCACTCGCACTGGGCAACGAACTCACGGCGTCGTCGCGCAGGCCGCTCACCCGATCGCCGACGCCGTTTGCAGTTGCGGTCGCCAGAGCCGAAGCGACGGCTGCCGAGGACTGATCCGTTGCGATCACGTGGACATCCGGGAACTTACGCGCGATCGCCGCCGCGAGAATGCCGCTGCCACAACCCAGATCGATCACGTCGCTCAGCGGATCGACCGCAATCTTTCCGAGGTTCTCCAGGAGCAACCGGGTGCCGATGTCCAGGCTCGCACCGGCAAACACGGCGCCGTGAGCAACGACGTCGAGGTCGAACTCGTCGAGGCGTTCGGTCATCGGGAACGTGATGGCAACATCGGCCTTCGGTTCCGATGCCTTGAGTACGCGGGACTTCTGACGCCCACGCGAGGCGCTGACGTCGGAAAACGATTCGCCGAGAACCTTGTTCATCGCCGGGGTGATGTGCTTGTCACGCCCACCGGCGAAGACACGAACCGCCGGGTCGGCGTGGAGCGCGATCAGCTGAGCGATCTCGGCAAGTTCAGCGAGGCTACGCGGCAATTGCATGAGCACGACGCGGGCGCCGCTGAGCAACTCCTCGTCCAGTCCGTGGGAGGTGAAGGCGTCACTGAAACCGAGTTCGCGCGCATTGTTCGCGAGGGCCAACTCTCCGGTGAGCGGATCCTGGTGAACCCGCACGCCGGCGATTCCGTAAACGAGCGCAACACCGGCGGTCAGCGCACCGTAGTGATCGCCGATCACGACGACGGTGCCCGCCGGTGCCGCGGCCAGAGCGTCGGCGGCCTCGTCGAGGATCAGACGATCAGCCGCGTCGACGGCAAAGAGATTGGGTGCCTCGACATCGGGAAATCGGCGCAGACGATCGAACAGTTCGGGTGTGTCGGACATGCCACCAGTCTTTCAGGTGAATCAGCTCAACACTCAATCTCTGGAAGTGCAGGTGATCAGTTCGACATCCCCATCAGTTCGACATCCACTGCACGACGTTGTCGACGGTTTCGCGTTCGGTGCGGAATCCGTTCACCGGGTGGTCGGTATCGGGGTATCCGAACGAGATCGCGCACACGACCTTGCGAGTGTCGTCGATGCCGAAGTGCTCGTGAATGAACTTGGAGCTACCCGCGAGCGCCGCCTGCGGAATGGTGGCCACCCCCAGGCTCTGGGCCGCGAGCAGGAAGCTGTTCACGTACAACCCACAGTCGACAGCGCCGTAGGTGCCCAATGCCTCGTCGGTGGTGATGATCGCGACGTGGGGAGCGCCGAAGAGCTCGAAGTTCTTCATCGTCTGTGCCGCGGAACCGGCGCGGTCACCGTGCTCGATTCCGACGCTCGAATACAGCGCCATCGCACAGTCGAACCGACGCGACTTGTAAATGCCCTGGTACTCGCGGGGGAACTCGAAGTCCGACTCCTGGGCGTTGGCCATCACGTACTCACCGAGGCCGGCGCGGAATCGTTCGGTGCCCTCTCCTTCGGTGATCGCAACCTGCCACGGTTGCGTGTTGCACCACGAGGGCGTCTTCTGCGCCAGCCGAAGGATCTCCTCGATCACCTCACGTGGCACCTGACGGTCCTCGTAGGCGCGGCAGCTGATCCGGGCATCGAGCAACCCTTCCAGGCTCGTATCCACGACGATGCTCTCGGTCATGTGTTCTCTCCTCGATCAGGCTGCACTACAACACTTCGCACGATAGAACTATCGCTTCAACGCAATAGTCATCGGGTCACCTTTGCGAAGGCCGACACCAGCTCGCCGAACTCCGACATCGCCGTGTCCGGATCCGGATCAACAGCTGCCAGCGCAACCAGCACATCGGTAGCACCGGATTCGAGCAGCTGTTCGGCACCGATCATCGTCGCCGGGAGATCGATCGAACCGTCAGCCCCGCGAACGACGGTCAGTCGCCCACGGACCTGCAATTCCGCCGGATCGCGTCCGAGGTCCGCCATGGCCTTCCCGATGACGTCGATCCCTTCACGTAGGTCGTCGTCCGCGGCGCCCATGATCGGAATCCACCCGTCACCCCAGGTTGCGACGCGTCGTACGACGGCCTTGGATAGTGAACCGGATACCCAGATCGGTATTCCAGCGGCTGGACGGGGCGCGCAGTACACGTCGTCGAACTTCAGACGAGGAGTGTCGATGCTCGCCGGCGCCGAACTCCACAGGGCCCGGCACACAGCGAGAGCGTCGTCGAGCAACGGTCCTCGTTTACCGAAGTCCATACCGACGGCGTCGTATTCGCGTTCCTGCCAACCGGTTCCGACGCCAAGGTCGAGGCGGCCGCCGGACAGCAGATCGAGTGTCGCGGCAGTCTTGGCAAGTACCGCTCCCCCGCGAAGCGCCGCGATGACGATTCCGGTCCCCAAGCGGATTGTCTTCGTCTGTCCGGCAACAAAAGCCAGGACGGTCAGCGGTTCGAGCCAGTTGGCGTCAGGCTCGGTGGGGAACGCCGACCACGTGTATGCCGAGTTGTCCGGGCCCATCACCACATGATCGGTGACGAGGACCCGGTCGAAGCCGGCAGCTTCCGCGCTCTGACAGACTTGCACGAGTTTCCCGTAGGATTTCTCCGCAAGGGTGGTACCGAAATTGGGAACGTTCAGACTGAAAGTTGTCATGTGTCAAGCCTTTCGGGGCCGGTTGGTCCAGCCGCCTTCTTCGGTGGGGAACCAGCCTCCGGCAGCGTGCGAGCCGCCGTCGACGTGGATGACGGTTCCGGTGATGTATCTCGCCAGGTCTGAAGCCAGGAACAGCGCGGGGCCGGCAATGTCGACCGGCTGGCCCGGTCCACCCAGCGGCGCCCACCCCGGCCACTTGTCCCAGTCGTCGGCAGGGACGATCCTGCGATACGGCACCTGTACCGACTCGATCAGATCCGGGGCAATGGCGTTGACGCGCACTCCGGTTCGACCGATCTCCACACCAAGACTTCTGGTGAACTGCGTCAGCGCGGCCTTGTATGCCGAGTACATGGTGTGGCCCGGGATCGCTCGATGCGCCTCCACCGTCGTCAGGTTCACGATCGATCCACCGACTCCGCGATCGATCATGCCGGGAAGCAGGGCATGGGTCAGGCGCACGACGTGATCGAAATTGATGTTGCCCGCCTCGGACCAGAATCCTGGATCCGTACCGGTGAACGCTGTCGGCGGGTTCAGGAAATGACCCACATTGTTCACCAGAACGTCCGGCGCGAACTCGGTCAACGCGACGGGGACTTCCTGCGCACGCACGTCGTACTCGAGATGGTTGATCGAACCACCTGCAGCTGAGTCGAATTCGACCTCGCCCAGCGGTGCCATGTCCACAACCAGAACTGACGCGCCATGCGAGGCAAATGCTCGAACGATCGCTGCGCCGATTCCCTGGGAACCGCCTGTGACCACTGCCTTCTTACCCACCAACATCGGCCCTGGGAAGTACGCCGATCCGACCACCACGAAGACACCCTTCTGCAGTTCGATGTGAATCACTTCGGCGTACCGTCACACATCGATCGCCAAAACGGGCGCAAAGTTCTCACTCAGTGGTAGCCGCGACACCCAGCCTGCTCGGACCGCCTGGTCGCTCATTCAAATAGTCCGGAATCTCGGCTGCCCGTATCGGCATTCCCTCGAGGTACCCCTGGATCACGTCACATCCGCACTCCGTCACTATCGCGCGCTGCCTCTCCGTCTCCACGCCCTCGGCAACGGTGTCCAGCCCGAGAGATTTGGCAATCGCGATGACGGCTCGCAGGACAGCGAACCTCGAATTCGAGGGATCCGCGTCCAGCGGTGCGACGAACGCCCGATCGATCTTCAACCGATCGAGCGGCAGCCGGGCCAAGCTGGCAACCGAGGAGAACCCTGTACCGAAGTCGTCCATCGCAATCGCGATTCCGAGCGCCGAGAGCTGTACCAACACATCTCGGTCGGCGTCGTCGATGACCAGCGATTCGGTCACTTCGATCTCGAGTCGGCTGGGGTGGAGGTTCACCTCGTTCAGTGTCTGGCGTACCGATTCGACGTATCGACTCGAACGCAGTTGCACCTGAGAAACATTGACGGCAACCCGAATGTCCGCCGGCCACGTTGTCGCTGCCGTGCAGGCAGCCCGCAAAACACCTGCACCGATCGGCACGATCAAGCCAGTTTCCTCGGCGACCGAAATGAAGTCTCCCGGCGAGACGAGACCTGACGTCGGATGGTTCCACCGCAGCAGAGCCTCGAACCCGACAACAACTCCCGTCGCGGCTGAAACCTGCGGTTGATAGACCAACTCGAACTCTTCGTCGATCAACGCACGACGAAGATCCAACAGTGCTCTGGCCCTACCTGTCGCACGATCCCGCAAAGTCGCATCGAAGGCGCGGATCTGGTTCCGACCGCTCTCCTTTGCGTGGTAGAGCGCGAGGTCCGCAACAATCACCAGGTCTTCGAGGCTGTCGGCGTCGTCGGGCATCGAGCCGTACCCCAGACTGGCACGAATGCGAATCTGGTTGCCGACCAGTGAAAATGGTCGTTCGAATGAGTCGAGAATCGTTTGGAATCGTTCCTCGACCTCATCTGCACTCGCGATGTCGTCGAAGGCGATGGCAAACTCGTCACCCCCCAGTCGCCCACAGATCTCGTTCGATCGCAGAAGGCTGTGCAGCCTGCTCGCAACATCGCGAAGCACGTCGTCTCCGACGTGGTGTCCCAACCGGTCGTTGATCGACTTGAAGTTGTCCAGGTCCAGAATCGCCAACCACACTCTGCGTCCGTCCCGAAGCCTCGACGAGAGCTGAGAGTTGAAGCTGTACCGATTCTTGAGCCCGGTCAGCGAATCGACTTCCGCCAGTCGCAAGATATTTTGACGCTGGTGATAAGAGTGCGTGATATCGGATCCGACACCGCGCCACCCGTAGTCTGCCCCGTCGCCGCTGCCCGGGTGACCTGACATCGACCACCAGCGAGTATCGCCCCTTACGACAACTTGCATGGTGAGGTCCCGAAACGCCGTCCCGGCTTGAAAATTCGCGGTGAGAAGATCAAGGGACTTCCTGCCCGCATCTGTTCGAGATGCGCCGATCCCGATCAGGATCTCGTGCATGGTGCGGCCCCGAATCTGCGCTGCCGGTAAACCGACCTGCTCGGCAAATCGGTACGACACGGTACTGGCGATACCGCGCGAATCGGTTTCCCAGAGCCAATCCTGCGCTCCGTCTTCGAGATCGTTGAGCAACAATTCGACGAGATCTCGTTCGTCCTCGGCTATGAGTTCGGCGCGTAGCCGTCTCTCGAAGAGGTTGGCCAACAGCAAAGTTCCGCTGTAGAGCGAACCTACGAAGATGACCAGCACCCCGATCAGCACGAAACGCGATGTACCCGGTTCCGTCCAGAACGCCCCGGCCAGCCCGACTCCCACCAGGCTGATCCAGACGACAGTGATTCCGCGAAACATCATGGTGGGAAACACGCCGACCGCGATCCCACCGATCAAGGTCGAACTCAGCACCAATTCGTCACCAGGATCGAGCATCGGGAAGAGAACGAGAGCCAAGCATGCCAGGAGCACTCCCCAGACAATGATTTCGACTGTGAGCACCACCAATTCGGTGGTCTGGGACTCTGAGACTCCCATACCCGAGCGCCGGAGCCAATAGACACTGAACCCAGCGCTCGACAACAGCATGACACTCGACCAGGCGAAGCTGAACCATCCGGCATCCACCGGCAGGAGCACCACGATCGCTGACAACGCAACCGCTGCAGTCAGAAACGACCACGGAAGTACGCGCGCGGTGAACCGCAGGCGTCGATCGAGTAAGCGACGGCGATCGTAATCCGAGAGGTGTTGTTCCGTGCCGCTGCGACCGAGCTTGCGCACAGACGTCTCGACACGACGCCTACGGAGTACCGCCGGGTCATCCACGTCGGCCTGCTACCGCCGCTGCGACCGCGTCGACCGACATGACCCCGCCGGCGATGTATCCCTGAACAGTCCTCACCCCTGCAGCGGCCACGGACTTCAAGTCCTCCTCACCGTCGACTCCTGAGACGACGACCTCCATTCCCAGCGCGTCGACCAGATCCACGACAGCTTCGAGAATCGGCCGTCCACCAGGCGCTGCACCCGAAATGGAGCGTTCTATCCGGACTCTGGTGAACGGAAGGCCGGACAGTGATGCGAGCGAGGAGAATCCGGCACCGAACTCGTCCACGGTCAGCGCGATTCCCATGTCCGCGATCGCGTGCAATGCAGACTTGGACTCGTCGGTGATCGCCGAGGATTCGTTGAGTTGGAGCTCGAGCTGATGTGCGCCGGCGTCCGATCGTCGAAGCGAATCACCTATCGAGTCGACAAAGGAATCCGATTCGAGCTGACGCGTCGATACCGCGACGGCTACCCGCAGGTGATCAGGAAGACGCGACGCCGCCTCGCACGCCAGCTCGAAGATGGTCGTTCCTAGTGAATAAGCCAAACCGGTGTCGTCTGCGATGCTCATGAATTCGGCGGACGTCACAGCTCCGAGGCGGGCGTTGTGCCAGACCACGCGGACCTCCACGGCAACGATCTCGCGGGAGAGCACGTCGATCCTGGGCAGCAGCTCGAGTTCGAGGTCCTTCTCCGCGACGGTGTTTCCCAGATCTTCAAGCAGGCGGGCCCGCCGATCGGCCACGGACTTCATCGAGTCTCGATATTCACGCACGGCCCCGCGCCCGGATTCCTTTGCCGCGAACAACGCGAGGTCCGCAGCGCCCATCATTTCGTCGGCGGAGGACGGCAGTTCGGCGGGGAGGTAGTACCCGATGCTGCATCCGATCTCCAACCGCGTGCCGGCCACTGTGATCGGCTCATGCAGAGTTTCGATGTAGCGGCCGAGCAGAGTACGAACTTGCGAACTGTCACCTACATCGGTGAAAAGAATCGCGAACTCGTCTCCACCCAGACGTGCGAACAACTGTGACATTCCGCCGGCTTCGGACAGGCGATCCGCGACCTCTCGCAGAACCGCGTCGCCAACGGTGTGACCCAGTGTGTCGTTGACCGATTTGAAGTTGTCGAGGTCGAGCATGGCCAATGCGAGACCACTTTCGCTTGTGTACGGATCGCGCAGCAGTCGCTCGAGCTCGGTCCAGAAGCTGTGCCGGTTCGGCATGCCGGTGAGTGCGTCCACCCGACCCATCCGCACGATCTCGTCACTCTGCAGTTTCACTTCCGTGACGTCGGAACCGACTCCCCGCCAGACGAACTCGTCGGGCGCGCGGCCGGGGCGCGGGCGTCCGGAGATCTGCCACCACCGGATTTCACCGTGCACTCGGACCGGAACGAGCACGTCGACGAATGCGGTCTTCGTGTGGCGGGCTTTCTGCAACTCCATGAGCGCATCGATTCCGCCGGGGATCCGTAGGGTGCCCAACTCCATGAACAGGTCCTGCCACGCCGTTCCCTGCAACTCGGTGGAGTCCAGCCCCGCTTCGACCGCGAGCCGCGTCGGGATTCGGTTGAACTTGCCTTTCTGGTCCGTCTCCCACACGAAGTCCCCCGCGTTGCCTTCGAAATCCTCGAGAAGCATCTGCACAACCGATCGTTCCGACGCGGCGCTCAATTCAGCTCGGTAGCGAGATTCCAGGTTGCCCGAGACCACTATCGTGCCGCCGATCAGAGCTGCGCCGTAGGCGATCATTCCAATGAGAATTCGTTCGAACTCGGGCCCCGGTTGAAGCCAGAATGCCACCCCGAGGATGACCATATTGGACAGGATCCAGGTGACCCCCACCATCCGCAACATCGCGGTGGCCACGGCTCCGGCTCCGGTGATGGATGTGGTGACCGCTATCAGGATCAGGTCGCCGGAATCGTCCAGGATCGGGTACAGGACCAGGGCGAGCGAGGAATACAGGATCCCGACTACAGCAAATTCGATGATGAGAAACGCGTAGGACATCCGGTACGTGGGTGCGATCAGGTTGAAATGAATGGCGAGACCGACGCACATCCCCACCAACCCGATCACTCCGGACAGGAATGGCCACAGACGCGGCAACGGTCCGCTGTCCGGCGGAATCACATACAACGTCAGCCCGAGTGTGACGACGAGGTGGACAGCAGCGGCCCACGGCAGCACGCCGAAGGTGACGGCTATCTGCTCACGAGTGACGTCATCGCGCTGCGCGGGCGTCAATCTTTCTCTCTGGTGGGGTTGCAGAAGAGACAGGACCGACATCACTTACCTCCCGCTCCCACGACGCAATTCGAATCGGACGTCCGACTCAGCAATTCTCTCGTAATTAGGCACTGCGGTGTCAACCAGTACGTCCGACCTATTTCGGAGTCAGGTCTGCCCACAGACACAGTAATCAGCAAACTACTGGTCTGCCGGTAGTTGGTGCGGCAAGTTTGATGCCGATGGGTTGAAATCAGACATGAGGGACAATGGCCGGAGATCGCCGATCACGTCGGTGGAGATTCCTCGACGGGTAACACGATCGGACTCATTCGAGTTCAGACAAGGACTATCACGATGGCAATCGACTACACCCGACGTTCCGGCGAGTCCACTCCGTCGCAAGCACCGGTCAGCCTGAGCAAGATCACGCTCACCAAATCGGCACCGACGGTCAACCTCGCGAAGGCGGGTGAACGACAAGGCAATATGCGCGTGAACCTCAACTGGTCGCAGGGAGCACCACCGAAGAAGACCGGTTTCCTCGCCAAACTCGCCGGCGCAGGTTCTGGCGCGGTCGACCTGGACCTCGGATGCCTGTACGAACTTGCCGACGGGTCCAAGGGAGTAGTTCAGGCCTTGGGCAACAGTTTCGGTTCACTGACTTCTCCGCCCTACATCTCCCTCGACGGCGACGACCGAAGTGGTGCGAACACCGGCGGCGAGAACATGCACGTCAATCTTGGTGACCCAAGCGCTTTCCGGCGAATCCTGATCTTCGCGATGATTTACGACGGCGCCCCCAACTGGGCGGCCGTGGACGGCGTCGTCACCCTGTATCCCACCAACGGCCCCGAGGTGGAAGTGCGGCTCGATTCGGCCAGCAACCAGGAGCGGTTGTGCGCAATCGCTCTCATCCAGAGTTCAGGTCAGGGCGTGACGGTGACCCGCGAAGTTCAGTACATCAACGGCAGTCAGTCAGATCTCGATCGGGCCTACAACTGGGGAATGAAATGGGCGGCTGGACGAAAGTAGGTGTCGCGGGCGGGGTGTCCCCCATCCGAATGACAATGTCTGAATCGTCCACAATGTCGCAAATTACTGGATAGTGTCGAGAAGTGGGGTCGGACATGAGGGGTCACGCTCGACACCGATAGTGGGTCGGTGACGCTATGTGCTTGGCGACACCGACGTTCGACCGGAAAGGCCCTCGATTTCCCCCGAGATCGAGGGTCTTTTCGTATCTTGCGTCACTGTTCGGACCCCTTTTATTAGTTGATCGTTAAACTAGGCGTTCGTCCAACATGTACCGATGGAGAACGTGAATGTCCACGAATTCAGATCGACGCCCGCGCCTGCCCGTGAGAATCGCCTACCTCACCGCGGGAGTTCTCTTTGTCGCCGCCATGCTCCTGCTGGCAAGCGTCGTCAACCCTGACCGGGACCGCGATTTCTCCATGAACCACGTCCCCGCGGGGACGTCGGCGACTTCGGTCGTCGCCACCACTGACCTCGGCTAACGAAGGTACTGGTACGTAAGTGGCGCGCGTCACGAAGTGTGGGTACCTTCAACGCCAATGGTTCGCCGTAGGTCGGTATTGAGAGGGACGGCCAACCACTGCCCTGCCTGGTTGCCCCACCCAAGCAGGCAGGGCACCCCTTCAACTCCATCGACTTTTCTGCGGATCCACGCCGACGCACTCTGGCGTCCGGACAGTTTCACCGCAGCGCCTGCAGTAATGGGTCCGATGCCCGCCATTCTCGGTCGAGGCACAACCGCACACCTCCCAGCCGACGAGGCACGTATTGGCCGTCAGCGGGTGTCCGTTCGGACAGCGGTCCGGGGATCGCTCGGTTAACCGCATCTCCACATTTTCGCACACACGTTCGATGCCTTGGTACTGCACACTGCAAATTTGATTGCACCGGCCGCTTCCGGTCAGCCCGAGCGCAACTATCCCTTCTGTCACTTCGGTCTGCTTTAATACGAAGGCTTTGTCGGGGGTTTACCAATGTCCGAAGTTGTCGAGTTTCTGCGAGCACACGCAGGCGAACACGGGGTTGAACTATGGGTTTCTTCAAGAAGGCGGCTGTGACTGCTCTAGCGGTCGCTGCAGTCGGAGCATCAACGGGGATCGCATCAGCTGATCCGTCGACCGACGTGAATTACGAAGCGAAGATCGTCGACAAGTCGATCGTCACCACTATCGACGCCGGGCTGTTCAAGGTATCCGGCGACGGCCACTCCGTCGTCTTGCAGGACAGCAAGGGAGCCGACCTTGTTTCCCTGCCTCTCGCATACAACCTCGGGGATCTGCAGTTCCCCTTCGATCGCACGATCAGTGAAGACGGTAAGACCCTCACACTGACACCGATCACCGATTCGGCGAAGGCAACACCTCGACCCGAGAGTGCGCCTGCGGCAAAGGAATGGACGCCGGTAGCTTCGCCCGAGGAGAATGATCGGGCGATTGCGCACTTCCAGAGTCAGCTCGGTCTCGGCACTCAGGTCGGCAGCCTGCTCGGCACCATCGTCGGCGCCGGAATCGGTTGCGCTGTCGGTGCTCCGCTGGGCTTGACCATCGTCGGACTCCCCGTCGCTGCGGCACTGTGCCTGGGTGGCCTCGCAACAGGAGCCGGAATCGGCGGTGTCGCCGGAACGATCCTCGGTGGCGGCGGCGCGGCTGTCGTAGCCGGCATCGACCTCGTCAACACACTGAATGCGCCTGCAGGAACGACCGTCTGGGCCCAGTAGCCACTTGGTGGTCAGTCGTTGCTCCACGAAAAACCCCGCCCGTCCGAAGAGGACGAGCGGGGTTTTCCGATTCAATGTGCAGGCGGATCTACTTGGTGCCCCCAGTCGGACTCGAACCGACACTTGACGGATTCAGTTGCCCTTCTTGATATTTGTTTCAATTGGCCAGATTGGCGGGATCGGATTATCGCTGCAGGGCAAGAGATTTCAGCTTTTGCAGTCTTGGGTCGTTTGGAGAGTCGCGAAACTGCTGCGGACGCACTGCGGGGCAGAGAAGTAATGATTCCTGTTCCACTCGATCGATGACTAAGAAGATCTCGATCGAGATTCCACATAAGACAATCGAAGCGCTGACAGAAGTCATGCGCCCTGCGATCGCCCCTGGCCGTACGGCAGTCAATTTCAGAGTATTTCGGAACCCTCGGACACTTACCGCAGCAGAAGCATCCACCGGGGCCACTGTCATCTTTGGATGAGCGTCAATGAAACGGCCGTGTACATGCGCCGACACCCGAGACGGTTCTGAAGATGCTGGCGGACGAGCAAGCCAAGCCAGGATCCGGTCTCATGGGGTACCAGAAGTCCGCCCCGAACGGTGTGTCGCGGATCCACCGAGGTGATGTGGATTCGTGGATGAGGGGTGAGGGTTCACCTAAGTTGCCCTGCCAGCGCAGGAGGAAGTGAATCCGGCCGCCACTATTGTCCCAACTGTCTGGTATGTATTGCTGACACTTCCCCACTACGGGGCCGAGCAAGGACATGATGATGAACTCACAGCCCGGCTGGTATCCAGACCCACAAATTCAAGGCATCCAGCGGTACTGGAATGGATTGCAGTGGTCAGACGCCACTCGCCCGACCCCTAGGCCTGGAGTTCCTCAATTCCAGCCAGGCATGCCTCCGAAAAAGCCGATGGGCACCGGTCTGAAACTGCTCATCATTGGACTATCTATCCTCGGAATCGGCATCTTCATTTCGGCACTGAGCAGCAACGACAAGTCAACAACGACTGCCACCCGGATTACGTCCACCACTCGCGCGCCGGCATCCGTAGTCGACGAAGTGGCACCAGAAACGAAGTCCCCAACAACAACGACGAAGCACGAACAAGTCGCGACAGGGCTCGGCACCGAAGTGAGGGACGGAAAGTTCGGCTTTGTCGTCACCAAAGTCGAAACAGGACTCGCGACGATCGGAAAAGGATCATCGTGGTTCAGTGAAACAGCGGAGGGACAGTTCGTAGTTGTCTACGTCGACGTAACGAACACGTCGAACAAGTCGCAGTACTACGCCAGTTCGAATCAAGTTTTGATTGACGAACAGGGGCGAGAATTCACCAACAACTTTTCAGCGGAGTTCGGCCTCGAAGGGGACGACAAGGGTGCGGGCGACATCAACCCTGGCATCACCCGTTCCACCCGAGTGGTATTCGACATCCCAGTAGGCGCAGTCCCCGTCGCGATCGAAGTCCACGACTCGATGTTTTCTGGCGGAGCACGTATCAACTTCAACTAGATACGCCAAAGCGACACCCTATGGCCCCACCATACGGTGGGGCCTTCACTGCATGCAGACCGAAAAGTCCGGCGGTCGATGGATTTGACGGTCAGGTGGTCGACGACGATGGACACGACATCGCGGCGCCGGCGCGAACGTGAAGGTCGTTCAGCAGATACTCGGACACCGGATGGCCACACTCACGCTCGACCTGTATGGACACCTATTTGCCGACGATCTGGACATCGTTGCGGCGGCTCTAGATGCCGCTGCAACGGCAGTCACTAAATTTCCTGCGGACGCCCTGCGGACGGTTACCAACTCCATCCGCAGGCCATCCCTATTTTTGGTGCGTTGACCTGCAGTTTCGTGTGCCCCCAGTCGGACTCGAACCGACACTTGACGGATTTTAAGTTTGCTCTTCTCGACGTTTGCCAGAATTGGCAGAATTGGGGGCATTGGCAAACCGTTGAAACGCAACGTGATTCATCTTTATGCGCATTGTGTGATTGGCCGGTTTCGAGCATGCTGCGTACTCCCTGCGTACCGAAGTACGTTGGGCACCTAGATCAGTGTCTGACACCTATACGTTACGACCGGTCCGTCTGGTTTGATGTATGTGCATTTTACCTACCTTTTTGCCAGTCCAACGATTGGCCGATCGCATCCATTCAAACCAAGAGAAGGTCAGCTCGATGACGTATCCCTCAGCCCCCGACTCGGGACTCCCAGTGCCCGCCCCGCAACCCGTGTCAAATAGCAACAAACGCGTATTCATCATCGGTGCAGCGGTTATTGCCGTCATCGCGCTTGCGCTCATCGCGGTCTTCACCTTGCGAGATACCAGTCCTAAGACCTTCGAAATGAAGGGCAGTGTGGGGATCATCGACGGAGTCACCAAGCTGTCTGACAATCGTTGCGCAGGTAAGGGTGGATACAAGGACCTCTCGGAGGGTGCTTCGGTGACGATCGGTGATCAGTCAGGCAAGACTGTCGCAACCGGGTCGATCGCAAGCAGCGAGTACGTGAGCGGGGCCTGCATGTTGACCTTCTCAATTCAGGTCCCGGCCAAGCTGGACTTTTACCAGGTGGAGGTCTCGCACCGCGGAGTTGTGACCTACTCGAACGAAGAAGCACGTTCCGGCCCGTTCATGTCTATCGGCGGCTAGGTGTCACCAACCTGATGGCCGGGTACACCTAGTGCGAGCTGCGCAAGCTATCGATTTTCAGGAATGACAGCGAGTCGGGCCGGCCGCAGCCTCAACCGACCTCGCGTCTACTCATCTTCGGCGCTCTGCTCGATTTCGTCGCACCATTGCTGGTACGCAGGACTGACCAGATACACCCAGACCGATGAGACGCCGATTTGGGCCGTAACCACCAGGCCCGGAAGGTCCCAGCGCAGGCCGCGGGTCGGTTCGATCCACCAATCCGTGGGCCGCTGCCCCAGCAGTTCGAACATCCGGTCCACGAGTGCATTGAAAACTTCATCCAGCTCAGGCCCCAAGTCGCTCTGACCGAGAACCACATCACTGGCACGGAAGGAGATCTCATCGATCGATCGCGACAATTCGGTTGTCGATATGTCCGCGACGCCCACCCTCACATCGGGGCGATTGACTTCGAGATTGGTCACGGCTGCTGGCACCTGCTCATCGAGGCCGCTGAACTGCCAACCGACCTGACCGCAGAACGGCGGCAGGTCATTGACGGTCCACGTCCAGTCGAACTCAGCGGCCGCGCGCACCGCCTGGGCAGCGCGTTCGATATCTGCTCGCATCTTTTACAGCTCTCTCTCGTAGTCAGAGTTGGTGGTTCGGTAGTGGCCGTCAAGGCGGTCGTAGCCTCCCACATCACGACGGGGCCAAGTACTCACAGGTAAGTCATGCCGCGGAGTCGTTCTTCATCCGAGACGATCTGTCCGGGCGGCGGCGTTGCACGACGTTGACGCTGCGGGCCAGGAAGCGGAACGGTCGAAGAAATAATCGAGAAAATGTCGTGGAAGTACTCGGCGTCACAGGCTCGAATTATCATCTCTACCGCCCAAAACGTGTACTGCCCGGAGACGAAGTAGTGCCGCACCGCCAGGATGTTTGGCACTTTTGGTGCTAGATCTATCGACAGAGGAATCAGATTGAGATGAAGGTACTTCTCGGATTCATCGCAGCGTTCTTTCTAATTGTCTTCATCACGAACCATTGGCAGACGATGCTGTGGATCCTGCTGTGGGTTGTAATCGCGGCGTTTTTTATCCCCATGACGTACGAGGGTTTCAAGTTCGTGCGCGAGTACCGAGCTGACATGCGCAAAGTGAAGGCTGACTATTTCAAGGGCCTCGACGAGCGCACGAACCTGCAGCATCAGCAGTACCTCGCTGGTCGCGACGAAGGCGTCTACGGGGACTATCCGCCAGCGAAACTTGACTAGCCCATGCCTGACTAAGCCCTAACCGAAGTAACGGGCGTCTTTAGCACTAGGAAATTCGGCACGTTTGAGGCCGCTATCCCTGCTGCCCTACGACTGACCGCCGGCGCACAACAGAGCGACCCACTGAACCGGCGCCCCACTATTTGATTTGCGACTAAGAAGGTCCGTCGAATCCGTATGACCGGACTGTCTGGTATGTATTGCTGACACTTCCCCACTATGGGGCCGAGCAAGGACGCGACGATGAACTCACAGCCCGACTGGCGCCCAGACCAGCAGAAAACGAGTTCTCCAGCAGAGATACTCAGGTCACTCCGCGGATTGGCGGCGGTTGCGATCGTTGTGCTATTTGGCGCCATAGTCGCCGCCAACCTAGGTGACGATCAAGACAACTCCAGCACAGACCGACAACAGACGCGGTACCAGCAATCCGTCGACACAAGGAACAAACTCCACACCGACGCCACCCTGTCCGATCCATCGACCTACGAAGAAATATCAAAACGCGACTTCGAAGTGATCCTGAAAGACCTTCGAGCACAGGACGGACGTCGCATCGTTCTTTACGGTTCCATATGGCACTTCGACGGGGCGGTCGGCCTTGATCGATTTCTCGCGCACGTCGGAACGTCGACATCTTCGATAGGAAACACTGAGTCCGCGCACCTAGTTGGCGACCCTGCGATGCTTAAACCATTCGTCAAGGGCGACGATGTGAAGATGTTCGTGGTGGTCGACGGCGAATACTCCTATACCTCTAAAGCCGATGTCGAGATCACAGTCCCGCAGTTTCAGATAGGGATCATCGAATTCGCCGAATAGCTACCTCACCTGATGGGCGGCAGAACGCCTGCCCATCCACTGTTCCCCGTTGGCGATACTGCGACAGCTACAACCCTGTAAATAACAGGCGCCCTGGTCAATCATCCGGACTGTCTGGTATGTATTTGTCACCGAACTGTTGAGAGGACCCAGGGCAATGGGCATCATCCGCAAAACCATCAGCATCAGCACGGCCGGCGTAGTTCCATTCCGGAACACCGACGAGCGCACCGCGAAATACACGAAGCAGACCCGCAATGCTGCACGCGCTCAGGTCGTTCAGCAGGGTGTGAATCTAGACCTTCAGCGTCAGCAACTCGCCGCACTGAACCACGCGAACACTCGCGAAGAAATGCGACCGAACACCACACCCGCGAACTGGTACCCAGACCCCGGAAACCCCGGTTACATCCGGTGGTACGACGGCGCCCAGTGGACCTCCCACGTGCAGCCCGCGAACACCCCGCCCCCGCCGCCCAATTACTAATCAAAGACTCCGGTTCACCTTCGCCTGAAAGGCACACAATTCAATGAAGATGACGACTCGCGCTGCCCTTTGTTCGACGGCGGCAGCGCCCGTGCTCGCCCTAGGCCTCGCAACGCCAGCCACTGCCGCTGTTGTACCCAGCGAAGTGAACCTCTCGGTCACCTCGGTGCGGAATGCAGTAACCGTCACAATTGACAACGCATCAAGCCACTGGTTGCAGTGCACCGGGGTCGCAAAGCGAGACACCGCACCCGAGTACGTGTACCCGTACTACATGAACATTCAACCGAAGACCGTCGGCACCAGAATTATCGACATGGCCAATGGCGACTATCACGCAATGTGGAAATGTGAGATCGCCGAGGGCGACCTCGGCGCACACGGTCAATGGGGCACCCCCGGATATGCAATTCCGTCCACGCATGAGGACTACGCGTTCGAGGTTGGTGCACGAGCAGCAGGGTCGCTCCCGTTCGGCAGCTAGCTAACAAATGAGAAGGCCCCACCGTTTGGTGGGGCCTCTGTTGCGTTTGAGACCGGTAAGTACGGTTCAAATGATGCTGGCCAGTTGCGGCATGCGATGATTCCCGGACCACAAAGATCAGCCCCGGCGGATGCGGCAAACACCCCCGAGGCCCGGCCGACAGGTGAAGTGTCGACGTGACAAATTCTACGCGTTCTCTCGCTCGCGGGCGTAGTCATCGCCACGGGCCGGCGCCCTACTTCAGAACTTTCGTGCATCGGGCGAGCGGCAAGGTATGACTCATCCGGCACCACTCCACTTGCCAGGCAAGTTGACGAACTACTGGACCAACTATGGCGGAGACCTAGAGGTAAGTAGTCGAAAATCGCGGTACAGTCTCGCCTTCATCAGCTCACTCTGCGCGCAAGCAGGCCTCAGGGTTAGCGAGACGCGGCAAGACGAAGACGTGCATGCCATCGACATGAGCGTCGAATACCCCGAAAGTTCTGTGCGCCTGCAACTTAAGTGCTCAAGTAGCATGCAGATGACGCGCAAATTCGAGACTATCTCGTGCGACCAGTACTGGATAGATCGCTGGCGAGACAATGCTGGACCTGTTTTCATCGTCCTCGTTGTCGTTCCTGACAACCACTACGACTGGATCGCGGACGAAGATCGGTCGACCCTGCATAGAACCCACGCATACTGGGCCCAGTACGACCCCAACTCGACTCGAAAATCTGTTCGAGTCTATCAAGAAAATCGGGTTACACTAGACACTCTTCTGACTTGGCGAAATGCCATGCGCCTGCGATTCGGATTGGAGGCAATCGGTGTCGGAGCATGACGAAACTTTGAGTGCTGACCTGTCGTCCTACTTGTCACTCAGAGGCTGGAATCGGATCACCTCCGGCCCTGCGGGTTCAATGTGGCGTAGCCCGACCGTCAGCCAAGACGATCCCCGTATGATCGCTGTACCATCACTACTCTCGCGGACCACTTACGAATTCTCTAGCGTACTAAATAGGATCGCAGAATTTGAGCACCGGGATCGACCAAGCGTTGAAAAGTCGATCATCTATTTTGGCTTCGACATTGCACATCTCCGCGCCGCGAATGATTATTTGATCAGCGATTCGATTCCACTTTCCGCGGGCGCCAAGATGACCGAATCTGCAAGAGTCATGGTTCGCTCCAGCGCAACGACCGCACAGGGAACTCGCCCCGAGATTCGGGGAAATTACTCAAAGGTCGGTGATTCGTACGCTGACCAAACAAGGATGGGTCACACAGAAGAAGGGTCCTATGTCATTCCTGTGATGATTCGTGTCGGTGACGCGTCCGAATTGGCTGGAGCGGAAGAACCGTTTCCAGGCATGGATAATCGATCGCTGAATATCGAGTCTCCCGAGCGGCGAATCACACGCACATTTTCAGAAGCGCTTCGGGCCGTCGTCGACAATATCGTTGAGCCAGCACGCGAACCGCGACAGTCGGACGTACTTGGGCTCGTCGAAGCAGGGGCCACGCGGGAGTTCGTCCAAGCTTTGTCCAATGTGGTTTCACATCCGGCAGTAGCCGAATTCGAAGCACGTTTCAGTTGGGCACTATCACAGCCCCCATCGGCTGACGCGGCAAAATCCAAGATCTGCCCCGCCGAGGCGGCACCGCTTCTAGACATCGCCGCAAAACTCATGAAATCTGCACCAAAGACCGAGGCTGAGTCAATTTCTGGGCAGATCGTGCAGGTTAGACGAGAGCCCGACTCCCCATTTATTCACGTGAGTTTATCTACTGTTCGAAATTCCAGGGCCACCGAGGTTCGAATCACACAACCATCGAGCATGCATGATACAACGCTCGATTGGTGGAAAGGGCGACTGACTGTGACCGCTCGAGGCTTGGTAGAAAGAAACTCGACGGGGCTTTTCATTCGCTCACCACAACGTTTTGGGCCGCTATCGCAAGGGTTTCACCACTTTTCAAATTTCATCCAATAACATCTCAGCCCGTCGATCACACCCCAACGCTTCACTTGGCAATTGAAGGACTTTCGTACACTGCCAACCCAGGCAGGTCGAGTACTACGACCGCTAACGCCGCTCACTGTGTTTTCCAGACGTAGTCGACGCGGTGTGGGTCGAGTCCGTCGCAACCCCTTCGGTCGGTGGGTTTGACGGTGAGGTTGGCCTCGACTAGCGAGGAACGATCCATCCGTCAGTTGGTCATTTCGGCTCCCCGCGGACCGAAACCGACCAAAATTCCTGTTGTGTCCAGTATTTCTGGTTGGATATCGAGATGTACGTGAGAATGAGCGCGACTGCGCGGGTTGACAGACAGGGAAGATGACACATGGTCGGCTTTCGGAAATCTAAGAAGTTCGGCCCTGTCCGAGTGTCTGTATCCACCAAGGGTTTTGGGATCAGCGCCGGCAGTGGACCTGTGCGAATTGGCCGCGGTGCCGACGGCAAAGTTCGCCGAACCGTGAGGGTTCCCGGTGCAGGTATCTCGGACACGAAGGTGATCGGCGGCAAGCAGTCGACGAAGAAGCCCAGCGGGTCGGCCGGACGGGAGTCTCGAGCGACCGGTGCTGCCAATAACTCAGATACAGCGATAGGGATCGCAATCATCGTCGGCGTGATCGTCGCGATCGTTCTACTCATCAATTTCTGGCGACAGATTCTACTCATCTGCGGAATTGCGCTCGCAGGTTGGATTTGCTTTGTCATCTTTCGGAAAATGTGGCGGTCTCGCCAAGATCGTCTAGCGGCCGAGCAAGCCGACGATGAACGCATGGCTCAGCGAGCGCAGGAGCAGCACGAGCAGTACCTTCAGGGTGAAGACGCTGGAATCTATGGCCGCTTCACGCCCGCCGACCCGGACAACCCCAAGCATCGAATACGTCAACTGCCGCGCTCCCCGAAGGAATGGCGCGACGAGAAACGTCACTAACCGGTCGGAACCCTCCACACGTACACTGCGTCCCGCAGAATCGGGAGCTTAAGGGAAGACCAGCTCGGCCTCGCAAAACTGGCGTATTGCAAGTGAGAATTGGATAGCATTTTGCTGCTGCGGCAATTCTGAGTGGTCAGTTCAGCCGCGCACGGCCTGCCCTCCGGCTGCTGATTCGCCGGGGGTGGGCCCCTCCATTGAGTTGCATATCGCCGTCTGATGCTGCGTGGAGGCCCGCTTAGGTGTTCTCGACGAATACTGTGGGCGGGCCATCTGGAAAACGGATAACTCCGTTCACACGCACGGGAATCGGGGGTCCTGCTAAGTCTCCGGCAGTCCGGCGTCGAATCTCGTCGAGAATCTGCTTGTTCGACAATTGCTGCAGTGACATTCTTGTCGGCGACAACGGCACGTTTTCTTCTTCAGTCATGAACCCGGCGGCAATCAACACCTCCTGCACAGGCGCATCGAACAACGCTGCGACGCGCCGCAACACTTGCGGGGTCGGTGATCGCGAGATCCTTGTCCACTGAAGCATCTGCGATGGATAGACACCCAGCGCCCGAGCTGCTTCGTCGTGCAGGTGTCGCGAGTGCTCGAACTGCAGCGACTTCGCTGCCGTATCCATCAGAAAGAAAACGTTCGTCCGGTTCTGTACTCTGCGTGATGGCTGTTGACGCTTCACGGATGTTGACATGCCAAGCGCGGTGGCCTCGCCTTGGCGGTAGCTCGGCGGGGTCACCGTCGCTCGACAAGCGATGGGTGGACCCGTGTCGCTATAGGGTTGAGTGGTGGCTCCCAATCTCCCCCTGAGGTTGGGGGCCACCTTCGTTCGTTCGGTGGATTTCCGTCCGATTTGCGTGTTTGCCTGATGCTTGCCGAATACGTTCAATGAGTCGGATTCAATCGAGGGGTCGAATCCGACATGCGGTTGGTCATTCGTGTTGTGTGCTCAACACGGGTGGCGTTCGACGGGACCCGGTCACAACATGGCCAGGCCGGGTCCCCAACGCCAACGCCGGACTGACCCGATCCCAGCCGTTGTGTGCAGCAAGGTGAGGGTCGTCTCATCCATTTGGCGGATTTATGAGCAATCTGCACGATTGATTCGTCCTGGCGGAATATGTTTCGATGTGTCGAATTCGCCGGGCGAGCGATCACGGAATGTCGCGCCTTATGCGAATTCGACACACATTGACTCACAGGCTTCGACCCTGGCCGGTCGCCTGATGGGCCAATCCGAGCGCGTCGGCCCCCGACAGTTCAGACGCGCCGACCCGCCGGGGTGAACGCGCAGACACCTCGGCGGGTCCCTTCGGGTTTACAGCCCGAGCGGCGAGGGCACTACCGTTTGGCCCGCCGGAACGACATCGCCGTGTATGACCGGCGGGTCTCCCGCAGGGCAGCGGAAAGGTCCGTTGAAGCCTCCGTAATGTTCACATGACATGCGAAGTCCGGAATCCCGAAATGGATTGAACGGCTATACATGTCGGCGAAAACCAACAGGCAGCTCCCGACGGCTGTGTGCTCAACCGCCGGGAGCCTAAGTCGTGCGATCCAAGGTCCGTGTTCACTCTCGGATCCGCGAGTCCCGACCTTCAAACCTTTTACCCCAGGTATTTGGATTGCAAACACATCACAATATTTTCGCTGAAACGAGCGATATGTCAGCGAGCGACCTACCTTGGAAAGTGCGGGGTTAGTCATGAGGGGGCGGCTCGGCACCGATAGTGGGTCTCCGTGTTGTGTGCTCAATGCGGATGACGATCGACCAACCCCCGGCCCGTGTGCTTCCTAGGTCGGGGGTTGACCGTCTATACGAGCCGCACTACCAGCGGTGCGGCGGTTTGATGTCGGATTCAATCGCCGCCGCAAGCGCTCGCCTACCGGGGTGTCACTCCCCAGGTGTGAGTTCACTGAAGTGCGGGTGGTTCCGGCCCGACACCACTTCGGGTTTGCGTGCTATCCGGATTGCACTTTGCTCCCCGGTTAACAACCGTCCGGTTTGTCTGGTTGGATACCCCCATGTACAAGACATTCGTGGAGGTACCGGCCGTTGCAGGATTGGTGCTGACTAGTTGCGGGTCGGACGACTCGGGAAAGGCAGAAGCGGAGCCGCTCACTGGCGATGCATTGTTTCTGTCGAGCCTCGAGAATCAGGGCCTCACCGGTGAGTATGACGACGAGACTGCAAATGGCCTCGCGCGGACGTTCTGCACCACGAGTACCAACGGGGTAAACCCGGTCGTGTCGATCGTGAAAGGCAATACGTGTTCGGCTTCTATGTGACGGCGCTGTTCGTCAGCGGAATCGGCGTGATCGTTTTGGCGCTGGTGACCTCCGAACTGAACCCCGGCCGCCGCGTTGTCAACGGTCTCATCGGCACCGCGTTCTTGAGCTACGGCATCTACCTGGCCGTGTTCTTTCACAGTGGCGAGTACCGAATCTTCCTGTGGGTCTTCATCCTCCCGTTCATCCTGCTGGGCCAGGCGATGCGCACCGTCGAGGTCCCCGCGCCTCCCGGGGCGTCCTCCCCCGACCTCGACGCCCACCTCGTCGACCCCGCCCCGGCACCGGCTCCGGCTCGTACTGCCGCCACCCGCGAACGCATGGCCGCGGCCAAGTCTGCCCAACTCGAGGCCCTTCGCGCCAAGCATGCCGCCAAGAGCGATGAGTTCGACGATCACGCGCCGTCTACGCCTGCCTGACGAGAGGCATAGCGGCGGCAACGAAACCATCAATGGTCTGCTCCGCCAATATCTTCCCCGCCACCTCGGCCGACCGCGCGGCCCGACGCACATACTTTGACGAACTTCGGCGACTCGCCCGAGACCCGTCGAAGTAGCGGGGCGTGTCTTGCTAATCTGCGCTGCATCTCGACGGGAGGGGCGCTTTGCTGCGTCACGCAACAAGTAAGGTCAGCGTACTTCCATTGAAGGTGCGGTCAGCGGCACTAGCGCCAGTTCCAACAACCGCCCCCCTGGCCGCCACGGTCATCCCCTCCTGAATTGTCATGGCCGAATAGGGAGCAATCGTCTCCGCCTGAACTTCCTTGTAGACAATGCCATTGAACAGAAGTGATACCCAGGGTTGATAGCCCCACCAATTGCGCGTTGCAGTGAGAGCAATGGCACCATAGCCACCCTCACGAGTTGCGCCACACTGCAGCATCGTTGGCGATCGCCGCCGGCGCCAATGTGAAGGTCGTCCAGCAGCTCCTCGGGCACAAGACTGCGACCCTCACACTGGACCGCTACGGGCACCTGTTCGCGGACGATCTCGATACCGTAGCGGCCGCTCTCGACGCCGCCGCGGAGGCTTCGAGTAAATCTCCTGCGTACCCTCTGCGTACCCGAGAAGGTTTCGAGGGTCGGCCTGAACTGCACATAGTGCGTTGAGCTGCACCGATATTGTGCCCCCAGTCGGACTCGAACCGACACTTGACGGATTTTAAGTCCGTTGCCTCTGCCAATTGGGCTATGGGGGCCTTGACGCACCCGACTGGTCGGGTGCGTCGGGAATCAGACTATCGGGTGGGTCTGAGCTATCGACATCGCGATGCCGTCGAGGATGTCGTGTTCGCTGACAACCAGTTCGGTGATCCCGGCTTTGGCTTCGAATGTCTGAGCCAGCACCGTGGTGATGATCGCTCCGCCGCCGATGACGTCCACCCGCCCCGGATGCATCGGGCCGAAGGCGGCGCGATCAACCCGAGGCATGGCGGTAAGTCGCTCGCACACCTCGAAAAGTTGCTTGAACGGAATCCTCGACAGGTGCACCTTCTCGGCGTCGTACTCCGGAAGTTCCTGAGCAATCGCGGCCAGCGTCGTCATGGTTCCAGCGACACCCACCCAGGTGTGCGCCTTCTCGACGGGCACGGCCTCGAATGCCTCGGCCAATTTCGCGGTCGCAAAAGCCGTCGCCTCGGAAACCTGCTCTGCCGTAGGCGGATCCGACGGTAGGCACCGCTCAGTGACGCGCACACAGCCGATGTCGGTGGAGTACGCAGCCTGGACGCCCGACGCGTCGCCGAGGACAACTTCGGTGGACCCGCCGCCGAGATCGACTACCACAAAGGGGCCCTCGGACGGATCAAGTTCTCCCACAGCACCACCGAACGAGAGTCGCGCCTCTTCGTCGCCGGTGATCACCTCCGCTCCGGATCCGGGAATCACCGCACCGAGCACGTCCCGCGTCATCGTGAAGAAGTCTTCCCGATTCGCAGCGTCGCGAGTAGCCGACGTCGCGACCATCCGAACGGCGGTTGCTCCGGCATCGGCGATCATCGACGCGTACTCGACCAGCGCGACCCGGGTGCGTTCGATGGCCTCGGGCGCGAATGTCCCTGTCGCATCAACACCTTGACCCAGTCGCACGACGCGCATCTCGCGCCGGACATCCACCAGACGACCGTCGGGGCCGACGTCGGCGATCAGCAGTCGAATGGAGTTGGTACCGCAATCGACTGCGGCAACACGGCGAGTCACCGGTCGGCGGTGTCGGCGTCGTCGATGCCAGGCCAGTCCGCGGGAATTGCAGTTCCGCGGAGCTTTCCGTGGCCGGCCAAGGCAACGGACTCGTCACCGAGCGGATTGACGCCGGGACCCTTGGCAAGCGAATGCGCCATCAGCACGTGCAAGCACTTGACGCGATCCGGCATCCCGCCACCGGCAAAGTCGGTTCCGAGAGATTCGATCGCGTCCCGCTCGGCAAGGTACGACTCGTATGCCCGTCGGTAGGCCGCGGCAAGTTCCGGATCCTGGGTCAGGCGTTCAGTCATTTCACGCATGACACCGGCGGATTCCTGACGGCTCGCTTCGGCAGTCAGTCGCGGGTCGGTGAGGTAGTACAGCGTCGGGAACGGTGTTCCGTCCGGAAGTTTGGGGGCAGTCTTGACGACGCCGGGCTGACCGTCCGGGCTGCGGTACGCGATCTCGATCACTCCGCGTGGCTCACGGCCCAATTGAGCGGCAACGGCGTCGAGATCCGCTTGTGAAACCTGTGGGGAATTTTCGGACGTGTTGCTCACCCGGTGGGTACTCCTTGTTCTTCTGGCTCTATCGGCGCCAACGGCATCGGGGCCGGTGTCGTCGTCTCGGGAACCACTGGCGGTTCCGAAATCGTTTGCCACAGATCGCGATACCACGGACCTGTCAGCGGTGTTTCCTTTTCCTGCTTCTTCTCGGGTTCCTTGTAGTCGCCGGGAAGCTGAACCTGGAACGGGGTCTCGCCCGGTTTGACGTACCGAAGGCGTTCTCGTGCAAGAGCTTCGATGTACGCAGGGTCGTCGAAGCGCGCGTTCTGGCCCTGCAGTTTTCGCAGTTCTTCCTCGAGTACCTGACGTTCGGCCGCCACCTGCGCGGCATCCGAACGCTGGCTGATGTACGTACGCAGCGGCACTGCCAGTGTCAGCGCCAGCACGAGCACAACCATCGCGAGCACAACGGCCCGACTGGTGGACAAGCCGAAAATGGTGTTGTCCGACTTCGGAAGCCGAGACCAGAACTTGTTGGTTCCGCTCTTCCCCCGGGCCGACTTCGACCCACGCGCCGACGCTTTCTCGGCGGAGACCCCCGATTGCGCGGGGTCTGTCGCAGCGGAATCAACTGCTGCCGGATCGACCGAAGATGCCGGTTCCGACGCGCGTGGGCGTCGAGCACTGTCACGACGCGCACGCGACGGTGTGTCCCCACGACGGGAACCACGACCCCCCGGACTTCCGCCGGGGGATCGTGGCTTACCGCGCTGTGCAGACACTACTGAATCTTAGATTTCCGTCAGGCCTCGAAAGCGAAGCGCGGGAACGCAACCTCGCCGGCGTAACGTGCTGCGTCGCCGAGGTTCTCCTCGATACGCAGCAGCTGGTTGTACTTGGCAACGCGCTCGCTGCGGGCCGGAGCACCGGTCTTGATCTGACCGCTGCCGACGGCAACCGCGAGGTCGGCGATGGTGGTGTCCTCGGTCTCGCCGGAACGGTGGCTCATCATCGTCTTGTAGCCGTTGCGGTGAGCGAGATCGACGGCGTCGAGGGTCTCGGTCAGAGTGCCGATCTGGTTGACCTTCACCAGGAGTGCGTTTGCCGCACCCTTGACGATGCCTTCTTCGAGGCGCTCGGGGTTGGTGACGAAGAGGTCGTCGCCGACGAGCTGGACCTTGTTGCCGATCTGATCGGTGAGTGCGACCCAGCCGTCCCAGTCGTCTTCGTCGAGCGGATCCTCGATGGAAACGAGCGGGTAGGCGTCGATGAGCTCGGCGTAGAACGCCGCCATCTCGGCCGCGGTGCGGTTCTTGCCCTCGAACTTGTAGCCGGTGCCGTCGGTGTAGAACTCGGTGGCGGCGACGTCGAGAGCGAGCGCGACGTCGGTGCCCAGCTTGAGGCCGGTCTTGTTCACGGCGATCGTGATGAGGTCGAGTGCTTCCTTGGTGCCCGCGACGTCGGGAGCGAATCCGCCTTCGTCACCGAGACCCGTGGAGAGGCCCTTCTCCTTGAGGACCGACTTCAGGGAGTGGTAGACCTCGGCACCCCAGCGCAGCGATTCCTTGAAGCTCGGTGCGCCGATAGGAGCAACCATGAACTCCTGGACGTCGACACCGGTGTCTGCGTGCGCGCCACCGTTGAGGATGTTCATCATCGGGACAGGGAGAACGTGAGCGTTGGGGCCACCGACGTAGCGGAACAGCTCGAGGCCCGAGGACTCGGCAGCGGCGCGAGCCACGGCAAGCGAGGCACCGAGCAGAGCGTTTGCGCCCAGACGCGACTTGTCCGGGGTGCCGTCTGCGTCGAGCAGCGCCTGGTCGACCGTGCGCTGCTCGGTTGCGTCGATGCCGATGATGGCCGGAGCGATCTCGCCGAGCACAGCCTCCACGGCCTTCTCGACGCCCTTTCCGCCGTAGCGTGCGCCACCGTCGCGCAGTTCGACGGCTTCGTGCTCACCGGTGGAAGCACCGGACGGCACCGCAGCCCTGGCGAAACTTCCGTCTTCGAGCAGAACCTCGACCTCAACCGTGGGGTTGCCACGTGAATCAAGGATCTCGCGAGCTCCGACCTGCTCAATACTGGCCACTGTGTGGTTCTCCTTCGAATGGGCTTCGCATTGGGGCACGCTCTGCGTGCTTGACACTTGGGCTCCGACCCCTCCGGTCGAAAGAGGACCACGATCGCGGCTGGGCCTCTGCAGTGCCAGCACCTCTGTAGTGCCAGCACACAGCCTAACCGCACGGGCCGAAGGCTTCTTTATCGACGCGCGGTCACGGGCCCGACCTGCGGATCGATCGCCGTCAGTCCGGCCGTACCCCGACTGAATACGCCGACGCACGATCACGAACGAGCGCGAGATAGTCGCCCGAGAGGTTGTACGCCATGAGCGCCTGCTGCCACCCGGCAGCGGCAGTGAGGTCTCCCCCGCGTGCACACAGGTAACGAGCGGCGGTGAGGGCAGCGTCGTCGATGTTGTCCGGGTCCACCCGGCCGTCGCCGTTGGCGTCGACTCCCCATTTGAGCCACGTCTCAGGGATGAACTGCATGGGCCCCATCGCACGGTCGTGCACTGGATCGCCGTCCATCGCCCCGCCGTCGGTGTCGGGGATCTCGGCAACTCCCGGGCCACCGTCCAGAGGGATTCCCCGAATGGCCGGGGCGACCTGGCCGAACGCATCGACCGACGAACCGTCGTAGGTCCCGTGTCGGCTCTCGACGCTGCCGATACCGGCCAATGTCGTCCACCCGATACCGCAGCTGGGAAGCGTCTCGGCCATGACCGCAGCGGCGTACCCGTATGCCTCGAGTGCCGTCGTCCCGATCCCGATGTCGTCCGACAATCCCGCGGCCCAGTCGGCGAGTTGATCAGCACTGCGGCCGGGGGCATTGATGTCGATCGGCGGCGTCGGAGAGCCGGTACCTGGGGGTATGCCCTCCGGAATGGCTACTTTCGGTTCGTTCGATCCACACGCCACGATGCCTGCGCCCAGCAAGGCTGTTCCGGCAGCTACTGCGGCTACGACTCTCGAGAGACGCCGGGGACTTCTGCGGGCTGCGGGAGTTCGGTACACCCTTCCATCATCCACATGCGAGCGAAGTACTCCCGAATCCATTGGTAAAGAACAGCAAAAGTACAGGTCAGGGCGTGGTTCACCACCGATTGTGGAGTATCTTCTTCTGAGTTAAGGCTGGCCTAGCCTCATACGTTCGGCAGAAGCTGTCGCACTCACTCAGTCAGGAGTCGCCCGTGCCCGTGTCGGTACTCGCTGCCGCGAGCACACCATCAGTTGCCACCCAGTTATTCGGTAGTGGCCTGATCGGTCTGCGCGAAGGCCTCGAAGCGGGCATCGTGGTGATGATTCTCGCTGCCTACCTCGTGAAAGCTCAGCGCAGGGATGCACTCAAATGGGTGTGGCTCGGCGTCGCGATCGCCGTCGCAATGGTGGCGATCATCTTTTTCGCGATCCACTACGGAACGTCGACGGTCGACGGCCTGACCGCAGAGATCATCGCGGGCGTTGCCTCCCTGGTCGCCGTCGTCATCGTCACGATCATGGTCCTGTGGATGCGCACGGCTGCGAAGAACATTTCCAGCGATCTGAAAGCGGGGATGGAGAAGGCGTTGATCGCCGGCCCCGTCGCCATCTTGTCGCTGTCGTTCTTCGCGGTCGGTCGTGAAGGCGTCGAGACAGCGTTGCTCATGGTCGGATACGCCGAGAACACCGCAGGCAGCTCCTGGCCGTTGGTCGGACTGCTCCTCGGAATTCTCCTGGCCGCCGTCTTGACCGTCGCCATGTACTTCGGCGCCCTCCGTCTCAACCTGACGACCTTCTTCCGGTACACGGCGATCTTCCTCATCGTCGTAGCCGCCGGAATCCTCTCGTACGGTGTTCGCGCTCTACAGACCGGAAATGTGCTTCCGGGCGGTTCGAATCTCGCGTTCAACCTGACGCCCGGCTACGACCCGTCGACCTGGTACGGCACCGTCCTCGCCGGAATCTTCAACTTCCGCCCGGATCCGACGGTCCTCCAAGCCGTCGCGTGGGTCGTCTACCTCGTAGTCGTCCTAGCACTCTTCCTGCGTCCCCTTCCGTCGAAGCCAACCGAGCCGACGGCCCCGCCTGCGCACGACACACACGTTCCCGAAAAATCCTGAGAGGCATTGCCGACATGCGTAAATCCACCCTCGTACTGGCCACGGCTGCGGTACTTCCCTTCTCCCTCGCCGCGTGCACCGAGAAGACGACGGCGAGCGACGGCGACATCGTCGTCACGGCCACCGACGATTCGTGTGACGTCAGTGCCACCACCGGGACCACTGGCAGTTCGACGTTCCAGGTGACGAACAACGGCTCGAAGGTCACCGAGTTCTACGTCTTCGCCGAGGGTGATCGAGCGATGGGCGAAGTCGAGAACATCGGCCCCGGCCTTACCCGACAGCTGATCGTCTCCCTCCCCGAGGCTGCGACCTATCAACTCGCGTGCAAGCCGGGCATGGTCGGAACCGGCATCCGCCAGGACTTCGTCGTCACGGGCGATTCGCAGGCGGCCACCGACGAGAGCGGACAACTAGCCGAAGCTGCCGACGGTTACCGGCGGTACATCCGCAGCCAGATCGTCGCGCTGCAGGACACCGCAGCTCAGTTCGTCGCCGCCGTCCAGTCCGGCAACGTCGACCAGGCGAAGGCACTGTTCCCGATCGCACGTACCTACTACGAGCGCATCGAGCCCGAAGCCGAGAGCTTCGGCGAACTCGATCCCAAGCTTGACCTGCGCGAAGCGGACCTGGAGCCCGGTCAGGTCTGGACGGGATTCCACCGCCTCGAGAAGGATTTGTGGGTCACCGGACTTCAGCCGGATACCAACGCGGTCGCCGATCAACTGCTCGAAGACATTCAGTATCTTGCCGACCAGGTGAACGCCGAGGACTACACGATCGATCCAACCAAGATCGCCGGCGACGCCCAAGGACTGCTCGACGAGATCTCGACTTCCAAGATCACCGGAGAGGAAGACATCTTCTCGCACACCGACCTGTGGGACTTCCAGGCCAACGTCGACGGCTCACAAGCGGCGATCGCGGCACTGAACCCGATTCTGCAGGAACGTAATCCCGAGCTCGCCCAGCGCATCGCGGACCGATTCGCCGACCTCGACGCCGCTCTGGCGCAGTTCCGCGTCGGCGACGGATTCGTGTACTACGACACCGTCACCGAGGCGCAGCGTCAGGAACTCTCGCGTAAAATCGATGCTCTGTCCGCCGAGGTCAGCCAGGTCCAGGAAGTAGTCGCGGGACAGTAGATGACTGATTCACCAGAAGGCACACCCGCTGCGGAAAACGCAGCACCGCGCGCAGTCTCACGGCGCCGACTGTTCGGCGCCGTGGGGGCCGGCGCCGTCCTGGCCGGTGCCGGTGCCGTCATCGGGCGGGTGACCGCCGACGAGAATTCCGGCACCGATCACGCAGACGTGGTGGCATTCCGCGGCGAGCATCAAGCAGGCATCACGACGCCGGCCCAGGATCGCATGCACTTCGTCGCTTTCGATGTGACGACGAAGTCGCGCGACCAACTGATCACGCTGCTGCAGACGTGGACGGCGATGGCCGAACGAATGACGGCGGGTCAGGAAGCAACCGAGGACGGAGCGACCGGCGACGGTCCGTACGCGCCACCGAGCGATACCGGTGAGGCACTCGATCTCGCGCCGTCGCAACTCACCCTGACCATCGGATTCGGACCGTCACTTTTCGACGACCGTTTCGGGCTCGCAGACAAGAAACCTGCTGCCCTGCTGGATCTCCCCCACTTCCGCGCGGACAACCTCGATCCGAATCGCAGCGGGGGCGACATCGCCATCCAAGCGTGCGCCAACGATCCCCAGGTTGCCGTCCATGCGATCCGCAACCTCGCGCGAGTCGCTTTCGGGACCGCGTCGGTCAAGTGGTCACAACTCGGGTTCGGGCGAACGTCCTCGACCTCGACGACGCAGGCGACACCACGAAATCTGTTCGGGTTCAAGGACGGAACAGCCAACATCAAGGCGGAAGATCCAAACGCACTCGCCCAGCACGTCTGGGTTGATCCCACTGACGATCAGGCCTGGATGGCAGGCGGCTCATTCCTCGTCGCCAGACGAATCCGCATGCTGATCGAGCAGTGGGATCGCGCAGTACTCAAGGAACAGGAAGCCGTCATCGGCCGCTCCAAACGCAGCGGAGCGCCACTCGGCGGCAAAGACGAGTTCGACGAACTTGATCTCGATTCCAAAATGGGCCACGACTTCGTCATCCCGGAGGATTCACACGTGCGCCTGGCCTCTGCCGAGGAACTCGGTGGGATTCAGATCTTGCGCCGCGGATACAACTTCACCGACGGCTCCGACGGCTTCGGCCACCTCGACGCGGGACTGTTCTTCGTTGCGTACTGCCGGAATCCGGTCGAGCAATTTGTTCCGATGCAGCAGAACCTTTCACGGCACGATGCGCTGAACGAATACATCCAACACGTCGGTTCTGCCGTCTTCGCGTGCCCCGGCGGTCTCGCCGACGGCAAGGACTGGAGTTCCCAGTTGTTCACCTGATGCGCGTCTCCGGGTTCAGTATCTCCACGAACGCACCAAATTGACCGGTGCCCGATTCCGCTCGGTCAGTGGATCGATTGTCTTGGTCGTGGTCGGCGGCAACAACTCGGCGGTAGGTACCGGCGCGACAATCTCCGTTGTTTTGGTCAGCGGTGGTTCCGCCTGCGCAGGATCCGAGAACGGGCGCAGCACCGCCCACGCGAGGAAGCTGGTCAGTGCAACCAGCGAGAACCCAACGCCCACAAGGATTTGCATTCTCCCAAGCCCACTAGAGGGCAGCGAATCCGATTCCGTGCCTTCCTCGGTTTCACCGACACTGCGCACAACGGCCTGATCGGAAGACATGTCTACCGCATCCGTTGCGATTTCCGAGTCGGAGACGCCCGAAACCGAGACTTCCGAAACCGCGACTTCCGAAACCGCGACTTCCGAGCTGAGGTGCTCCTGATGTAAGACCTCGGCTATCAATGCTGCACCCTTGGCCGAGGCGAGCTCGGGCTCGGCCGGCCTGATCACCGGTACCGAAAACTCCCGCTCGAGTATCTTCTCCACCAGTGAAATTCGGGCGCCTCCTCCGACGAGAACCAAAGCGTCAGGGACACACCGGGCTCGAGCCGCAACTTCTCGGATCACCATCAGCGTGTCTTCGACTTCCCGCGTGACAACCGAATCAAAACGGATGCACATGGATTCGGGAACGGGCATCACCTGCGCACGACGGGAGCCACTGGCGAGGTATTCCTTGACTTCGCGGGCGTCGAACGCTGCATCAGCGTCGAGGGTTGCATCAGCCGTGGTTGCGGAGAGCAACTCCACGACTACCCCGTCGAGTCTGTCACCAGCGAGCGCCGTCGACCGCGTGGACGCGATAGTTGTCGCGGTTCCGATCTCGATCATCGAGACAGTCACCCCGGTTCGACCGATATCGAGAACTGTCAGTGACCGAAAACCTTCGGCCGCACCCGAAGTCCGTGCCAGCGCGACAACGGCCACCGCTTCCGAGACCGTGACAGCACCCTCGATACCTCGGGCACGCAGTTCTGATTCGAGCGCCACGTTCTGCCGCTCGTCAGGAACCGCGATGACCATCCGTGACGTGTCCCCGCGAACCGCAGCAACTAGGTGAATCGCGGCTGTCCTCACCGGAGAGGCGTCGTATGCGTCTACCGTCCGAGTCAGGAATCGACCGCTCGCGGATCCGGTTTCCGGCTGAGAGTCGGCCCGAACAATACGAACCGATGCAGCGCCCAACGACGCACCGAACACTGGATCCATCGCTGTACGCACCCCCATATCCAACTCTTGCACTGCTTATTCGTCGCAAAACATACTTGCGGTATGTTATCCGTAGCGGGAAGTTTACCGGATCCTCGGGAACCCGGAGAACTACGCGAAACTGGCAGGCTGAATCAATGTGTGGAGAGGTCCTTGAACAAGTCGATGGCCAACATGACAAGCGCGATGTCCGCACTACACGTCCCTCATCTCACCCCGCTGGAGACCACCCCTCGACACTTCCGCCACCGCCAGACACCGACCGGGATTCGCACGATTGACACTTGGATTCCAGGCCCAGGCGATAGGGCTCTGTTCGCCTCGCTTCACCTGCCTTCGGATGGTGCCGTGCGCGGCGCCGTCGTCATATGTCCACCCCTTGCGAAGGAACACATCAGCGCTTACCGGGGACTACGCCAACTCGCCCAAGAACTTGCCGAGTACGGATTCCTCGCGCTTCGTTTCGACTATGCAGGGCAGGGTGATTCATCCGGCTGCCAGGATGACCCGCTCGCAGTTGCGCAATGGCAAGCCAGCGTTGCGGCAGCCGTTGCGTACGCGCGGCGCGCGGGCATCGAGTCCGTTGCCGTCACAGGTTTGCGCGCAGGGGCACTGATCGCGGCGGCCACCGTCGATACGCTTGGCGACCTACGTGCGATGGTCTTGTGGGATCCGGTCATATCCGGTCGGTCCTACGTTCGCGAACTGACTTCGCTGTACCGCGTTTCGGTCAACGACGACCCTCACCACGACGATTGCACATCCATCGTCGGCGGCGTGCTTGATTCCGCTGCGGTGAAAGACCTTTCCGGACTCGACCTCAGCACCTTCGATCCGGGTTCCTCGACGAAGGTCCTCGCCGCGATTCGCCCTGAATTCGCTGCTTCGCCCCGCACTGTTCGGATGCTCGAGCGATCCGGCGCAGACCGCATGTTCGTCGAACGCCAGAATCAGTTCGTATCCCCCAGCAGTTTCGTACTCTCGGTGCCAACGCACGACATCAAACAGATTTCGAGTTGGGTGTCACGTCAATTCGGCGAGGACAAGACTGTCGTCGATCCAGAGATCACGTCGGCGGCGCATGTCGCGACGGCTGACGACGGCGAAGAAATCTGGGAAACCTTGGAAAGACGGTCCGCCGGATCACTCTTTGCAATCTCCACCGCCTCCCGCACGACTACGAGTCACGCTGCCACTGCGGTCTTTCACAGCACCGCGAACGAACACCGGATCGGGCCGGCCAGGCTGTGGGTCGAGTCCGCTCGAACTCTCGCAGCGCACGGCATCCGCTCGGTTCGCTTCGACAGGATGGGCACAGGAGACAGCGGAACTGTCCTCACCGACGAGAACACCCCCATCGTGTCTCCGGAAGCGCGCCGTAATGTGTTGGATCTGATTGACACTCTCGACGTACCGCCGTCCCGCCGGATGCACGTCGGAATGTGTTCCGGCGCATGGATGGGTGCCTACGTGGCAAGCCAGCGCGGCGCACGGTCCGTGGTGCTTCTCAACATCGTGAATTGGTCGATTAACAATCGACGACCACCAGTGAAGAAAGCACATGTCGATGCAATGGAGTCTGACGTTGCAAACCGAATTTTCTTCGTGGCCAGAACAATTCGCAATGCCGGACGACGAGCCCAGCGGTACGTGCCTTACCCGGTGTGGCTCGGTCTCGGCTTCCTCGGACTGGTCAACGCCCCTGAGTCGATGCTTCGCACCTTGACCCGCCGCGGGACGAAGACCGCAGTGTCCCTCGCGCCTGAAGACGAAGCGTGGTTCGAGGCGAACAGAGGCAGACAAGGTGTCACGCGTCTTTCGAGCTCGAAGAATCCCCCGCACGTCTTGTTCTCAGGCTCCGGTGATCACAACCTGTTCCATCGCAGTTCTCGAGAACGCGTCGGCCGGTTGATAGTTGCCTCTGCACTCGATGCGTTCGGAGACCGAAGACTCGCCGTGTCGAAGCACGACAAGGAGGGACTCGGAGCATGATGTGCACGTCTACCCGGGACGGAATTCGAACGTCGTCCTACGTATTCGTAGTCGTTGCAGCGACAACCGCGGCGCTTCTGACCGGTTGCGCCTCCGACACAGCGCCCGCCGAACCGGCTCCGACGTCCGCACCTCTTCCCTCGATCAGCGCCGACGCCGTCGCGGCCAGAGGCAAACTCGAAAGCACGTCCGCGTTCGACAACGTCGATCCACTGATAGCCGGAGTGGGCGCGACTGCCCACCAGATCACGTACCGATCAACTTCAGGCACGGACGGAAGCTCAACGATCGTCTCTGGAGTCGTCTTCGTTCCGGAAGGCGATCCACCACCCGGCGGGCGGTCTGTCGTCACCGTCGGTCACGGCACAACGGGAGTGACTGCGGAGTGCGGACCTTCGATGCACCCGGATCTCCTGGGCTACGCGAGTACGATCGTCCCTTTGATGAAACTGGGATTCGTCGCAGTCATGACCGACTACCAAGGGTTGGGTCCGGCAGGCGGCATCAACCCGTACCTCGATCCGAACACCAGCGCGTTCAACCTGATCGACGGAGTTCGCGCGGCGCGAGAAATGGTCCCGGACACGTCTGGGAAATGGGCAGGACTCGGCGTGTCGATCGGTGGGCAAGCTACATGGGCGGCGGCAGAGTTGTCCGGTTTCTACGCGCCCGAATTGAATTTTGTCGGATCGGTAGCGCTGGCTCCGGCCGCAGATCTTTCCAAGCTCGCCGACTTGGCCCAGTCGCAGTGGCTGACGCATGAACAGCAGATCATGATGTCGTACGTAGTATCTGGGCTGACCGTCGCTCGACCCGGCACCGATCCAGGCAACTACCTACACGGTGCGCTGTCGAGTAACTCTGAGATGTGGTTGGCATGTGCGGGCCCGGCGTTGAAAGAACGCGGCGAACAAGCATCACGACTGAATCCCGCCGATACCCTGCCGAGCTCCGACGAGGCCGGAGCAGTCCTGCGCGACTGGCTCACATCGATCGCCCTTCCGCAGCGTCCGGCCGGAGGACCACTCCTGGTCATCAACGGCGACGCTGATCAGACGATCCGCCCGCAGTGGGTGCAAGAGGCCGTCGACAATGCCTGTGCGTTCGGCGATTCGGTGCAGCACATCGTCAGGGCAGGCCAAACTCACAACAATCTGGATCCGGGGTCCGAGACCGCAGTCTGGCTCCAAGCGCGCTTCAGAGGCGAGCCACCGCCGTCGGACTGCTGACTATCGTCGAAAACTCGAATCGACCAGGTACTCCATGTTCTGAACCGCAGGAGTGGATGCGACGTCGGCATGTGTCTTCGCCGAAGACACTTCCGTCCCGTTCCGAACCACGCTGACCGAGACGGCGCCGACCGCCGATGGAACCGTGCAGATGTCCATCCCTGTATCGGCCCTGCACGTGGTCGTCGTACCGCCGACCGTAACTTTCACTTCGGCACCATCGACCAAGAAGGTCAAAACCTCGATCGTGTCGCGAACCGGGGACGACCCCGCACGCAGAATCATCGGCGATACCGAGGGTAGTGCGGGTTGCGCGGACGACAGCTGGTTCCGATAGGTGACGTACGCGATATCACGTGTAATCGCCGGTGCCGTTCCGGTCTTGAACCAGTCGACAAAATATGCGTTCAAATCGAGCAGCGCACGACCGTGCCCCTCGCTCGGTGCAAACGCCGTACCTTCGCTGTAGTCGTTCCACGAAATTAGTTGCACCCATTCGCTATCCGATTCGCGCGCAATCTGCCAGGTGTTTCGGAGATTCCCAGTGTTCTGCGCTTCGTCGAAAACCGATTGGCTGGGACGCGCATCCTGGAACGAGACCGACTGCATCCATACCTTGCCGAGAGCGTGCGCTCGGTTCACCTGATCCAGCGGCGAGCCGATCCCGGTGTCCGTCACTGGGTTGAAGGAAGGGTTACGTCCGCCCCACGTCGACATTCCGTAGCTTATCGACGCGAATGAATCCATATTCGTGGTGGAGTTCAGGAAGAGTGGAACGAAGGCCACCTCGATCCCGTAGCGGGCCTTCATGATTTCGAGAAACTGCGACCACCACGCCGGGTCGTGTTTCTCGGCAAGAAACGGCGAAATCACCACCCGGTCGTCCGTCAATCGAAAAACCGACGGCGATGACGCATACTGCGACAACTCGCCTGCCAGATTCGCGGGGTCCAATGTGCCGAGTTCGCCGTTCATATCCGGCATCAGCATTATTTCGAACGCAGGATCAACCGCAGCCGAAGCGGCGAGAAGTTCGGACGGAACGGACGAAGACCACAACGGGTTCGACGACTTCGTCAGAATGTCAACCGAGAAGCCACTGATTCCCGCGTCGATTGCCTGCCGCACTTCATCTTCGAGATCTCGCTGCCTCCACTGTGGGTCAGCTGAAACAGGCCGTGGTTGCGGCCGGTCTCGAAGAAACCCTCCGAATGCGGCGTATGAACCTCGTTCACCATTCGGATTGAGATACTGAGTGGCGTAATAGTCTTCGCCCGACGGTAGGTTGTCGATCGAAAGGGGATACGGCGGGAAGTAGTGCGCAAAGACCATTTTGCCGGTCGACTGTCCGTTGTCCGGAAGCTCGACGGCGGGATGTGATGAAACCGCCGCGTCAACCCTCGCGTTTGGGTCCACTCCATCAGAGAGCCTGAGGCCGGCCGCTACGAGAAGCGCTGACGACACCAGCGCAATGCCGATTGCAACTGCACGAAATTTCCTGCCCCGCGAACCTTCGATACTCACCCGTTTCCGTTTTCGAGCATCGGCGTTCACCGAATCAGCCACCCCTTCTCACACACGGCCTTACGCCGCAATGTCCGGTGACGTTGACATCCCGAACCTGGAAATCGAATTCCAATTCAATTCTGCTGCAAAGAATCCGAAGCTTGCGTGGGGTGACTCGACATGGAATCGGAATCGCCGCTTTCACCAGGTGATCTTACCTGCCGCTCATCGGTCGGCAACTCGTCGCTCGACCGGTTTACCTTCGGCGCGACTTTCGTCCGGAGCATCGAGCGCGGGATCGCCACCGTGGGACTGTCCAGATCACTCCGCGTGTAGCGCTCTTCGGTCTCTGCCGGCTCCCATTCGTCGAAATCGATTCGCACACCGTCGGCAATAGATTCACCGGAATCGGCCGAATCATGCTTGTCCACTTCATTCTTCCCCGTCGAGCCCATGCCCGGTTCTGTATGGACCGAATGCGCAGCGGCTCCCCGTTCGACGGGAGGCCACGCGCCGACTCGGTCATTCGATGCATCATTCACCGGAGGCTCGCTCGGCGAAGGCTTGTCGACCACGCTCACTCGGCTGCGGCCCTTGACCGAGCCACTACGTCCGGCACCCGTCAGCACAGCACCCAACAAGTTCGCGCCGGCAGCGCGCAGAGTGGCCACTGCCCCTTCCACCTCGTCCACCGACGAAATACTCTGTGTTGAAACAAGAACCACACCGTCGACGACTGAGCCGATCACAGTCGAATCGGTATAGAGCGATAAAGGTGGGCCCACGACGATCGTGTATTCGAAATTCTCGGTGACCTCCAAAAGCACCTCGCGTGCTGAGACCGATGCGATGGCGTCACCGGAATCGGATCGTATCGAGCCGGCGGGCAGCAGGGTCAATGTGCGACCAGGTACCTGAACGAGCGCGTCCACGAGCGGAATTGCGCCGGCAAGAACGTCGGAAAAGCCGGCTGCCGGTTTCATCCCCAAGTATGAATCCAAGCTCGGCGACCTCAAGTCACCGTCCACCAACAGTACTCGACGTCCCGCTTCGGACAGGACAACCGCGAGATCGGCTGCGATGCACCCCGCAGGCTCCGAGTACCGAGGCGAGGCGATAAGGACCGAACGGATCGCGTCGGCACTCGGGCCGGCGAACTCGATACCTGTCCTGAGCTTGCGTATCGACTCGGCATAGGCGGTCGCGCCGTCGGCGGGGAATGTCAACGCGTGAGATCCCCGCGAAGCCGATTCCGGAACTGTCGCCAAAATCGGTACACCCGCAACGGCCGAGAGCATGGAAGCGCTTCGAACGGATCGATCGAGCCGCCCGAGGAGCACCCGGACGCCGACGCCGACGACCAGGCCACCGACGAGGCCGAACAGGGACGTCATCACGAGATTCGAACCCCCACTGGCATCTTCAGCGTTCGCCTCGGTGACCACCTGGACAGACGTATTCGGACGTCCACCACCGTTAGGGGTCTCCAACTGCCCGACATATTGTGCAAAATTCTTCGCATACGCATTGGCGATACCAGCCGATCCTTCGGCCGTCGAATCCGTGACAGAGACCTGCAAGAGCACAGTTTTCTCCACTGCTGCCGCCGAGACCTGCGAGGCCAACTCGTGTCCGCTCATTGGAAGACCCAGGTCGTCGATCACCTTGACCGCGAGATCGTCGCTCGAAAACAATTGGGCATAGGTCGCCGCTCGTTGTTGAGAAAACAGATCGCCCTGATAGGCACCGGCCGAGTCGGCGCTGATCGGCGAGCCGATGAACAGCACAGTTGTCGACGTGTACGAAGACGGACTCGAAATGGCCATGAAAGCACCGAGGATCAAGCCGAACACCGCGAAGACAGGTATTGCCCACCCCCGCCTCAGGATTCGCGCGGCAGAGCTGAGTGCATTCATGTGTTCGCCTTTCTTGGAGACCGCTGTGTGCGTGTGTCTCCGTCGCGCCGTGGCGTGTGACTTGCCACCGAGTCAGTTGTTTCGGGCCGACCGCCGGGCAACACTGCCCCTCGCTGCCCTCGGCGTGTGGTGGTCAGGAGGACCGAACCTTCGATTTTCGCACCTGCGATTTCCAGATCGTGAATCTTCGTCATCAAGTCCTGCCTGTTCGTCGAATGAGACTGAACGACAAGGATTATCGAACGACACACCTTGGCCAATCGACTCGAGTCAGCGTACTGCGTCCCGCCGGAGTCGAAGACAACCACAACGTCGAACCTGGCACTCAGATCTCGCAACATGCGTCCGAACGACTCCGACTCGAAGACTCGCTCGGGAGTTTCGGTCGGCGAACCGCTCCGGAGGAGAGTCGGCTGCAGCGGTGTCGAGATCAGAACATCGTCGAGGACGCTGTCCGACATGACGATGTCGGTGACCCCCAACTCGATATGAGCACGCGAGGATCGGAAGTTGCAGTCGACGAGAACCACCGAATACCCCAGAGCGCAAGCAGCATCGGCGATACCGCCAGCTGCGAACCTGCTGATCTCCCCCTCGTCGGCAGCGGTCACGAGCACAGGTGATGCCGGCGTGCCTGACCCGATGAGATCTCGGTTGAACTGCAGTCTCTCGAAAGAACTTCTCGATGCCGACTGAGCACCTTCCTCGGCGGACAGTCCCCTGTCACCGAGGTACGGGATGGACTCGAGCACAGGTAGACCCGTCCAGGCCACCAATTCGTCGACACCCTGAACTGCTCTCGACCTCGCAGCAGCCAAGATCACACCAGTCACTCCAACCATCGATCCGACGACCAACCCCAGAAGAAGGTTCGGAATCGTCTGCGGGCCAGACGGGCTCGTCGGTGCTGACGCCGTGACGACAGTCAGCGGCTGAACCGTCGGGATCAAAGTCCCACTCGGCGTCTCGAGCCGCCGGATCGTCTCGTTCATCTCATCCGAAGCCGCGTTCGTCAGTTGCAGCGCCCGATCTGCACTGTCGGCGGTCCCAGAGATTTCGAGCAACACGGTGTCGGGCACAACGCGAACCGAAATGCTCTCGACGTCACGAAGACCACTCTCGCCCAGACGACTTGCGACACGGGCCGAGAAGTCGGCACCTTCCGCCAGACGCGTGTACGTACCGGCTCGTTGCTGCGAGAACTCGTCACCTTGGAAAGGGCTCGAATCGGCATTGCCCAGAGTGGTCGGTGTTCCCCACCCTGGCGTGGTGAGAAAGAGTTCGGTCGAGGACTTGAAAGTGGTCGGCGTGAGCATTGTCAACAGAACGCCTACCAGCAGGCCGAGCACTGTCGAGATGCCGACGACAATCCACCTGTCACGAAGGACTTCGAAGAAACGGGACGGGTTCATCGGAGAATCCCACCGTTGGGCGCGCCGTCGCGAATCACACCGGAGGCAGTCAGCGATTCCACCAGCTTCTGAGCAATCACTGCATTCCCCACTGCATTCGGATGTACACCGTCCTCGAATTTCAGTGATTCGAGGTCGACGTCGGCGTACCAACCGTCTGCAACGGGATCGATCACGGTCGCGGCAACCGATTCCCCGTAACTTCGCAGCGCTGACACGAATTGCTCGTATCCTTCGTACGGCACTGGTGTGACGTATGTCGGCACGATGATCACCAGACGCGCATCCGGCCATGCATCCCGGACGGCGTCGATGTACGACGTCATGACGGGAAACAAATCCATCGGACTCATGTGCAGATCGTTTCGCCCACCGTCCACGAAAATGATGTCCGCTCGATACCGCTCGATCGACACCGGTAGTCGATTCGCGAATCGTGTTGTAGTTCCCTGATACTCCGGTGCGCCGTCGTTGGTGAAACCGGTGCTTCCCTGTGCATCGACATTGCAGTCCCACCCCATCCGGACGCAGATGATTCTCGGGTACGCCCCGAGCCCGATTCCGTTGATGCCCGCAGTGAAGCTGTCGCCGAACCACATCGATGCCGGCGCTGTGTCCGCCGGCAACTGAGGAACCGTGGTCGCTGCGGTGAGGGCGGACCGGCCGTTTTCGGCAGCCGAATTCTGACGCACGGCCAGCGCCGTCGCACAGACGACCAATACCACCAGCAGAACAAGACCCACGAGTTCCAGCGGGCGACGGCCAGAGATTCTCGACGAGAATCGGCTCGTCCGAGTCATCGAGTCGCCTCCCGTCGTGAGACGAAGAATGCACAGCCGATGATGACGAGGAAGTACGACATCGCTTGCAGCAGTGACCCTCTGAGAAGAATGATCAGGTAGAAGGGCAGGATGCAGGCAAGAATCGTCGGCGCCCTGGACTGGCGCAGCGACAGTTCGATTCTTCTGTCCTGAATCCCCGCGATCAGGCCCAGAGCAACCATTCCGGCTATCAACGCGATCCACCCACCGTTGACGAACAACTCGGACCACAACGGCGCAGAAAGGTTCTTGACCGTGTAGTTGCGGCTCTCCGCGAGCAGGATGCCCGTGTCCGTAGCTTTGCCGGGCCAGATGGTCCGCGGAATCCAGAAAAGAACAACTCCGAGTGCCTGCTTGCCATCGGTAACCCCGTGCGTATTCACAAAGTTTACGGTGTTGTTGACCTGTGCAAATGCGTCGTAGTCCGGAGACGTGAGCGATTCGAGTGGCGAGCTTGTCTTGAACTGTGCCGACGTGCTGTACCTGAACGCATCGGCGAGCGGAAAGACCAGAACAAGTGCCGCCACGGCAAGCAGGGCAACCACACGGAATCGAACGCGGGTCGCGAAGAGTCCGAAAAGTGCCGCCACGGCGAGTGCTGCAGTACCGAACAGATACCTCGCACTCGAGATCGGATTGAACGTCAACAACAGCACGGCTCCGAGCACGATGGCGCAGAGAAGAAACAGACGATCCGCTCCGGGATTCTGATCACGGTATTTGACCACCGCGATGAATGCGACGAGCAAGGACATCATCGCGACGGCGCCGATGATGCTGGCGACCGTGGATTGCCCCAGCGACGCACTCGCCTGCTCCACCACGGCACTTCGGCTCGACAGAAGCGTCCCTACACCGAGTTTCTTGATGTAGTACGCGTTGGCGACCAGGGCACAACCGGCAAGAATCAAAACCCGAACGGGATCCACACGCACGCTCGTGGCGTTTCCCCATCGCGTGTCTCTGATTCGACGCCAGACCGCACCGGAGAACACTAATCCCACCAGGAAGCCGACGATCCCCAGAAGGACGATCGAGACCGCCGTCGAGTTGAGGGACGGATCCACTCGCGGCGTCGTAGGAGGAATCTCTCGCAGGCGGAGCTGAGCAAGCGGGGCAAGACCCATGAAGACATAGGTGAAGACCCAGAACGACATCTCGACGAGCCGACGAAAGCCCTCGCCGACAATCCACGCGTAGCGCAATCCCGAAATCGTGGTGACGGCAAGTACCGCCATCCACACGCGCCCTGGGGGTGTCGGAGTGAACTCAACGACTGCGAAAGGCACGATGATCACCATGATCACTGCGGTCCAGATCGCAATCAGTGGTGGCATCAACGAGTCTCGCCGATTGACGTCGAATTCCGCGAACTCGTGAGGCTTTGTCCGCCCGCTGGAAATTGTTTTCACGTGGTCGTCCCGGCCAGTGCGCCTGTTCGTGTTCGGCGCAGGTCGCCGGGTTCGGAACGATCAACAGTGGACGGCACGATCACAGGGCTTTCGCGGCCAGAGTGCTTCCGTTGGGCAGCAACCACCAGGCAGACTGCGACCAGGATGGATGAGAGCGCCAGTCCGATCGCGACTCCGACCGCGGTTCCAGTGAAGGCTGCAGCCGCACTGCAGATGACAATTGCCGTGAGACTCTGGACGATTCGCAGTTTGAGCAGTCGTCCACTGGCTCCTTGAGTGCGGTAAAGATTGTAAACGCCCGCTATCCAACAGATCGCCGCGTACTCGAGTCCGAGAAACGGCAGGACATGGCGCGCCTCGGCCCAGGACTCTCCGAGAACGACCCGGCCGAGTGCATCTGGAAGGAAGGGAGCGGCAAATCCGATCGTTGCCGCCATCGCGGATGTGAGCCACGCTGCATAGCGCAGTGTGCTCCACACCTGGCGCGCGGTGTGGCCGGCCCGAACGGATTCGGGAATGACGATCAGTGGTAGCGAGCTGATCAGCACGGCGAACGGACCCAGGACGGTCACTGCTCCGCGCAAAGACGCGGCAGCCACCGTTCCGATGAAGGCTGTGGACACCGCGACGATCACGATTGCGGCCAGTTGGTCGATACCGCTCTCGAATCCGAACCGGATTCGATGGGTCCAGAACGACGTCCACCAGCGATACAGACCAGTCAGTCGCGGTAGCGTCTGTACGCGAATCATCAGGTAAACGAGTGCAAGCGCTCCGGCGAGGGACCACAGCCAGATCATCTCAGCGATCGAAAGTGCCTCTGGTCGAAGCCAAGTCACGACAAGCACACCGAACGCCACACTGGCCCACAACGCGTCGCTGAAGAACGCATGTTCCGGTTCTCCCATCGACATCGCGGTGAACCGCAAGGCATCCTGCGCGAGGACAACCGGTGCGGCGACGGCGTATGCAATCCCCACCTGCGGTTCGTGCAGGAAAACAGAGACTCCGAGGGCAACGATCCCGACTACGATTCCGAAGAAGGCCGCACCCGAGATCGCATGTCTGCTCTCCGTGCGAATCCTGTTGCGGCTGTATGCACTCATCAACAGCAGCGGTGTGCCCACTGCGCCTCGAACGAATCCGAGCGCAGCCGTGAGGATGGAGAAAACGAGGATCGCCAGACCGAACTCACTCACGGACGACGGGCCTGCCATCGCGAACAGAATCAACGCGTTGCTGACACTGGACAGCACCTGATCACCCGCGCTGAACAGCACGCGCAGTTTGAGACCCGCCACGTCTCTCACCTCCCCCCTTGCGCTCGCTGCATTCCGAGACTTCGATGTTCCGCGACCGAGATTTCAAGACCGAGATCAATTTGAAACCATCGGTCGGCTCAGTTCACTCAAAACAGTCTATAGGATTGTTTACTGCGAAGTAGCCGAGGAGTACGAAGTGCCTGCAGACGCACCGTGGGACGCAGGCTTCCGCTATCGCTCGCCGAAGTGAAATCCTGTTTCCATCGTGACGTCGGCACCCGACAGGCCAGCGGCAGTCTTCACCGCCGCCATCAATGAGGCCTTCGCGACATGTCCACCGGAATGACTGAACGTGCAATCGGAGACGTTCCCAGTCGCCCGAATGTTGATCGACAGCGCGTTCGGGGCGTAGGTCTGCATGCCACCGGAGTACACGAGTCGGCCATCCAGCTTCGCATACGGTCGATCGGCTGGGAGACGAAAACACGACATACTGGTGGTCAGAGGCTGTTCCACAATCTCGTCACCTTCGCCGGCCCCACCGCTGGATCCGTGCCTGTAGTCAGCTGCGCGCGCGACCACCTCGCCTACTGATCGACGGATCAGCGCCTCACCCGACCGAATTCGCGACGACAGTTCACGCGCTACGTCCGCAGGGTCATCGACCGACCAATCGGCCCGAAATGGTATGTGACTGAACGCATTCCCATCGGTGAGCCCGAGAACCGGGGAATACGAGCGAAGGTCCGCCACCACGTGATGACTCTCGTGAGCCCCACGTCCCAACGCGGCGAGTAGTGCGCAGTAGAAGTAGACCGACGGCAATTTGCGATCAGTACTGCCCTCGAGCCGAGCGAAATACCACCACGCGCGTGAATCCAATGCATCAATGCCCGACTCGTCCGGGCGAGCAACAGGACGCGGAACCTCGTTCCGCATACCGACAATCTGCCGTATCGCGCCGAAAGATGCTTTGGGACGAGCGACGGACATCCGAAGTCCGCCCTCGACGATCCTGCGCGCAGTCAACGGCCGCCGGTCCTGACGATCGGGCGCACAGTCAGGACTCAACCCACTCAATGCCAGAAAGAGTCGTTCCGACTTCGGCATGAACACGGTCTCGTCACCGAATCGGTGCGAGTAGATCAGTCCGAGCATTCCGGCACTTACGACCAACACGATTGTCGACGGGTCGACGAGGCGACTGTTGTGGAAGAAACTCACGAAGACCTTGTTGAATTCGTCGACATCGACGGTGTCGAACTCGTCGGGGAGATCGCCTGCCACGTCGTCGAGCACCAGATGCTCGGGTTCGATTTCGGATTCATCGACTCGGCGCACCAGCACGACGCGCACACGGATGTCGTCCGCGGGATCGAAAACATTGCTGATCCACACCGAAATCGCGTCGTCGACTACTGACGGTACAACTGTCGCAAACGCCTGCTGAGTATTGCAGCAGTAGATGTTCCCCCACGGATCAGACCTCATCATTTCCCCTCCGCCGCCGAATACACAACAAACCGCAAGACGGTCAAAGTGCGATCGAACATTCACGCAGACCATTGCATGAGCACAGAATTGCACATGGTGCGAGAGCGCAGAATCTGGACCCGCCCGGACGCACACCACCCACCTCGACGCAACTATCACCAGAATCACATCCACCCAGTTATTTTTCGGCTAAATCAGTCGTCCAGACGGTGTGCATGTCGGAATCCACCAGGGCGATTCGCCCATTTTGTCGAGTCCATCCAGCTGACCAGGTTGATAAACCGCCCTACTGGCGCTTAAATAGCTTGAATAAAACCGTTTGACTGTTTAACGCGCATTTTCCCAACCGGAGGTTCGTCATCAGTACACAGACCGACCAGATGCACGAGCACCCTGTCGACGATTCGGCGATTCCCGAGTTACCGACAAGTGCCACTGTCGGCTCGCTGAACATCACAATCCTCGGCATCAACTACGCGCCGGAAACCACGGGGATAGCTCCGTACATGACGGACCTTGCCGAATCGCTCGGTGAGCGCGGACACGAGGTGCACGTTGTCACCGGGTACCCGCACTATCCGGCATGGGAAATCGACGCTTCGTATCAGGGACGGTCGATAGACGAGGTCGTGAACGGCGTTCATGTTCACCGACGCCGCCACTTCGTGCCGAACCCACCGAACGCATTGGGACGAATCAAAATGGAGCTGAGTTTCGGCGCACGTGCCGCCAGCTCCGGGTGGAACACACCTGATGTGATCGTGTGTACCAGTCCGGCATTGCTGGCCACTGCGATGGTCCTCGGACGTGCTCGGCTGACGCCCAAACGTCCGGCAATCGGGGTCTGGGTCCACGACTTGTACGGACAAGGCGTCGTGGAGACCGGCGCGATGACAGGCCGCAGTGCCCGCGCAACGTCGAAGCTCGAGGCGGCTGTCGTGAAGTCCGCCGACGGAATCGCCGTCGTCCATGACCGTTTCGTCGACCACGTCGTCAACGAACTTCACGTCCCACGCGAACGAGTCACCGTCGTTCGGAACTGGACGCATGTGGCACCGATCGATGTGGACGATCTCACCGCCGCACGCACCAGATTCGGGTGGTCGCCCGACGAAACCATAGTTCTGCACACCGGAAACATGGGCGTGAAGCAAGGTTTGGAGAATGTGGTGGAGGCGGCTCGACTCGCCGACGAGCAGAATCTGCCCATCCGATTCGTTCTGGTCGGCGACGGCAATCAGCGACCGAACCTCGAAGCCGCGGCAGTGGGAGTCAATCGAATCGACTTCGTCCGTCCACTCGACGACCAGGACTTCCGTACTGCCATGGCCGCCGCTGACGTTCTACTGGTCAACGAGGCACCCGGAATCGTCGGGATGGCAGTGCCGAGCAAGTTGACGTCGTACTTCAGCAGCGGTACCCCGATCGTCGCCGCGACCGACGTGGCATCCACGACTGCTGACGAGATCCGTGCTTCCGGTGCCGGCGTCGTCACGCAGAACGGCGATCCCGCCGGCCTGCTCACCGCGACCCTACAACTCGCGGGCGACGCGGAGACCTCCGCCAGACTTGGCGCCGCCGGGGTCCGGTACTGCGCTACCGCGGTCGGTAAAACCGCGTCCATCGACAAATGCGAACAGTGGATCCGCGACCTGGTGGCCGGCCGGAGTCAGCACGCGAGCCACTCGGAACAACACGTCACACATCTCGACGCACATCTCGACTCGGATCCGAAGACGACGAACACAGACAAGGCAGCTGACGCTCGATGACCAAACGCGCACTCATCACAGGGATCACCGGACAGGACGGTTCCTATCTGGCAGAACTGTTGTTGGCCAAAGGTTATGAAGTACACGGATTGATCAGACGCGCATCAACTTTCAACACGTCACGCATCGATCACCTCTATCAGGACCCTCACGAACAGGGCGCACGGCTGTTCTTGCACTACGGTGACCTGTCCGACGGCGCACGACTCGTCACGCTCTTGTCGAAGATCGCACCAGACGAGGTGTACAACCTCGCTGCGCAGTCGCACGTGCGGGTCAGCTTCGACGAGCCCGAACACACCGGCAACACAACCGGAATCGGGTCTATTCGTTTGCTCGAAGCAGTCCGCATGACGGGATTGCAGTGTCGCTTCTACCAGGCTTCGAGTTCGGAAATGTTCGGAGCCAGTCCACCTCCACAGAACGAGGACACCCCGTTCTATCCTCGGTCGCCGTACGGTGCCGCAAAGGTGTACTCGTATTGGGTCACCAGGAACTATCGCGAGGCCTACGGAATTCACGCAGTGAACGGGATCCTCTTCAATCACGAGTCACCCCGCCGCGGTGAAACATTCGTCACGAGAAAGATCACGCGTGCAGTCGCACGGATCCAGGCCGGGATCGAAGATTCGCTGTACCTGGGCAATTTGGACGCGGTAAGGGACTGGGGCTACGCACCCGAGTACGTCGAGGGTATGTGGCGGATGCTTCAAGTCGACGAACCAGATGACTACGTGTTGGCCACTGGAGGAAACTTCACGGTCCAGGATTTTGTCGTGGCCTCATTCGAACACGTTGGTCTCGACTGGCAGAAGTACGTCAAATTCGATCCTCGTTACCTTCGCCCGACAGAGGTGGACGCTCTGGTCGGCGACGCAGGCAAAGCCGAGGACAAATTGGGCTGGAAAGCGACAGTACAGACCCCAGAATTGGCTCGAATCATGATGGACGCCGACATCGCAGCATTGGCACATGCCGGCACACCGTGGATCGACACGCCACATCTCCCTGATTGGAAGATCTCGCTCTCATGATCACGACGAAATCGATTGCACCTCTTGATCGCAGCGCCCCGACATACATCGCCGGACACAAGGGGCTAGTGGGATCCGCGCTCTGGCGCAAGCTCGAGCAGAGTGGCTTCACCGACCTGATCGGCCGCACATCTGCCGAACTCGATCTGCGAAACCGCGCAGACGTGTTCGCCTTCTTCGAAGCCACCACACCGTCGTGCGTTGTCTTGGCTGCCGCGAAGGTCGGGGGAATCGTCGCGAACAACACATATCCGGTCGACTTCATCTCCGACAACCTCCAGATCCAGACCAACGTGCTCGACGCAGCGCTGCGGCACGGCGTGCGTCGATTGCTGTTCCTCGGGTCCTCGTGCATCTACCCGCGCCTGGCACCACAGCCGATCACCGAAGATCAATTACTGAACGGCCATCTCGAACCGACCAACGACGCATATGCGATCGCCAAGATTGCGGGAATCATCCAGGTCCAGGCCGTTCGCAGGCAGTTCGGGTTGCCCTGGATCTCGGCGATGCCGACAAGCCTGTACGGACCCGGCGACAACTTCTCGGAGAATGTTTCGCACGTACTTCCTGCGATGATCCGCCGTCTCGACCAAGCCAAGAAGGATGGAGTTGAATCCGTCACGAACTGGGGTTCTGGGAGCCCACGTCGAGAATTCCTCCACGTGGACGACTTGGCCGACGCACTCCTTCACCTACTCGACACCTTCGACGAGTCCGGACACATCAACGTCGGTACCGGTCACGACGAAACCATCAAAGATCTCGCAAACATTGTGGCCGAAGCAGTCGGATACGAAGGCCGAATGGACTGGGACACAAGCAAGCCCGATGGTGCACCGCGCAAACTACTCGACGTGTCCACACTGATGGCCACCGGTTGGCAACCACAGATCTCAACCCGCGAGGGCATCGAGTCGACCGTTGCCTGGTATCGCGAACACGTACGGGACTCGTCTGCAGCGGTCCGACTGTGAGCACAATCCGCACTCTGTCCGGATTCACCGGTGCCGGATACGACAAGGGACGCGGTCCGCTGGTTCAAATCTCCTGGCTCGTGATTTCCGGTGTACTGCTTTCTCATTGGTGGTGCCCCAACGGGATACGCGTTGCAGTTCTCCGGCGGTTCGGTGCAGACATCGCCGACGGGGTCCTGATTCGGCACCGCGTCCGTATCCACTGGCCGTGGAAGCTCACGGTCGGAGCAGACTCGTGGATCGGCGAGGGAACCTGGATACTCAATCTCGAACCCGTCACGATAGGGGCGAACACGGCTATCTCGCAGGATGTCCTCCTGTGTACGGGCAGTCATGATCACCGAAGTCCCACATTCGAGTTCGACAATGCCCCCATCGTCATCGGCGACCAGGCATGGATCGCCGCCCGCGCGACGATACTCCGAGGTGTAACGATCGGGGACAACGCAATCGTCGGCGCGACGGCTTTGGTGACGTCCGATGTTTCCGCCGGAACCACGATGTTGGCGCCACGGGCCGGCGCTGCACGATGAAGATACTGCAGATCGTCACTCTCTTCTCACCGGACGCCGCTTACGGAGGGCCTATCAGGGTCGCCCTCAATCAGTCGAAAGCATTGCAGGACAATGGCCATGACGTAACTATTGTCGCAGGTGAGCGTGGGTACGCGGTGCCCCCGACACGCGAGCAGGGTATCGCTCTGAAATTGTTTCCGGCGCGAACCGTGATCCCCAAGATCGGGTACGCGGGAATCGGCGCGCCGTCGATGCTTGTGTGGCTTCGCAAGCACATCCGAGAATTCGACGTCGTGCACATTCATCTCGCGCGCGACCTGGTGACCCTTCCTGCCGCCAAGTTGGCTCTTGCATACGGCATTCCAGTTTTCGCACAGACTCACGGGATGATCGACGAGACAGACAAGCTGCTGGCAAGACCGTTGGACGCCGCTCTCACGATCCCGGTCCTCAAACGCGCACGGACAGTGTTCTATCTCACCGAACGAGAACATGCAGACCTGCAGTCCGTTGTCGGAGACGGTCGCCTCAACTTGGTGGAACTCAACAACGGGATTCCGGAGGCGGAAGACCTCGAGTCGCCGCCTGTGGACAGATGCGACCCGCCCGAGGTCCTGTACCTCGCACGATTACAGGCAAGAAAGCGACCCCAGGTCTTCGTCGAAGCCGCAAAAGAGTTGTTGGACAGCGGACACACGGCGCACTTTTCGATAGTCGGACCGGATGAGGGCGAAGCAGAAGCCGTAAACCGACTGATCGACCGCTCCGGGCACAGCAGTGTCATCCGGTACGAAGGCCCACTTCCGTTCGACAAGTCTGCCGCACGATTTCGTCAAGCCGCGGTATACGTCTTGCCCTCCGTGAACGAGCCGTTCCCAATGTCCGTACTCGAAGCGATGGCCGCTGGACTGCCCGTCGTCGTCACCGACACGTGTGGCCTCGCACCACTGATTCGCGACGGTCGCTGTGGCCTCGTGATCGACAACGCCACCGAGTCACTGACTGCGGCGATCTCGTCGCTCTTGAAGGATCCCGTCGTCGCAGCAGAGATGGGCGCCCGCGCGCGAAATGTTGCTCGCGAACGACTAGGAATGCCTGCCGTTCGTGCGGTGCTCGAAACCCAGTACGGGCTCTGAGCGGCTCCCACATCTGCACTACAGGAAGTAATTGTGAAATCCACTCGCCCCAAGGTCCGTCGACGCATACTCGTTCTCAGCGGGATTGTCGGCGGACTTACTGCAATCACTGCCGCCGGCTGGCCGGTCTACGTCGATCCGGTGATCGACACACCCGAAATGGCCGACGCGATAGTTGTTCTCGGCGGTGATCACGACGGCAGAGAAGAGTACGGACTGTCCTTGGCCGAGCAGGGCTACGCGCCCCAGATCATCTTTTCGAATCCGTATCGAAGCAATGATCCGAAGATCAACGCGATATGCGAGGGAACCTACGACTTCGAGGTCAGCTGTTTCAAGCCAGATCCGTCGACCACGCGTGGTGAAGGACAGGAGATTCGGCGTCGTGCAGAGGCACAGGGATGGAAGCGCGTCATCGTTGTGACCTTCGTTCCCCATGTCTCTCGCAGTCGCTACATCATCAACCGCTGCTGGGACGGTGACATCGACGTAGTCGCGGACCCCCGACCACTTCCGGTCTGGGTCTGGGCCGCGAACTACGTGTGGCAAACCGCCGGGTATGTTCGCGCCCAGTTCCAGGAATGCTGACCGCCTCTGGCCGGTCAGTACGCTCCGTCACTCCTGAGCACTGCGGATACGGTCTTGGTGATGATCGAGATATTCTGCGCCGCAGACCAATTCTCCACGTAGGAAGAGTCCAGTCGAACAGATTCTTCCCACGAGAGGTCACTGCGACCACTTACCTGCCAGAGACCGGTGATGCCAGGCTTGACCAGCAGGCGCCGGGCAACCTCGTCGTCGTACATCTCGACCTCGCGCCGCAACGGCGGCCGCGGACCGACAACGCTCATCTCGCCGCGAATGACGTTGAAGAACTGTGGTAGCTCGTCGATGCTCAATCGACGAAGGATCTTGCCGACGGACGTGATTCGTGGATCCTCCCGCATCTTGAACAACACGCCTCCCGCGCCTTCGTTGTCCCCCATCAGATCGACAACCTGCTGATCGGCGCCTTCCACCATGGTACGAAACTTCAACATAGGGAACGGTTTCCCGTTGATGCCGATGCGTTCTGCCTTGTAGAACACCGGGCCTTTCGACGTGAACTTGACCGCAGCGGCGGCGGCGACCATGACCGGCGCCACGAGGAGGATCATCAGCATCGAGAACGCCGCGTCGAAAACAGCGGGCGCAAGCCGGTTGGCGCCCTGGTAGCGCGGTCGCGCAACGTGAATCAACGGGAGTCCTGCCGCCGGGCGAAACATCAAGCGAGCCTTCGACACGTCAGCTACGACCGGTGAAACCACCATGTCGACGCCCTCGGCTTCGAGGTCCCACATCAGCTTCCTTATGCCCACCTGCCCGAGGTCTTCGGTTCCGGTGACGATGACGGTGTCTGCGCCGCTTGCGCGCATCGCCTCGACCACCTCGAACTCGTTGCCCAATACCGGGACCGCTGCGCCGTCGACGACGATGTGATCGTCCAGCGCGGTCGCCCGACGCGGAATACACGCTCCCACAACGTCGTAGCCTGCCGAGGAGTCCCGCACGAAGGCTCGCGTAGTAGCAACGACGGACGCGTGTCCACCGACCAACAGCACCGAGTTGCGGCAATCCCCGCTCGCACGCTTCTTTCGAATGTCGCGTCGCCAGAGGTAGCGCCCGAGAAGCAGCGCAGCGAGCCCGACGGGCAGTGCGATCATGAGATAGCTACGCGCGATTCCTACGCCGAGAATGATCCCGGCCAGTGCGCCCACTCCGAAGACTTGGCCGGTAGCGAGCAGCACCTTCTCGTACTCGTCGCTGCCCTCGCCCAGCATCGACTGATGACGGCTGCGTCCGCGTGCGAGCGCGATCATCCACAGCCCTCCCAGCGCTGCAGACGCAATCACCTTGAGTGGTGTCAGCCACTCGATCGGATGCGGCCACATGCTGCCGATCTGTGCGAGCGCGATCACGAACAGAACCGTGATCGAATCGCTCACGGCAATCCGCTTCCGGTATGCCCGACGCCAGTCGGTGCCGACATGAGCGGAATCCTGCAATGCTGCCGACCGGCTCTCCACCTCAGCATGAACGCTCATTTGCCATCAGTCCTTCTAGTCATTCGAATGACTTCAGCGGGTCGAACGGATTCAGCGGATCGCTGATCGGTAGCCACTGCGAGCCTCCAGGTACGGCAACACCCCGCCGGTTGCCGTACCTCGCTGCTCGCAGTGCAGAAACGAACCGTCATCGGACCCCCCTACATAACTGCCGATCAAGGGCCACTTCGTGCGATAAAACGACCCAGTGTTGCTCATTTCGTACGTAAACATACCTTAGGTTTGTTTCAACTGCACTCACCGAGTCCAGGCTATTTTTCGGTTGCCAGATGATTACCGGGCAATTACGTCAAAGTGGGCTAATCCTCCACGTTTTGGAAACGTCTTCCCTCACGAATCCGAATGTCGGCGATCAGCATGTCCAGGGCGTCCAGGAGTGCAGTGTCGGCTCGTCGGCACTGTTCGATCAAAGCTTCCAGATCAGCTTCATCGGCGCTTTCGACCACACCGGCTTTGGCGGCCCGGCTCAGTACTTTTTCGGCGAGGAGCAACGGCGGCTGCGACCGAGCGATGCCGTCCATTGACGACGCGCGCGCCTTCTCGGCAGCCTTCAAAGCGTCCCACGCCCGCTCTTGCTCAGCGATGTCGACCACTCCGGAACTGACCAGGTGCGGGCTGCGGTGCACAAGTTTCGCGATCAATGCGCCGGCCACGTCGTCCAATTCGAAAACGTCGTGAGATTGAGCGATCCGCGAGTGGAACAACACCTGGAGCAACAGATCGCCGAGTTCCTCACGGAGATCGCTCTCGTCGTCGCTTCGAATCGCGTCTAGTACCTCATAGGTCTCCTCGACGAGGTAAACCGAGAGGCTCTCGTGCGTCTGGGTCGACTCCCAACCGCCGCGATTCCACAACCGGTCCATGATCGACGCCGCTTCCACCAGTCGATCGCCGTGAATGGGTTCGGCGCGAATCATCTTTACCCCAGCGGCAGACAACGCCTCGATCTTCGGCTCGGCGGTGTCCATCATCACAGTCACCGCGGCGCCGGGCGTCGTGGCCGGCAGTGCGCCGCGTACTGAGTCGGGAACGTCCGGGTCGATATCGATCGCGCCGGACAGGAACGGGAGCGCCTCCAGCGGAAAGACATGCGGCCGCAAAGGATCGAGCAGTACGACGACGGGCGATTCGTTCACCGTGTGCTCACGCCTCGACCAGGACGGCACCGGCAGCGCGCCCGTCTATCGCCAGGATGAAGTCCGCGATGTACTGAAGTAGTTCGACGTCCCGCAGGCGATCCGAGCCGACTCCGCCGGTGCGAGGCAGCGGGAGTTGCACGAGCCCGGTCGTTGCCCGGTACTGCGCGCTCGGATAGATCCTCTTGAGCCTGATCTGCTTGGAATCGGGCAGTGACATCGGCGAGATCTTGAGCTGAGTTCCGGTGACGGCGACTTCCTCCAGTTGGTACTCGCGGCAGAGCAGTCGAAGCTTGGCCACCGAGATCAGCCGTCGAACCTCTTCGGGCAGTGGGCCGTAGCGATCGACCAGTTCTTCGACTACGGCAGCGATGCCGTCGGAATCAGTTGCCGCAGCGAGCTTGCGGTACCCCTCCAACCTGAGCCTGTCACTGGTGACGTAGTCGGGCGGGATGTGCGCGTCCACCGGTAGGTCGATCCGGACTTCCTTCGTGCCCTCGTCCATGGTGATCGGTTTGCCGTCGGCTGCAGCCCGGAAGGCTTCGACCGCCTCACCGACCAGCCTGACATACAGATCGAACCCGACGCCCGCGACGTGGCCGGACTGCTCTGCGCCCAGAACGTTTCCGGCTCCACGGATTTCGAGGTCCTTCATCGCGACTGCCATACCAGCGCCGAGGTCCGAATTCTGCGAAATCGTTGCCAGCCGATCGTATGCCGTTTCCGTCAAAGGCTTTTCGGCCGGGTACAAGAAGTATGCGTATCCACGTTCACGACTACGCCCGACGCGTCCGCGAAGCTGATGCAACTGCGAGAGGCCAAGCGAGTCCGCACGTTCGACGATCAGTGTGTTCGCGTTCGAGATGTCCAGACCGGTTTCGATGATCGTGGTACAGACCAACACGTCGAAGTCGCGTTCCCAGAAGCCCTGCACGGTCTTTTCGAGAGTGTCCTCGTTCATCTGACCGTGCGCGACGACGACGCGAGCCTCCGGGACGAGTTCACGGATCTTCTTGGCCGCCTTGTCGATCGAGCTGACACGGTTGTGTACGTAGAAGACCTGACCGTCGCGCAGAAGTTCACGCCGGATGGCCGCGGCAACCTGCTTGTCCGCATACGCGCCGACGTAAGTGAGGATCGGATGACGTTCTTCCGGCGGTGTGAGGATCGTGGACATCTCGCGGATCCCGGCCATGCTCATCTCGAGAGTACGAGGAATCGGGGTAGCCGACATCGTCAAGACGTCGACGTGGGTGCGTAGTGCCTTGATGTGTTCCTTGTGCTCGACTCCGAATCGCTGTTCCTCGTCGACGATCACAAGCCCGAGGTCCTTCCAGCGAATACCGGTCTGCAGCAACCGGTGAGTACCGACGACGATGTCGATCTCGCCTTCGGCCATGCCGGCGATGATTTCCTTCGAGTCCTTGGCGTCGGTGAAACGGGACAGCCCTCGCACCTTCACCGGGAACGACGCCATTCGTTCGGTGAATGTCTGAAGATGTTGCTGTGCAAGCAGAGTCGTCGGGACCAGTACCGCCACCTGCTTGCCGTCCTGGACTGCCTTGAACGCGGCACGAACGGCGATCTCCGTCTTGCCGTACCCGACGTCACCGATCACCACCCGGTCCATCGGAACCGGCTTCTCCATGTCGGCCTTGACCTCACTGATGACGGTCAACTGGTCGATGGTCTCGGTGAAGGCGAATGCGTCTTCGAGTTCCTTCTGCCACGGCGTGTCCGGGCCGAACGCATGCCCCGGGGCCGCCTGACGCGCAGCGTAGAGCTGAACCAACTCACCCGCGATCTCACGAACCGCCTTGCGGGCCTTACGCTTGGTGTTTGCCCAGTCGGATCCACCGAGCTTGCTCAGCGCAGGCAACTCTCCACCGACGTACCGGGAGAGTTGATCGAGCGATTCCATCGGGACGAACAGACGATCACCCGGGTGACCACGCTTGCTCGGCGCATACTCGATGACCAGGTATTCACGACGCGCCCCGCCGATGGTGCGTTCGACCATCTCGACGAACCGGCCGATACCGTGCTGATCGTGCACGACCATGTCCCCGGCAGACAGCGCGAGGGGATCGACCTGATTCCGGCGCTTGGCCGGCAAGCGCTTTCCGTCGCCGACCGCAGCAACGCGGTTGCCCGTCAGATCGGACTCGGTGACGATCACCATCCCCGGCGTCGAGTCGTCGCCGGCGAGTACCAGTCCGTCGTGCAGAGACCCGCGGAGCACCGCGACCTGTCCGCGGGCAGGGGTCGCTCCGCCGTCGAGCATCTTTGCGGGCACTTCGGCTTCACCGAGTCGCTCGACGACTCGGCTTGCGGTGCCGGCGCCTGCCACCACGATCGCCGCGCGACCGCCCGTGCTCACGTGTGCCCGGAGGCTGACGAACAGCTCGGCCAAGAGGTCGTCGGAACCACGTACCTGCGGTGCCGCCTGAACCGGGATTTCCAGTTCTTCACCATTTCCCGACGCCAGCGGGCTGACCGTCCACCACGGACGGCCGGCAGCTTCGGCAGATTCGCGAACATGACGAAGCGACCGGTATGCGGAGGCACCGAGATCGACTCCCCCGCCGTTGAGGATCGACGTGTCGAGCGGTGCAGCGCCGCCGATCGACGCCGCCGTCCACGATGCTTCCAAGAATTCCTGGCCGGTGCGCACCAGATCGGTGGCGCGGGTGCGCACCTTCTCCGGATCGCACAGAAGGATGTGCGCCCCTACCGGAAGGACATCGGAAAGTAGTTGCAGTTCACCGGGTTTGAGAACCGGAAGCAGAGCTTCCATCCCCTCGACGGGGATGCCTGCCGAGATCTTGTCCAGCATCTCGACCAACGACGCGTCAGCCTGATTCTCAGCAGCGAGTGCCGCAGCTCGATCGCGAACATCAGCTGTCAGAATCAGCTCACGACACGGCGGCGCGATCACGGAATCGACGTCGACGTCCGGTAGCGAACGCTGATCGGCGACAGAGAAGTACCGAAGCTCCGATACCTCGTCACCCCAGAATTCGATACGTACCGGATGATCCGCCGTCGGCGAGAACAGGTCGAGAATGCCGCCGCGGACCGCGAACTCACCACGCTTTCCCACCATGTCGACACGGCTGTACGCCATCTCCACCAGACGAACCAGAACAGAATCGAAATCGATCTCGGTGCCGACGCGCAACGTGATCGGCTCGATCTCGCCAAGACCCGGCGCCATCGGCTGAACGAGAGAGCGCACCGTGGTCACGATCACCCGAAGAGGCGAGCCGTACGAGGCGTCGTCTGGTCTGGCGAGTCGGCGCAGTACCTCCACCCGTCGCCCGACGGTGTCCGCGCTCGGCGACAGTCGCTCGTGCGGCAATGTTTCCCACGACGGGAACTGCGCGACGCCTCCACCGAGCATCTCGGTGAGTTCTGACGTCAGATCGTCGGCTTCGCGACCGGTGGCCGTCACCAGCAGCACCGGAGTGCGCGCGGCAAGTGCAGCGGCGATGAATGGTCGAGCCGGCTTCGGCGCCACGATGTCCAGGGCAGGCGCACCGATCGAGTCGATCACTGGAGTGAACGCGGCGTCTGCGAGGGCGACCTCGGCGAGTCCAGCGAGCGCAGTCTGGGCAGAGGACAAGGAAGTCAACGAACGCGCTCCTGAACAGTGATGACGGGTTGCGGACGCACAGCCCGAGCGCAAGATCTCCACCGAGGCAGAGTTGTGCGCCGGTTCGATTCTATCGGTGCGCGATCTCGCAGCGCAGTCCGATCCGTTCAGTTTCCCGTAACGCTCGGCTTCTTCGTCGTCCGCTTGGCCGGTGAAGATCGGGTGGCCGGGGCGCTCGGCGGTGCCACGGCCACGCTGGTGTGAGAGTTGAGCGCCCGAACCCGGCCGATTACCTTCGTTGCCTGGCTGGTTCTCCGTAGACGTACAGTCCTGCGACCGTTCGGCGCGAGGTGGAACCAGGAGTCTTCGGGCTCGAAGCCCTGCAGTTCGAGGGCAACGTATTGGGCGGAAGCATCCGTCGAGACGTCGACTACCCACTGTTCGTCGCCGACGTTGCGCGCCGTGGCGACAAGTCCGACCGACCGCTCGAGGGGCCGTGCCGGGCTCCCCAGGAGGTGCACCACTTCGTCCACCATCTCTCCGTCTTCGTCTTCGAGTGTGACGGTGACGGCGTCGTATGTCCGCGCCCCGAACTGAAAGACGTGAGTGAGGTCGGTGAAACGGCCGACAAGGCTGTCCACGGACCAGGTCAGACTCGAGTGCGATTCCACCTTGACCGGTAGCGCGACGTCGACTGGGACGACACCTGACCGACTGTGCGCTCGAAACCTGATCTCGCCGACGACAGGTTCGGCAGTCTCGTTGATCGCGTCGAGCCTCAATCCGTCCATACCGTCGTCCGTGACGAGGAGCGCGATCGGTTTGGCGCTCCTACGGAGCACGAACCACGGAGCCTTGGGGCTGCCGCTCCAATCGAGGACCCCCCATCCCGGTCCGGGCTCCAGGTCTCGCAGTGCGAGTGTCAAGGCGCCGTCGCACCGAGAATCCGGGCGACGCCAGTAGCCGAGCGTCGAGGCGAACGCCTCACATACGGCTGCTCGCCCCAGGTCGAGATAGCGTTCCGGGTCGGACCACCGGACTTCACGAGCGTCTTCGCCGAAAAGCGCGTGGACGTAGTGATCCCGAACATCCTCGAAATCCCACGACGATCCGTTGTCCCGCGGCACCGCGGCTTTCCATGCCGGGTGGTGCCCTGCGACGGCGAGCGAACCGAATTCGTTCTCGATCACGGCATTCGACGGTGGAATCGAAAATGCCAGTGATTCGGTCGCAAAACGTACTCGCGCGCTGAGCACGTCGGCCAGTGGACGACGATAGGCACCCACCCCGAAGTAGTGAGCGACCCCGCTTCCGACATGCGTTGCCAATTGCTCTCCCCCGCGAGGCGCCGAGGGCGACGACGTCACGTATTCGAGTTCAGGTGCCACCGCCGAGATCAGCTCCGGCAGTCTCGAATGAATGAGCGGGATGTGTTGATCGACCAAACCCAGCATGGTCGGCTGCTGTTCGGTCTCGCTACCGCCGCAGAACACTGCCAAAGCGGGATTTCCACGCACTCTGTGCAAGAACGCGGTGACCTCTGCTGCAACGAGTTCGAAGAATTCGTCGGTGTCGGGCGGATCAAGAGTCGCCAACATCATGTCCTGCCACACGAGAATGCCCAGTCGCGCGCATTCCTCCCAGAAGTGGTCGCTCTCGTAGACCATCGTCCCCGGGATTCGAATCATGTTCAGGCCCGCCTCAGCCAGGCGTTCCAAGACACGAGTGGTGCCGGCGTCGTCTTGAAGCGAGATCGGGTCGGTCGGCACCCACACCGAACCACGGCAGTACACCCGGATGCCGTTGACATTCAAACGGAATCCACCATCGGATCTGTCGGCCTCCACCGTCCGGAAGCCCACTGAACCGAGATGCTCGGAGACTCCGACCGTTTCTATCGTCACCGGATACGTGCGAGGAGCGCCATGAGTGTGCGGCCACCACAACTGCGCGTCCGGCACTTCGACGACGCCGGACACCTCGAGGAATCCGTCCGGTCCGGCAATTACAGCCAACTGTCGCGAGTGTTCGCCGACGCGCACGGTCACGTGCTCCAGCGAGGCCGGCAATCCGGTGAGCCGAGCACTGACGGCAACGTGACCGGTTGTGCCGTCAACACTCGCGTGCTTGACAGCCGAGACTACGGCGGCAACTCCCTTGTCCAACAACCGGATACCCCGCCACGGTCCCACCGGTACCGGAACGCCACTGAATACGGGAGCCATACCGAGCATCGTGGTTCGGATCCACCGAAGACCCTGTTCACGAACCATCGACGAGCGCCAACGTCCTCGAGGACGCCTCGATCTCAGAATCGCGGACAGAGAATGAAAATGAATAGCGACCTGGACGCGTTTACCAGCGCCGACTACGGCCGGAATGCTCACTTCCCCAGGCGTGAACATGGATTCAGTGGACGCGACATGGACGCCGCCGATCCAGACATCGGCAAACGCCGTCACACCGTCGAACTGGAGCAGCCACGACCCCTCACCGGTCGTGGCCACGGTAGTCACGAACCACCAGTCCGATGATGAAACCGACGACGATGAAACCGACGACGATGCAACGGACTTCGTGCGTCCGGCGTCCGTTTGCGCCGCCTGTATCGCACCAACGACTGTCCCAGGCACAGACGCTGCGACCCACTCGGTCACGGTTTCGAGGGCATCCGGATCAGATATGGATCCGGGTTCGGTTGCAGCGCATCGCCATATCGCGCCGGCCAGCAGGTCTGCTGACGAACGAGGCACTGTTAGACCAACCTCAAGTGTCGATGCGAGTCGACGCCGACTGTGTCGGCAACGACTTCCATCGCCCTCTTCCACGACACGGCCATCTCGTCGAGTTGCTCACGCGGGTCCACCGCGCGGCCCCTGGAGGCACGCGCCATCTGAAACTGCACGCTCTTGGCCCCGGACGCCACTTTTCGGAAGTCTGGCGCAGCTTCGCCTGTCCCGGAGAAACCTGCAGTGTCCAAAAACTCGCTGGCGTCGGCTGCCAGCTCCGCGCTGGCACCACACTGACGAAGTAGCCCGAAGGACCAGAGGTGAAAGGCATCCATGCCCGCCCCCTGCACCCATTCGAGGTCGTCGATCACCCGGCGTCCCAGCTCTCGCACGGGATTACCCGCCGCTCGAACCGCTACGTTCCGCCGAGCCACTTCGGCGATGTTTCCGGCGTTGGTCGCGTGAACCGGATTCAACCTGATCTGTTCGACGTAGGGCACGAACGAAGGAAGTGAGGAACGATCGAGATCGAAGACACCGGAGAAATCGTCGCCTCGCAGCAAGTAGTACCCGCTGTTGTGGAAGTATTCGAGCTCGCCGGCAACGCGATCGATCCGATTGGGCACGATCGTGGTCTTGGTGTGCCCCTCGTGATAACTCGTTCCAAGAGTGTCGGGAAGCCAGTATCCGTCGACTTCAACCGTCGACAGCATCCCAACCGCGAGGTTGTCCTCGACATGGATCAGCGGGGCCCGCCAGACGTTCATCTCGGCGACTTCGATTCCGTACAGCGCGTAGATGTCCTCGGCCTTGAGCTTGAGGAACGTCCACTGAGTCCCGTCGAACCGCGATGAGAAGGCACATGCCAATGCCGGGACGGGGTCCAATCCCAGCGAATGCAACACTTCGATCCACAGATCCGTATAGCAGTTGGTCTGCGCCCACACACGGTCGTCCTGGTGCAACGAATGGGGTTGGTAGCGATCAGGTGAAATGTCGATGAGCCGTGACATCAGATGCCCATTCGTTCACGAACGGAGGTTGGCCACGCAGCCACATCAAGGCCATGAGTCCGCAACAAGGACAACGCGATTCGCTCCATCCCGAAGCCGACGCACGAGCTGTGCGCCACCTCCCCCTCCGCCGTTCGGATGTCGAAGTTGACACCGAAATGGTCGAGATGGTTGTTCGAGGACACGATCGCCGTGCCCTCGTCGAGATCTCCGTAGAGCCGAACCGTCAGTTCCGTCTTGAGATTCTCTTCACGCTGGTTGGCTGCAAGCATCTTTCCGGCGCGTCCGAAGAAAGGATCATTGGCAATCACCGGGGTGGCGTCGAGTTCGAGCCGGCCGAGCACCTCGAGCCCCCGCTCGATCCAGTGCTCGCGATGCGCTCGCGCTGCCGCGGCGTCACCGATCGTCACGAACTCGTGCATCCGAAACGCTTGCATGCGAGCCGGATCGATCGCCGGTTCGTGCCGGAAGCAAAAACCGTAGATGTCCAGCAGCACCCCGCCTTCGGGGAGAACTCCGGTGTATCGCGCATAGGCAGGATGGCACGCTGCGGAGACGAGCATGGTCTCGGTCGGTTCGAGGTGGCGATCCCACGATTGTCCGTCGGCGCGATCGGCCAGCAGTCGCGCGTGATCGCGATTGGAACCAGCGAAGGTGTTGATGGCGCCGGTGAGGTTGGGAAACGAAGCGATGTAGTCGGTGCGCTCGAAACTGCTACGAGGGAACACCGGCGGGAACCGCAGCCGAGTCGCGGCGTCGCCTGGCCCCGCTGCAACCACCACTCGGTCGATACCGTCGACGATGTCCTCGAACAAGCCGGAACGCCCGTAGAGTCCCGGTACCTCTGTCTCGACTAATAGTCCTTCGACGAGCAGCTCGCGTTGAAATGCAGCCCGAGCCCGATCCAGATCGGTCTCGCCTGTCACAGTCTCGGTTGTCACATTCTCCGTCGTCATAGCGTTCCCCGGTATCCGATAGCCATGTGCGCTGAACCTGCCATGATTCGATCGTTGTTCACCATCACCGCTGCGCCGTGCGCGTCACGAAGGTGCCGACCGAGCGAAAATTCGGTGTCCTCGCGATATCCCGAGATGCCACAGATCAGCATTGTCTGCCCCACGATTTCCACCACCGCGGTGGAGGCTGTGACTTTCAGGTTGTTCATCGCGAGCGAAAAGCCCACCGCTCCTGTCGCCTCGAAATCGGCGGCGCCTTCCGCAGCGTGGACTGCGCGGTCGTACCTGCGTGCAGAGGCGTCGACGAGATCGGCGAATTGTTGTGCCGAAGCAGCAACTTCGGCGAGCCGCAGCGCTCCAGGGGAAGTGACTCCGGGCTGCTTGCGGGCGGCGGCACGCACGTACTTGCGTGCCTTCTCGACTGCAGCGTCGGCAATTCCCAACCACACCGAGCTCCAGACGACGTGCGAGACCGGAAGCATCGTATGGGTGGAGATATCGGAATACGGTACGTCGGCGACCATCTCGGGCGTCGAGGTGGCCCGAAGGATGTAACCAAGACTGCAAGTTCCCCTGAGTCCCAGCGTGTTCCACTCGGTGGTGCGTTCGAGCGTCAGGTCTGGGGTACGACACACAACGAGAACCTGATCGTTCGGCTGACTCTCCGGGGTTCGCCGAGCCGTCACGACTATCGCGTCGGAGTGTTCGCCGTACGAAATGACAGGCGCGTTCTTGATCAACAGCAGATGACCGCCCAAGTCTTCGACCGCGCAGTAACTCCGGCTGACGTCACCACCGATTCCCAGCTCAGTGGTTGCCGATGCCAACAGCAGTTGCTTGTCGACCGTTTCTTCGACAAACCCGCGTAGCGCTTCGGTGTTGCCGTGCTTGACCAACGAGTAGATTTGCGTCTGATGCATCGCGAAAATCATTCCGCTTGCTGCACAGCGTGTTCCGATCACACGGGCGATCTGCGACACTTCATGCAGCGAGAGTCCTTCGCCGCCTAGTTCCCTCGGCACAGCTACCGACAGCAGCCGTTCGCTTCGCATGGCGTCGACAGCTTCACGCGGAAACCTTGCCTCGGCATCGACTTCGTCGGCCCACGCCGCTGCAACTTCGTCGGCCAACCGTGTGGCCCGCTCGAGGGCCGTCCCGGTGGCGCACTGCGATTGCGGAGCGTTCATGCAGCACCCAACTCCGTCAACGCACCCTCGATCGCCTTGACGCTTGCGAAAGTACTCTTCCGCAACAACTCGTCAGGAAACTCGATGTCGAACGAATCCTCCAGCGCTAACATGACATTCACGCTCGCGTGCGACGTCAAACCCAACTCGTAAAGATCGGCCTCTCCATCGATCGTGCTCACGTCGACTGCCAGCCGACCGTGCTCGACGAGCACTTTCCGAATTGCCTGATCAATCATCAGCGATGTCGTCCTTCTTTTCGATGCGAGCGCCCGAGCGTGTTGCGATCACCATTGCGATGGCCACGTCCGCTTCGTGCGAGATAGATACTTGAAAATCGTGCAGATCCTGGGCCTGCGCGAGTTCCGCGGCATTACCGGACAGCGTCACCCCACAGCCACCCCACTCGGCCCGAGTGATTTCGATGGAATTCCACGGAACGGGGACGTCACCGGGCCGCAGTACCTTCACAACAGCCTCTTTGGCGGCGAAGCGTGCAGCCAATCGTTGATCCCGTGCCGGCCCGGCGCACGTCTGCAATTCGTGCGGGGTGAAGGTCCGATCGAGATACCTCCGCCCGAAGAGTTCGATACTTCGAGTGACATCTACGACGTTCACTACGTCACAGCCGATCCGCGGGCCGATATCGAGCATCGGCGTCGGCGCAGTGTCACCCATCTGTTGACTCCCCATCTGGGGTCGTACACGCCGGGCAGCCCCCTATGCTGCCCGGTGCGCCGACGCCGTCACCCTGCCCTGACAAACCTTCATTCTCAGCAATTCTTCAGCTACCGGTAGAACATACCGCAATCCGAAGATGATGGGCAAGATCAGACTTCCAGATTCCCATCCACACTATAAACATACTCTTAGTTTGTTTCGAATGCAGAACAAAGAGAACAATGTCGCTACCAGGACATTTGCAGCAAACTGGCCAAAGGAGCAGTACGGAGAGCCAGTGATTTCAGTGATCGCTGGCAAGGCGGCGGGCCGCGAATTGCCTGAAGTACTCCACTTTCGATTCCGGGACCACGATCGGAAGTATCAGGTTCCACGATGCCTTCATGGAGTCCGAAAGCTCACGAACGGTCCCGGTCGCGGCTGCCATCAGCCGAACTCCGGACGCCACTTCCAACAGGAAACGAGCGATGTCAGCAGAATCCGCGTCCGAACGCAGATCACCTTCGTCTGCCGCACGGCTGGCAAGTTCACGGTAAATGTCGAGCCACACGTCCAGAGTCGCCGGCCCGGAGCCCCGATAGTCCCCGATCTCGACCAACAAGCGGAACGTCGCTCTAACCATGGCGTCATGCGCACCGATGTCGACGATGACCGACGAAATACCGATCAGCGACTCGAGTGCGGGAGTGCGACGGTCCAACCAGAGCTCACATTTTGCGTCGAAACGCGCCGAACCCTCGTCGATCACCGCCCGCGCGAGTTCTTCCTTGGACCCGAAATGGAAGTACAGCGCGCCTTTGGTCACCTGCGACTCAGCGATGATCTCGCTCAAGCTGGCATTGGCATAACCCAGGCGCAAGAACACACCCGCTGCTCCGCGCAGCACCGAATCACGGGTGGCTTCTGCCCGTTCTTGCCTCACCATCGATCCGGCCTCCAATCACCACACATCGAACGAATCCTTGGTCTTACCCGTTCACAGCGTCAAAATGGAAGGCACGGTTCGGCATTCAACCCACCCTGCAAACAAATGAGACATTTGCCCATCAAACGATCGTGATACAGCGAACACAGCTTAGACCGCGATCCATCTCTGCGCGGCAGGCGCGCCTGGTTAACCCTCCAATTGTGGGTCGGCTTCCAGATTCGTCAGCCCATTCCAACACAAATTCACGAGGTGAGCGGCGACAACTTCCTTCGACGGAGTCCGTTCGTCGAGCCACCAAGTAGCCGTAGTGGACACCATGCCGACAAGCGCCTGTGCGTACATCGTTGCTAGTCCGGGGTCGAAACCGCGTCTGGAGAAGTCCCCCGCAAGCAGGTAGCCCACCTGACTGATCGCATCGTTGAGCAAGCTCGAATACGTCCCACTGGGCGCGACGACGGACGAATCGCGCACGAGTATCCGAAATCCGTCAGTGTGCTCTTCCACGTAGGTGAGCAAAGCCAACGCAACCCGCTCGACTCGAACTCTCGAGCGATTTTGCGAGAGCGACGACGTGATCATCTCAAGGAGTCGCGACATCTCCCGGTCCACTACTACGGCGTACAGCCCCTCCTTGCCTCCGAAGTGCTCGTACACGACCGGCTTGGACACGTTTGCTCGCTGGGCGATCTCCTCGATCGACGTCGCTTCGTATCCCCGTTCGGCGAACAATGCCCGCCCGATCTCGATCAGTTGTTGCCGACGTTGGGTACCGGTCATCCGGATCCGTGTCACTCGTTCGGGAACTGGATCCCCGCCACCCGAACCGGACACCGCCGCCATTGTCTTCCTCTCGCCGACACACAAATTACTGCTGTGGACGCTCAGCCTATCGGGACTTCGGGGACCCAATCAGAGGAGCGGTTCGACCTACGGCGGGTCGGCATGCGATTATTCTTGCGCGCGTTCGGCCGCAAGGCTCGGCAATGCGTGGCAATCCGCCGTGGTGTAATGGCAGCACCTCTGATTTTGGTTCAGATAGTTCAGGTTCGAGTCCTGGCGGCGGAGCTGGTGAACAACATGCATTTTCCGAGCGGAAATGCGTGTCTTGATCGACAGTTTGATCGACAGTTTGATCGACAGAGGGAGCTCAAACCAGTGCAGACCGCCGTGATCGTTCTCGCAGCGGGTGCCGGTACACGAATGAAGTCGAAGACTCCCAAGGTCCTCCACACTCTTGCCGGACGCAGCATGCTGGCACATTCGCTTCACGCGGCAACCTCACTGAACCCCACGCACCTGGTTACCGTCGTCGGTCACGATCGTGAGCGTGTCACCGAAGCAGTCAACGCAGTCGCGGGTGAACTGGGCCGGCCCGTCACCGTCGCCGTTCAGGACGAGCAGAAGGGCACCGGGCACGCCGTCAGTTGCGGACTCGAGGGTCTGCCGGCGGACTTCGCCGGAACCGTACTCGTGACGGCCGCCGACGTGCCGCTGCTCGACGGCAAGACCATCGCAGACCTCCTCGCTCAGCACACTGCCGCCCCCGCGGCTGCGGTCACGGTGTTGACGTCGACTGCCCTCGACCCCACCGGCTACGGACGGATCCTTCGCACGACGGACGGCGAAGTCAACGCCATCGTCGAAGAGAAGGAAGCCACCGATTCGCAGCGCTCGATCACCGAGGTCAATTCAGGTGTCTACGCCTTCGACTTCGAGACTCTGCGCGATGCGCTGGCGTCTCTCGACTCCAACAACGCACAGCACGAGTTCTATCTCACTGATGTGATCATGATCGCCCGTCGCGCGGGCAAGCGTGTTCGCGCGCAGCACATCGCGGATTCGGTTCTCGTCGCGGGCGCCAACGACCGCGTGCAGCTCTCGACGCTCGCCCGCGAGATGAACCGTCGGATCCTCGAGACGTGGATGCGTGCCGGCGTCACCGTCGTCGATCCGGCGAGCACGTGGATCGATTGCGGCGTGCACATCGCACAGGACGTGACGCTCCTGCCCGGAGTTCAGTTGACCGGCACAACGTCGGTGGGCGAGGACGCCGTGATCGGCCCCGACACCACCTTGGACAACGTGAGCGTCGGGGAGCGCGCGCAAGTCGTCCGCTCCCACGGGACCGACTCCGTGATCGGAGCCGACGCGACCGTCGGTCCTTTCGCCTACCTGCGGCCGGCTACACGCCTCGGTGACCACGGGAAGATCGGCGCATACGTGGAAACGAAGAACGCGGACATCGGCGAGCATTCGAAGATTCCGCATCTTACCTACGTCGGCGACGCCACCATCGGCCATCACAGCAACATCGGGGCTTCGAGCGTCTTCGTCAATTACGACGGCGTGAACAAGAGCCGTACTGTGGTGGGGTCGCATGTGCGAACCGGCTCCGACACGATGTTCGTCGCCCCGCTCACCGTTGGTGACGGCGCATACACCGGGGCCGGAACCGTTCTGCGAAACGACGTACCGCCAGGGGCGCTTGCCGTCTCGGGTGGTTTGCAGCGCAACATCGAGGGCTGGGTCCAGAAGAATCGTCCCGGCACGCCCGCGGCCGATGCTGCAGCAGCAGCACAACCTGACGGCCCTGCAACAACCTGACAGCCCTGCAACAACCTGACAGCCCTGCACTACCTGACAGCACAGATCACCACCAGATCGACCGGCAAGTACAAAAGGATGGCATGAACCAGTGACTGCGAATTGGATCGACAACCAGAAGAACCTGATGTTGTTCTCGGGTCGCGCACATCCCGAGTTGGCGGAGCAGGTGGCGAAGGAACTCGACATCAGCGTCACCCCGCAGACCGCGCGTGACTTCGCGAACGGTGAGATCTTCGTTCGATTCGAAGAGTCGGTTCGCGGCTCCGACGCGTTCGTCCTGCAGAGTCATCCGGCACCGCTGAACACGTGGGTGATGGAGCAGCTCATCATGATCGACGCTCTCAAGCGTGGATCGGCAAAGCGCATCACCGCCGTTCTTCCGTTCTACCCGTACGCCCGCCAGGACAAGAAGCACCGCGGACGCGAGCCGATCTCCGCTCGCCTGATCGCTGACCTGCTCAAGACTGCCGGCGCCGATCGCATCATCACGGTCGACCTTCATACCGATCAGATCCAGGGCTTTTTCGACGGCCCCGTCGATCACATGCACGCACACAGCCAGTTGGCCAACCATATTCGCGCGGGCTACAACCTCGAGAACATCACGGTGGTCTCCCCCGACTCGGGCCGCGTTCGCGTCGCCGAGAAATGGGCCGACTCGCTCGGCGGAGCGCCGCTGGCGTTCATTCACAAGACGCGCGATCCCTTGGTACCCAACCAGGTCAAGTCCAACCGCGTCGTCGGTGATGTCGAAGGTCGCACCTGCATCCTGATCGACGACATGATCGACACCGGCGGAACCATCGCCGGCGCGGTCAAGGTACTCAAGGAGGCCGGAGCGGGTGACGTCGTCATCGCTGCAACCCACGGCGTCCTCTCCGACCCTGCTGCCGAGCGCCTGTCGACGTGTGGCGCAAAGGAAGTTGTTGTCACCAATACACTTCCGATCGACGAGTCGAAGAAGTTCCCGACGCTGACGGTGCTGTCCATCGCACCGCTGCTGGCTCGCACCATCAAGGAAGTTTTCGAGAACGGTTCTGTGACTTCGCTGTTCAACGGCAGCGCCTAGTCTCACGCTGCTCTACGGGCGCGTACCTGTGACTTCACGGTCACTGGTACGCGCCCGTCGTCGTCTTCGTGAACACCACAGAAACAGACCACCCGGTCATCATGAAACCACCTGTGGGACACACGAATACCACCGAATACGGCATTCAGCATGATCTTGATCACGCCCACGACCAGAAACCCAGGTCGATGTTGGGGCGGTGTTCACCGCGCCGCAATCTTCGCCTAGTGTGGCTCGTCGTGATCGACGCGCAAACCCTGGAATCCCGGCCCGAATCTCATTCCCTGAATTCATCAGTTCCGACGATCCGGCGGTGGCGCCCAGGATCTTGTGTCTGGTGCGGAGACGACAACTCCGTGGACATGTTCCGCAACGAACCCCGCTGTGGAAAATGTCGTGAAAACGAAGGCATCATCGACGACGCGAAGCGCTTCCTCGGTATGTACGGTCTGCGCCCGCTCGGCGGCACGCTGCAGTCCGACGACGACGAAGAACGCGAGTACCGCGTCAACGCTCGCGAGGCTCGCCGAGTTCTGAACGAGATCCGCATGGACGTCCTTCCCGATGCGGCCGCCGTTCGCAAGGCGATTCGGCCCCGTGCCGCAACGGTTGTCGCCGACACGTCACCCGCACGGGCTTCCCGCCCCGCCAGCACGGGCACAGCGACGCGCGTTGCCGCTCCGGTCAAGACGGACACCGTGGACATCGACACGCTCCAGGCTCGCGTCCTAGGGCTTCTCGATCAGCTCGGTTCGATCGACGAGCAGATCAAGGTCGCCGAACTCGCACAGGGGTTGCCGGCGCGCGCGCGACTGAGCGATCTGAACAAGCAGAAGGCCACGGTTCTTCGCACGCTGGCCGCGCTCGAGAAGGCTCGCATCGCCGCCTCCAACTAATTCCTTCGCGTCCGTCCCACGGCCCCGTCTCCCTTGCGAGACGGGGCCGTTCTGTATGAGCAGGTACCTTTACGAATCGTGAATGACATCACCATCACCTTTGTCGTGCTTGCACTGGTCGTGGCGCTGTTCGTGATCGGCCGAATCCCGGTCGGCATCATCGCGATCGGCACTGCCCTGGCGCTCTACGCCACCGGTGTCATCACGATGGAGCAGGCGCTTGCCGGATTCGGCGATCCCACGGTGGTGTTCATCGCCGCGCTCTTCGTCGTCAGCGAAGCCCTCGACGCCACCGGTGTCACCACGTGGGCGGGCGAGAAACTACTGGCGAAAGTCGGCGAATCCCGTGTCCGCCTCTTGAGTGCGATCATGTTGCTGGTTGCCGCGTTGACCGCATTGATCAGCGTCAACGGAGCCGTAGCCGCGCTGGTGCCGATGGTGGTCGTCTTGGCAGTGCGTCTCGGTAAGTCGACGTCACAACTGCTTCTGCCGTTGGCATTTGCCGCCCATGCCGGTTCGATGCTCACCTTGACCGGAACACCAGTCAACATCATCGTTTCGGAAGCCGCCGAGGAATCCGGGGCCGGTGCTTTCGGGTTTTTCAGTTTCACCTTGGTCGGTGCGCCGCTCGTATTGGGAACGATCGCGATCGCCGTACTTCTCGGTCCTCACGTCCTCCCCCATCGTGCGGGGACGTCGATGTCGCCTGACCTGAGCCGGCATGCCAAGACCCTCGCGAAGCAGTATCAGTTGATGGGCAAGGATGCGCCGTCCGCAGAGCCCTTGATCACCAAGCACGACGGTGTGGTCGAAGTGATAATCCCGCCGCGCTCGGAAATGATCGGCGACAGGGCTTTTCCCGGCATGGTGACCGACAGTGGCGATCTGGTGATCCTCGCGGTCCAGCGTGCCGGTGAGGACTGCGGCCCGAAGGGCGTCAAGTTGGCGGCAGGTGACACGCTCCTCCTGCAAGGCAGCTGGGACGATCTCGACACCCACACCGCGGTCGATCCGAATGTCCTCGTGGTCGACGCACCTGGTCAGATCCGTAAGCAGGCAGCGCCGTTGGGAACTCGCGCGGTCATCGCCCTCGTCGTCGTCGCGGCGATGGTCGTGTTGCTGACCTTCGGATTGGTGCCGTCGGCGATAGCCGGACTCCTCGCGGCGTGTGCGATGGTTTTGTTACGAGTGATCAGCGTGGAGCAAGCGCATCGGTCCATCTCGTGGACCACGTTGATTCTCGTCGGCGGAATGATCCCGCTCTCGACCGCGATCCAGCAGACCGGCGCAGCCGAGAAACTCGCTCATGCCTTCGTCGACGTCGTCGGTGGTGCAAGCCCGTATGTCGTCGTCGCCGGACTCTTCGTCGTGACGGCGACGCTGGGTCAGCTGATCAGCAACACCGCGACCGCGCTGATCATCACGCCGATCGCCATCTCGGTCGCCGGCGAACTCGATATCTCGGTGCTGCCCCTTCTGATGACGGTGACTGTCGCTGCCGCAGCCTCCTTCCTGACACCCGTCGCCACTCCCGCGAACATGATGGTGATGGGACCTGGCGGATACAAGTTCGGCGACTACTGGAAGCTCGGACTCCCGATGTTGTTGTGGTTTCTGGTAGTTGCGACGGTGTTGATCCCAGTGATCTGGAGTTTCTGATGTGCTCACCGAAGGTGTTGTCGGAGGTATACGAATCGATCGGACGAGAGGGCAGGAAAGTCAGCCGACGATCGATGTTCGCGGCGCTCGGCACTACTGCGCTCGGTGCGACCGTCGTGGCCGGCGCGGTGCAGCCCATCGCGTCGGCAGCGCCATCGGGTCGGACCATCGTCGATCTGACCCATGTACTGACGCCGGATTTCCCGGTGTGGCCGGGCGCGCGCTCGTTCGAGATGAGGAACCTGGCGAAGATCGCCGACGCCGGCGGGTCCATGGGCTCGCTCGGGTCCTCTGGTTTCGGCGGAAACTTCTACCTCAACGAACTCCGCCTCGAGGAACACACCGGTACGCACATCGACGCGCCCGCGCACGCCAGTGCGGACGGAATCACCGTCGAGAAGATTCCGGTCGCCGACCTCGTCGTACCGATTGCGGTCGTCGATATCAGCGCCCGAGCTTCCGTCGACCCTGACGCGTTGCTCACCCGCCAGAACATCCTCGATTGGGAAGCCGTCCACGGGACGATCTCTCCTCGCAGCCTGGTGGCGATGAACTCGGGCTGGGATACCCGGGCCGGTGCCGGCGGAGCCTTCACGAATCGAGATGTACACGGCGTGCAACACACTCCGGGATTCGCCCCCGAAGCGATCGACTTTCTCGTCCGCGAGCGCAACATAGTGGCCGTGGGTTCTGACACTCTCAGCATCGACGCGGGCCGAAGCACCACCCACGGGGCTCACCGAAGCGCTTTGGGCTCAGGAAAGTACGCAGTCGAAGCCCTCGCGAACCTGTCCGCACTTCCGGCCGTCGGCGCCACGGTGATGGTGGGAGCGCCGACGCATGCGGGTGGTTCGGGTGGTCCGTGCCGGGTCATCGCCTGGTATTGAAGATCAGGGCGTTGGCGTCACCCGCAGCACCTTGTCGCCTGCTCCGTTGTCGGTGGTCACCAGGAGCGAGCCGTCCGGCGTCGGAGTCACCGAGCGCAAGCGCCCGAACTGGTTCACCAATCCGAAGGTCTGCGCGTCGACCGAGCGTCCGTCGGCACTGAGGCGGAGGAAAATCAGTTCCTTGCTCTTGAGACCACCTATTACGAGCGCACCGTCCCAGGCACCCCACGCGGCTCCGCCCGTGAAGGCAGCGCTGGCGGTAGCCAACGTGGAGCTACCCGAACGCCACACCGCCGCAATTGCTCCCGGCACTCGCACCGGATCGGTCATCGGCACGGATTCGTCGTACGTTCCGGGAAGCCGATCCGGGCGGTAGCCGTAATTTCCGCCGGGGGTAAGCAGATTGACTTCGTCGTCGACGCTTGTGCCCTGTTCAACCGAGTAGACCCGGCCGGTTCCAGGTTGCACGGCCAAGCCTTGGACGTTGCGATGCCCGAGCGTGTAGACGGGGCTGCCTGCATTCGGATTCCCCGCTGCTGGAGATCCGTCGGCGTTGATGTGCAAGACCTTGCCGCCCAACGAATTCGGATCCTGCGGAACGCTCGGCGTCGCGGTGTCACCCGTCCCGACGAACAGCGTTCCGTCCTGCGCCGCCAGAATTCGGCAACCCCCGTGACGCCCGGACGAGACCGGGATTCCTGGCAATACGGTTCCGGTTCGAGTGAGGGCGGTCCATCCGGCGTCGACGGTCCACGAGATCACTCGAACGTCCGTGACTCCCCCAGCGCTGAATCCCTGGCAGGTGTAGAGGGTGCGCGACTGAGCGAAGTCACGGGCAAGCGCGATGCCCATGAGCCCGGTTTCGGACTGAGCGTAGAGATCCGAAAGGTCAGCAGAGACTGGACCTGTCGTGTTGTCGCCTCGGCGAACGAAGAATCCGCCGGACCGTTCCCCGGTCAGGATCGCGCCGTCCGGGGCTGCCACGACGTCCCAGGGGTGGTCGAGTCCGTCGACGAGTGTGGCGACCGACAGCTGCGGGAGGGTGTTCTCGATGGGGATGTCCGGGTCGTCGCCGCCCAGCGATCCGGTACTGCCGTTGCCGAAACTGCCGGGGTCGAAGGGGAAGGGTTGAGCCACGCTCTGCGTTACCGGCATCACCAGTACTGCAGTCAGGGCCACGGTCAATGCGGCGAGCTTCGGATGACGCACGCGTTCTCCTCGGGTCGGAAACCGTTCTGCGCCTCACTATAAACAGACAAACACCATTTTTCGGGCCCTCTCGCTATACCCGCAGGCCACAGGAGAAACGAAACCCCTTCAGAAGTCGGCAAACTCCGGCAAGGCGTTCGCCAGTGGGGACGCGTTGCGTCTTGATGCAGATCGTGCCTTCCGCCAACCGGGCACACTCCAGTCCAGGAGGTATTCAAGATCCGCTTCCACTCCCCTGTCCCGAAGTCCGAAACGTCGTTCCAGCGCATCGTCGTCCGCCAAATGCAGTCTCGCCGCGTCGGGCACTCTCAGTTCGGGGTCACAGAATGGGCCTACGGGCGCGGTAACCGTCCGTCGTCCTGAGGGATCTTTCCACTCCAGAAGACCACCTCCGATTTGCTTCACTGTCCACCTGCCAAACGTCTTCAGTCGGTGATGTTTTCGACACAGACAGGCCAAGTTCCGTTCTGCAGTAGGCCCTCCCTGAGCGGGGTTGCCGTGATCGAACGGCACCGTGTGATCGATATCGCAACTATCAGAACGCACAACACAATTCGGAAAACGGCACGTGCCGTCTCGCGTCCTTACAATCGTCGCCAACGCCGCGGACGGCTGGTACGTGGATTCACTGCGCCGCGAACCACTGTTCCTTCTCGAGCGATTACCCCTTGCCGCAGCGGGCAATATCTCCGGTGAGCGCATCGACCGACCCACGTCGAGCACCGGTCCGACTGCCCCCGCAGTCGAACAATGTTGCACCTCGGACGGTGCAAGGGTGAGGACTCTCTGCCACGTGGCGTCCGCGGCGATCGCGCGCGCAAGGTCGGCATCGATGTGGCCGTACCCCTGCAAATAGCCTGGCAGGTTGTCGAATCCGAGCAGGGTGGAAGCGTTGACACCCACAAGAATTGTCGCAATCGGGAGCGCGGAGGTCTTCGTATCATCCCTACGGGTGCAATCGCCGTCGCACTGACAATCCAACGACGTCTTTCCTTCCGCCAATGCGATCAGTGCATCGGCACGACGTTGCCCGAAAGTTCTCGGATCGGAACCACACACCTGCATCGACATCGCACGGAGTCTGGTGGCCAAAGTCTGAGCGCCGACCGCTGGAAGCATTCCGTCCAGAGTCGACATACCGTCGTGCGACGCGCACGTTCGAACGTCCCGATCCGCCTCCGCACGAACTCGCCTGGCACGCACCCCATCAGGGTCGTACCGAGCAATGAGACCTCGTGCGCGCGCCTTCAACTTGTTACCGGTTGCACGGCAGGCACCGTCCACGAGGAGTCGCTCGATCTCATCGAGCGCGTGCTCGGAAACGTTGGCGAGAGCTTCGGACAGTGCCGTCGCTTTGGCCAGATCGATGTCACCGCAAGCAAAAGCGGCCGCCACCCGCGGAAGCCGCCAGCGCAGGTCACATCCCAGTGCAATCATTTTCTGCGCGGCGTACTCCGTAATGCTCAGTATCGACGCGATCTCCACGTGCGCGAATTGACCCCGAAAAGCCTCATTGACTCCAACCGCGGCATCCTCCTCACAGCGGTCCAGGTACAGCGCAGTGACCGCGTCGATCTCGAGGAAGTGGGCGCGCGCGATTTCCGCATGCTGCCGAAACAGCGCGCCCGCGGAAGTCTTCGATTCGAACATATGAGCGATTCTACGGGCGCCCACCGACAAGTTTTTGCGGAATCCCGGGGTATTCACCGATACCTTTTGCGCTCCGATGTCACTACGTTCAATCGCATGACTCAGCATCCGACACGAGATCAACCGTACTTCGGCATAGCGATATTCGAGTTGGGGAAGAATGGCGGGGTCGGGTGCTTCTACCGAGAGGACTGTTATCTCATCTGGGCTGGCGACCCCGCTGAGGCGCAGTCAAAATTCGAGCGCAAGGCCGGCGAGCAGGAGTATCCGCTCGGCGCGAGCGATGACCAGTCCTATGTAAAACTCGCGCATCTCGTGGATCTTGCGCCGGTGTCCGACGCTGTCCATACTGGCACCGCCGATCTCTACTCTCGACACTTCTCAAATATTGCCGCCTACAGAACTTTTGAGACACTTCTAGGAGGAGACAGCATCCTCTGACAAGCGCTCGCTTCACGCCCGCTGCGCGCACAACAACGCGAAGCGCTGATCCTGATCTGTCCACACCTTCCGTACCCCGAAGCCCGCGGACGCGAGCTCCGCGGCAATCCCGTCCTCGGTGAACTTCGCCGAGATCTCGGTGCGCAGCTGCTCGCCCGCCGCGAAGGTGATCTCCAGATCCAGGTCGTCGATATGCACCGAGAGTTCACGAAGTGCTTCCAACCGCATTTCGATCCACTGGTTCTCGGCATCCCAGAGCGCGACGTGACGGAAGTCTTCCAAGGGAAAGTTCGCTCCCAGTTGCTTGTTCAGGACCGCGAGAACGTTGAGGTTGAACTGGGCAGTCACGCCGGCAGCGTCGTCGTAGGCGGGCACGAGAACCGCCGGATCGATCACCAATCCCACCCCCAGGATCAGGTTCTCCCCCGGAGCGAGCACCGCTGCGATCCCCGAGAGGAACTCGGCTCGTTCTGCGGGAACGAGATTACCGAGAGTTCCGCCGAGAAAAGCGACCGCGCGCCGTCCACCACCGGGCAAATGATGCAGCGAACCGGTGAAGTCGCTGACCACTCCGAGCACGTCGATTCCGGGAAACTCGGCACCGACTTGCTGCGCCGCGCCTTCGAGGGCCGTCACCGAAACATCCTGCGGTACATACGTTCGCAGAGTTCCGCGAGCCGTCATCGAGTCGAGGAGTAACCGCGTCTTCTCCGAGGAACCTGAACCCAGTTCGATCAGGATCTCGGGTTCGGTCAACGCCGCGATCTCGTCGGCGTACTGCGTGAGCAGGCCGCGTTCGGTACGGGTGGGGTAATACTCGGGTAAGGCCGTGATCTCCTCGAACAGTTCACTTCCACGCGCGTCGTAGAACCATTTGGGCGAGAGCCACTTCGGCGTTGCGCTGAGCCCTTCCCTGGCCTCGGCTCGCAGTGCGTCGACCGATTCGGCCGGTGTCAGATAAACCTCGAGCGTAGGGGTTTTCATTTTTCTCCCATCGGGATCGGGGTGATGATCACATGGCCGGGACGCGCGCAGACGATGTGCCGGTCCGGCACCTGCTCCCAGTCCGGGGATCGATCGAACGGTTCGGAAACGATCAGGGCCCGCGACTCGTCGACCCGCGTGTACAACGTGTGGCCCCACGCCGTGGCCCACAGTTCCTGCCCGTCACCGAACAGGAGGTTCAATCGTGAATCCGGCGCCGCCGCAGCCACATCGTGAACGAGGCTCGTCACGGCGACCTCCGCGGGCTTCGACTTCAACCGATGCCGAAGCACTGTCCACAACAAGGCAGCATCCGTCGGGGCGGGCATCTTCAGCAGTTCGACGGCCGGAACTTCTGCCGCCAAGTCGGCAAGTGATCCAGGCCAACCGGATACCGCTCCGTTGTGACTGAAAGCGTAGGTTCCGTCGACGAACGGTGCGCAGGCACCGATCTCGACGGCCATCCCCTCCGTCGCGGAACGCACGGCGGCGAGGACGGCTCCGGAACCGATGTGGGACAACGTCTCGTCGACGGTCGGGTCCGACCAGATCGGCGAGATACTGCGGTACCGTCCCTGTCTTCCACCGTTCCACCACACCGCACCGAATCCGTCGGCATTGATGGTCCCGCCGCCGCGCATCTCGCGAGGTGCCCACGACTGTCGCATCAGTGAGTTCTCGCCGTCGTGGATGAGTTCACGAACCGAACGTGGCGGCCCGAGATACCCGAGGTGCCGACACATGTCAGGGTCTACCCGAAATCGTTCTGGCGCAACGAAAACCCGAGAAGATCTGGCGCCTGATCGGATGGTCCCAGTTACGGAACGTCCCACGACAGGCAACGCTGTCGGTCCCGAACGATCCCCCTCGCAACACCTTGTAGTCGCCGCCGAAGAATACCTCCGAGTACTCCCGATACGGGAAAGCCCGGAAACCCGGATACGGATGGAAACCCGAAGACGTCCACTCCCATACGTCGCCGATCAACTGCTCGACACCCGCTGCTGACGCCCCTGCTGGGTAAGAGCCGACGCCGGCGGGGCCGAGATGGCGTTGACCGAGATTGGCGAGATTCTCGTCTGCGGAGACGTCCCCCCAGGGGAACCGTCGTGATCTTCCGGATTCCGAATCCCAGCGCGCGGCCTTTTCCCATTCCGCCTCGGTGGGAAGCCGTTTGCCTGCCCAGCTGGCGTAGGCCTCGGCCTCGTAGTAGCTCACATGCACGACCGGCTTGTCCGGCGGAACCGGAGCCTCGACGCCGAAAGTCTCGTGCCACCAACCCGAATTGTCGTGTTCCCAGAACAGGGGTGCACGAAGTTTCGCGTCGACGCGATGCCGCCAACCGTCGCGAGACCACAGTTCCGGTCGGGAATACCCGCCGTCCTCGATGAATTCGACGAACTGCCCGTTGGTGACCGGGAATCTGTCGATCGCGAAGTCGGTGACATAGACCTGATGCGCAGTGCGCTCGTTGTCGAGTGCCCACGGTTCGTCGTCGGTCCCCATGACGAAGGGGCCGGCCGCGATGGTGACCTCGTCGAGTTCCGGCATGCGGGCCGCTTGCGGAGCGGGAGTCGCAACGAGTGCCGTGGGCCCCGAACGCAATTGGTGGGTCGCGAGCATGGTCTCGGCGTGTTGCTGCTCGTGCTGCGCGATCATCCCGAAGGCAAAACCGTCCACGTCGAGTTCTGTACGACCGAACGTGCTGGCTTCGAGCACATCCCAGACCTTCCCACGGACCGTACGTACGTATTCGCGCGCCTCGGCCGGGTTGAGCAGGGGAAGTGTAGGTCTCGACGATCTCAAATGCTTGAAAGCGTCGTACAGCTCGTCTATGTCGCTACGCACCGGATCGCGACCACCGACATCACGCACCAACCAGAGTTCCTCTTGATTACCGATGTGCGCCAGGTCCCACACGAGTGGACTCATCAACGGGGAATGCTGAGCGATCAATTCGGTATCGTCGACGCAGTCGGTGAGCAGCGTCGACCGCTCACGCGCTCGCAGAAGTACGGCCTCGACCGCTTCCTTGGTGATCTCCCCCGTCATGTGTCGCTCTCACCGGGCACGATTGCGCGACAACACCGTTCGGCTGCGGCATCGAGAAGACGAACGAACTGCGGCTCTGGCGCGTACGACGCGGCGAGCGACATCAGAGAGGTTGCAGCCGAACGCAGTTCGACATCGTCCAATCCGTACTCCGCCGCGTCTCGCCACCGCCCGGCCGTAGATGCTGCAGCATCACTGGCCTCCCTCATCACGGCAGGCCCGGACAGCAACGCGTCGATCGCTGCTACCGGTACTCGCCACAGATCTCCCGGCTGCGCATCGATGTAGCGAACCTCCAGATGCCCGACGGCGCGAACCGGCGGGAACAGCGTGGACAGGTGATAGTCCAAGTCTGCCCAGACGGGTCGGCGTCCGATCTCGGCATCCACAGCGCCGTCTATCCAGTCTCCGAAAGTGGCACCCCGCGGAGCCGTCCAATCGTCACCCTCGTTTCGCACACACATCAGCGGAACATCGAGCGCCCAGCCGGCGTAGTCCTGCACTTCCGGGACTGCGACCGTTCGCCAGGAATCGAGTTCGAGCCACGTCCGCATGCGTTGGGACGCCCAATCTCCCTTCGGAACCCCTTGCAAGCGTGGAGAACACGCAAACGCTGCGATGAGAGCCGGGCCCATGTCCCCGAGGAGCCGCCAACGCTGGGCGATGGACTCCGGGCTGCCGCCGGCATCGACACTGATCTGTACTGCCGCGGTATTGCACATCATCAAGGTGCCGTACGGTCCTATCCCGGCGAAGCGGGATTCCATTGCGCAATAACGCGGCAGCCGGAGAATCCGGGAAGGTGGGCGGGCGACGTCGGCCGCCGCCGAACTGATTTCGATGGAGTACGGCGCGAGGAGTGTTTCGAGAGTACGACGGTCGTCGTCGAGGCAGTCACACAGTTCGCGAGCGGACGTGCGCGGCGCTGAGGAGAGTTCTATTTGTCCGCCAGGTTCTACGGTGACGAGGCTGCCACGCGAAAGCGGTGCCGCCGGTGAATCCGGGTCGATACTGGTGGGTGCATGTCGCCCGAGTGCCCTTGCCAGAGTCGCGGCTGACGGCCTCTCTCCACCGGGAACGTGGCTGGTCAGCCACTCGAGCTCAGCTCCTACCAAGCGGGGTGGCCCCTGTTTGAAGCACACACCACCGACGTAGGCCTCGGCCGCAGGACGCGAATCCACCTGCGTGGTCTGTGCTGCTGTCAACGCTGCTGTCACCATTCGACTTCCCCTTCGGGCGGTCTTCGCGGTCGCTACCGACGATAGAACGCCAACGTCCGAGATGCACCCTTTGTGGTGTTACGTGTCGTTGAATTTCTTCAGTCGTATCCACCGGTACCCACAACCGGCCAGAACAACACCTACCCCGGAAACAACCGCGATCCACGGAAGTGTGACCACCAGAACGACACAACCAGCCGCGCCGACCGCTTGCAGCCACTTCGGATACATCCGGTCCACCCCGCGCTGGCTGTACGCACTCACGTTCGCGACGAGGTAGTAGAGCAGCACTCCGAACGACGAAAAGCCGATCACCCCACGAAGATCGGTTGTCGACACCAAAACGATCACGACAGCACCGACCACAAGTTCCGCATGGTGAGGTACCTCGAACCGTGGGTGGACTGCTGAGAGGGCAACCGGCAGATCACGCTCGCGTGCCATCGCCATCGCCGTACGGCTCACCCCCGCGATCAGAGCCAGCAGCGCCCCCGCCGATGCCGCCGCGGCACCGATCACCACTACGGGAACCGCCCAGTTCCACCCGGTCGCGCCCACTGCATCGGCCAAGGGCCGTGCCGAGTTCGCCAGCCGATCAGGCCCCATCGTCACCAACAGCACCACCGCTACCAGTGCATACAGGATGACGGCGACGGTGAGAGCAATCAGGATCGCCCGCGGAATCGTGCGGCGCGGATCGCGCACTTCCTCCCCCAGCGTTGCGATCCTGGCGTAGCCGGCGAAGGCGAAGAACAGCAGCCCCGCCGATTGCAGGATTCCGTACCACGACCCGAACGCGAGATCCGGGAGCTCGCGCACTGCACCAGGACCGACGACGGCAACCAGCAGCGCTACGCACAGTGCTGTCGCCGACACAGCGACGATCACCCTGGCCATGTGCGCCGTCCGCGTCACTCCGCGGTAGTTGACTGCAACCATCGCCGCCACCACCAATACCGCGACGGGAACACGCCAGGCGGTAGGCGCAACATACGTCGCGAAAGTCAGGGCCATTGCCGCGCAACTCGCGGTCTTCCCGATCACGAACGACCAGCCTGCGGCAAACCCCCACCAGGGTCCGAGCTGCTCACGTCCGTAGACGTAGGTCCCACCCGACATGGGGTATCTGGCCGCAAGCTGCGCCGACGACGTCGCGTTGCAGAATGCGATGAACGCTGCAATCGCCAGGCCCACAAGCAACCCGGTACCGGCCACCGCGGCAGCGGGCGCGAACACCACGAAGACTCCGGCGCCGATCATCGCGCCGAGGCCGATCACTACGGCATCGACCGTGCCCAGCCTTCGCTCCATCGGGACAGCTTCGTTCACAGGTAGTTTGAACCACACCGACATGAACGGAAGGTGCCATGTTCGATCTCGACACGATCCGCCGCGACACTCCCGGATGCCTCGACAAGGTGTTCCTCGACAGCGCGGGATCCTCGCTCCCACCCGAGCCGGTGCTGACCACGATGATCGAGCACCTGCGACGTGAAGCCGACGTCGGCGGATACGTCGCAGCTGCTCGTCAGAGCGGCGCCCTGGCTGCTGTTCCGCATTCGCTGGCCCGGGTCATCGGCGCTCAGGCAACCGATATCGCGTTGACGGACAGCGCGACCCGCGCGTGGAACGACTTCTTCGCCTCGGTTTCGCTCGGACCTGGTGATCGAATCCTCATCAGCGGAGTCGAATACGCGAGCAACGCCATCGCCGCGCTGGGGCGGGCGCGTTCGACCGGCGCCCACGTCGAGATCATCCCGAGCGATCAGTACGGACGCATCGACCTCGATGCACTCGAGAACATGCTCGACGATCGGGTTCGCCTCGTCTCCGTCGTCCACGTCCCCACCAACGGCGGCCTGATCAACCCCGTCCGCGAGGTCGTCGAATTGGCCAGAGCCCATGGCTCTCTCGTTCTGCTCGACGCGTGCCAGTCCTTCGGCCAGTTGCCCATCGACGTCACCGAACTCGGCATCGACGCCCTCAGCGCCACCGGCCGCAAGTGGCTCCGCGGGCCACGCGGAACCGGATTCCTGTACGTCCGCCCCGGACTCGTCGACGCGCTCGAACCCGCTGCGATGGACCTGCACGGAGCGGAATGGACGAGCGAGAACAGCTTCGTCCCCGCACCGGACGCAACACGATTCGAACTCTGGGAGACGAGTGTCGCTGCGCGCCTGGGTCTTGGCGTCGCCGCCGATTATCTGCTCTCGATCGGCACCGACACGGTGTGGGCACAGATCGAATCCAGAGCAGTCGCGCTGCGGCAAGGGCTGGCATCGATTCCCGGAGTCGACGTCCACGATCGAGGGACCCAGCTGAGCGGCATCGTTTCCTTCACCGTCGAAGGTATTTCCGAGCACCTCGTGCGGGATCAGCTTGCAGCACAGAACATCACCGTCACCGTCAGCGGTCGCGGGTCCACGCTCCTCGACATGGATGCACGCGGGCTCGACGCCGTGGTTCGCGCATCGCCGCACTACTTCGTCAACGAAGCGGACCTGGACGCATTCCTTAGCGCGGTCAGGAGATTACAAACCTCCCGTTGACCGGGACCACACCTGATCCGCGGAAGTCGAAACTGCAACTGTGTGGCGATCAGTAGTTTCGTCTTCCGAAAGGACGCTTCGCATGGCCGACTCGACCGTCAGACCGATCTCCGCTGCAGACATCACCACCTGGGACTACGAGGCCGACGTCGTCGTCGCGGGATACGGCATCGCCGGCGTCACCGCTGCGATCGAAGCAGCGCGTGCGGGCGCCGAGGTGCTCGTCCTGGAGCGGACGGGCGGTTGGGGCGGAGCCGCGTCACTGGCTGGTGGATTCATCTACCTGGGCGGTGGAACGCCGTTGCAGAAGGCGTGCGGGTTCGAGGACTCGGTCGAGAACATGAAGACGTTCATGAAGGCAGCGCTCGGCCCCGGAACCGACGACACGAAGATCGACGCGTACTGCGAGGGCAGCGTCGATCACTACAACTGGCTCGTCGACGCCGGCGTCCCGTTCAAGGAATCGTTCTGGGGTCAGCCCGGCTGGGAACCGCCGTACGACGACGGCCTCATGTACTCAGGCGGCGAAAACGCCGCACCGTTCAACGCGCTCGTCGATCCCGCGCCCCGCGGACACGTCCCGCAGATGAGCGAGAAGAAGACCGGCGAGCAGGGCGGCGGCTACATGCTGATGAAGCCACTCGTCGAGACGGCCGAAAAGCTCGGCGTCCGTGCAGAATACGATCTGCGTGTCCAGACTTTGGTGGTCGACGGCGATCGGGTCGTGGGAGTTGTCGCCAAGCGCTACGGCAAGGACGTCGCGATTCGTGCCCGCAAAGGCGTCGTGCTTGCGATGGGCAGTTTCGCGTACAACAACGAGATGGTGCGCTCGAACGCACCGCGTATTTTCGGCCACCCGGCGGCCTCCATCGAAGCGCACGACGGCCGCGCAATCCAGATCGGTCAGGCCCTGGGCGCCGACACCGCACACATGGACGCCACCGAGGTCGCGTTCTTCTGCGACCCACAGTTGATGGTGCGCGGGATTCTTGTCAACGGCCGTGGTCAGCGATACATCCCCGAAGACACCTACCCGGGCCGCATCGGACAGGCAACACTGTTCCAGCAGGACAACCAGGCATTCCTCGTGATCGACGAAGCTGCGTACGAGGAAGGCATGAATGCCGAATCGTCCAGTGCGCAGTTGCGGGCGCAGCCGACCTGGGTGGCGGAAACCGTCGAGGAACTCGAAGCCGAGATGGGGCTTCCCGCCGGATCGCTGCAATCGACCGTCGACCTCTACAACCGTCACGCGGCTGAAGGGTCCGACCCGGTGCTCGGCAAGAAGTCCGAGTGGGTCAAGCCGATCGTCGGCCCGTTCGCGGCAATCGATCTACGTGGCCGCACAGGCGGATTCACGCTGGGAGGATTGAAGACAACCGTCGATTCCGAGGTTCTGCACGTCTCGGGTGCGCCGATCCCCGGACTGTTCGCAGCGGGGCGCTGCACGTCCGGTGTCTGCGCAGGTGGTTACGCCAGCGGAACCAGTCTCGGCGACGGCAGCTTCTTCGGACGTCGTGCCGGAATCAGCGCAGCGCGCTAGGTCACCACAACCCGCACGCCGTCGGCAAAGCGGTACGGCTGAGTCTGCAGAACCGCGCCGAGGTGTTTCCTCAATCTGGACACCTCGGCGCGCACTGCCACCACATGCTCGCGATCACCGAAGAGCACTTCGCTCAGGCCTGCGGCATCCACGCCAGCCGATCCCACAGCTGCCAGCGCACGCAAGATCTGAGCGTGACGCGGCGAAAGCGCGCGCGTCCAGTTTGCATCACCACGCACCGTCACCTGCGGCGATGCACCGAGGGACAGCTCGAGCTCGATCACCGGCCCGCCGACGCCGGTGCGCAACAGCCAGCCGTCACCGAGCGGCTCAGGCAGACACATCCCAAGACCTGGCACGACGACGGGCTTGCCCGCACTGGGTGCCGCCACGCGGTCAGGTGCGGCAATCCCGCTGGCGCCGGCCACCCAGCCGAACTCGTCGACCACCAATGCCGGACCCGTGCCCGCCGCGAACAATGGCGCCGCCCGCGAGCGCAGGCGATCGAGCTGAGCTGCATGCTCGCGCCACAGCGTCGCCTCCGCGAGGCGAACCGCGGTGCGAACCAGCGCGACAGTGGTGGGATGCACCGAGGCTGCTGACCCGCTGATGTCCACCACACCCAGGATCTCGCCTGTCCGGGGGTCGTGCACAGGTGAGCCGGTACATGACCAATTGTGATGCGTCGGCGCATAGTGCTCGGCCGAGAAGAGTTGCACCGCAGAATCTTCGATCAGCGCGGTACCGATCGCGTTGGTACCCACCGACTGCTCCGACCAGCGCGCGCCTTCGGCGAACCCGAGTGCGTCCGCCGCACGTTTGACGGTCTTCGCCCCTTCGCGCCAGAGCAGGACACCGTCGGCGTCGGCAACGACCACGATGAAGCCCGCGTCCTCGGCGACCTCGGTGAGCGTGGTTCTCAGTTCGGGCAGAACGCTGCGCAGCGCGGTACGCGAACGCCTCGACTCCAACTCGGAGAAATCGGCGACAGCGGACGCGCCGCAATGATCGGGCGCGAGCCCACCCGCAGCCACCCGCGACCACGACCGCGCCACGACGGTCCGCGGCTGCGCCGGTGGTTCCTGCCCCGAGAGAACTGCGTCGTGCACCCGGCTCAGTAGGCGCGCATGTTGCGACAGGTCGGTACCCGGCACGACGGCACCGAGCCGACTGCCTTCGGGAGCGCTCCCCACGGTGGTCACTCCGTCAGGCTACCGCTTTCGATGTGACGCGAACCACGTCCACGCGGCCAGGTCCCCACCACCTGCGATTAGCGGCGGGGAGCAAACTCCGGTAACGTATCCAAAGTTGTCTCGGCGAGGGTGAATCGCAGCAGTTCCACACGTTGCAGGTTTACCGTGATCGACGCGGCTACGGCTCAGCTCGAGCGTTTCGCTCCTGGCCGTGTGCGCGCCTGTCCGCCTTGCCGCAGGCAAAACCACACGTCAGTAAACCGAGCACGAACCCCGTGAGTTGTAGGAGCCGTTTCATCATGTCTGAAGAAAACAACCTCGTCGCCGTCGTCCGCACCGAATTCGGCAAGGGCGCAGCTCGCCGCGCACGTCGCGACGGCCAGGTCCCCACGGTTCTGTACGGCCACGGCGAAGATCCCCGCCACCTCAACGTGCCGGCTCGCGACTTCGCTCGCATCCTCCGCGCACAGGGCACCAACGCCATCCTCACCCTCGACATCGAGGGCACGGAGCAGGTTGCACTGACCAAGTCGGTCGTCGTGCACCCCATCCGCAGCTACATCGAGCACGCTGACCTCCTCGTCATCAAGAAGGGCGAGAAGGTCACCATCGACGTTCACGTCGTAGTCGTCGGTGACGCTGCTGCAGGCACCATGGTCGCGCAGGATGCATCGACCATCTCCATCGAGGCAGACGCCCTCCACATCCCCGAGCAGATCGAGGTCTCGGTCGAGGGCCTCGAAATCGGCACCCAGATCCTGGCAAGCCAGCTCGAACTGCCCGCCGGCTCCGTCCTGCAGGCTGACGCCGACACCCTGATCGTCAACGTCGTTGCTGCACCGACCGAGGCTGACCTCGAAGAGGGCGCAGAAGCTCCCGCCGCCGACGAGGCTGCAGAAGAGGCCTGATCCTCTCGGTTCCAACAGAACTCACTGCGCGCGGCGCGTCATTCCGATTCGGAGTGACGCGCCGTTCGTGCGTAGCAGGAAAAACAAGCCAGAAAGTAGCGTCCGTTGAGCACAGATACCGCCCTCGTCATCGGCCTGGGTAATCCCGGCCCGCAGTACGAGAAGACCCGGCACAACGTCGGCTTCATGGTCGCCGGCACCCTTGCCGGGCGCATGGGCGGAAAGTTCAACGTACACAAGAAGAGTGGCGCCGAAATCGTCGAAGGTCGCCTCGCCGGACGACGCGTGATTCTCGGAAAACCACGCTCGTACATGAATCTCTCGGGTGGCGCGGTCGCCGGTCTCGCGCGATTCTTCTCGGTCGATGCCGCGAACATCATCGTCGTCCACGACGAACTGGATCTCGATTTCGGGACCATCAGACTCAAACTCGGCGGCGGCGAAGGCGGACACAACGGTCTGCGGTCCATTTCGAGTTCGTTGACCACCAAGGACTACCTGCGCACGCGCGTCGGGATCGGTCGCCCGCCGGGCCGCATGGACCCGGCGGACTACGTTCTCAAGCCGTTCTCGTCCACGGAGCGAAAAGAACTCGATCTCGTGTGCGAAGAAGCTGCGGATGCAGTCGAGCTACTGCTCGAACTCGGGCTCGAAGCCGCACAGAACCGCTTGCACTGACAGTCAGTTACCCAGCAGGGCAGCCGAATTGGCGCGGCGGAGCTTTCCCGACGACGTCTTCGGAATACTGCCGGGGCCCAGAACCGCAACGGCGCGAGGCCGGACACCGACGTCGGCAACCACGGCGTGGACCACTTCGCGCTCGATGCGCTTGACCTCTTCCGGATCTTCGAAAGCGTTGGTCTCGACGGCGACCGCAAAGCTCTCACGCTTCTGGCCGGCATCGAGACGGATTGCGACGGCATTTCCCGGGCGCACACCGGCAACGCTTCCGGCCGCCCGTTCGATGTCTGTGGGGTACACGTTCCGGCCGCCCATGATGATGACGTCCTTGACTCGCCCGCACACCACGACCAGTCCTTCTTCGGTGAAGTACCCGACGTCACCGGTATCGAGCCAACCGTCGGAGTCCTGCGCCGGCTTGTGACCTTCCACCGTGACGTAACCAGGGGTCACTGCCTTGCCGCGAACCTCGATGATTCCGACGCCGCGGGCCGGAAGCACCTGGCCGTCGCGGTCGACGATGCGTCCCTCGAGGTCAGGCACCATCTTTCCGAGTGTGGCGAGGGCACGAGCGTTGGGGCGATTGGACGGCACCGCCCGAGACATCGACTCGAGGAAGTCGGGATCGACGTAGTCGAGGACCTGACCTTGATCGGGATCCGGAATCGACACGGCGAGCGTGGTTTCCGCCATTCCGTACACGGGAGCGAGCGCGGTCGGGTTCAAACCGAAACGCGCACCGGCCTCGGCGAGGGCATCCATCGTGTCGGGATCCACCGGTTCGGCGCCGTTCCACATGTATCGGACGCTGGACAGGTCGACTGCCCCGTCTTCTGCCTGTGCGAGTCGACGAGCCAAGAGCGAATACGCGAAGTTCGGTGCGGCGGTGACAGTTCCGCCGTACTTGCCCATGAGTTCCGCCCACAGCACCGGGGTGCGCAGGAAATCCATCGGCGTGATGCTGATGACCTCGGCGCCCACCTGCATCGGAACCGTGAGGAAGCCGACCATGCCCATGTCGTGGAAGAGCGGAAGCCAGCTCACCATCACGTCGTCCTCGATGGAGAACTTGATGCGGTTGATCATCGCGTACGCATTTGTGTAGAAGTTCTCGTGCGTGATCTGCACGGCCTTGGGCGAACCGGTGGAACCTGACGTCAACTGTTGGAGTGCGATATCCGATTCGGCCGTCTCCACGGGATCGATCGAGGTTCCGCCACGAAGCTCGTCCACCGTCACGACGGTGATGCCACGCTCTTCGAGGAGCGGCTTGGCCGCGTCGAATGGTGCACCCAGAATGACGGCTTTTGCGGAGATCATGTCGATCACCGTCTCGGTGTCCTGAGCCCAGATGCCCAGATCCGTTCGGGGGGTCGGCTGATGCAGCATCGTCACCGACGCACCGCGCATCCACGTCGCCTGGCAGGCAGGCGCGATGTCGACGGGCTGTCCGGCGAGAATGCCGATCGCGACGCCGCGATCGATGCCGACCTCGGCCAGGCCACCGGCCATGCGCCGAGCTTCCTGGTGGATGTCGCCCCAGGTCTGACGGAAAGCGTTGTCGGGCTCTCCCGTCACCAGGCCGCGGTCGGTGACTGCGGCGGTCGCGTACATCTCTTCGGTGAACTTGCTCAACGCAACTCCTCGGTCAGTGTCACTCTTCGATTCAGTGCAACTCTTCGCAGGACACAAATGGCTGTGTGTTCGAACACACACATACATTGATAATCAGCGATCGTTCGCCGAGTGTTACGCCGCAGTGGCTACTGCCTCGTGGTCTGCGAGTATCCTTTCTCTGTTGTGCTGCCGCACTCTCCACCTGTCCGCGCACCGGCACGTCGCCGGCACCGACGCCCACTTCGAGAGGTTCTTCGTTGACTACCCCGTCCGACTCGACCGTCCCTTCCGACTCGACTGTCCAGTCCGACACCGAAGGCCCCGATTCAACCGAGAGCGGGTCGGTCGCGGTCACGACGACGACCAAGGGCTTGTCCGCCGAGGCGGAGCGTCGCCGCACCTTCGCCGTCATCTCGCATCCTGACGCCGGTAAGTCGACACTCACCGAAGCGCTGGCACTGCACGCGAAGAAGATCTCCGAGGCAGGTGCCGTCCACGGCAAGGCCGGCCGCAAGTCGACGGTCTCTGACTGGATGGAGATGGAGAAGGCCCGCGGCATTTCCGTCAGTTCCACCGCACTGCAGTTCAACTACCACTCGTCCGAGACCCCGGACGAGCAGATCAACGTCATCAACCTCGTCGACACCCCCGGTCACTCCGACTTCTCCGAGGACACGTACCGCGTCCTGACCGCCGTCGACGCAGCCGTCATGCTCATCGACGCTGCCAAGGGCCTCGAACCGCAGACGCTCAAGTTGTTCCAGGTGTGCCGTCACCGCGGCATTCCGGTCATCACGGTCATCAACAAGTGGGACCGCCCCGGCCAGACTCCTCTCGAACTGCTCGACGAGATCAGCGAACGCATCGGCCTCACGCCCACTCCCCTGTACTGGCCCGTCGGCATCGCCGGCGACTTCCGAGGACTGTTGCGGCGCGGCGAAGACGGTGAGGCTCGCGAGTACGTCCGCTTCACCCGTACCGCAGGCGGCGCGAAGATCGCCCCCGAAGAGGTCATGGACGCCGACGCGGCGCTCGCCAAGGAAGGCTCCGAGTGGGAGACCGCGGCCGAGGAGAGTGAACTGCTCTCCGCTACCGGCCAGGACCACGATCAGGAGATGTTCCTCGCCGGTCAGACGTCCCCGGTGATCTTCGCGTCCGCGATGCTCAACTTCGGTGTCCGCCAGATCCTCGACACTCTCGTCGAATTGGCGCCGCCGCCGCGGGGCCGCGAAGACCTCAGCGGCAAGCCGCGCGAGGTCACCGATCCGTTCAGTGCGGTCGTCTTCAAGGTGCAGGCCGGTATGGACACCGCGCACCGTGACCGTCTGGCGTTCATGCGCATCGTCTCCGGCGTGTTCGAGCGCGGCATGGTTGTCACACACGCTCAAACCGGCAAGCCCTTCACGACCAAGTACGCGCAGACGGTATTCGGCCGTGAACGTTCCACCGTCGAATCCGCGTTCCCCGGCGACGTCGTCGGCCTCGTCAACGCCACCGCACTCGCACCCGGCCACACGCTGTACACCGAGAAGAAGGTGGAGTTCCCGCCGATCCCGTCGTTCGCGCCGGAACACTTCTCGATCCTGCGCGCCGAAAGCGCCGGCAAGTACAAGCAGTTCCGCCGTGCAGTCGATCAACTCGATTCCGAGGGCGTCGTCCAGATTCTCCGCAACGACATCCGCGGCGACGCCTCCCCCGTCATGGCTGCTGTCGGCCCGATGCAGTTCGAGGTCGTCGCAGCGCGCATGAAGGCCGAGTTCAACGTCGAGGCCAAGATGGAACCACTCGGCTACGCATTGGCCCGCCGTACCGACGCCGCGTCCGAGGTCGAACTGAACCGTCAGCGCGGTGTGGAGGTCTTCACCCGATCCGACGGTGTCCTGCTCGCCCTTGTCAGTGACAAGTGGCGCCTGCAGTACATCCAGAAGGAACTCCCGGATCTGACGCTCGAACCCCTCGTCGCTGCTGCGGACTGATGAGCCTGATCGAGGCGCTGTTCGACGCTGAACTGCACATCGGCAGCGCCACGATTCTCTGGCGAGAGATCATCGGAAACGCGTTCGGGATAGGCTCCGCGATCGCGGGCGCGCGACGCTCGGTATGGGCGTGGCCTGTCGGTATAGCCGGAAATGCCTTGTTGTTCACGGTCTTCATGGGCGCACTTTTCCACACGCCGCAAGAGCTCAATCTCTACGGCCAGGCCGGCCGTCAGTTGTTGTTCATCACCGTCAGCGCCTACGGGTGGACCCAGTGGCGACGTGGGGCACGTGACTCCGGTCGCGCAGTCCTGCCCCACTGGGCGACAACTCGCGAGCGAGTCGCCATGATCGCCGTCATGGCAAGCGGCACAATCGCTTTCGCCTGGATATTCGACCTTCTCGGCTCGTACGGAGCGTGGGCGGAGGCCTGGATCTTCACCGGCTCGATCCTCGCGACGTACGGGATGGCACGCGGCTGGACCGAGTTCTGGCTCATCTGGATCGGCGTCGACGCTGTCGGCGTTCCCCTTCTATTCCGGGCCGGGTACTACCCGTCGGCGATCCTCTATCTGGTCTATGCATTCTTCGTTCTGTGGGGCTTCGCGATGTGGCTGCGCATTCAACGCCGAACTCCACAAGGGGTGTAACAGTAAACGGACTCCTGGTATGTTTGCGTCGATTAAGCAAACCAGCGGTCTGTTTACGGGCATCAGGAGCGAACAATGGAAGACAAGAATTCTCACGGAATAACGGGCCCCAACGGTTCCGGCAACGGATCGAGAGCCAGTAGTTCCGCGAGTAATGGTTCTGCGAGCAACCTTCCCACGGGTAACGGTTCTGCGAGCAACCTTTCCACGAGCAACGGTTCCAGCAGTGCCACCGCCACAGCGGATTTTCTGTCGACCGCACCCAAGCAATCGGATGCATTCACGTTTCCGCTTCCTACCCGAACCACGGCCGCACACAGCAGCGGAGAGGACCTTTCAGTGCCAGCTTCAACACGCGAATCATCGAGGACACTCGAGACTCGGAGTCGCACCGTCGTACGGCGCGACGCGATGGGCGTAGCCGCCGTTCGAGTGGCCGGTCGACTCACCCACACCGAACTCATCGCGAATCAGGCCTCACCCTCGAGCACGCATTCCTCCGATCCCACGATGGATCTGGACGAGTTGCTCACGATGCTCGGCAGCTACCTGTTGTCCTCGGGGTTCGAACATCCAGAAATCCACGCCAAGCTCGGTGGACAGTCGATCGTCGTCAACCTCGTATCGCCGGAGATCAGCGCCAGCTGAGCTCGACCCAGCTGTTCAGGGCCACAGCACTGCTCGTGTCCATGCTCGGTCCGAGCCGCGCCGGTACAACCATCGCTGATGCCGACGCCCGGAGTCTGCCTGCCAGAACTCGACAGACTCCGGCTCGAGGCACCACGCACGCCAGTCCTTCGACACGAACCCCGGGTCGTCACTGATTCTTGCTTCCGCAGCGGCCACCGATGTGTCGTACGCCCCTAAGTCTTCGAGCACCTCGCTCTGCTTACTTGCCGTCGCCACCGCTCTCGCAGTGACGGAGCGTTCGACGAAGTCTCGGCTTCGAAGTGCGTCGTCGCCCTCGCGAACCAACCCGCGAATCCGGACCTGCTGGCCCGTCTCACGCCAGTAGAAGGCGAGCGACGCTCGCGGATTTTCTTTCAGCTCAATGCCTTTCGGCGAAGCAGCTGAACCAGAAAACCAGAACCCGCCCTCGGTCACGTCCTTGAGGATGAGGAAGCGGGAATCGGGCATACCGTCACTGTCGACGGTCGCGAGCGCACACACGTGTGGCTCGACGACGCCGAAGGCCACGGCCGCACGGAGCCAGTCGAGGAACAGCTCTCCCGGCTTTTCCGGAAAATGTTCAGGCTCGGGCGGCGGAGTTCCGGTCAGTGCGGGGATACCGCGAATCCACGTCCGTACGTCAGGCAGCGAAAAATCTGCATCAACCATGAGCCGACTCTAATCGCGGACGGCCTCAGGAGACGTTGCGAACTACCGAGTCGCCGAACGAGGGTTGCTGCAGCAGTGCCCACTTGTTGGACGTCAATCGGAAACTCGGCATGTCGGCGAGCGCCACCACCGATTCCCAGGTCCGCTCGTAGCTCGTGTGGGAGATTCGCCATTCACCGTCGCTGCAGCGGGTGTATCTGTCGTGATAGAAGGCCGATCCGCGAAGAAGCATGCCGTCTTCGGGGATCACCACAGTGTCCGCGAGGCACCAGATCCCGGTTGCGGTGTCTCCGTCGACGTCGATCTCGGGTTGCCCGCACTGATGTTCAGTGATGACGTGTGATCCGAGGGTGTTCTCGAGGAAGGAGACGAACGAATCTCGGGAATCGAAACTGAGTTGTTCTCCGTAGATCGCGGTGGCGTCGACGGTCAGAGTGTCGGCAAATTCGACCCACGATTTGGTGTCCAAGGCGCGTGCGTATCGGTACTTGAGTCTTTGGATGAGAACAATCGCTTCGAGATCCATGATCCCCGCCTCCCGGTGCAGCAACCACCCGTCCTATGTGTGCACATTAGCCTGTATCACGCCGAAACGGGCATTACTCTCAAAGCTAGTAGAAATGTCAGCCGATAACACGCTTTTCCAGGCCGTCGAGCATGATCGTGATCTTCTCGTCCAACCAGCCTCGCCCGTGCCACGTCGATTCGTCGCCGATCCCCTCGACCAATGACTCCGACGCATTCCAACTCTCCTGATACGCCTGGCGCGCAGAACGCGAATCCGCGGAGCTCACGGTCTTGTCCATTGCCGCCATCATTGCGAACTGCGTCATGGTCACCTCGGAGATGAAGTCCACCGCCAGGACCGCGTCATGTGGTGTGAAGCCCTGCGCAGTCAACGAACCGACCAGTTTCTCCACGATCTCGATTATCGCCGGTGGCGTGCCCGGAACTGCGAGACCGACCTGGGCTAGACCTGGGTAGCGCTCGAACGAGGACCACAGAACGTCGCACAAATCCGTCAGAAACTCACGCCACGGACGATCCGTGTCCGGCCATACAGTCTGACGCACAACGTGATCCGCGCAAGCCCGCAGCAGCGCTTCACGGTCCGCGAAGTAGCGATAAAGTGCAGAATGGCTGACGCCCAGACGTTTTGCCACACTCGGCATGGTCAATTCACTCAGATCACCAGCCAGGGCGGCCTCGACGATGTCCACTGTCGACAACGTCGGCGGCCGCCCCGTCTTCTTTCCGGTTTGCATTCTGCTCAGCCTGCCACCTGCTCAGCCCGCTACCAACCGCCATCCCGACGCACGGTGGCGCTGGTTCCAGAACGCGGCGTAGTTCCCACCGGCTGCGAGCAGAACTTCGTGGGTTCCCACTTCGACGATCGATCCGTCGTCACCGAGCACGATGATCTGGTCTGCGGCCACGACGGTCGACAGCTTGTGCGCGATCACGAGCAGTGTGCTTTCACTGGCGAGTTCCTGCATCGCACGCTGTACATGGGCCTCGTTCTCGGGATCGAGCGCGGCCGTCGCCTCGTCGAGCAGAACGATAGGTGCGCGTTTGAGGAGTGCGCGCGCGATGGAGACCCGCTGCCGCTCTCCACCGGACAGTGCCGTCCCACCCTCACCGACGCGGGTGTCCCAACCCCGCGGAAGTCGCTCGACGATTTCCGCGACGCCCGCGATCCGAGCCACGTCGAAGACGTCATCGTCCGTGGCTTCGAGGCGACCGAGGCGGATGTTCGCGATCAACGTGTCGTCGAAGAGGTACACGTCCTGGAAAACCAAGGACAGTTGCGACATCAGATCGGCACTCGTGAGGTCCCGCACATCGACGCCGCCGACACGCACCACCCCCGAGTCGACGTCGTAGAAGCGCGAGATCAGCCGGGTGACGGTGGTTTTGCCAGACCCTGACGGACCGACCAACGCCGTCAGCGACTTCCGCGGCACCTCGAAGGAGATGTCCCGCAGCACCTGCCCACCGTCCGCGTAGCCGAAGTCGACGGCGTCGAACTGCACGGCCGTCTCCCCCGTCGGCTGCCCGCTGGTATCGGGTTCTACCAATGGTTCCACTTCGAGGATCTCGGACATCCGACGGATTTCGTTGCGTGCCATTCTGATTGCACCGCCGAACTCGCCGATCTCACCCAGCGGTTGGATGAACCGTGCGGTCAGGCCGAGTAGCGCGATCAACGTGACAGGGTCGATGTCGCCGCCGAGCGCGAGGAATGCACCCAGGATGATCACGGCAGAGAAGACGAATTGCAGGGCGATCCCGTTGACCACGGACCCGATCACCACGAACCACAGTTGTGAACGACCCGCAGTGTGTTGCGCTTCGATCGCGTCGTCGAGCGGTTCGTACACCCCGTGTGTGCGTCCGAAAGCACGCAGGACCGGTTGGCAACGAGCGTATTCGAGCACTCGATTGTTCGATTCGACGGCTGCGGCATGTGCCCGATCGTCGGCCTTGGCAGTCATCGTCGAGGCAAATCTTGCTGCCGCGAACAGAATCGGAACGCTGACCATCAGTGCCAGCCCGAGCCGCCAGTCGAAGAACAGCATGCACACGACAATGGTTGCCGGGCTGGCAATTCCGGAGATGATCGGTGTCATGAGGTGCGCAGCCGCCCCCATCACCGAGATGGTGCCCTTGCTGGCAACCTGCGAAACCTGGCCGAGTCGGCCGGCGCCGAACCAGCCGAGGGGCAGAGTGACGAGATGATCTCCCAGGCGCAGATGCATAGTCCTCAGCAGCGTGAGGGCCGACTCGAATCCCTTCATCGCCTGCAGGTAATGCGCAATCGAACTGATCCCAGCGCACACGGCCATAGCTGCGAGCCACCGAAGGAAACTGCCCCAGTCCTGATCGAACAGTGCCTGCACCGCCGGGACCAGTAGCGCCACTGCCAAACCTTGCATCACGCCGTACAACACTGCCCACACCAGGAACTCGCGATAGCGGCCCTGATTCTGCGGGCCGAGTATCCGGAAGAGGTCGCGAATCATGAGTTGGCCTTTCCTGCTGCGTCAGACGTACCAGCGATGCTGTCGGCCCGACTGTGTTCAATCGAGTCGGCCCGACTGTGACTCGCCCACATCCGGGCATAGGTTGAACCACTCGCCACAAGCTGATCGTGCGTGCCCTTCTCCACGATCCGTCCGGCGTCGAGGACCACGATCTGATCGGCACTCACGATCGAAGCCAATCGGTGCGCGATCACCAGCACGGTGCGGCCGACCGTCAAGCGCGACAACGCCTCCTGGATATCGGCTTCGGACTCCGGATCGGCGAAAGCGGTTGCTTCGTCGAGCACGAGAACAAGAGTGTCCGCGAGAATCGCACGCGCTATGGAGACTCTTTGGGCTTCACCACCCGAGAATCTGGCGTCGACCCCGACTACGGAGTCGTAGCCTCTCGGGAGCGCTTCGATTCGGGTGTCGATCTGCGCGGCTGCGGCAGCGGCCTTCACCTCGGCCAAAGTCGCCTGCGGTCGGGCAAGCCGAATGTTGTCGAGCACGGTCGCTTCGACCAGCTGCACGTCCTGCAGAACGAATCCGACGTGGCGGTACAGCTCGTCGGTCGCCACGTCCCTGACGTCGGCACCACCGATGGCCACGGATCCGGCACGCACGTCGTGGAACCTCGGAACCAGCGTTGCCAGCGTCGACTTACCCGAACCCGAAGGTCCGACCAACGCCGTCACCGTGCCCTCCGGCAGTGTCAGATCGATGTCGGTCAGAACGTCGGCGCCGTCGTCGTAGGCGAAAGAAACTCCGGAGAATCGAACTTCGTTCCCCACGGGACTTTTCGGATGATCGGTTTCCGGCAGCGCCTCGGTCGAGAACAGCGCAATCAGTCGCGCCGCAGCGGCGGCTGCCTCTCGGCGAGCCTGCATACCGAAACCGATGGTCGTCACCGACACCGGAATCACCATCGCGACAAGAGAACTGGTCAGCACATCGATGGGTGACACCCATCCGGAGTGGACGAACCACGAGCCGAGGCCAAGGTTGACCACCAGCACTACCGGTGCGCTCAATGCAATCGAGGCCAGCGCCTCGGTCCGGAGCATCGGGCGAACCCAGCCCTCGTACGAGAGTGCAAATGCCTTGGCGGCGTCGCGGTACCGGGAGTGTGACTGCTTGTCCTGACCGAAGGTCTTGACCACTGCGATACCGGTGACGAACTCGACGATGGTGTTGCTGATGGCCGCGATGCCCTCATTCATCCGGCTCATCTTGACGGCCATGTCCTTGGTCATCGTCGCGTAGGCGATCATGTAGATCGGGAGCGTGGCAATCGCGACCAATCCCAGACGCCAGTCGATCGAGATCACGTAGCCGAGTCCGACGAGCGGCACTGCGATGGCTCCGGTGGTCTCGACGGCGCTGTGCGCAACCAGGTAATGGAGATCGGAGATGTCGTTCTGCGCGGCTTTGCGCACGGTTCCGGACGAGTGGGAGGTGAACCAGCCCAGGGGAAGTCGACCGAGAGTCGCTGCGATTCGACGCCGCAGCACCGCCTGCAGATTCACATCGGCGAAGTGCGTCACGATCAACGCACCGCCTCCGAAGAACGCACGCATACCCAGACCGAAGACGACCACCCACACGATCGTCCAGACACGGGACGAGTCGACGTCACCGCCCACGATCAGCGTCTTACCCAGTTCGGCGATGGCCACGTACGGCACGATGGCGGCGACCGCGGCGATCACCTGCATCACCATCGCGATGGTGGTCCGCGTGCGCACTGGAGCAAGGAGTTCGCGAAGCGCGCTCTTGTGCTCCGCCGCTTCAGCTTTGGCTTGCGAGGCTTCGGCCGCCGCTCCTTGTGATACGTCGGCCTCTTCAGATGAAATGTCTGCTTTCGTGGCCTGTGTCGTCGTCATTTCGAGAACGCCTTCCATCGGGTAACTGCGTCGGCGTCGGATGCGATGCGTCCTTGGAGCTCCGCGCCGGTGAGTGTGCGATCGGCAAGTGCCTCGAGGTCTTCGAGGATCCAGTAGACCGCGAAGGGATAACTGCCGAACCAGAGTTCGCCGCTGACGTCTGCCGTGCGCCCGGCCTGCACCGCAGGGATCTCGTTGAACAACGGATTTGCGTGTACCAGTGCGCCGTCGTAGATGTTTCCCGAGGTCACGACCATCGCGTCCGCCGCGTGCTGCCCGACCTCCTCGCCCGACACCGAAGACGTGGCAACACCTGTGTTCGGTCCGATCTTCGCGTCGAGTTCGGCTTGTGGACGCCTGAAACCGGCTTCCTCGATGATCGAGGACATCGGCGACTGTGGGATGACGGTGTAGATGCCGCCGGAGAATCCCACCAGCACGGACAACGTCTGCGGTTGCGCCTCGACCGTTCCGGATACTTCGGCAAATCTGGTCTCGAGCCTCGACACGATTTCGCGAGCTTCGGACTCTCGACCCAGAGCAGTCGCCGCGGTATTCAGAACTTCGCGCCACGGCGCCGCATAGGCGAGCACCGTCGTCGGGGCAATCTCGTTGGCCTGAGCCGTGATCGACGTCAGCGACCCGACGTCACTGAGCAGGATTCTGTCAGGATCGACTGCTGCGATCTGTTCGACGTCGGGTGACTCGAAGAACGTCGGTTTGTCGATGACCTCTACGCCCTCGCTCTGCAAGATCTCCTTCGCCGCCTGTGATTGCAGGGTGGCAAAGACCGTATCGGGCTTGACCCCGAGCGTGAGCGCGTTGAGTGCTGCGAACTCGTCCAGTGCGAGCAACTTCTGTGGCGCAGGCGCGGCAGAGGACTCGTGTGCCGCTGCGTCGGCGTCATCGACGCCCGAGGAGCAACCGACAATGGCCGTTGCTGTCGCTGCGAGTGCCGTTGCTCGCAGGCCCCACTGCTGCCGCATCCTTCTCTCCCTGCTTTAGTTACACACTGTCTCGATTAGGGGAGCCTACAATAACTCAAGCCGTTTGTGCAGCCCTCGCCACCGGAAGTGCAAACGCCGGCAGACACGCGACAACGCTGATGACTGCGCCCATCACGAACGCCGCTCCGAACGAATCACCGGAAATACCGATCGCCAGGACTGCTGTGGTTACCGGCGCACCCACCGCCGATCCCACGGTCCTGATCACGCTGTTGACACCACTGGCCGCTGCCATCTCCGATGGCGGCACGATCGAAGCAACCAACAGAGCACAGACCGCGAACCCCACGCCGTTCCCCAACCCGACGAGGGAGAAGAACAGCACGATCGCAACCACCGAACTCGGCCAGATTGCAAGTCCGATCGCGCCCGTCGCCATGAGTGCCAGCGCTGTCACCGCCGGTACTCGCGGCCCGTATCGCCGCGCGAGAGCCGGCGTCAAACGCCCGCCGAGAAAGACGAGTACAGCGGCAGGCAAGAGCGCCAACCCGGTCTGCACGACAGTGAATCCGCTTCCGTACGTGGACGTGTCCGGCGCCTGGAGGATCCGCGGCAGGCAGAGGTAGAAGATGTACGGCACGAACCCGAACACCAGAGTGAGTGCGCTGGTGATCATCATCGGTTTGTCCCGAAAGACTCGCATGTCGACAATCGGCGCGTCGTGGCGGGAATCGACGGCAATCAGTGTCGCGAACGAAACGAACGCGATCACAACCAGACCCCAGAATCCGAGCGACAGAACTCCCCAGTCGGAGGCTTTGGTGATCGCCAGGAGCAGGCTCACCAACCCGAACGCGAGTGCTCCGGCACCGGCCCAGTCCGTCGGCATACCCGGCCGGCGATGCGAACCCGGAACCACGGCCACCACCGCGACCAATGCGAGCACGATCAAGATCCCGGTGATCACGAACAACCACTGCCAACTGAGATACTCGAGAATGACACCGCCGATCACCAGTGCACTTCCGGCACCGATTCCCAAAGTCCCAGCGAGCCAACCTATCCCCGAAGACAACTCGGGGCCCACAACCGTTCTCCGCAGTACTGCCATCGCGAGCGGGAAGCTCGCCATACTCACTCCCTGGACGGCCCGAACGACCAGCAGCACCCCGATGTTCGGCGCTGCCGCGGCGGCGAATGTGGCGAGGGCAAAGATGATCAGAACGATCACCAGAACTCGCTTGTCGCCGAACCGGTCACCCATTGCCCCGACGATCGGAGCCATCACCGCGGCCGCCAACAGATAGGACGTAAGAATCCACCCGGTCACCGCCACGGACGTGTCGAAATGCTCACCCAACACCGGCAACGCCGGTACCAGCATGGTCTGCATGAGCGAGTAGACGAGTACCGCTCCAGCCAGGGCTGCGATCACCCGGCTCCCGGATCGCGTGGGCGCCTCTGCCAAGGTCGTCATCGACACCTTCCTCCAATCATGAATCGAATCGGAACGGAACACTCCGTTCCGATTGAGTAAACCATGCATTGCTAGCCTGTGGGAATGGCGAAAGAGAATGCGAGCCTCCCCGGACGCGCCCGAGAAGCCGCAGACAACGACGTCACCGTGCTGCGAGCAGCGCGCGAGATTTTTGCCGAACAGGGTTGGAATGCACCGGTATCGGCGATTGCCGCACGGGCCGGAGTGGGCGTCGGCAGCATCTATCGCCGATACCGAGGCAAGGAGGAACTGGCGCAATCCCTGCGCGTCTGGGCGATCGATCACCTCGCCACCCTTGCCCGAGAGTGCGTGAGCACCGCGAAAACCGATGAAGCCGTATTGAAGACGTTCTTCTCGCGATATCTCACCGAATCGGTGGGACCGCTCATTCCGGTCCTCGGCGGCAGGTTGCCTGAACACGCCGAAGTCACTCGTGCCGCCGAAGAATTGGAGGCCGCACTGCAATCCATGGTCGACGTCTGCGTCGACGCTCGCGAAGTCCCGCCCGGCTTCACTGCTGCAGACGTCATGCTCATGACAGTGCATCTGCGGCCGACTCTGCCGATCGAGGGCGATCGAGCCACCGAAATACACACGCGTTATCTCGATTTCATGCTCGACGGACTTCGTGGCGGAACACCTCAACCATCGATCACTCCCCCATCCTGGAGCGAATGGCTTCAGATGTGGCAGGGCACCTGACCCGAAGAACACCCGAACGCAATATCAGGTTAGGCTTACCTAGCTTAGTTCGCCATGTTCGGAAGGTTTTCATGAAACTCACCCGCCGGTTCGCCGGATTCGCCGCACTACCCGCCGTCGCCGCACTCCTACTCACCGGTTGCGGAAGTAGCGACGCATCACCTTCTACCGAGACCAGATCTGCCGACCAGTCCTGGAGTTACACAACGGGATACGGAAACACGATCACCCTCGATCACGCCCCGGAGCGGATCGTCGTCGACGCGTATTCCGCAGCGGCGCTGTGGGACTACGGTATTCGGCCGGTCGGCATCTTCGGTTACGGCGTCGGCAATCCCGACGTTACAGACCATGCCGACGAGTCGACCATGACGGTCGTCGGCCGTGAAGGGGAACTCAGCGCGGAAGCACTTGCGGCACTGGACCCCGACCTCGTCATCGGGTACGGCAACAGTGACGACCCGACGCGATGGACTTGGTGGGACGAGCCGATGGGCAACACCGTCAACAATGTTGCACCGTTTGTCGGCGTCAAGTTCTCCGGAGCCCCGACACCGGACGTGTTGAGCGAATACGCCGCACTCGCCGAAGCTCTCGACGGGAACACCGACACAGCCGCAGCACGCGAGGGCAAGGAAGCATTCGAATCCGGTGCAGAGCGAATCCGAACTGCCGCGGCCAAGGTCGACGACATCGAAGTCCTCGCCCTGAACGGTGACAGCTCCGAGTTGTACGCAGGCACAACGGCGCTCGCCCAGTTCGGTTATCTGAAAGAACTCGGCGTGAAGTTCACCGGACCGGGAGGCGACAAAGGCTGGGCCGATCTCAGCTGGGAGCAGGTCCCGGATTACCCGGCGGACATCGTGTTCCAGTTCGCGAAGTCGGCAGAAGCATTCGCAGCATCACCCGTGTTCGTCAAGCTGCCCGCGGTGACCGCGAACCAGGTGATCGACTTCGACGACAAGCGTCCCAACACCTACGCCAATTACGGCGCCTGGTTCGAGCAGGTTGCACAACTACTCGACCAGGCCCGCAACGTCGCCTGAATTACTGCCCAGCAGTGATTCGCCCGGCCGCTTCCTCGAGAACGTCGAGGAAGATGGCCGCGGTGAGCGCAAATCCTTGGTTGTATCGCGCGTCGCTGGTCAACACGTTGCCCGCTTGAACTGCAGGCAACCGATGCCACGTCGGCTGCGTCTTGATCGCGTCGAGTGCTTCCTGATCGCGAGCTTGGGCGATGATCACATCCGCCGGTGCCAAGGTGTCGAGTTGCTCGAACGACAACTCGAACGAGTTCTCTGCATTGTCGTCGTCACGGAAAAGCACGTCCAGGCCGGCATCGATCGCAACACTGATCCGCAGATTCCGCTGATGCACAAGGAATCCGGTCGGCGTCTGAACGCCGAATACGATCTTCTTTCCGCCCAGCTTCTCCTGCAACATGGGTCGCAGTCTCGCGAGCTTGTCGTCGTACTCCGCGATGGAAGCCTCGGCGATTGCCACACGGTCGAGTTGGCTCGCCTGCGCCATCAGCGCACCTCGCCAGTCGACCGGGTGTCCGGCGATCGGTTCGACGTCGTCGCCGACGACCAACAGTGGCGCGATGGAAGACAAGCGCTCGGTGCCGTACCAGTCACTCGTATAGCCGATCGCAGTGATGACGATCAGATCAGGCTCGAGAGCGAGCAGAGCCTCGAAATTGGTGGAGAAGTCGCCCGCGACGTTGACGAAGCTCGCGTCCTCGATGGTGCGGCCGGGAAACTGGAATCCTGCCTTGGCATCGGGGAACCAGAAGTTCCCCGAACCGACGATCGGGTAGTCCATCATCATCGCGAATTCGAGGTCGACGCGTCCGTCAAGCACCACAACGCGCTTGGGGTCGCGGGGAACGTCGCCGCTGAACTCGCCCCACGTGTACGGGAGAGTGTCACTGGCCGAGTCCGACTCGGCATCCGAAGTTCCACACGCACTCAGCGCCAGTGCTGCAGCCACACCGGCTGCGCCACCGAAGAATCGGCGCCGTGAAATGCGTTCGACGATCTGAGCCCACTCCGAATCGGTGACCTGCGTATCCAGGACGAGTGTCATACCTTTGCTCCTTCGATGTTTCGCTGACGCTCGCGTCCCAGCGGAATGACAAGTGGTGTGTGGGAAACCGGATCGTCGATGATGCGGCACGCCATGCCGAACACCTCCTGCACCAGTTCTTCGGTGATGATCTCCGCGGGCGGGCCTTCGGCGACCACGGCGCCGTCCTTCATCGCAATGATGTGAGTTCCGTAGCGGCACGCGTGATTGAGATCGTGAAGCACAGCCACCAGCGTGTGCCCGTCGTTCTCGTTCAGATCGCGGCACAACTCCAGAAGCTCGATCTGATGGGCGATGTCGAGGAACGTCGTCGGCTCGTCCAGCAGCACCAACGGAGTCTGCTGCGCGAGAACCATCGCGACCCAGACACGTTGGCGCTGACCACCGGACAGTTCGTCGACCGGCCTGGCAGAGAGATCCGTGACCTTGGTTGCCTCCATCGCCTTGATGACGGCGGCCTCGTCCTCTCGCGACCACTGACGGATCAGCTTCTGATGCGGATAACGTCCTCGCGCAACCAGATCGGCGACCTTGATACCGTCCGGGGCGATCGACGTCTGCGGCAGAAGCCCGAGCCGCCTCGCAACTTCCTTGGCCGGGTACGACGTGATCGCTTTGCCGTCGAGAAGAACCTTGCCGGTGGTCGGCTTGAGCAACCGGGACAACGCACGCAGAAGTGTCGACTTGCCGCAGGCGTTGGGACCGACGATGACGGTGAAGCCACCGTCGGGGATCTCGACATCGAGGTGCTCCGAGATGACGCGCTTGTCGTACCCGATCGTGACGTCCTCGGCGCGAAGCCGATTCGTCTTCTCAGCCACGACGCCCGCCGCACTTGCCTCGTTCACGCTGTTCCTCGTTCCTTCACCGATCACTGCTTACGGGCCTCTCGCGCGAGAAGCCATACAAAATAGATGCCACCGATGGAGACGGTGACGACGCCGACCGGCAACTGTGTCGGTGCAAAAGCTCGCTGCGCCACCCAGTCGCTGACCATCAACAACGCGCCACCCATTGCTGCCGACGGCAGCAGGGTCACTCCGGCACTACCGGTCAATCGCCTCACCAATTGCGGAGCCGCCAGCGAGACGAACCCGATCGGTCCGGCCGCTGCTGTCACCATGGCCGTCAGAGCGACACCCAGAACAACCAGGGAAAGCCGCGTGGGTTCGGCCCGGACACCGAGCGCCTTGGCGGCGTCGTCGCCCATCTCGAGCATCTGCATCCGCCTGCCCAACACCAGGATCAGCGGAACGAGGATGGCCAGCACGACGACCACCGGCCACACCTGAGTCCAGCCGAGACCGTTCAACGAACCGGCACCCCACACTGCCGCGGCCATGGCGTCGTCAAGCTTCGCCTTGAGAATCATCCAGGTGTTGACCGAGCCCAACATCGCACTGATGGCGATACCGACGATGATCAACCGGAATCCCTGCACACCACGCTTGTACGCAAGGAGGTAAACAACTGCTGCGGTCGCGATTCCGCCCACCAGAGCACCGACTGCGATCTCGTAGTAAGTACCACCGATGAGGAGGATGACCACAAGAGCGCCCGTGTACGCACCGGAGTTGAAACCGATGATGTCTGGGCTACCCAACGGGTTCCTGGTGAGCGATTGGAAGATCGCACCGCTCATGCCGAGTGCCGCGCCGAGCATCAGCGCCAACAGAACTCGGGGCAGACGCCATTCCACGACGACCATGTGGATACGCGCGGGCGCTTCGCCGAACAGTGCGCCGAGGACGTCCCCGATCGGCACCTGGTAGTCACCACTACCGAGGGCGATGACGCCGATCGCCAGTGCAAGCGCAACGAGGATGAGGCAGACCGTGACCGTGCGGACGTCGATCCGCGCGGACCAGCCTTCTTTGGGTGAGCGCACCACCGTGGTGGGGCGCCCGAAATCGATGCTCACAGACCGCTCACCTTGCTTCGACGCACCAGCATGATCAGCACCGGAGCTCCGATGAATGCCGTGACGATGCCGACCTGAAGTTCACCCGGGCGCAGCACGATTCGGCCGACGACGTCGGAGAAGAGAAGCAGAATCGGCGAGCACACCAACGTGTACGGGAGAATCCATCGCTGATCCGGTCCGACGAACCATCTCGCGACGTGCGGAACCATCAAACCGACAAATCCGATCGGGCCGGCCGCAGCTGTCGCTGCGCCACACAGCAAGGTCACCGCGATGACGCCGAGGATACGAGTACGAGTGATGTTGGCACCGAGCGAACGTGCCAGATCGTCACCCAAGGCCACCGCGTTGAGTTGGCGCGCCAACGCGAGCGCCAGGAAGAGCCCGATGAGAATGAAGGGGGCAACGGCCAGAACGATTTCCAAGGAACGTCCGCTGAGTGAGCCGGCATTCCACTGACGCATCTGGTCGAAGGCGGTCGGGTTGAGCAAGGTGATGCCGGACGAGATGCCGCCGAGCACGGAGCCGATGGCAACACCGGCCAGCGTCAGCCGAATGGGCGTCGCACCACCTCGGCCGATCGAGCCCAGTGTGTAGACGATCGCCGTGGCTATCACCGCTCCGAGGAACGCGAACCAGATGTACGACCAGATGCTGGTCAGGCCGAAGACCGCGACGGCGACAACCATCGCAAAGCCTGCTCCGGCATTGACACCGAGAATTCCGGGGTCAGCCAAGGGATTTCGTGTCATCGCCTGGATGAGGCCACCGGCCACGCCGAGCGCCATGCCGACTATCAGACCGAGCAGAGTACGCGGCAGCCGCAGGTCACGGATGATCACGTGATCGTTCGAGTCGTCGTAGTTCACCAGCGCGTCGATCACGGTCCCGAACGGAATGGTCTTCGATCCCACCGCAATGCTCAGAAGGAGCACGGCGGCAAGCACCACCAGGCACACCAGAAGACCCGCCATACGACGAGAGTTGGTCGATACCAGGCCGTCCGGTTGCTTCTGCTTCTCTTGCAGCGACTCGTCGATCAGTTCTTCGGTGTGTTTGTCGACGGCTCTCTCGTCAGCCGCACTCTGGTCGACGGCACTCTTGTCTAATCCAACGGTCACAAGCCGGCGCTCTCTAGAGTCTTCTCGACCTCGTCGCGGATCTCTTCCTCGTCGCGGTCCGATTCCCAGGCCGCATCGAGTGCCGCGCGGACACTCTCGTCGAGGGCCTCGTACTTCGCGTTCCAGACCTCTGCCTTGTAGGTCCAGTAGCCGATGACCTTGTACTGCTCACCCGGCAACTTGAGTTCGTGGCGAAGGTACTTGCGGATGTCACGGAGCATCGTGCTCTCGCCTGCAACCCACACGTATCCGAGTTCGGTGGGCAGGTTCATCGCGCGAACCGCGTCCGGCAGCTTCGACGGTGCAACACCGTTGCCACTGCCGACCAGCCAGATGAACTCGACGTCGGCGTCCGAGGTGATCTGCTGCTTGTGCGACTCGTCCACCACCTCGACGATCGCCTTGGCCGACATACCGGCCGGCAACTGTTCGATCAGACGACCGAGTGCGGGGAGTCCGGTTGCGTCGGCGACGAACACCTGCCAGCGTGCGTCGGCCGGCGGCTCGTAGAGGCCACGAGACTCGCCGATCGCCAACTTGTCACCGATCTCGGCTTTCTGCGCCCAGTCGCTGGCGATTCCGCCCTCGTGAACGACGAAGTCGATTGTCATTCGGCTGGTTTCGGCATCGAACCGTCGCACGGTGTACGGCTGGCACGGGGATGGTTCCTCGCCCTCCGGGTACCGCCAACCGCGCGGTGCGTCCGGATCTTCCGCCGGTAGAACGAACTCGCCTGTAGCCGGGACCGGGAAGTGAAGGCGCAGGTATTCGTCACCGGTACCGGTGGTTTCGAAGGCGGTCAGCTCCTCCCCTCCGAACACGATACGAACCATTCCCGGGGTCACGTACTCCTTGTGAAGTACCTCGCCGAACACAAGACTCACAACAATCTCCAACATCGATGGAACATGAACCGGACCCGAACACGAGGATCAAATCCGACTTCCGGACATAGTTAACCCGCGCTAAGTAAGGTAGACCTTAATTTATTGCAGTGTTGTCGATGAGTCGATGCCTTCTCCGCTGCAACGGGGCCAACTACTATCGCAATTCGGCCAACGCAATACATATGGCCTGTTCACGACAAGTATTGGCACCGGTGTGACTTCTGACTACCGCCCACGATCCCTAGCGTGGACCCAGTGCCTTCGACACCACTTCTTTCGGCCGAGACAAACGGTCCCCCAACCGGCCCGGCGATCACGCCGCGCCAGGTAATCACACGCGCGATCGCTTCCGAAGGTCGCGGAGCCAAACTGGCGGCGGCGTCCGTCGGCTTCACCGGCCACCAGGTCGCGGAAGCGTTGGTGCCGGTGGTGATCGGTGCGGTGATCGACCGTGCTGTGGCGACCAGCGATGCCGCCGCACTCGGAAAGTGGATCCTCGTTCTCGGCATTCTCTTCACCGGCTTGTTGCTCAGTTGGCGCTTCGCGGCACGCATCTCCGATTCCGTCACCGAGCACGGTGCGCATCGCTTGCGGATGGACATCGCGCGCCGAGGCCTCGATCCGCACGGCATGTCGCCGCGGCGCATGCCTGGCGAGGTCTACTCGATTGCAACATCCGACGCGGGTTCGGTGGCCGGATTCACCCACACGCTGAGCACAAAACTTGCGGCCGCCTGCGGAGTGCTGACCGCCGCGATTTCGCTTCTGGTGATCTCGGTGCCACTCGGCCTGCTCGTCATTCTCGGTACGCCCCCGGTGCTGGCTCTCATGCAGGTGGTCAGTCGGCCGCTCGAACGCCGAGCCGAAACCGATCAATGGCAGGGCGCCAAGGCCGGTGCACTGGCCGCAGATCTGCTCTCCGGACTCCGAATCCTCTCCGGCATCGGCGCCGGAGATGCTGCAGCGCAGCGGTATCGGGGAGCCAGCCGGACTTCGCTGGAAGCAACCCTTCGCGCACAGAGATACCAAGCGATGTACTCCGCCGCCAATGTTGCGATCGCCGGCGCTTTCCTCGCGGTCATCGCGTACGTGGGTGGACGGATGGCAGCGTCCGGGAGCATCTCGGTCGGTGAATTCGTTGCCGTGGTTGGTCTGGCACAGTTCCTTCGCGGTCCGTTGATCGACATCATCTACTTCGGCGCCGGCCTGGCACGGGCGCGTGCTTCCGCCAACCGCGTCGCAGCACTTCTCGGGACCACCGAGGCTGTGACTCCCGCGGGTGAACCTGTGCCCCTGAATCACTCCGAGTTCCTGACGCTGCGCGACGTCGTGTTGGCCGGAGCGTCACCAGTCGATCTCGACGTCAAACGCGGCGAGATCATCGGCATCGTCACCGAGAATGCGGCGTGGGCGGATGCGTTGGTCGACGCACTGGCGCGTCGAATCGAGCCTTCGAGCGGAACAATTCATCTCGGCGACAACGCCATTCACGAGCTGCACATCGACGAACTTCGCACTCACGTTCTGGCAGCACCGCACGACGCGGCACTGTTCATAGGAACAGTCGGCGACAATATCGACGCCCTCGCACCGATCGGTCGCCGCAACGACGAGGCCATCGCCGCGGCCGCCGCAGATCAAGTGATCTCGGCACTGCCGCTCGGCCTCGCCACCCGAGTCACCGAGCAAGGGAATTCTTTGTCCGGCGGACAGCGTCAGCGCATCGCGTTGGCGAGGGCACTGGCAAGCGAAGCGCCCGTCCTGGTGCTGCACGATCCCACCACTGCCGTCGACTCCGTCACCGAAGCGCGCATTGCTCGCGGGATCGCCGAGGTACGCGGGGCGCACGCCACAATACTTCTGACCAGCAGCCCCGTGCTGCTCGATATCTGCGATCGGGTGATCGAGCTGTGAACGAACTACTCCCCACCGCAACACCGAAACAAGCGCGCCGCGCGGCACTTCGGTTGATGGGACCCCACCGGATTTCCGCGATCGCAGCAGTCGTCACCCTGACCGCCGCGACCGCGATCGGTCTGCTCACACCGCTGGTCCTCGGCGCCATGGTCGACGCCGTGACCGACGGAGACGGCGACGCTGTCTCTCGCATCGGCACACTGACTCTCGCGTTGGTCGGCATCGCGGTTGCCTCGTCCCTTCTCGTCGGAGTGAGCAACTACCTGCTTGCCGGTGTCGGTGAACGTGTTGTCGCCGACCTGCGCGAAGAAGTTGTCGTCCGGGTTCTCGATCTTCCGCAGAGCGACGTCGAACGCGCCGGGCGCGGAGACCTGGTCTCCCGCATCACCGGCGACGTGCGGTTGGTGACTCGGGCCGTATCCGAAGCACTTCCGGTTTTTGCCACCGCGGCACTGACCATCGTGTTGACCCTGATCGGATTGGGTAGCCTCGATTGGCGATTCGCTGTCGCAGCGGTGATCGCGGCACCCATCCAGATCCAGGCGCTGCGCTGGTACCTCTCGAGGTCTGCACCGGTCTACCGCGAGGAGAGGGAGGCAGAAGGTGCACGTGCGCAACAGCTCCTGGACTCGCTGAGCAACTCCGACACCGTCGGATCGCTTCGCCTGGCCCAGCCGCATCTCGAACAGATCGAATCTCGATCGATGGCCGCCGTCCGCCTGAGCTTGTTGACCACGCGTCTACGCACCAGATTCTTCGGCCGGCTCAACATCGCGGAGTTCATCGGACTGTCCGCTGTGCTGATCACAGGCTTCTGGCTGGTGAAGGACGGTCAGATCAGCATCGGCGCCGCCACCGCCGCCGCCCTGTTCTTCCACCGCCTCTTCGATCCGGTGGGCGCGGTTCTCAGCGTGTTCGACGAATTACAGGAAGGCACAATCGCGTTGGCTCGCCTGGTCGGAGTCACCCTTGCGCCCGTGCCATCCGCACCGACCGATCCGCAGGAACCTGTCGACAGCTCGGCGTCTTTGGAACGCGTCACATTCTCGTACCGAACCGGCGACGCTCCGGTTCTGCGAGACATCCACATCACCCTTCCGGCAGGAACCGTCACGGCACTCGTCGGCGCTACCGGAGCCGGAAAATCGACAGTCGCAAAACTGGTCGCGGGGACCTACGAACCGACCGAAGGCGTCGTGAAGATCGGGACGGTGCCCCGGAACGAACTGCCACCGTCGACCTCTCGGAGCGCGGTGGCCCTCGTGACTCAGGAGGTCCACGTCTTTGCCGGCACGTTGGCCGAGGATCTGAGGCTGGCCGACCCGTCGGCAACCGACAGCGACATCATCGCAGCGCTCGAAACCGTCGGCGCCTCCGATTGGCTGCGGGCACTTCCGGACGGACTCAAAACCGTCGTCGGAGACGGTGGACACCGGCTGACCGCAACACAGGCACAACAACTTGCGTTGGCAAGAATCGAATTGTTGGATCCGCCGCTGCTGATTCTCGACGAGGCGACCGCCGAAGCGGGCAGCGCCGGAGCCAAGGTCCTCGACGATGCCGCTCTGGCTCTTACCCGGGGTCGCACTGCTGTCACAGTGGCACACCGACTCTCACAGGCCGTCGACGCCGATCAGATCCTGGTGATGGACGACGGCCGTGTCGTCGAGCACGGCTCTCACGACGAGTTGGTCAACCTCGGGGGTCGGTACGCGGAACTGTGGGAAGCGTGGTCCGCGCCGCGGCGTTGACCGCGACGGTTGCACCGGGCACTTCCGCCCGGTGCAACCCAACTCAAGCGTGCAGGAGATACGGCACCGATTCGGGAGCCACACTCCCCTTGTTCATCATGCTGCCGGGTGTCCGGCCGGTGACCCGGCGGAACACTGCGACAAAAGCACTCGGAGTTTCGTATCCGACCCGCCTACTGACAACCGAAACCGGCACGCCAGCAGCCAGGTACGTCAGTGCCGCGCGGACACGAACCTGAATTCGCCACTGTGCAAAGGTCATTCCCGTGCCCTGAGCGAATACACGCGTCAGCGTACGGACGCTACCGCCAGCCGTCAGCGCCCATTCGGAAAGCGACCGCTGGTCTGCCGGATTAGCGACCAATGCTTCGGCAACGAACAACGCTCGCGGATCGGTCGGCATCGGAACCTCCACCGCAGCAACTTCGAGCGGCTGCAACATGTCGAAGGCCACCCGCTCGGCGCGACTGCGCGCCTCGTCGGGCATGTTCCGCCGATGCATGTGCAGGAGTACCTCACGCAGGAGAGCGCTGACACCGAACAAGCCCGGAACACCCGACGGCGCGGCGTGCGCCTCAGGCCGGAAGTACGTGCAGAAGAACTCGGTACCTGGGCCCGCCTTCACGGCATGCAACGCCCCGGCAGGCAGCCACAGTCCGGCCGAAGGCGGCACCTCCCAGGTGATGCCGTCAGCGACAACCGTGAGCATTCCACCGGAGTTTCCCCAGATCAGCTCATGTTCAGGATGACGATGCGGGGCCCACTGCCGCTGATGAGAGAGCTTCAGAGTCACCGTTGTCATCGAGTAGGGGTGATCGATGGAACGCGGCCCCACGGGCACCGAAATTCTCTCTGCCACAGCTGTCATGAAGACGAGTATAGGACTTTCGTTAGGCATACCTAAATAGGAACCCGAAAATTGTTGACTGTGACCCCAGAGTTACACATACCAGAGTCCCCGATATCGTGACTGCAACTCCCGGCTACGGGTCGGCAACGAGAGGTACATGATGGTTGACGCATCACGAATCCCGGTCATCGTCGGCGTCGGCGATCTGCGCTGGAATCCTGCCGACGGGCACCGCGAACCTCTTGACTTGATTCACGACGCCACCGTCGCCGCGTTGAACGACAGTGGACACGCTGAACTGGGAACACAGATCGATTCCGTGTTCGCGATCAAGACGGTCAGCTGGTCGTACGACGATCTCCCCGGGCTGCTTGCCTCACGATTAGGCGCGACCCCCACGGTCACCTCTACCTCGCCGATCGGTGGCCACTGGCCCGCGGCACTCCTCGATCGGATCGGCGCGGCCATCGCTCGCGGTGAATCCTCGGCTGCTCTGCTCGTGGGCGGCGAATCGCACGCCAGCAGCACCGCGCTGCGAAAGTCCGGAGTCGCTCCCGACTCGATCGGGTGGACAGCCGCGCCCGGTGGGCCTCCCGGATTCGATCCGGCCGACCTGGGAAGCCCTGAAATGCAGCGCGCCGGTTTCATCGTGCCGACGCGCGTCTACCCGCTCTTCGAGAACTGTTTCAGTGCTGCCGAGGGCCACGGCGCCCACGAATCGCTCGCCTGGTCCGCGAAGATGTATGCCGCATTCTCGGAGCTGGCATCGAAGAATCCCGCCTCCTGGACGTCGGAGATCCGATCGGCAGACGAGATCGGCACCGTCGGACCTGGCAATCGGATGGTCTCCGAGCCGTACCCGCTGATGCTCAACGCCATGCCCTTCGTCAATCAGGCTGCGGCCGTTGTCGTCTGCTCGTTGTCGACCGCCCGCGAGTTCGGGATCGATGAAAGCAAACTGGTGTACCTCTGGGGCGGCGCTGGTGCGAGTGATCCGTTGGACATCCTCAGCCGCAACAGCTTCGACAGCTCGGCCGCGATGCATGACGCCGTACATCGCACACTCGATGGTGCCGGAGTCGGCGCCGACGCACTCGACATCGTCGATGCCTACAGCTGCTTCCCGATCGTGCCCAAGCTGTTGATCCGCGAACTCGGACTTCCCGATACCGCGATCCCAAGCGTCACCGGAGGTCACTCGTTCTTCGGCGGACCGCTCAACAGCTACACCCTGCATTCCGTCGCTGAAGTCACCAGGCGAATTCGCGACGGCGCGAACCTTGCCCTCGTCCACGCCAACGGTGGATTCCTCACATACCAGCACTGCGTACTGCTGTCGGCCGCCGCTCATGCCGACGGGTACGTCGGTGATCCCGACGCGCGCGCTTTGACCGCGGAGCCTCCGGAACTGATCACCGATTACCAGGGCACTGCAGAAATTGTCACTGCCTCTGTCGAATACGGTCGCACCGGGGAGCCTGAGATCGGGTTCGTGATTGCAACAACGCCGGACGGCGGCCGCGTCGCCGGTCACACCGGTCCCGAGAATGCCGCCGAACTGACCCAGCTTCGCGGTGACAACCCGGCGGTGATCGGGCGGACCGTCAATATCAGCGACGACAACGGGAAGCTCACGCTCACGTTCTGACGGTCGACAGCCGTGAGCACCGGGGCATGTTTGTGCCCCGGCGCTCACGTCTTCAGTTGTCGCGATTCACGCCGCGGTGGGCGGACTGTTCCCGCCGATCGGATGCTGGTGCGGATCAACCGACATCGGTGGGTAGAACACCGTCTTCCGATCCGGTCCGATCTCCACCCGCCACTCCGTGTGGTGCATCGTCCGATGATGGTGACCGCACAACAAGATCAGATTGTCGAGATCTGTTGGGCCACCATCATTCCAATGAACAATATGATGAGCATCGCACCACCCCGACGGCGTCCCGCACCCCGGAAACGCACACCCGCCATCCCGAACTGCCAACGCCCGCCGCTGCGGCACCGTTGCTGTTCTCGCTTCCTTGCCGCAGTCGAGCGGAACACCGTTCTCGTCCAGGAGGATCCGGGTGACGGTGCAGTCGCAGGCGAGCATCCGGGCGGTGTCGATGCTGATCGGGCCCACCCAATCGGTCCACGCGAATCCCAGTTCATCGGTGGACGGCAGGAGGTCTTTCAGAACTTTCAGGTCGGTCATGTCTTTCGCGGACGCGGTGACCGTGATGTGCGGTTTCACTCCGCCTTCGATCGGACCCAACCCCGCCCGCTCGTACCGGCGCAACAGTTCGCAAAACCCATCCGCCCGCCGTAATGCAGGAGTACGGGTGTCCTTGACACCGTCCCTCTCCGGCGTCGGCGCCGACAGACTCGACAACAACGTGATCAGACGGGCCCCGTTGACCGCATCCAGATCGCCCTTCACCGTCACTCTGCCGTACAGGCCTTTCGAGGCGTAGAACTCGTTACGTTCGGAATCTTCGCCGACCGGGACCCCGTCCTCACGCTTGCCGTACTGCTTCTCGATTCGGCGGATCGCCGCCCGCACCGCATCACAATCCGCGATGTTCTTCGACGCCAACGACAACAAAATCCCGCGAGCCTTGTCCACATCCGCCAGGGTCATGTTCTTCGGCGGATGCTGACAAAACGACGCCACCTGACGGGCTTTCAACGCATCCACATCACCGCGATGAAACGCATCGCCCACCACGGGTTCGAGCATCAACAACCGCGCCAACCCGACCAGCAGACTGCACTCACCGATCTCGAGATTCGTCGAACCATGCAACCACTGCGCGATCGCCCGAAAACCCTTCCCGCCGAGCACCTCACGGGAAAACATCTCCACGATCAGCAACACCATCCGCGACTGCAACTCGTGCCGGGCGCGCACCAGATCGAGAACCTCACTCTTGAGGTCCTCGCCATCCAGCTGCCACGCATCCCGACTGTTCATGCTCAAAGTTTAATCGAACATATTTTCGATAGCCAGAGACAAAGCGGACAACTTCGGGAACATGAAGACTCGAGACCTGTTGAAGTACATCAACATTCACCTAGTCGTCCAATATCACGCGATAGAAGACATACCCCGCAAAACACACAATCGCAACAACACACAGCACGAGCAGGATGTCGAAAAAGACGGGCCGGGTTGGGTTTCGAGCCTGGTCGATGAGAGGCGTCGAAGACGAGGCGGGCGTGCCACACGGCAGCGCACGGCACTACTTCGCAAATCAACGTGGACTGATAGTCGAGGTGGTGCGACACCTTCTGGACGGCGATCTTCCTCGCCCAGGCGAGACGCCGAAGCAACAAGTGGCCCGGTGGCTGGGGCCTGAATCCGGCCGCACCCGGGCGCGTTACGAACTGATCATCGCGTCATTCCACGATCCCGACCTCGCAGTGGAACTGGTGCGTGGTCGGGATCGGTTTGTCGACATCTTGGTCGAACGCGGCATGACATCGTCCGATGCAACGGAGTTGGTCGCAGCACTGGACGGGATCGTGCTGGACGCACTGCTACGCGAGCAAGCACCGGAGAGTGTGGATCCAGAGCGAATCTTCAAGAAGTTCGGAGCGAAATTCCCCTAGCCGTCCAGCTCGGCGAACAGCTCCATCCACTGCTCCTCGGCGGCTTCCTTGTCCGCGATGACCTGCTTGAGTTCAGCCCCGAGCTTCTGCAGCTTGTCCGGGTCGGTGGCTGCGTCGGCGAGGGAAGCGTGCAGCTTCTTCTCGCGGTCGTCGAACTTCGCAATGGATCGCTCGAGCTTCGAAAGTTCCTTGCGTGCAGCGCGATCCGCGGCACCGTCGCGGACCTGCTTGCTCTTCGACGCACCACTCGCGGTCGAGGCCACTGACGGGTTGTCGCCATCCCCCATCGCTGCGCGTCGACGCAGGTAGTCCTCGATACCACCCGGCAGGTTGGTGAGCTTGCGGTCACCGAAGAGAGCCCAGGTGGTGTCACAGATGCGCTCGATCAGGTACCGGTCGTGCGAGATGACCACCATGGTGCCCGCCCAGCCGTCGAGCAGATCTTCGAGTTGTTGAAGCGTGTCGATGTCGAGATCGTTGGTGGGCTCGTCGAGAAGCAGAACGTTAGGCTCGGCCATGAGGACACGCGTCAACTGCAGACGGCGTCGCTCACCACCGGACAGATCACCGACGGGGGTACGCTGACGCGCCGGCGTGAAGCCCAGCCGCTCAGCCAGCTGACCGGCTGATACTTCCTTGTCCCCCAGCGTGATTCGCTCGGCTACGTCCTTGACCGCGTCGAGTACACGCATGTCGGTCGGCAGATCGTCGAGTTCCTGCTTGAGCCAACCGATGTGGACGGTCTGCCCCTGAATGCGCTTGCCTGCTGCGGGCTCGAGTTCACCGGCCAGCGTCCGCAGCAGAGTCGTCTTGCCCGAGCCGTTGACACCGACCAGGCCTACACGCTCCCCCGGAGCGAGCCGCCAGGTCAGATCCTCGACGAGTACGCGGCCGTCCGGGGTCTCCAGACGCGCGTCTTCGAGTTCGATGACAACCTTGCCGAGTCGACGCTGGGCGAAGGACGCAAGTGCCACCGCGTCACGAGGTGCCGGAACGTCGGCGATCAAGGCCTCCGCGGCCTCGATGCGGTACTTCGGCTTCGATGTACGGGCCGGCGCACCGCGGCGCAGCCATGCGAGTTCCTTGCGCGCAAGGTTGCGTCGACGCTCTTCGGAAGCGTCGGCCTGACGCGAACGCTCGGCGCGGGCGAACACCCAGTCGTTGTAGCCACCCTCGTAGCTTTCGACGCCGCCACCGACAACCTCCCAGGTGCGGGTGGCGACGGTGTCGAGGAACCAGCGATCGTGGGTCACGACGACAAGCGCGCTGCGACGCGAGACGAGGTGCTCGGCCAACCATTGAACACCTTCGACGTCGAGGTGGTTGGTCGGCTCGTCGAGCACCAGCAGATCGAGGTCCTGAACCAGAGCCGCAGCGAGAGCCACGCGGCGACGCTCACCGCCGGACAGGCCGTCGACCTTGGCGTCCAATGCGGACCGCTCGCCGCCGGCGCCCAAGTTGTCGATGCCGATACCCGAGAGCACCGAACGAATTCGAGCATCGCCGGCCCACTCGTGCTGAGCCACTCCGAGCGGCCCCAGGACTACTTCACCGACCGTGGAGCCGGGAGGCAACACACCGCGCTGCGTCACGACGGCCATGCGCAATCCGCCGACGCGGCTCACGCGTCCCGAATCCGGCTGCTCCACACCCGCGAGGACTTCGAGCATGGTCGTCTTGCCGCCACCGTTGAGGCCGACGACACCGATGCGCTCGCCTTCCTCCACGCCCAGGGAGACCCCGTCGAGCAACGGCTTGACGCCGAAAGACTTCGACACGTTTTCCAGATTGATCAGATTCGCCATCAGTGCTGTCCCTTTGCCGCGTTGTCGAGTATTCGTGCTCCGGGAACGGGTCCGCTCGCCACGCGAACGGTGCGGCACACCCCCGCTCCCGCAAGTTCTGCGCTCACTTCAACCGCGGACTGTGCGTCGGCGCAGAGAAAGGCGCACGTCGGTCCGGAGCCGGAGACGATGCCGGCCAAAGCTCCGGCTTCGACACCCGCTCGCAGCGTCCGTCGTAGATCCGGGTTGAGTGAGAGTGCTGCCGCCTGCAGATCGTTTCCGAGCAGCGGAGCGAGCACATGAGGGTCACCGGTGGTGAGCGCGTGAATCAACTCGTCAGCGGTACCCAATCGATTCGGTGTGCCTTCGGCGCGAAGCTTGTCGAGTTCCCGGAAGACAACCGGCGTGCTCAAGCCTCCCTTGGCCAGCGCCAACACCCAGTGAAAGGTGCGGCGCGTCAAGACGGGGACAAGTTGTTCACCGCGACCGGTTCCGAGGGCAGTGCCACCGTGCAGCGAGAACGGAACGTCACTCCCGAGACGTGCCGCGAAGGCGTCGAGATCAGGCCGCGAGAAGTCGAGTTTCCACAACGAATTGAGCGCAACCAACGCGGCTGCCGCGTCGGCGCTCCCGCCGGCCATACCGCCTGCGACGGGAATGCCCTTCTCGATGACGATCTCGACATTCGGGGCCACGCCACCCTCGGCCGCCAGCATCTCGGCGGCACGCCACACGAGATTGGTGCGATCGGTCGGTACGGCCGCGGCGTCGTCGCCGATCACCCGCACGGTCAAGGTGTCCGCAGGCGCCACCGTGACGGTGTCTGCCAGCGACAATGCCTGAAAAACGGTCGTCAGTTCGTGATAGCCGTCGTCTCGCAGGTCCCCGACGGCAAGGTGGAGATTCACCTTGGACGGGGCCCGGACAACTACGGGGCGAGGAACGACGGAGAGCACAAGGAACAACAATAGGCGCTGCGAACACCTGGGCGAAAACCTGCGACCGCCGCATCCCATCCGACAGCAAGCACACCCACGCTATTTCACCGCGCGCACGCCTATCCCCAGGCCGACCACAGCCACGCTGACGGCAGCGAAGATTCCTGCCAGAACGCTGCTCGACGCGAAGTCACCGGCAAAGAGTGCCCGCTCGGCGTCTACGACGTAGCCGAGCGGATTGATGTTCACGAGGACCTTCATCCAACCTGGTGCGTCATCGAGTGGAAGCATGGTTCCCGACAGGATCAGGAGCGGGAACATCAGCGTCTGCTGAACGACCCAGAACATCCAATCCTGCTCCCGCACAGCCAGAGCGAGAGCGTACGAGAGCGCACCGAGTCCGACGCCGAACACTCCCAGCAGGACGATTCCGAGCGCAGCGCCCGCTGCATTGACGTCCAATCCGAGCGGTAGCGCAACAAGGATGATCAGAATCGCCTGCGCGGCAAGCGGAACCATCTCCTTGCATGCTCTCCCGATCAACAACGACGAGCGTCTGAGCGGAGTCACCAACATTCGCTCGTGGGATCCCTGCTGCATCTCCATCAAAAGGTTGGAACCGGTCATCGTCGTGCCGAAGATCGCGATCATCACCAATACACCGGGGATGAACCAATTCCATACGCCGTCACCGGTACCCGGGACCCCTTTGAGCAGAGGCCCGAACAGGGCCAACAGGATCAGCGGCTGGATGAGGCTGAAGATGACGCTGACCGGGTCACGCAACATCGGTCGCAGTTCACGGCCCATCACGATCGCGCTGTCTCGAACAATGTTGCCGTGCGCGCTACGTGGGGTATCGAGTGTGATTGTCATGGCGGATTCCTCTTCGTCGTAGTTCTTCGTCGTAGTTCTAGGAAGCAACCGCGGCGGCGCTCTCGCGCAGGCTGCGGCCGGTGAGAGTGAGGAAAACGTCGTCGAGAGTCGGCCTGGTGATGTCGGCAGTGACTGCGCGGGCGCCGCGGGCATCGGCTTCACGCAGCAATACCGGAAGCGTCGAATCACCCTCGCCGGCACGGATACTCACCGAGCTTGCCTCGACCGTGACGTCACGCACAGTGACAAGTTGCTCGGCCACCGACGCCGCGATGGCGGCCGCTTCGGCGTTGTCGAACGTGAGCAACAAATGATCTCCGGCAAGATCGGCCTTGAGTGCGGCAGCGGTGTTGTCCGCGATGACAGTGCCTTCGTCGATGACGATGACCCGCTCTGCCATCGAATCCGCTTCTTCGAGGTAGTGCGTGGTCAGCACGATCGTGGTGCCCATCTCGCGCCGCAACCGCAGGATGTGGTCCCAGAGGTTGGCCCGACTCTGCGGGTCCATGCCCGTGGTCGGCTCGTCGAGGAACAGGAGTGGTGGGCGATGGACCAGGCCCAGAGCGATATCGAGCCGCCGTCGCTGCCCGCCGGACAGCGTACTGACCTTTCGAGTACCCAATTCGGTGAGTTCGAGATCACGCAGCAATTCGTCGGCCCGGACCTGCGAGTCGCCCTTGGGCATTCCGTAGCACAACCCCTGCGTCACCAACTCGTCGCGAACCCGCTGGTTGTGGCCGGCTCCGTTCCCCTGTCCGACGTATCCGAGGCTGGAGCGCACCTCGTTTCGTGCCGCAGCGATGTCGAATCCTGCGATCCGCGCAGTACCGGAAGTGGGCTCGAGCAAGGTGGTCAGCATGCGCAACGTCGTCGATTTTCCGGCACCGTTCGGCCCAAGCAAGGCAACCAACTCGCCCTCCGCTACGTCAAGAGTGACTCCCTTGACCGCTTCCACGAGCTTCTTGCCCTGGGCGAAGTGCTTGGTGAGCTCCTTCGTCTCGATCATCGGTCTGCCGTCGTTGATGCGACTCATGATGTGCCCCAATTTCTTCTCGACTGGTCGGATGAGGACCAACCTAAATTCAATTGAGGACGCATTGGGTCCTAAATGTTTGGCAGACTTCTTGCCATGAAGGAGACATCGGCTCGCCTACTGCGGTTGCTGTCACTGCTCCAGACACGTCGAGACTGGTCCGGTGCCGAACTCGCAGACAAGCTCGCGATCACCCCGCGCACAGTCAGACGTGACGTGGACCGCCTCCGCGATCTCGGCTACCCGGTCGACGCGACGGTCGGCGTCGGCGGTGGATATCGCTTGGGAGCGGGCGCGGAGATGCCCCCGCTACAGCTCGATGACGAAGAAGTGCTCGCGGTGGCGCTCTCTTTGCAGTCCGGAGCGACCGGCTCTGTGGTCGGCATCGGCGAGGCTTCGATGCGCGCGCTGGCGAAGCTGCGGCAGATCATGCCGTCGAGGCTGCGACACCGTCTGGAGTCGCTGTCGATCGACGTCGTGCCACGCGAGCCCGCCGCGAGCGCAGTCGATGCGTCGGTACTGTCCGCCATCGCGTCCGTATGCCACAACCACGAGCGTTTGAGATTCGACTACAGCACTCACGACGGCACCCAGAGCCGACGCGAGGTGGAACCGTACAGGCTCGTGCGGTCGGGCGTTCGGTGGTATCTGGTGGCTTGGGATCTATCTCGCGAAGACTGGCGGTCGTTCCGCGTCGACCGGATGGAACCCAAGATTCCCACCGGTCCGCGGTTCACGCCGCGGGAACTACCAGCCGGTGGTGCGGCAGACTTCGTTTCGCGCGGCGTCGCCCGGGCTTATTCCTCCACGCGCGCAACAGTTCTACTGCATGCACCCATCGAGCAGATAGCGCCCATGGTCAGTGAGCAGTGGGGATCAGTGGAGTCCACCGACGAAGGGCGTTGCGTCATAGTGCTTTCGGGCACTTCCCTACGGTCGATCGCAATGTGGCTCAGGGCTTTCGACGTCGATTTCACCGTTGTGAATCCACCCGAACTCCGCGAGGAATGCCGCGCGATCGCAGCAGAAACCGCAGTGGCCGCTCAGCGTTATCTCGATGCGTGAGAGCACTTTTCACCCAAAATGCAACAAGACCCCAACTCCGAAGAGTTGGGGTCTTGTCAGTACGTCATGCGTCGGTTGCCCGACTCACATGGACGTCTTAGACGATGGTAACGCCGGTGGCCTGCGGGCCCTTGTTGCCCTGACCGATCTCGAACGCCACGCGCTGGTTCTCCTCGAGAGTGCGGAAGCCGCCACTCTGGATCTCGGAGTAGTGAACGAAGACGTCAGCACTGCCGTCTTCGGGAGCGATGAAGCCGAACCCCTTCTCGGAGTTGAACCACTTCACGATGCCCTCTGCCATGTAAATCTCCTCTAACACAGTGTCAACAGGCAGTCGCTTCGACCGCCCGGGTCACTTACTACGACCGTTCTGAGACAAATCCGTGGAGGATGTCCAAACGCTCGCAACCTAACCATTTGCGAGCGTGGAAACACAAACACAAACACTTACGACCAACACAAGTAGACCACACATCCGCCCTGTTGTCTTCCCTGAGGCCTTCGTCACTGCCCAACCCGTTGACAGACATACCCCCTGGGGGTACCTTCAGTCCCAGGGAGATACCTACACCGGGTATCCGTAAAATGAGTTTTACACAAGCGAAGGGATCTGCGATGACCACCGCCGAATACACCGTTTCCGGAATGACCTGCGGACACTGCGTCGGATCCGTCAAGGAAGAGATCGGCAACATCGCGGGCGTAACCGCGGTGGATGTCGAATTGGCGAGCGGACGCGTCGTTGTCACCAGCGATGCCCCCGTCTCCGCAGCCGACGTCGTCGCAGCAGTCGACGAAGCCGGCTACGCAGTCGTACCAAGCTGAGTCAGCCGTGCGCACCTCGACAACACTTGCCACCTACGCCGTAGGGTTGGTCGCCGTCTTCGGCGCCGCCCTCGGCGTGGGGGCCGCAATCGGAAGCCCGATAGACATGTCCACTACCCAGCACAGCACTCACGAATCAACCGCTGAATCGATGCCAGGCATGGATTCGGCGACACCCGCAGGGCTCGAAGTCTCTTCCGGCGGATACACACTCACCGACGTGACCGCACCCGGTCGAGCTGGGGAGCCGGGAACCTTGACCTTCCGGATTCTCGACAGCACCAACAAGCCCGTCGTCGATTTCGACCTCCTGCACGAGAAGAAGCTCCACCTCATCGTCGTCCGAAACGACACCAGCGAATTCCGCCACGTACATCCTTCTCTCGCCGCAGACGGCACCTGGTCGATCGACTGGACCTGGCCCGTCGCCGGCACCTACCGAGTCTTCGCGGACTTCGATCCCACCGACGGCACCCAACTGACACTCGGCCGAAACTTCGACGTGGCAGGCGAATTCACTCCTGCGCCGCTGCCCGCGAAGAGCGCGACCGCAACCGTCGACGGATACACCGTGACTCTCGACGGTGATCTGACCACTGCCGGCGGCCCGATCACGCTGAGCGTTGCTCGCGACGGAGCCCCGGTCACCGATCTCGATCCGTACCTCGGTGCCTACGGTCATCTTGTTGCGCTTCGCACCGGCGACCTCGCCTACCTGCACGTTCACCCCGAGGGTGAACCGGGCGACGGCGTCACTTCTCCCGGTCCTGACGTTTCCTTCCACGCACAGGCGCCGAGCGAAGGCACATACCGACTGTTCCTCGACTTCCAGCACGAGGGCGTGGTTCGCACCGCCGAATTCACTGTTGATGCAGGCACTTCCGCCGCTTCAGTTCCAGACAATCACGAGGGAGGGCACTGATGACGTCACCGACTGCGGTCGACAATGCTGCCAACTCGAGCAGCGTCGAACTCGCGATCACCGGAATGACCTGCGCCTCCTGCGCGTCACGAATCGAGAAGAAGCTCAACAAGATCGACGGCGTCACAGCCACCGTCAACTACGCGACGGAAAAAGCCAAGGTCACCTTCCCGGACGGGGTACCCGTCGAAGATTTGGTCACTGCCGTCGAGAATGCCGGTTACGCTGCCGCGCTCCCGAAACCGCCCAGCGCGCCAGACACCGTCGACCCGGATGCGGAAACCCCGCAGGATCGTGATCTGCGCGAGCTTCGTACCCGCCTGATCATCTCGACTCTGCTCTCCGTGCCGGTCATCGCGATGGCGATGATTCCTGCGTTGCAGTTCGACAACTGGCAGTGGCTCTCCCTCACGCTGGCCGCACCGGTCATCGTGTGGGCGGCCCTTCCCTTCCACCGGGCTGCCTGGGTCAACCTGCGTCACGGCGCCGCAACGATGGACACGCTCATCTCGCTGGGCACCATCGCAGCGTTCGTCTGGTCGCTCTACGCACTGTTCTTCGGCACCGCGGGCGAAGCGGGAATGAAACACGCGTTCAGACTGACGGTCGACCGGATGGACGGCAGCGCCAACATCTACCTCGAGGTTGCCGCGGGCGTCATCACGTTCGTGCTCGCCGGACGCTACTTCGAGCACAAGTCCAAGCGCACGTCCGGCGCCGCACTACGCGCGCTCATGGAACTCGGTGCAAAAGACGTCGCGGTACTGCGAAACGGCGTCGAAGTACGAATCCCCGCCGAAGAACTGGCAGCGGGCGACTCCTTCATCGTTCGGCCCGGCGAGAAGATCGCCACCGACGGCATCATCACCGAAGGCCGCTCAGCCGTCGACATGAGCATGTTGACCGGCGAATCCGTGCCGGAGGAAGTCGGTGTCGGAGACACCGTCGTCGGGGCCACCGTCAACGTCGGTGGAACGTTGACCGTCGAGGCCACCCGAGTCGGGAGCGACACCCAACTCGCCCAGATGGCGGCGCTGGTCGAAGACGCACAGAACGGCAAGGCCGAAGTTCAGCGCCTCGCCGATCGAATCGCCGGCATCTTCGTACCGGTCGTCATCGCGATTGCCGTTGCGACACTGGGCTACTGGCTCGGTACCGGCAACCCCATCGAGATGGCATTCACCGCTGCGGTCGCCGTCCTGATCATCGCGTGCCCCTGTGCTCTCGGATTGGCAACGCCCACAGCTCTGTTGGTGGGCACCGGCCGCGGAGCCCAGATGGGAATCCTCATCAAGGGACCCGAGGTGCTCGAATCGACGCGCGCAGTCGACACCGTCGTGCTCGACAAGACGGGAACCGTCACCACCGGTCAGATGACATTGCTGGACACCGTCGTGGGCGAAGGAACAACCGTCGACGAGGTGCTTCGGCTGGCCGGCGCCCTCGAACATCGCTCCGAGCACCCCATCGCCGCAGCGATCGCGAAGGGTGCGACCGAAGCCGTGGGCGAATTGCCTGCCGTCGAGGATTTCGTGAACGTCGCCGGTCGCGGCGTGCAGGGAATGGTCGACGGTCATGCCGTTGTCGCCGGCCGAGACGCGCTGCTCGCCGACTGGTCGATGCCGTTGCCGGAAAATCTCCGTGACGCGAAAGCTGAAGCAGAGAAGGCCGGGCGGACCGCAATCGCGGTGGGCTGGGACGGCAAGGCGCACGGCATCCTCGTAATCGCCGACGCGGTCAAGGACACGAGCGCCGAAGCAATCGCGCAGTTGAAGGCACTCGGCCTCGAACCGGTTCTGCTGACCGGCGACAACGCCACCGTTGCCCGCACCGTGGCGGATCAGGTCGGGATCAGCACCGTCTTCGCCGAGGTCATGCCGGCGGACAAGGTCGACGCCGTCAAGAAGCTGCAGGCGGAAGGACGCGTCGTAGCCATGGTCGGCGACGGCGTGAACGACGCGGCGGCCCTGGCTCAGGCCGATCTCGGTCTGGCGATGGGCACGGGTACCGACGTTGCGATCGAGGCCAGCGACATCACCCTGGTGCGAGGTGACCTGCGGTCGGCAGCCGATGCAATTCGACTGTCCCGCAAGACGCTCAAGACCATCAAGGGCAACCTGTTCTGGGCATTCGCCTACAACACGGCTGCGATCCCGCTGGCTGCGGCCGGCCTGCTCAACCCGATGCTCGCTGGTGCCGCAATGGCATTCAGCAGTGTGTTCGTGGTGAGCAACAGCCTGAGGTTGCGGCGGTTCAAGTAAGGGGGCAAGCCCCTGTGCGCGGTTAGGGAGTCCCTGCACTCCTTAACCGCGCACGGGGCTATTCGCCTCCAGCCAGCCGAACGAAGGCTGCTGCGTCGAGCATCTCGCCACGCGTCTGTGGCTCGATGCCGGCAGCGAGGAGCCGTCGCTCGGCCTCGGCAGGCGAACCTGCCCACCCGCTGAGCGCGGCACGCAAAGTCTTGCGGCGCTGCGCGAATGCGGCGTCGATCGCCGCAAAAACCTGCTTGCGGTGTTTCTCGTCCATCGGCCACGGCGGCTCCGCGTACCGATCGATACGAACCAGTCCGGATTCCACCTTCGGCACCGGCCAGAACACGTTGCGTCCGACGGCACCGGCGCGGCGAACCTCGCCGAAGAAGTTGGCCTTGACGCTGGGAACGCCGTAGATCTTGCTTCCCGGATCAGCCGCCAGGCGATCGGCAACCTCGGCTTGCACCATCACGAGTGCGGTCCGCAAACTCGGAAGCGACGCGAACAGATGCAACAGCACCGGCACCGCCACGTTGTACGGCAGGTTCGCGACAAGCGCGGTCGGCTCGCCGGGAATCTGTGAAGGCAGCACACGCATCGCGTCCGCTTCGACGACGGTCAGTCGATCGGCCAACTCCGGCGCTCGCTCGGCCACCGTCTTCGGGAGGCGAGCCGCGAGGTTGGGATCGATCTCGACCGCGATCACACGATCGACGACGTCCATCAGCGCCATCGTCAGCGAACCGAGACCCGGCCCCACCTCGAGAACGACATCGTCACGAGTGACGCCTGCCGTGGTGACGATGCGTCGCACGGTATTGGCGTCGTGAACGAAGTTCTGCCCCAACTGTTTCGTGGGCCGGACACCGAATTCCTCGGCAAGAGCGCGCACCTCGACCGGACCGAGCAGGGCTGCCTGCCCGCGCGGAGTAGCGATGGGTTCGTTCGATTGTTCGGCGTCTGACACCAGTAGAACTTATCCCAGTCCGAGGCGACCCGAGCACGACGGCCATGCGCCCCAGCCCTGAGTGCGCTGCGTTTGCGTCGCGATCGCGATCTGCTCTTCACGGGTTGCGAGGTCGGCGCGAGGCGCATACTTCAACCCGCCCTGCCGTTCCCACGTGTTCTGGTCGAACTGCACGCCGCCGTAGAAACCGTTGCCGGTGTTGATAGCCCAGTTGCCGGTGGCCTCGCACTGTGCGAGCGCGTCCCACGTCGAACCGTTCTCCACGGGCGGCACCTCGGTGCCCGGCTTCGTTCCCACGCGCACGACCTTCGGCTGCGCCGGTGTGGTGATCGTCTCCGATACCTGTGTACGTCCGGCCTCGACACCGTTGACGAGATTCACGGCGAACGTCACGTCACGCACGCCGGGAACGCCCGGGTTCTCGACGATCGTGCGACTCTGGTTCATCGTCGGATCCTCGATGCGCTGATCCGGCGGATCGAGCGGCAAGGTCTCGACTTTGTTCTCGGTGCGGTTGCGCGTCACCGTGACCTCGAGGCCCTCGGTCAGCGGAGCGTCGGCGGCGGGAACCACCGTGTCCGACTGCTCGAGCGGAGTGCCGTTGGCCGTAAGGAACTCGCCCACCGTCGGTGCCGCGATACGCACGTCGGCCGCCGCGTTTGCGCCGTCGACCAGTTTTGCGACGACCGGTGTCAAGACGTCGAGCGCGGCGCCGTCGAGCGGGAGACGCTGCGAGCGCGACGCCGACACGTGCACATCCGCTGAGACATCCAACTGCTTGAGCGCGTCGTCGACGGTCAAGGCAGTGGTCCAGAGCTTCTGTGGCTGACCGTCGACCGTCAGCGTGATCTCACGAGCACGACGGAGCACCACGGTGTCGCCGTCGGACAGCGACGCGTCGGCCGCGGGAGCAACCGCGTCCTTGTCACCGATCGGGTAACCCGCGTCCTCGAGAGCGCCGTCGACGTTGGTCGACATGGTGCTCAGGTGAATCTGCTCACCGTCGACGTCGAGAGTGATGGTCTTGTGCCGGACGACGGCCAGAACGCCACCCACGAGAACCGTCAGGAGAAGAGCGGCAATCGCCGAGTACAACAACGGCGACCTGGTCGAGTTGATCTTGGCGAACGGTGACATGGGTTCCTGAGTTCTGTGTGGAGTGTCGGCGCGTCAGCGCAGGCCCAATTTGCTGGTGCAGGACGGCCACGCACCCCAGCCCTGACCGGCGCGGACCTTCTCGCCGATCGCGATCTGCTGTTCACGTGATGCGAGGTCGGCGCGCGCTGCGTACTGACCGCCGCCGAATGCTTCCCAGGTGCTCTGGGTGAACTGAAGTCCTCCGTAGAAACCGTTGCCCGTGTTGATGGCCCAGTTTCCGGTCGCTTCGCACTGAGCAATGGAGTCCCACGTCGACGCGTTGGACACAGCGGGCGCGGACGTCTGCTTGGTTCCGACCTTCACCACTGCTGCGACCGGTTCCTTGATCACGGTCGCGGACAGTTCGGTTCGTCCAGCCTCGACGCCGTTGACGGTCTTGACCTCGACGGTGGCCGTGCGCTCGCCGGCAACACCCGGGTTTTCGACGACGGTCTTGTCCTTCTCGAGCTCGGGATCTTCGACCTTGTTCTCGGGCGGCGCGATCGGCTGCGTCTCGACGCGAGTGTCCGTGCGGTCGCGGGTGACCTGAATTGTCAAGCCGTTGGTAACGGGTGTGTCAGCGGTGGGAACCACCGAGTCGGCCTGCTCGAGCGGCGCATTCTTGGCCGCGAGAAGATCACCGACGGTTACGGCGGCGAGCTTGATCTCGGCCGCCGGAGCACCACCGTCGCTGACGCTGACGGTCTTCGGGCTGACGACGTCGAGCTCGGTGCGTTCGAGGGGCAGACGATGCGAGCGCGAAGCCGAGACTGCGAAGTCGTCGGAAACATCTACCTGCTTCAATGCCTCGTCGACCGTCAATGCGGTGGTCCAGATGGTCGTCGGCTGACCGTCCACGGTCAGCGCCAACTCACGGGCACGGCGCAGTACGACGGTATCGCCGTCGGACAGCGAGGAATCGGCGCTCGGAGCGAGCGCGTCCTTGGGATCGACCGGGTATCCGGCGTCCTCGAGAGCTGTACCGACGCTGCTCGACATCGTGGACAGCGAAATCATGTCGCCGTCGACGTCGAGGGTGATCGTCTTGTGCCGAACCACGGCGAGCGCACCTCCGACGATGAGCGTCAGAAGCAACGCACCCACCACTGAATAGAGAAGTGGTGACTTCGTGGAGTTGATCTTGGCAAAAGGCGACACAGGAAATCCCAAGGCAGACGACGTTCGATCACAATACGGTAACGACCGAGCGTTGCATCGGCAACCAAATCACAACGAAATGCGACTTTTGTCACGGAACGGCAACGGCGTGTCGTGTGTTCTGCACTTTCCGGCTCCGATACCCGTGTATCGATTCAGCTCTGGGCGCAGTATGTTCTCGTCTGGTTCAAAGCAGTCCGGCGATCCCGGGCGCGACAGAAGAAAGCTGGGCGATAGTGCGAAGAAGATTCGACAGACCACGTAATGCCAGGTGGCCGATCCTGGCCATCCTGCTGGCGCTGATCGCAGCGCTGTTCGCCCCCGGAATCGCGAGCGCGCAACCCGGTCGCACCTACACGATCGCCACCGATCTGACATTCGCCCCGTTCGAATTCGAGAACGAAGACGGCAAACTCGTCGGCATCGACATCGATCTCCTCAACGCGATCGCCGAGGACCAAGGTTTCAAGGTCGACATCAAGCAGCTCGGCTTCGACGCTGCGCTTCAGGCCGTGCAGGCCGGGCAGGCCGACGGCGTCATCGCCGGCATGTCCATCACCGACGCCCGCAAGCAGGTTTTCGACTTCTCCGACCCGTACTTCGAGTCGGGCGTGCAGATGGCGGTCCTCGAGACCGACAACGACGTGAAGGCGTACGAGGATCTGAAGGGCAAGCGCGTCGCCGTCAAGAACGGCACCGAGGGCGCCAGCTTCGCCGAGTCCATCAAGGACCAATACGGCTTCACCACAGTCTATTTCGCCGACTCCGCCAGCATGTACGACGAGGTCCGCACCGGAAACTCCGTCGCAGTCTTCGACGACTACCCCGTCCTCGCCTACGGCATCACTCAGGGCAACGGCCTCAAGACGGTCACCGAAAAAGAGGTGGGTGCGAGCTACGGCTTCGCAGTCAACAAGGGCCAGAACGCCGAACTGCTCCAGATGTTCAATGCTGGACTGCAGAACCTGCGCGACGACGGCCAGTACGACGAAATCGTCTCGACCTACCTCGGCCAGGGCGCGTCGACGTCGGACAACTCCATCATCGGCTTGATCAAGAGCACCTATCCCCAGCTCCTCAAGGGCCTGTGGTTGACGATCGTTCTCTCGGTCGTCTCGATCGCGATCGCTCTGGTCCTGGGTGCGATCTTCGGTCTCTGCCGCGTGTCCACCAACATGTTCGTCCGAGGTATAGGCACGACCTACGTCGACATCTTCCGCGGCACACCGCTGTTGGTGCAGGCGTTCTTCATCTACTTCGGCATCCCGGCAGCCCTGCATTTCCAGATGTCCGCCTTCACCGCAGGCATCATCACGCTATCGCTCAACGCCGGCGCGTACATGGCTGAAATCGTCCGCGGCGGCATCTTGTCCGTCGACAAGGGACAGATGGAGGCGTCACGAAGCCTGGGCATCAGCTACATGAAGTCGATGCGAAAAGTCATCATGCCGCAGGCAATTCGCACGATGATCCCGTCGTACATCAACCAGTTCGTCATCACCCTCAAGGACACGTCGATCCTGTCGGTCATCGGACTCGCCGAGCTCACTCAGACAGGGCGCATCATCATCGCGCGCAACTTCCAGTCGTTCAACATGTGGCTGATCATCGGCGTCATGTACTTCATCATCATCATGGCGCTCACCAAGCTGTCGAACCGCCTCGAGAAGAGGATCAACAAGTGACCGAAACAGCCGTCAACATGGGCAAGTCCGACACCGAGGTCAAGATTTCGGTCAAGGGACTGAAGAAGTCGTTCGGCGACAACGAGGTCCTCAAAGGCCTCGACGTCGACATCAAGAGCGGTGAAGTGGTCTGCGTCATCGGGCCTTCCGGTTCGGGTAAGTCCACCTTCCTGCGCTGCCTCAACCGCCTCGAAGACATCACCGCCGGCTCCGTGCGCGTCGACCAGTTCGACCTCACGAACAAGGACGTCGACATCGACAAGGTGCGCCAGCACATCGGGATGGTGTTCCAGCACTTCAACCTGTTCCCACACATGAGCGTCGTCGAAAACGTGATGCTCGCCCCGGTGCAGACCGGGCGATCGACCAAGGATCAGGCTCGCGAGATCGCCGTCAAACTGCTCGGCCAGGTCGGTCTCGCGGAGAAGGCAGATGCCAAGCCCGCCAGCCTGTCCGGTGGGCAGAAGCAACGCGTGGCCATTGCCCGCGCACTGGCGATGAGCCCGGACATCATGCTCTTCGACGAGGCCACCAGCGCTCTCGACCCGGAGATGGTGGGAGAGGTTCTGCAGGTGCTTCGTGACCTCGCCAAGCAGGGCATGACCATGGTCGTCGTAACCCACGAAATGGGCTTCGCCCGTGAGGTTTCCGATCGAGTCATCTTCATGGCCGATGGATACATCGTCGAAGAAGGCAAGCCGGAGAACCTGTTCGGCAACCCCCAGCAGCAGCGCACCCAGGACTTCCTGGCGAAGGTCCTGTAGGGGCAAGCCCCCTGTGCGCCTTTTTGGTAGTGGGGACTACCGGAAAGGCGCACGGGTGGTGGCCAATTCGACAACCAGCCCGGTCTCGATCCGATTCTGCGGCTCGAAGTCGAAGTCGCCGAACCTTCGGAACCACCGAGGACTGGCCTCGACCCTTCGATAGTTCTCACTACCTGCGACGGGCAACCACATGCGTGGACTTCCGACCTCTGCGTAGGTCGTCGTCACCACGAGAATCCCGAGCACCACACCCGTGGTCACGACTCCAGACGCCGGCATCCCGCCGTGAACCCAACCGTCGAACGCGTCGTCCTGCGATCGCGGTGCCAATGTCCACGAGCATGATTCACCGACCACCGGAAACGGCCCGCAGCACTCGACTTCGACCGCGTCGACATGAACGCTGACGATCTGGACCGAAGAGTCGACCGGCGTCGGCTCAGCGAAGCTGTGCGCCTTCATTCCCTCCCGGGATTCGAAAAATTCGCCGCGCTCGAGCCGGATCGCGAGGACTGCTCGGCTGTGTGTTCGACGTCGTCGGGATAGACGTCGGAGGGATAGATGGAGTCATTCATCTGAATACTCCGCGCAGTAGACGGACCGGGACACGACGATCCCGGGCGCGGAGTTACCTGTCGAACCAGAATAGCGTCAGATCTTGTAGACGCGCTCCGCTGTCGCCGTGGACGCTGCCGCCAGCGTCTGCGGATCCTCGCCGCGGATGTCTGCGAGTGCACGCACTGTGTATGGCAGGCAGTACGACTCGTTGGGCGCACCGCGGAACGGGTGCGGCGTCAAGAACGGCGCATCCGTCTCGACGATCAGCTGATCCGACGGCACCAACAACGCGGCCTCACGCAGCGCCTTCGCATTCTTGAAACTCACGGTTCCCGAAAAACTCAACACGTACCCGGCGGCGATGCACTCCCGCGCCATCTCCGAATCCGAGGAGAAGCAGTGGAACACCACTGTCTCCGGCGCGCCTTCCTCGTTCAGCACCCGCAGCAAGTCCTGGTCGGCTTCGCGGTTGTGAATCATCAGCGTCTTACCGAGACGCTTCGCGAGGTCGATGTGCCACCGGAAGCCGTCGACCTGCTCCTCGATCGTGGCGCACCCTTCGAGCTTGCCTGGCCAGTAGAGATCCAGCCCGGTCTCCCCCACCGCGACGACCCGCGGATCGGACGCCAACCGTTCGATCTCGGCCCTGGTGTCGGCATCCAGGACGTTCGCCCTGGTCGGATGGATTGCGACGGCTGCGTAAACCCTCGAATCCCAGTTCGCAGCGTCGACGGCAAAGCGTGCAGCATCGAGGTCGTCGGCCACCGTGACGACCCGTCCGACGCCGACGGCCTCGGCTCGATCGACTATTTCGGCCACGGTCGCAGCGTCGTGTGCGCCGCACGCGTCGAGGTGTGTATGGGCGTCGATCAGAGGCGACAAGGGCTCAGGGGCATCGGGGGCGGGACGGTCTTTGCTCACGCCCGATAGAGTAAGCCCACCATGACTGTGCCTGCCTCACCCTCCCAGACCCCGCGCCCGGACTCCGCCGCCCCGGAAGGCGCGGAACGATCGCCGTTCTACATCACGACAGCGATCGCGTATCCCAACGGCGCTCCGCACATCGGCCACGCGTACGAGTACATCTCCTCGGACGCGCTTGCCCGCTTCAAGCGTTTGGACGGTCATGAAGTGTTCTTCATGACCGGTACCGACGAGCACGGTCTGAAGATGCAGCAGACAGCGATCAAAGAGGGCATCGACGTACGCGAACTCGCGGCTCGCAACTCCGACGTGTTCCAGAACCTCGACAAGGTCCTGAACGTCTCGTACGACCGGTTCATCCGCACCACGGACGCTGATCACCAGGTCGCCAGCAAGGCGATCTGGGAGAAGATGGCCGCATCGGGCGACATCTACCTCGACACGTACTCGGGTTGGTACTCGGTTCGGGACGAGGCCTTCTACACCGAAGCCGAGACCACGCTTCTGGAGGACGGCACCCGTCAGTCCACCGAGACCGGCACCCCGGTGGAGTGGACCGAGGAGTCGAACTACACCTTCCGTCTCTCGGCGTACGGGGAGCGTCTCCTCGCGCTGTATGAAGAGCACCCCGAATTCATCGCCCCCACGACTCGCCGCAACGAGATCGTCAGCTTCGTCAAGGGCGGCCTCAAGGACATCTCGATCTCGCGCACCACGTTCGACTGGGGCGTCAAGGTGCCGGGCGACCCGGACCACGTCATGTACGTCTGGGTAGACGCCCTCACCAACTACCTGACGGGCGTCGGATACCCGAACGTCGATTCGGAGGAGTTCAAGAAGTTCTGGCCCGCGAGCCTGCACATCATCGGCAAGGACATCACGCGGTTCCACACCGTGTACTGGCCGGCATTCCTCATGTCTGCCGGCATCGAACTGCCGGAGCGGGTGTTCGTCCACGGCTTCTTGTACAACAAGGGCGAGAAGATGTCGAAGTCCGTCGGCAACGTCGTCGACCCCATCGCGATGGTCGATCAGTACGGCCTCGACGCGGTCCGCTTCTTCTTGCTCCGCGAGATCTCGTACGGTCAGGACGGCAGCTACAGTCACGAAGCGATCGTGACGCGCATGAACGCTGATCTCTCGAACGAACTCGGCAATCTCGCGCAGCGTTCGCTGACGATGGTCGCGAAGAACTGCGACGCCCAGGTACCCACCCCCGGCGAGTTCACCGAGGACGACCTGGCGATGCTGGCATCGGCGGATGCCCTGCTTGCCAAGTGCCGCAGCGAGTTCGACGTGCAGGCTCTGCATCTCGCACTGGAAGCCATCTGGGGCGTTCTCGGCGAGACCAACCGGTACTTCTCCAAGCAGGAACCGTGGGTTCTGCGTAAGACCGATCCGGCACGCATGGCGACGGTTCTGTACGTGACGCTCGAAGTGGTCCGTATCGTCGGGCTTCTCGTTCAGCCGGTGATGCCCGACGCGGCGTCACGCATCCTCGATCTGCTCGGCCAGAGCGAAGAGAACCGGCAGTTCGCCGACATCGCGGTTCGCATCGACGCCAACCGGAAACTGCCTGCTCCGGCGCCAGTTTTCCCCCGCTTCGTCGAGGAATGAGCTAAGCGAGAGTGCCGCACGTGGGGTCCGAGATATCCGGTTACAGGCGGATGTGTCGGACCCCACGTGCACACTCCAGCCATGACGACGAATAGAACATACATTCGAACCAGCGCTTCGGCGCAGACACTGCCATGGAACGGAGCGCGGGTGTCCACTCAGGAGGTCAGCCCTCAATCCGTTTCCGCGGTGCGAGATCTCGTTTCCGAACTGTCCGCGGCGTACGACCGCGGATGGCAGCCGGCGGATCTGATTCATCTGGCGCGTCGAAGCAAAGAAGCGTCCGACGCCGATCTCGCCGCCACCACCATCCTGTTCGATGCGAAAGCGTCGCGCGCCTCCGATCGCGCACCGCTCGAATGGGTGGGGCAGTTGCAGACGATCGGCGAGCAGTATGCGAAGTCTCGACGCATCGCTTCTCGAATCACCGTGGACGACGACGTTTTTCGCTCCCTCGCGGCCGGCCTTCTGTTCCAGGATCCCTACTTCCTTGTTTCGCAGATCGTCGACGTTGCGCGATCGTGGATGCGCCTACCTCAGTGGACGGTGTTGCTCGCGCCACCATCCACCTGGCCGTCGCAACGGACCGACACCAGCTATGCCGGCGTCGGCGATACCGAGGTCGACGCCAAGGTACTCAAGCGAATTCGTGGATTACTCGCCAAAGCGGAAGCCACCAACTTCGCGGAAGAAGCCGAGATTTTCACCGCGAAGGCTCAGGAGTTGATGACCCGGTACGCCATCGATTCCGCGCTGCTCCACTCTCGCGCCGGGGTCACCGACACATCCGTGAATGCCCGACGCATTCACATCGAGAACCCGTACGTGAAGGAAAAGGTTCACCTCCTGACCGAGATCGGCGAATCGAATCGAGTCAGGACTGTCTGGTTCAGCGACATCGCACTCGCGACCGTCGTCGGCACTCCGGTCGACCTTCAGCAAGTCGACATGCTGTTCACTTCCTTGCTCGTACAGGCAACCCGTGCAATGCAATTCGCCGACTCGAGCAATCGTGGCGGCTCACGCACCACCTCGTTCCGCAAGGGATTCCTGGCCGGGTTCGCCAGCCGCATCGGACACCGTCTGCGAGACGCCGGCACCAAAGCCACCGCCGAAGCGGCCGACGCGGCATCGATGGACGTCGCGGATCTTCTGCCGATCCTGGCCACCACTTCCGAGGCCGTCGACGCCGAATTCGATCGATTGTTCCCGACAACCCGCAAAACTCGCGGACGGTCCGTCGACGCCGAAGGCTGGCACGCCGGCCAGGCTGCAGCCGACGACGCCAACCTGCGTCCCGGCGCACCCGCCGTGAACCGCTCCCGCTAGTCCTTTCGAGCGGCCAGGACCGTCTCGTACAACTCACGCTTGGAGACTCCGGCCGTTGCGACCAGAGCACACGCGTCCTTCAATCGTGCTCCCCCCTCAACCAGCCTTTCCACCTCGTCGACCAGATCGGCAGGATCAGATGCCACCAGCACTGCGCCTTCGAGCACCACCGTGATCTCTCCGCGAACGCCCTCGGCCGCCCAAGTAGCTAACTCTCCGAGAGTGCCGCGCTTCACTTCCTCGTAGGTCTTGGTCAATTCCCGGCACACGGCCGCGCGGCGATCGGGCCCGAGAACTTCCACCGCATCTGCGAGGCAGTCCGCAAGGCGATGGGGTGCTTCGAAGAACACACACGCTCGCTGCTCGGTTGCCAGGGCCGAAAGCCAGGTCTTGCGCTGCCCCTGCTTTCGCGGTGGGAACCCGTCGAAGCAGAACCGCTCCACCGGCAAACCCGAGAGTGCCAGCGCCGTCGTGACCGCCGACGGGCCCGGGAGACACGTGACGGCGAGGTTCTCGGCTACGCAGGCGGCAACGAGGCGATATCCGGGGTCGCTGACCGACGGCATGCCTGCATCGGTGACCAGCAGGACGGTCTTGCCTTCGGCCACGTCGGCGACCAACGCGGGCAGCCGCGAAATCTCGACCTGATCGTAGAAACTGACGATCTTCCCGGTGATGGTTACCTCGAGCGCGGACGCCAGAGACTTGGTGCGTCGTGTGTCCTCCGCAGCGACGACGTCGGCGGTTGCGAGAGCAGACCGAAGACGCGGGGATGCGTCACCGACATCTCCCATGGGTGTTGCGGCGAGTACCAAACGACCAGTCATACCTGACAGCCTACGATTGCCAGGTGACTGTGCAGACGGACGAGCGGCCAACGCCCGCCACGAGCGATCGGGTAGTGCGTAGTCCCGGCCCGCTGGTACCGGATCCTGATTTCGGCCCGACCGACAGATTGCGCGGCTGGATCGTCACCGCTTTCATCACCGCCATCGCGGCGATCACCCGCTTCACGATGCTCGCCTACCCGACCGACGCCGGCACACCTGTATTCGACGAGAAGCACTACGTTCCGCAGGGCTGGCAAGTTCTGACCGGCGGTGGCATCGAGGACAATCCCGGTTACGGATTGGTGGTGCACCCGCCGATCGGTAAGCAGATGATCGCGATCGGCGAAGCACTCTTCGGTTACAACGGTTGGGGGTGGCGATTCTCGTCAGCCCTGGTCGGGACGCTGATGGTCCTGCTGATCATCCGGATCGTCCGCCGCATGACGCGGTCCACGCTGATCGGGGCGATTGCCGGAATCCTGCTCATCGTGGACGGCGTCACCTTCGTCTCCTCACGCCTCGGGATGCTCGACATCTTCCTGGCATTCTTCGTCCTCGCCGCCCTCGGATGCCTGGTGGTCGATCGCGACCAAGTCCGCGAACGAATGGCGAAGGTGTACGAGGAAGGTCGAATCGGCGATTCCGCCTGGGGTCCACGGCTGGGTTTCCGGTGGTGGAGGTTCGGCGCCGGCATCCTGCTCGGTCTGGCATGCGGAACCAAGTGGTCCGGCATGTACTTCATTCTGTTCTTCGGATTGCTCAGTGTTGCCTTCGACCTGTCAGCGCGCCGCGCATACCGCGTGCAGCGCCCCTGGGTCGGCACCGCAGTTCGCGACATCGGTCCGGCTCTGTATGCGCTGGTGGTCATTCCGCTCGGTGTGTACCTCGCGAGCTACTGGGCCTGGTTCACCAGCGAGACCGGCGTGGACCGTCACGCCGTCGGTAACGAGATCGGTGAGGGCGGCACGTGGAGCTTCATTCCCTCCGCACTGCGTTCACTCTGGTACTACAGCGGAAACGTTCTCCAGTTCCATGCCGGTCTGACCAACTCCGCCGGAAACCACCACCCGTGGGAGTCGAAACCGTGGACGTGGCCGATGGGGCTACGACCGATGCTCTACTACTACGCCGACGGCGAGCAGGTCACCGGTTGCGGGGCCGCCAGCTGCGTCAAGGCCGTGATGCTGATCGGCACACCGGCGATGTGGTGGCTGGCACTACCGATGTTGGCGTGGGCGATCTGGCAGACGTTCGTACGCAGGGACTGGCGATACGCCGTGGTCCTGACGGGCTACGGCGCCGCTTACCTTCCGTGGTTCGCGACGCTCGACCGCCAGATGTACTACTTCTACGCAGTTGCACTCGCCCCGTTCATGGTCATGGGATTTGCGCTGGTCCTCGGCGATGTTCTGGGCAAGGCGAGCGCGTCCGTCGAGCGTCGTACCACCGGACTTCTTGCGGTCAGTCTGTACATCGGTCTGGTCGTGGCCAACTTCGTCTACCTCTGGCCGATACTCACCGCCATGCCGATCACGCCGGAATCGTGGCAGAACCATCTGTGGCTGCCTAGCTGGAAATAGTGGGACAGACGAAGGAGGCACCGAACCTGGTTCGGTGCCTCCTTCGTTTCACGATTACTCTGCCGGCTTACCGACGCGACGTCCCCGCCTCGGGCGTAGGAGAGCACGTTTCTGCTCTTTCGCCGCAATGATGATCGGGTCGTGCGAAAGATCCTTGTACAGCGAGAAGCACAGTCCGATCATGACCAGCACGAACGGCGCCGCAGCGATGATCGTCATGGTCTGCAAGCCGTCGAGCGCTTCGGAGCCACCGGTCCACAGCAGAAGCGCCGCGACGCCACCGGTCAACATGCCCCAGAAGACCACAACCCAGCGACTCGGTTCGAGCGTTCCGCGCTGCGAGAGCGTCCCCATCACCATCGACGCAGCGTCTGCGCCGGAAACGAAGAACACTGCCACGAGCAGCATGACGAGGACAGTCGTCACTCCGGCCAACGGCAGATTGTCGAGCATGCCGAACAGTTGAGCCTCTTCCGAGCCTCGGCCGGACAAGCCGATTCCGTCACGTTCCTCGCCGATGCCTGCGCCGCCGAAGATCGCGAACCAGAGCAAGCTGACAGTCGTGGGAACGGCGATGACGCCGACGATGAACTGGCGGATCGTGCGGCCGCGGCTGATGCGTGCCAGGAACATGCCGACGAACGGCGTCCAAGACACCCACCATGCCCAGTAGAAGATCGTCCACGACGAAAGCCACGCGCCCGTTTCAGGATTCGACGATGCACCCGTGCGGGCGGACATCTGGGCGAGGTCGGAAACGTATGCGCCAATGGTCGTCGGGAGCAGATTGAGAATCAGCACGGTCGGCCCGAGAACGAACACGAACAGCGCCAAGATCAGCGCGAGCACCATGTTGATGTTGGAGAGCCACTGAATTCCCTTGGCCACACCGGAAACTGCCGAAGCGACGAATGCCAGGGTCAGCACCGCAACGATAGCCACGAGCAGGAATACGCCGGCTTCTTCCATCCAGCCGACTACCTCGAAACCGGAGCCGATCTGAAGTGCGCCGAGCCCCAAAGATGCTGCGGTACCAAAAAGTGTGGCAAAGATCGCCAGGATGTCGATGACCTTGCCGATCGGCCCTTCGGCCTTGCGACCGAGCAACGGAATGAAGGCCGAACTGAACAGTTGCTTGCGTCCTCGGCGATACGACCCGTATGCAATGGCAAGGCCCACAACGGCATACATCGCCCAAGGATGAAGACCCCAGTGAAACATGGTGGTGGCCATGGCAGTTCCGACGCCACCGTCGGTGCCGGGAGGCGGAGTCACGTAGTGCGCAAGCGGTTCCGCGACACCGAAGAACATGAGGCCGATCCCCATGCCGGCGCTGAACATCATCGCGATCCAGCTGACGGTTCGGAACTCGGGCTTCTCACCGTCCTTGCCCAGCGGAATGTCGCCGAATCGACTGACCGCGAGGTAGATGGAAAACAGCACGAAAGCCGAAGCTGCGAGTACGAAGAGCCAGCCGATGTTCGTCACCAACCAGCCGAGAACACTTCCGGTTACCGAATCGAGGTTGTCGGGAGCTACGAGGCCCCACACGACAATAGCCAGCACCGCTGCGGCCGCCACGGAAAACACCACGTAGTCGGTCCGAACGCCTACTCGAGTAAAGCCCGTCTCCGGGCGCTCTTCGTTGGCCCCGGAATCTTGTTCGGATCGATCAGATTTCGTCACCATAGATGACTACGTTCGTCACTTTATGGGCCAAAAGCAAGCCGGAAGGCGGGCCCAACGTCCGTTGAACCCGCCTTCTCACCCCGATCAAGCTGCGGTTTTAACCCAACCGTTGCCCTTGCCGATCAATCCGTCGATGCTGATGCGTCCTGCGCCGATCACAGCGATCAAGAGCGATCCGACACCGAGTGCGACGACGAGTTCGTAGCCACCGTTGTCGATGAAGACACCCTTGTCCGCGTGCACGATGAAGAACGCGCCGACCATGTCGAGGAACAGCAGCGCGCCGACGAGCGGGGTCAACAGACCCGCGATGAGCAAGATTCCGCCGCCGAGTTCGATGGATGCAGCCAGAACCGCAGAAATCTTGGGGAGCGGGGCGCCCATCCCTTCGAACGCAGCCTGCGTTCCGGCGATCTTGTAGGTGAAGAACTTCTGCCAGCCGTGGGCGATGAAGATGATCCCGAGGCCGACACGGGCGATGAGGAGTCCGAGGTCACGAGCAATCGACGAATTCATGAGCCAAGACTGACAGCTTTAAGTTGAAGCGTCAACTTAAACATTGTGTCATGCACCTCTCAATGCCGACTCCACCATGGCGACGATCTCACTGTCGGAGTACCCGAGCGAGCGGACCCTATGCGCAAACGCGGTCGCCGCCTGCTCGGCCTGCGCCTGCACCGGATCGGTCCCCGAAGCGATGAATGTCCCTTGCTTTCCCCTCGTTTCGATGACGCCCTGATCGCTGAGCGCGCGATAAGCCTTCGCGACGGTGTTGGCCGCCAATCCCAGCTCCGAGGCCAACGCTCGCACCGTCGGGATCTTGGTTCCCGCGATCAATCCGCCACCGTGAACCTGCTCGATAATCTGTTGCCGCAGTTGGTCGTACGGAGCTGTGGAGGAATCGTGTTCGATTGCGATCTTCATCGTCACCCTCGTCATATCTTCTCGGTCACAAGCCCTCGATCGCCTCGCGGATCGTATGCGGGCCGGAGGTCAGAACCAATGTCTTGCCGACGCTGGACGGCGCATCGATGAGCGCTTCGACGACCGCGGCTACATCGGCTCGAGGCACAGAGCCTCGATCGACGGGCGGCTGCGCAAGCAATACTTCGCCGGTCGGGTCGTCGTCCGTCAGAAGGCCTGGCCGAAGAATCGTCCAATCCAGCGAAGACCTTGTCTTCAGGTCTTCCTCCGCTGCCGTCTTCGCCCGCAGGTAGGCGGCAAAAACCTCGTCGGTGTTCTCCGGTATTTCGTCACCAGCACCCATGGCGCTGATCTGAATGAACCGACGCACTCCCGCTTTCTCGGCGGCATCGGCCAACAGCACCGCCGCAGCTCGGTCGACGGAGTCCTTGCGCTCGATCGAGCTACCAGGTCCGGCGCCCGCGGCGAAGACCGCGACGTCGGCACCGTCGAGTACCTTCGCAACTTCCTCGACCGTGGAGGATTCCAGATCGATCACCACGGGGAACGCGCCGAGTGTGCGGACCGCACCCTCGTGCGCGGAGTTGCGGATCAGCGCTACCGGCCGATCACCATGTCCTGCCAGCAGGTACGTCAGGTGCTGCGCGATCTTGCCGTGCCCGCCGGCAATGACCACGCGTCGTTCGTCCACACTTCGATGTTCCGTCATCGTTTTCTCCTCACACGTCGGTACTTCAAGTGCAGCACTCCGGAGCGGCCCGTTGTTCCCCTGTTTGTCCCACGAGTTCGGACGCAGAGGCACAATGACGAACATGGCATCTGCAACCATCTTCCACAATCAACGGTGCAACACCTCGCGGACCGTTCTCGGGCTCATCCGGGAAGCCGGCATCGAACCCACCATCGTCAAGTACCTCGATACTCCGCCTACCCGATCCGAGCTGGAAAAACTCATCGCCGACGCCGGCCTCGAGCCCAGTCAAGCGGTTCGCAAGCGCGAAACGCAGTACAAGGACCTCGGACTCGCCGACGCTTCCGAATCCGAGATCCTCGACGCGATGATCGAGCACCCAATTCTGATCGAACGCCCATTCGTCGTCACTGACAAGGGCACGGTGCTCGCGCGTCCGGCAGCCAAGGTGGAAGAGATTCTCTGACGTCTACCGCTCACAGCGGATCGCGGGCGATCGGGCAGGACATGCAGCGAGGTCCACCGCGACCGGAGCCCAGTTCGGAACCCGCGATTCGCAAAACCTCGATACCCGAGGCCTCCAGCCTGGCATTCGTTTCGACGTTGCGCTCGTAAGCGACGACGACGCCCGGTTCGACGGCCAACGTGTTGTTGCCGTCGTCCCATTGCTCACGCTCGGCAGTGACCGTGTCGAGTCCGGTGTCGATCACTCGAAGTTTTCCGATTCCCATGGCGTCGGCTGCCGCTTCGAGGAACGGCGTCGCACCGCGAATACTCACCCCGTCGTCTTCCTTGCGAAGGGTGAACGCTGCCAATGTGTCCTGAATGGCCGGATACATGACGACCGCGTCGGCCTCGACCATGGTGCAGACCGTGTCGAGATGCATCGACGCTCGGCGTTGCTCGATCGGAACAACCAACACCGTGTGGGCGAGACCGTCGTCGAACACGCTACGCGCCAATGCTTCTGCGCCGGCGGGTGACGTACGTTCACCGACACCGATCGCGATCACCCCAGGCGCGAGAAGCAGCACGTCACCTCCCTCGACAGGAGCCGTGTGCGACTCGTACGCGCGGCGCACTCCCTTGAATCGAGGGTGATGCGCGTAGACCAGATCCGTGATCGAGGATTCGCGAGCTCGCGCTGACAACGCCAAGGACGTGATGATGACCCGTGGCCCGACCCAGAACGACGAATCGCGGGTGAAGAGCAAGTTGGGCAGCGGGTCGATCACGAAGTCACCGCCGTGATGCATCCTGCGCACCAACGAGGTCGAGCCGGCGTCGATCGGCAGCTCGTCGAACGTCATTCCGGCAGTAAGGATCGACGACAGCTCCTTCGGTTCTACCTTTCGCAGGTACGCAGCCAGGTGTTGTCCGAGCGCGTGGCCGATCTTGCGTGCGTCGACGGCGGCCGCGATTCCCTGGATCCTCGCTGCGCCACTGACCTCGAGCGCCTCGGTGAGGAGATCGGACAAAAGCAGTACCTCGACGCCACGCTCACGAAGGACGGTCGCAAACTGATCGTGTTCTTCCTGCGCGCGGTCCACCCACGGCAACGCGTCGAACAGCAGCTCGTCGTTGTTGCGCGGAGTCAATCGTTTCAACTCGTCGCCCGGACGATGAAGAATGACCGATCGCAATCGGCCCACCTCGGAATCGACACCGAGGGGGACGGAGCCAGAAGCGTTCATGAGTGAACACTAATCCCGTAGGCCCCACCCAGCAGGGATGAGCAGCTGCCATATCTTCCCGCGTAACGTCTGATCCGACGCAGGCGAGAGGACCACGCAATGAGTAGTACGGATCAGGCGGCGCTGGGTGGCGCCGGAATCGACAGGTTCACCGGGCGCTGGGTCGGCGCTGGAGCCGGACATTTCCCCACCATCGACGACTTCGAGTACTCCGAGGAGATCGAGTTCGCTCCGACACCGAAACCGTTTGTCACCTACTCGTCGCGCACTCGAGGGCTCCCCGACGGCCGACCACTTCACATGGAATCGGGATACCTGCGCCCGACACCTGGTGGTGAGCTCGAACTGCTGGTCAGCCAGCCCACCGGATTTGTCGAGATCCATCGCGGCACCGTCGACTCCGAAGGCACTCTCGCCTTGACCCGTCTCACGCTCGCAGCATCGCCCGACGCAAAACCGGTTCACGACGTCCGGCGAGTCATGCGCGTCCAAGGCGACACCCTGACCTACGACTTGTGGATGGCGCACGGCGACACCCCGCTGACGCATCATCTCCACGCCACCCTCCACCGGGCGACGGACCGGTAGTCGCCATGGAGATGCCGTCGTGGAAAGCCAAGGAACTTACGCCCGGCCAGCTCTCCGAGCGCAGCGGTGTCGCCGTCTCGGCCCTGCATTTCTACGAACGAGAAGGCCTCATCGTCAGTCGCCGGACCAGCGGCAACCAGCGTCGATACCAACGAGACACGCTTCGACGCGTCGCCTTCATCCGAATCTCGCAACGCGTCGGCATTCCGCTGTCGGAAATCCGGGAAGCCCTCGGCACACTTCCTGAAGGCCGTACCCCGAACCGCGCAGATTGGGAACGGTTGTCGACCGGATGGCGGCGCCACCTCGATCTCCGCATCGAGCAACTGGAACGACTACGCGACAATCTCACCGGTTGCATAGGTTGCGGGTGTCTCTCACTGGAGGGATGCGCCCTCGCAAACCCTCACGATCAACTCGCTGCCGCCGGCCCAGGTGCACGCGTTCTGGAGGTGGATTTCGGCGCCGACTCAGGCGAGAAATGACTCGACAGCGTCCCGATCGCGCCCCAGCAAGTCCTCGACGGTCTTCTTCAGCAACTTCTCGATCTGGCCGCCGATAATCGGCATCTTCACTTCGGCCGTCCCGTCGACGACCAGTCGCGTGCGGGACTCGGCGGCGGTGAGGTCGAGCGTCGTCTCGATTCGTATCGGCAGTCCGTGCGCGATCCCGGTGACCGACCCTGCGGCCTTCCCGTCAGACAGAGGCCCCCAGTGGTCGACCCGTTTCAGACCCAGTCGACTCGGCGCAACCTTGGCGACCAGGGTCGGGAGGGAGGCAGAGTCGATTTCCTCGGACACGGATACTTCGATCGATCCGTCTCCAACTTCGATGTCCGAGGTGGCATAAAGGTCTCCGAGTCGGACTTTCCAATAACTCGGGTCAGTCAAAGTTCGATGCACGTCGTCGATCGGATATTTGAATTCGATATCGAAGTGAAAACTCTTCGGCATGACTTTGGTCCCTATTCGACTAGATAAAAGTCCCGTCGGAGTTAATGCTCATCGCTTGAGCAATTTACTGAACTGGTCGTTCGCTTTTTGCATCACGAACTCGTAAGGCGGGGCGAATTTGCGGGCCCACCAGTATCCGAATCGAATGTCATTGGACGTATACACGAGGTACGTGTTCTTCTCGATTCCCCGCAGAATGCACGAGGCCACCTTCTCCGGGGAGACCGCGCGCTTCTCGAACCGGTGCGTGAGCTTTTTGACCCGCGGGTCATCCCGGTCGATACCCGCGATCTCCACGGTTCCCACCAAAGGCGTCTTCACCCCACCAGGCACAACCAGACTGACGCCGATTCCGTGCCGCTTCAGATCGAATCGCAGCACCTCGGAGACCCCACGAAGGCCGAACTTGCTCGCACTGTAAGCGGCATGCCACGGCAGTGCCAAGAGCCCAGCGGCCGAAGACACATTGACCAGGTGCCCACCCTTGCCGGCGCGGATCATGGGCGGAACGAACGTCTCCATGACATGGATCGGTCCCATCAGGTTGACGTCAACCATCGACTTCCAGTGCCGATGCTCGAGGTTCTCGATAGTTCCCCACGCTGAAATGCCGGCGATATTCATGACGACATCCATCGGAGAGAATTGAGTGTGAATCTCGGTACCGAATTTCACAACCTCGTCGTAATCCGAGATATCGAGTGCCTTGGCCAAACTGACCGTGCCGCCTCCGGCACCAACCATTGCGGCAGTCTCTTGCAATCCACGGTCGTTGATATCAGTGAGAAACAATTCGGCTCCGGCCTCGGATGCCCGCAGTGCAGTTGCGCGTCCTATCCCACTACCAGCGCCGGTGATCAGGCATTTCTTACCCTCGAGCGACCTTACTGACATGGATCGACACTCCCCCGCACTCGTACTGTGGACATGCGGGAAAGTCTACGCACGCGTTGTGCGGCCGCCCCGAAACACGCATTGCGGCCGTGAGCATGCCAGAACCCACGACCTCGGCGGCAGCCGCCGAACCCACCGACAGCTACAGACGCTGAGCCATCTGCTCTTGATAGCCCCTGACCGTACGGTCGAGTTCTTCCGCCGCTACATCGTCCCCACGCTTGCGTGCGTCGTGGGCTCGATCCTGGATTTCACGGATCGCGCGGCGCAGTTCGTCATCGCTCATCGTGTGTTTCATATCACAATTCTGCACCTACGCAGGGGGTTTAGCTAGCGCAGATTGCATTCCGGCAAACCGTTCAAGGTTCAACCCCGAAGTGATTCGAGCAACATCGCGAACAGTCGCCATAATTGCAACCGCATCGCTCCACACCATCACTGAACTGCGGTTTTCCTTTCGGAACACATATGAAAAACCAGGCTAACGCTTAGCTAATATCGCCAAAACGGGTGAAAGGTTTGATACTGGGCACATTAACCAAGTAATGGAAGGTTCGAATAGCGCGACCGTAGCTGCACAATCTTCGTGCGGCCGATACTCAATGTGCGCTGAGACATAGCTGAGCACTCAATGGCCGAACGAATCGAATCTCGGACACATTTGACAACTGGTCCACTAAACAGACTACGGTGAGCTACCGATCGGTTATCCGCGTGATACCGTAGGATTCACTGAACGGACAATTGCTAGCTAGAGAGGATTACGGGGCGGTTCACAATGGCTGACTTTGCAGAACGATTGAACAAACTGTTCGACAGTGTTCATCCTCCGGGGCGCAAACCCCACACCAACGCCGAGGTTGCGGCAGCGCTCATCGAAGACGGCCATCAGATCTCCAAGCCGTACATCTCGCAGCTTCGCTCGGGACAGCGCACCAACCCCTCGGACGAGACAGTCGCTGCGTTCGCCCGGTTCTTCAAGGTGAAGCCCGACTACTTCTTCAACGACATCTACGCTGCCAAGATCGATCACGACCTCGAACTGCTCTCGCAGCTCCAAGGTTACGGCCTTCGCCGCCTCTCGAGCCGCGCATTCGACCTGTCGGAAGAATCGCAGAATCTGCTCACCACGATGGCTGAAAAGCTCCGCGCGAGTGAGGGTTTGCCAGAGGTTCCGCCCGACGCGTCACGCTGATGCAAATGTGCTGAAGCACTGAATTGACATGGAGTAGGTCGACTACGAACGTCGACCTACTTTTGTCGTTTCATCGAGTTCCTTCGCCAACAACAACACCCATCGGCGCGCCGACATCTTCTCAGGTGGCGCAATCCATCTGGTGTCCAACACATCCGAGGCCAATGGATCCGCGATCCACCCCGCAAGTATTCCTGCATGGGCGGTAACTGCCCGGGGCGGTTCCTGACCACCGACGTCGAACATCCCGGCGCCGGACTGTATGTACATCGCATCCATGATCTGAGCGATCATGTCCGATGCCCGGAGTACTGACGTACTTCCGGCACTGTCCGCGTCGACAACCTCGGGGAATCGCTTGACGAGAAGCGCGTGCATCCGCCGCAGCCGGTACAGATCTCGTCGGGCACGTAACCAGGTCTCGAGAAGCACCCACGTGATGCCCAGCGCTATCAGAACACTCGAGGCAGCGATGAACCACACCCCTGCGCCCGTCCAGATATCCGATTCGAGTGCGCTGGTGCCACCGATCGATTCGACCAGCATCACGACGACCACGACAAGCAAGACCGACGAACCTGTCACGATCAATGCGATACCGCGACCCAACGGCGCCCAGGCAACGTGCCGTAGCCCCGTCGAAATGACAAGGGACAGAGCGACAATGATAAAGATCAGGGCCGGCGCTGGGTATCCGAAAAGAACCGCGATCGCCACCAGGAGCCCCACCGAGTACAGCACCGTGGCGAGGCCGCGCATAGCTGGACGCGACATCACCGGCCAGGCAGACACGGCGCCGACTGCACTGGCCGCAGACAACGCGGTCCACAAGACGATGACGATCATCGCTGCGGCATGTTGCTCCGGCGCAATTCGATCGACGATGTCCCACACCGCAGGCACCATGACCGTCGACGACAATGCGACCGAGAAGCCTGCGAAGACCATCGACATTCGCAACGGCGTCGCGGTGCGCGCGACAACTCGACCCAGTCTCGCGCCGGCTGCAACCCAGACGAGAAGGGCCACAGCCCAAAAGATCATCCGATCGCCTCGTCGTACCGCAACACCGACAGCGGTGTCCCACGGCCACTCATCGTTCGCAGACGCATGATCAACATCGAAGCGAACGTCTCGGCTTCCCACTCCGCGATGTCATCCATCGGCACGGGTTCGTTGCGCCGCAGAGAACGTTGACTCAACATGTAGGCGATCAAATCGTCACTGACCTCGAGCGTCGCCTCGGCGATCTCGGCACCTTCGTGACGAAACACTATGTGCCCCAACTCATGTGCCAGAGTCCGCTCGACATTGGGTAGTCCGGGAGCCAAGACGATGACGTCGTGGTCGTCGTAGGCCCGGCGTTGACCGCACACTCCGGTGGCGAGCGGGGTTTCCAGATCGATCTCGATCGGGCGCCCACGCTCTCGGGCGACTGTCTGCACCACCGTAAGCAGTGACACAGCCTCCGACGACGCTGCTGCGTCACATACGGCATCCACCGCGGCCAGAACGCGGCGATGTGAACGTCTGTCCGGCACGACTCACGCACCTCCCTGTGATCCGGGTGCCAGGAATTCGGCACGTGCGGCAGCCAAACGTGCCTTCTGCAACGATGCTCCGCGGAAAGTCATTGCTCCCGCACCCGCCGCTACGACTGCCATTCCGCCCACACCGCCTGCGACGGCGGCAGCGTTGAGAATCGGCGGAAGGCCTTGAGTGAACGCCGTCGGGAATGCCTGCGGGTTCTCACTGGGACTCGCGACGTTCGGAGCGTTCGACGGTACCTGGGGAGCTACGGGTGCCGGTGCGGCCAGAACCTCGGGCGCGGACGGTGCTGCGACTGCGCCCGGCGCAGCGTTCGCCGGTCCACCGGCAGAGGGTGCAGGTGCTCCGCCGCCCGCTGACGGCCCCTGCGGATCAGACGGTCCAGCCGGCGGAACCGCGGCCTCCGAGGATGGCTCGGAACTCGACTGCGACTCGGAAGGGGACTGCGTCGTCTCGGAGGCTGCTTCGCTAGATGAACTCTCAGTCTGCGAAGTTGCGTTGGTCGCAGGGGAAGCGCTGCTGCTCGGACGTTGCGACGCCGAAGGGTTGGTCGAGGCCTCAGTTGTCGTGGGCTCAGTCGTCGTGGTCGGCTCAGTCGTCGTGGTCGGCTCAGTCGTCGTGGGCTCAGTCGTCGTGGGCTCAGTCG
>NZ_JASHKO010000001.1:1536216-1611845 GCF_030056745.1 Rhodococcus sp. IEGM 1406 | reverse complement strand
TCAGTCGTCGTGGTCGGCTCAGTCGTCGTGGGCTCAGTCGTCGTGGGCTCAGTCGTCGTGGTCGGCTCAGTCGTGGTCGGCGTCGGAATTACCGTTGTACCGCAGTTGTGATGGTGGCAATGCCAGCCGTAGTTGCCGTTGCCGTTGCCGTTGTTACCGCCACCGTTGTTGCCGTTGTTGCCGTTGTTGCCGTTGTTGCCGTTGTTATTGCCGCCGTTGTTGCCGTAGTTGCCGTTTCCGTTGCCATTGTTTCCACCGCCACTGTTGCCGCCAGGTTGGGCGGCGACGATGGCAGGGAAGACCGATACGGCAAGGACGCCGATACCCATCAGGCACATCACAGCAACAAGCATCATCGCTAGCCGTCGTGGCTGGCTCATCGACATTCCTCCCCGACACATACGTCCGACCTGCGGAAAACTGCGGCAGACTCATCGTGCCTATCGCACCGGACACACCCTCGTTACATTTCCGGCAAACATGTATCCGCCCAAGGATCATCCCTCACTTGGAAGCTCAACGGTCCGGATCAGCGGTCGCAATCGTATGAAACGGCGCACACTCGAGCTAAATCTTCACAATTCGGGCAGGCTCTGAAAATGCAGGAAAGGGCCGTTCAACTTTCGTTGAAAGACCCTTTTTGCTGGTACTTCTTGGTGGAGCTGAGGGGAATCGAACCCCTGACCTCTTCGATGCGAACGAAGCGCGCTACCAACTGCGCCACAGCCCCGTGCCACCGCCTCAGCGGTGCTCGGCAACTCTAACAGGAACGAATACTCCCGTTGGAATCACCCGACACGAACTTTCGGCCCGACAAGATCTGCCCAGAAGATCGACCGAGATAGGTCACTGACCGGACGCGCGACGCATCTCGGTGTGCCTGATCTCTTCTTCGTAGTGATCCAGGTGATCGAACGCCGGATCTTCGTCGTCGACCTCGAGGACAACCGCTCCTGGTCGGCGCAGTCGCGCCGGAATCAGGCGCAACTCTTCGTCGGTGTGCGATTCGACTCCGAGTCGCGATCGGTTGAGTCGTTCGGTACGACGGCGGCGAATCTCCTGCTCGATCCGAACCTGCCGACGTAGGTACGCCATGTACCCACCGAGGCCGCACACGGTCAGCACAAACAACCACCACACCATCGGCGAAATGATCAATGCGAGAGCGCCCGAGAGAATCGCGACGAATGCCAGGCCCAACAATGTCCGCTGACGGAATGCGTACCGCGCCTCCCGGGCGATGGCATCCGCCTCGGGGTCGAATCCGCCTCGGCCGCGCCGAACGGGAACAAATTCTCCGACCGGTGCACGACCGCCGGTGTAGTCGTCTTCTGCGTGAGTGTCCATCTGGTCCTCCGCGTCGTAGCTGCTGCGCACTGGTTCTGGTTGCCAGTTCGGATCGCTTCGATGTCCTGCTGCCGGCCCGCGCTGAACAGGGTTGCTGTCGCCGCGGTGGAGTACTCGAGTCGCGAGCGCCGCGTCACTCGTCTGCCGGATCCTGGGGCGCTTGTTGACAAGCATCGGCACCAGGACGAACAGCCACACGGCCACCAGCCCGATCCACACGAATGAGCTAGGCATGCCGCGGCCTCCTCCCGATCACCTACCAGCACCTATGCCAGCCGTTGACGAGTCAAGGTTAACGGCCGACGCCCTCGCATCGTTGCCGACGCGCCGAACCCCACCATACTCATGTGTCACACGCGTACCGAACTGAACTTCCGGTTCAGTCCCAAAAGTCTCAAGTTCTGGTTGAATCAAAAACCACATTTTTCCGGCCGAAAGTAGGACTACTCAGCGGTAACTGTCGTTTAGCTCGCGTTTCTCACGCTCGTGGCGCCGTATTGGTCACACCCACGAAGCGCGTCCGGACCGCACCAATCTGTCGACGACGGTGGTGGGTACTTCCTCGATGGTCATTCCGACCAGAAGATGATCACGCCATTGGCCGTCGACATCGAGATAGCGCTTGAGAAGACCTTCCTCCCGGAACCCAACATTTCGTAGGACTGCGCGACTCGATGCGTTCTCCGGCCGAACGGTCGCCTCCACTCGATGCAGACCGACCTTCGAGAATGCGTGATCGAGTGTGAGCGCCACGGCCGCTGTGGCTACGCCCCCACCGGTGACGTGCGAGGCGACCCAATAGCCCACCCAGGCGGACCGCAGAGCGCCGCGCACGACATTTCCGATGGTGACCTGCCCGCAGTACTTCCCGTCGAGTTCGATCACCAAGGGAAGGATCCGGCCCTTGCGCGCCTCGGAGCGAAGATTCCCGCACAGGGACGGCCAGACAGTGATGTGGTGGCGAGCATCCCAGGGCGACTCTCCGGTGGGCTCCCACGGCTCCAGGTGCTCGCGATCGCGAATGCGGAGGCGACTCCACACAGCAGCGTCACGGAGCTTCACGGGGCGGACGGTCACCACTCCCGCGGGCACTCGCAGTGGGCCGAGATCTTCCGGCCATCCTGGATGGACTGACATCACACCCCACTCGGGTCGGCGTTACCCACGTTGGGCGAGAAAAGCTACGTCGACTTCTTCACCGATGTGCACTTCGGTGACGTCTCGATCGACAAGAACCAAGCAATTGGCTTCCGCCAAGGTCGCGAGGAGATGTGAGGACGCACCGGGCGCACCCCCGAGTGCCTGCACCAGGTACTCCCCCGTCGCTTCGTCACGCATCAGCTGACCACGCAGGAAACCCTTGCGATCGGCAATCGACGTGATCGTTCCCACCGTGCGCGCCTTCACTACTCGCCGCATCGGTTGGCGGCGTCCGAGCGCGATTCTGATCAGCGGGCGAACCATGACCTCGAATACCACCAGTGCGCTTACCGGGTTGGACGGTAGGAGAAAGGTCGGAACCTCGTCTCGTCCCAGCTTGCCGAAGCCCTGCACTGATCCCGGATGCATGGCAACGCGCTCCACCTCGAGTGTCCCAAGGTCGGCAAGCGCCTCACGAACCTCGTCGGACGCTCCGCCGCCCACGGCACCGGCGATGACAACGATTTCCGAGCGAATCAGCTGTCCCTCGACTACTTCGCGAAGACGGCGCGAGTCGTTGCCTGCGATTCCCACACGGTTGACGTCGGCGCCGGCATCGCGCGCTGCGGCGGCGAGGGCATACGAATTGACGTCGTAGACCTGACCAGGCCCCGGCGTGCGATCCACGTCGACAAGTTCTCCACCGACGCTGATGACGGAGAGACGCGGACGCGGATGGACGAGCACTTTGTCGCGACCGACCGCGGCAAGCAAACCGACCTGCGCGGCTCCGATGATGGTGCCTGCCCGAACTGCCACGTCGCCCGGCTGGACGTCGTCACCTGCACGGCGAACGTAATCGCCCGAACGCACCGGCTCGAAGATCCTGACGCGAGCGCGACCACCGTCGGTGTTTTCGAGCGGGAGCACGGCGTCGGCCAGCGTGGGCAGCGGCGCGCCCGTGTCGACTCGAACGGCCTGACGCGGTTGCAACCGGATCGGTTGGCGTGAGCCTGCCGTCACCTCGCCGACCACCGGCAAGCTGAGGTCCGTAGGCTCGCCGTCCTCGCCGCGGAGGTCGGCTCCAGCGCCGGCGACATCGACACTGCGAACCGCGTAACCGTCGATGGCAGCTTGATCGAATCCCGGCAATGGGCGTTCGGTCACCACTTCCTCGGCACACAGCAGTCCCTGCGCCTCCGAGATGGCGACCCGAACCGGACGGGGTGCCACTGCAGCAGCGGTAACCCTGGTCTGCTGCTCCTCAACCGACCGCATCTGGTCCGCGTCCTCCTGTGTCTGGAAATTCGGTGATATCCGTCAGCTCATGATGCCTTGCCTTCGAAAAGGGACAAGCACATTGATACTGCGTTATCGGGCGATCAACCACCGTGGCGACACGCTCAGCGGTCGAGCCGATCCGCGAGCCACTTACGCAAGGACGGACCGTAATCGTCACTGTCGAGTGCCAGGTCAACCGAAGCGCGGAGGTACCCGCCGGGGTTGCCCAGGTCATGACGCGTTCCGCGGTGCACCACCACGTGAACCGGATGACCCTCGGAAATCAGGAGAGCGATGGCGTCGGTGAGTTGCAACTCACCGCCGGCTCCCGGCTTGATGCGGCGAAGTGCGTCGAAGATCGCACGATCGAGCAGATAGCGACCCGCAGCGGCAAAGGTCGACGGCGCGTCTTCCACAGCCGGCTTCTCGACCATGCCGACGACCTTGAGGACGTCGGGATTGACCGCGTCGGGAACGATTTCGACGTCGAAGACGCCGTAAGCGCTCACTGCGTCCTTGGGAACGTCGATTGCACAGAGAACGGACCCGCCGCGCTTGGCCCGAACTCGCGCCATGATCTCCAGGACGCCACGCGGGAGTACGAGATCATCGGGCAGAAGGACCGCGATGGCATCTTCGTCGTCGTCGAGAACCGACTCGACGCAACCGACTGCATGCCCGAGGCCGAGGGGCTGCTCCTGAATCACGGAATCGACTTCGAGCAAACCCGGCGCTTTGCGCACCTTTGCCAGGGCAGCAAGTTTTCCGCTCGCTTCCAGCTTGCTTTCGAGCACGAGATCCTCGACGAAGTGCGCAACCACTCCGTCTTTGCCCGGGGACGTCACGATGACGAGCCGCTCGGCTCCCGAGTCCGCAGCTTCACCCGCCACCAGTTCGATACCCGGTGTGTCCACGACCGGCAGCAATTCTTTCGGAACCGTCTTGGTGGCAGGCAGGAAACGCGTACCAAGTCCGGCTGCGGGAACCACGGCCGTACGGAAGGCCCTCGTGCTGCTAGCGACAACGTCTGTCATGCCAACACCTTAGCCGCCGCTTGTTACCGCTCGGTCAGCACGACGAATATCGTTGCGGGGTGACACCTCAGACAAAAGCACAATGGCGACAAATCGCACTCGCAGCACGTGATGCAGTCTCCGAGCACACTCGAAATACGGAAACTGCGGCGTTGATCACGCACATACGTTCAGTGATTGTCGACGGCTCAACCGTCTGTGCGTACGTCCCCACCCGCACCGAACCAGGATCCACCGACTTGCTCGACGCCGTTGCCGAGATCGCGCAGCGTGTACTACTTCCGATCACCGGGGAACCCGGACCGTTGTCCTGGGTTCAATACAGCGGTGCCGACGGTTTACGCCCCGCGAAGTACGGCATTCGGGAGCCCGCCGGACCCGTCCTACCACCGGAAACCCTGTCCGACGTGGAATGCATGCTGATCCCTGCTCTCGCGGTGGATCTTCGTGGAACACGCCTCGGCCGCGGCGCAGGCTTCTACGACCGGACGCTCGGGTCGGTCGGACCGCAGACTCGGCTCGTGGCAATTGTCAGAGACTCCGAACTCGTCGAGACCTTGCCTGCCGACGACCACGACATTCCGATGGGATGGGCATTGACGCCGAGCGGCGGTCTCACGCGGCTCCAAGGCGATTGATCTGCGGGAATAGATCCCTGATTAGCGCTGTTGGCACTGTCACTTGTAGAGTGCTAAAGGCTGCGGTGTAAATACGCGGCTGCTCGAACATCACAGTGCGGAGGAAGCCCGGTGCCCACCTACTCATACGCATGTACGGAATGTGACAACCGTTTCGACATCGTCCAGTCCTTCAGCGAAGATTCGCTGACGGTCTGCCCAGCTTGCTCAGGCAAGCTCCGCAAGCTGTTCAACTCTGTTGGCATCGTGTTCAAGGGCAGCGGCTTCTACCGCACCGACAGCCGCGGCGGCTCCGGGACTGCGAGCGAGCCCGCCAAGAGTGATTCGGCACCCGCTGCGAAGTCCGAGTCCAAGTCGAACTCCTCTTCGACATCGAGTTCGTCGACCAGCACGCCGGCGCCCGCGAAGGCTGCCGCAAGCTGATTTCCACAACCTCCGGGTTGTCCACAGTTTCACATCGTTAGGGCCGGAAGCACCGCTTCCGGCCCTAACGTGCATGAATGCCGTCAGCACGTTCTCGCTCGCCGAGGCGCTCCGATCCACTGCGCGCCCAGCTCGATCTCACCCCGAGCACCTTCGATCGCGTCGTCGAACTGACGCGCGGCACTCGGTTCCGCACGGCGACAGTCCGCAAGATCGCAGCCGTTGCCCTGGCCGCACTCGGCGTCGTTCTCTTCTTCCGAGGCGATCCCGCGACCGATACGGTCGCCGTAGTTGTCTCGAGTCGCGATCTCACTCCCGGACAGGTGATCGCGGATTCGGATGTCGAGATCCGAGAGATCGACTCGAAACAACTTCCCGAAGGAGTTGTCTCCGATACCGACCTGGTAGTCGGGAGAACCGTTGCCGGCCCGATTCGCTCCGGAGAAACCGTTACCGACGTGCGCGTTCTCAGCCCACGGCTGGCCGGGTTGTCGGTAGGAACCGACGACGCCCGTATCGTCCCCGTTCGATTGGCCGATGCAGCCGTCGCGGACATGTTGCGCAGCGGGGATGTCGTCGACGTCCTGACCGTCGGCCCTGACACATCCCGCACTGACACATCCCGCCCCGACACACCCAACGAATCAATTGCCGACCAGGCCCCGCAGATTCTTGCGGCGGGAGCAGTAGTCGCTCTGGTCACCACGTCGGAAAGTACACGTAACCAGCAGGAACAGGTGATTCTGCTGGCTCTGCCGACACCGGCAGCCAACGTCGTTGCCGCGGCATCCCTGTCCAATGCGATCACCGTGACATTCCGCTGACCGCACAAAGCGTCCGAAGCTCCTCTAGGATTTTTCCAGTCGGTTCGGTATCAACGGACCATCTGGCACTTGCCATCGGAGACTCGAGGGGACACCGACATGCTCAAGGGATTCAAGGATTTCCTGCTTCGCGGAAACGTGCTCGACCTGGCCGTCGCCGTGGTCATCGGCGCAGCCTTCACCGCCATCGTCACGGCATTCACCAGCAACATCATCAACCCACTCGTCGCTTCGATCGGCGGCGGCAACGAATACGGGTGGGGCATTCAGCTGACGGGTGACACCGCTGAGACGTTCTTGAACTTCGGCGCCGTGGTCACCGCGATCATCAACTTCATCATCATCGCGGCGGTCGTCTACTTCGTGCTGATCGTTCCCGCGAATGCGGCGAAGAAGAAGTTCGTCTCCGAGCCCGAGGACAAGGAAGCCAGCGAAACCGATCTGCTCATCCAGATCCGCGACATCCTCTCCGCCAATGCCGGTGGCGCCGACACGGGAGCTCACGCCAAGACGCTCGAATAGGCAGCGCTCACAGAACAAATCAGGCCCTCGGACATTGTGTCCGAGGGCCTGATTTACTTCTCAACCGCCGTGGTGCGGGGGCCGCTGACTGCGCAGCCAGTCGTCGTCCGAGGATCGCGAGGAACCTTCAGGACCCCGCTCGTCCGACGTCGTCTCGGGAAAGACATCCCCGAAGATGTGCGCCAGGCGCTTCTTGTCGACTGGCGGCTTCTTCGGGGTATCTGGTTGCTCCGACAAGCTGACTCAGCCCTCGAGGCTGGACAGCTCGGCGATGACGTGACTCGCCAATGCCGTCAGGGTTGCCATGCCGTCGCGAATTGCCGGCCTGGTCGACGCCAGATTGGCGACCACGGTGCTTCCCGAAACCCCGACGAGGCCGCGGGACAAGCCTGCTTCGAGCGATCCGGCCGACAGACCGGAAGCGCGAAGTGCTTCGGCAATTCCCGGGATCTCGCGATCGAGAACCTCTGCGGTCACGTCGGGAGTGACGTCACGCGGGGATACCCCGGTACCGCCGACCGAGATGACGAGGTCGACGCCACCGATGACTGCGGTGTTGAGAGCGTTGCGGATCTCCACTTCGTCGGCGGCGACGGCGACCGTCGCATCGACGAGAAAACCCGCTTCGTTCAGCAGTTCCGTAACCAGTGGACCGATGGAGTCGGTGTTGTCGCCGTGGGCTGTGCGATCGTCGACGATGACGACCAGAGCGCGGCCGGCCGATGTGGCTTCGAGTTCCATGACACCTACCGTAGTGTCCGATCCCGACGCCGTTGCGATCTGGCCGAAGATCGGGTCGATCGTCTGCTGATCGCCGGACATCATCGGCCGCCCTGCGCTGCCGCGGTTCCCAACGTGACGTCGACGGTTTTGGTCTGCCCGCCGTCGCTGTACGTGATCGAGACCTTGTCGCCGGGAGCATGTGAACGCACTGCCGCGATCAGCGAATCGCCATCTGCGACAACACGATCGTCGACTTTGGTGATGACTGCACCCTTCGGGATACCGGCCTTGGCGGCCGGCCCGTCAGCAGTGACATCCATGACGGTTGCGCCGTCGGCGTTGTCCTGCGACGGTACGGTCACGCCGATCATGGCTTGAGTCGCCTTGCCGGTCTTGATCAGTTCGTCGGCGACGCGGCGTGCCTGATCGATCGGGATGGCGAAACCGAGGCCGATGGAACCGCCCTGGGTACCCGACGACGCTCCGAGCGAGGCGATCGCCGTGTTGATGCCGATCAGCTGGCCGTCCATGTTGACGAGGGCGCCGCCGGAGTTGCCGGGGTTGATCGCTGCGTCGGTCTGCAGAGCGTCGATGACGGTGTTCTGGTTGCCGGATTCGCCGCTCGTGGACACCGGGCGATCGAGTGCGGAGATGATGCCTTCGGTGACCGTGCCGGCCAGGCCGAGCGGGGACCCGACGGCCACAACCTGCTGTCCGACCTGGACGTCGCCGGAGTTGCCGAGATCGATGGGGGTGAGGTCGTTGCGGCCGTCGACCTTGATGACGGCGATGTCGGAGACGGGATCGGCACCGACAAGGGTGGCCGAGGCCTTGGTTCCGTCGGAGAACGCGACGCGAAGTTGCGCTCCCTGTGCGCCGGCAACGTGGTTGTTGGTCAGGATCAGGCCGTCGGAGGACAGGATGACACCGGAACCCTCACCGCCCTGTCCCTGCGCGGTGGCGACCTCGATCTGCACGACGCTCGGCACCACCTTCGAGGCAACGGCCTGAACCGAGCCGGCGGGAGCGTTGGACGTGTTGGTCGCAGTGGGCTTCGGAGCGTTCAGAGAGTTGGTGACCGTCGCGGTTCCACCGTTGCGGTCCGCGACGACGGCACCGACCACGCCACCGACACCACCACTGACCAGAACCAGCGCCAGAGCACCGGCAACCAGCGCCATGCGTCCCGACTTCGGCTTTGTGGTGGTCGAACCGGAGTTCGGCCCCTGCAGCGGTGCGGGGATCTGGTTGTGGCCGCCCGGGCCGTTCGGACCGCTGGGGCCACCAGGGTTGGGTGCGCCGTACGGGGCGCTCTGCTGGTACGCGGCCTCATGGGCACCGTGCGGGTGGCCGAAAGCCTGCGTGGGCTGCTGCGGCGCCTGCCCGAAGGCTTCGGTGGGTCGGCCTTCGGTGGGTCGGGCAAAGGATTCGGTCGGCTGGTACGGCTGCTGAGGCGCCTGCCCCTGAGGCTGCTGCGGCGGCACAGGAGGCTGCGCCTGAGGTGCTGTCGGCTGCGCCTGGGTGGTGGGCTCGCTGTTGGGCTGCTCGGGCCGGGTCGGCCCGACGTTACGGTCCTCGGTCATCGGCTCGCTTTCGTCTACGGTGACCACCGGACGGGCAGTCACAACTGTTCTGCCGACAATGCTGCCTTGCGCTGCTGAGAAGGCGCTGAGACGTGCCTGTCACTTTACCCAGAGTTCGACGTGAAAATCCGGTGTTGTCGGCTCGGCCCGAAAGACTCTCGGGCCGAACGCATTAACTCGTGACGTCAGTCACCGAAGCACGGGACCAACGGGTCTAAAGAACACGCTACTCGGCGCTCGGCCCTGGTTCGCCGGGAAGCACGATACGAACAAGCGCTCCCCCACGATCGGATTCGTCGATCGCGATGGTGCCGCCGTGCTTGACGACGACCTGACGCACAATCGCAAGTCCCAGACCCGATCCCGGCATCGAACGTGCCGCGGTCGACCGGTAGAAACGATCGAACACCAACTCCCGATCCTCCTCCGGAATGCCGGGTCCCGCATCACTTACGGTCAATTCCAACAATCCTTGGCCGACCGGACGCATTTCGACGCGTACCTGTTCGCCCTTCGGACTCCATTTCGCAGCGTTGTCGAGGACGTTCAGCACCGCACGCGACAGGCCCGCTTGATCTCCGTAGACGTACCACGGAGTGGTGACCGCTTCGAACTCGATTTCGTTGCGCCTGCGCCGCGCTCGTTCGAGCGCACGCTCGACGACGTCGCTGACGTCTACGCGCTCGTACACGGTTTCGGGCGCGTCTTCGCGGGCCAGATCGACAAGGTCACCGACCAGAGTCGACAGTTCCTCGATCTGTGCGACGACGTCGGCACGAAGTTCCGCCATGTCCTCGTCGGGAATCTGCGGCGCACCGGGGCGACTGGACGCGATCAGCAATTCCATGTTGGTACGCAACGAAGTCAACGGTGTGCGCAACTCGTGTCCGGCGTCCGCAACGAGGCGAGACTGACGCTCACGAGACTCGGCGAGCGCCCGCAGCATCGTGTTGAAACTCTCTGTCAGGCGCGCTAATTCGTCGCTGCCGGTAACGGGGATCTGCGTCAGATCGTCGGTCCTTGCAACGCGTTCGGTGGCGGCAGTCAGCCTGGCGATGGGCCGTAAACCGGTGCGGCCCACGGTAGTACCCGCCACCGCAGCAAGTATGACGCCACACCCGCCGACCACGAAGAGCACCCAGGCCAGACGGTCCAGTACTGCAACGGTCGGCGCGAGCCGCTGACCGATCACCAAAGTGCTTCCGTCATGGGTTCGTTGAGCCAGCACTCGCTGACCGTCGACGGTTCGCAGCGAGGAATCCGACTCGCCACGCGCAACGGCATCTTCGGCTTCACCGATCGGCACGTCGGAACCGGGCGGCTGGTACGTACTCAGGTCCGAGAAGATCAGGGCCACACTGATGTCGGTGGTGTACAGCGTCGCACCGGAGATGTAGCGAGGATCGAAGCGCACGACATTGCTGTCGATGAGCACCGCCGCCCTGGTACGCAACTGGTGATCGACGTCCGCGTAGAGCGCACGCGAAACCACCGCGTAGGCAGCGATCGCCATGACTGCGACGGCAATGGCCACCACCGACGCAGCGAGGAGCGTCACACGCCAACGCAATGACACCGAACGGGTCAGTGGCATCGGCGGGCGCATTTCGACGGACGCTTGGGTGGTGGAGGATTTCTTCGGTTCGGCATTCTTGCCGAACGGAGCGGTGATCACGGAGGCGTCTCCCGCAGGACGTAGCCGACTCCGCGGACGGTGTGGATCAACCTCGGTTCGCCGTCGGCTTCCGTCTTGCGACGCAGGTAGCCGACGTACACCTCGAGCGCATTGCCGGACGTCGGGAAGTCGTACCCCCACACCTCTTCGAGAATGCGTCCACGGGTGAGCACGCGACGCGGGTTGGCCATGAGCATTTCGAGGAGGGAAAACTCGGTGCGGGTCAGGCTGATCGATCGCTCTCCGCGCTTGACCTCACGGGTGACCGGGTCGAGGGTGAGGTCCTCGAAGGCCATCATTTCGGAATCGGCGTCCAGATCGGGCGCGGTGCGACGCAGTAGTGCACGCAACCTGGCAAGCAACTCTTCCAAAGCGAAGGGCTTGGGCAGGTAGTCGTCCGCTCCGGCATCGAGGCCGGCGACTCGCTCGCTGACCGAATCGCGGGCGGTGAGCACGAGGATGGGTAGGTCGTCGCCGGCGCTGCGAAGACGACGGCACACTTCGAGTCCGTCGAGTCGCGGCATCATGACGTCGAGCACGACGGCGTCCGGCCGGTTGGCGAGGATCTTCTCGAGTGCGTCGAGCCCGTCGACCGCGAGCTCGACCGTGTAGCCGTTGAAGCTGAGCGACCGCCGAAGCGACTCGCGAACCGCCCGGTCGTCGTCGACCACCAAAATACGCATACCGACAGTTTGGACTGAAGTGCTGAGATGCGGCTGAGAGGGTCCGATTCCGGCCTCCGGCGTGTCGCGGTCAGTCCCGGGTTCGCCTGGGCCCGGGCAGGCTCCAATGACGCCATAACGCAAGCAGTCTGAACACCGCGGCGAACGCCGTGCCGCACACCAGCGCGGCGTTGGTGGACAGTCCGGCTTGCGAGACTGTGACCACCAACGCAGCGCCGAGCAGTGCGGGAACCGCGTACAGGTCTTTGTGCAGGAGCAGCGGTACCTCGTTGACGAGGACGTCGCGGATCACTCCGCCGCCGATCGCCGCGGTCGCACCGATCAACGTCGCCGCCAGTGAACTGGCGTTGTTGTCCAGCGCGATGACGGCGCCGGTACTCGCGAACAAGCCCATCCCCAGGGCGTCGAGCGCCAGGATTTCACGACGCAGTCGATTGAGCGGCTCGTGTAGGTAGAACACGGCGAGTGAGGTGGCGGCGGCCGTTCCGAAGTACGGCCAACTGCTCAACGAGCTGGGCGGATGGACGCCGAGGAGGACGTCGCGGACGATACCGCCGCCGATGCCGGTGAACACTCCCACCGAGCACACCCCGAAGATGTCGAGTCGCTTGGTGACGCCCACCAGGGCACCCGAGGCCGCGAACGCCACGATGCCCACCAGTTCGAGGATCCTCAGCAGCACCGGCCAAGGATCGCACGGTCAGATGCGGCTCGGGTCGATCACCCCGAGTCGAACTGCTTTGACCAGTCGCCGAGGAACCCGGTGGGTCTGGCCGAAGGCCGTGACCTCGACCAGATCGGGCGCCGTCGCCTTCCACTGGGCACGGCGACTGCGTGTGTTGGAACGCGACATCTTCCGCTTGGGAACGGCCATCAGAGTGCCTTGCGCTTTCCGTAGCGACGCTCGAACTTCTCGACGCGTCCGGCGGTGTCCATCACTCGTTGTGCTCCGGTCCAGAACGGGTGCGAGTCGCTCGTGACGTCGACGACCAACAGCGGGTATGTGCCGCCGTCTTCCCATTCGACGGTGCGCTCACTCGTCACGGTCGACCGGGTCAGGAAGCTCTTGCCGGTGCTGGCGTCCTGGAACACCACGGGGTGGTAGTCGGGGTGCATCTGCTTCTTCATTCGTTTCCCTCTCGCGTTGATTCGGTTTCGGCATAAGGTGATTCGGATTCGTCGCACGGGTCTTCGTGGAACTCTCCGAACGGGTCTTCCCAGGTGGTCCACGACGCTTCGTCGGCCAACTCCTCGTCGGTGACCAGGGCGTGCTGCAGTGTTCGGTCGATCTCGAGCGGGTTCGCACCGCACGTCAGAACGACCATCGAGGTGTCACGGTCGCCGAAACGCTCGTCCCATTTCAGGGCCGCGAGCGCACGGCGCTCGGCTGGAACGCGCTCGCGTTGCTGCGGCGTCATCGCGGCCAGCCAGGTGTCCGCGCTGGCAACTCGCAGGCCACCGCCCGCCGATTCGAGCCAGAGCGCTTCGCCCGGTTGCGTCGCCACCCAGACGCGCCCGCGGGAGTACACGACACCTTCGAGCAGGACGTCGATCGCCTCGTGCAGACGCCCGGGGTGGAACGGCCGGTTCGCAGTGAACTCGACGAGCATCACGCCGCCGTCGTCGTCGAGCGGCGGCTGACGACGCAACAGCGGTGAGTGAGCGTCGGCCAGCTCACCGCGTCGCGCATCCGCAGGCACCTCGAGGAGCAGTGCCTCGATGTCGTCTCCCTCATCGAAGACGGGTACCCGCGGAGCAATGCGCGCGAGAACCGCGTTCAAGCGGGACCGCTGCCAGCCGTCGAGTCCATCGGACCCGCGCAGTACGAGAGCGTCGGCGAAGTCGACCTGCCCGACGATGACCTGAGCCAGGGTGCGGTCGTCGTCGAGAGCTTCGTCGCCGGTGGCGTCGGCAAGCCAGGTCTGGGCGTCGATGCACGTCACGACGGCGTCGACGCGGACGTCACGCTGCGCCGGTCCGTCCACTTGGCCGACGACGCCCGTCACGACGACATGCTCGATCGCCCAGCACAGCGCTTCGGGTTCGAGTTGGCGGTCAAGCAGCAAGACGATCCGCTGGACCGAACTGTGCGAGTGAAGGCGACGCAGCAGCGGCAGCAAGTCTTCGCGCAGGGTGCAGGAGACGCAGCCGTGCGCGAGCTCGAGGATCGTCTCGCGTTCGGACACGGTGCCGGCAGACCCGGTGCCCCCGGTCATCGAGGTGACCGTCCGCCGGACCACCCCTTCACGGACGTGGCTCAGGTCGTGGTGAACCAGAACAGTTCCGGTTCGCAGCAACGCTCGTGCGGTGTGTGGAGTGGATTCGCTCATGCCGGCGACCAGGACCAGCGGAGTCCTGCCGTCCAGGATCGTGTTCACAGCGGACCTTTCTGGGAATGATTGTCATTACCGAGGTTGAACGCTACATTGATCTCACCGCATTGTCGAAAACGATTGTCATCTGCAAGTTGAAAGGAACACCCATGTCGGCTCACTGCCAAGTGACCGGACGTGTGCCGGGGTTCGGAAAATCCGTCTCGCACTCCCACAAGCGTTCGAATCGTCGCTGGAACCCGAACATCCAGCGCAAGACATACGTATTGCCCAGCGAGGGTCGTCGCATCACGCTCACCCTCTCGACCAAGGGCATCAAGACGATCGACCGCGACGGCATCGAATCCGTCGTCGCCCGGATCCGCGCGCGCGGCGAGAAGGTCTGAGCAGATGGCACGCAACGAGATCCGCCCGATCGTGAAACTCAAGTCCACGGCGGGCACCGGGTACACGTACGTGACCCGCAAGAACCGTCGCAACGACCCCGATCGACTCGTACTGAAGAAGTACGACCCCGTGGTGCGCAAGCACGTCGATTTCCGAGAAGAGAAGTAGGCATGGCCAAGAAGTCCAAGATCGCCAAGAACAACCAGCGACGGGTCATCGTCGAGCGATACGCGGAGCAGCGATCGGCGCTCAAGGAGGCAATCCGCTCCCCGAAAAGCTCACCCGAGGAGCGCGCGAAGGCCCAAGCGACCCTGCAACGTCTACCACGCGACGCCAGTCCGGTACGATTGCGCAATCGAGACGCTGCGGATGGACGTCCGCGCGGCCACCTGCGGAAGTTCGGGCTCTCCCGGATTCGCGTGCGAGAAATGGCGCACCGTGGGGAACTGCCTGGCGTACACAAGTCGAGCTGGTAAGGAAGTCGGATGGCAGTCAAGCGTTCACCGTCGAAGAAGCCACGCCCCGTAGAGGGTCGTAAGCCCAAGAAGAACCCGTTGTTCGCAGCGAAGATCACGCATGTCGATTACAAGGACATCAACTTGCTTCGCACGTTCATCTCGGACCGCGGCAAGATCCGCAGCCGTCGCGTCACGGGCCTGACCCCGCAGCAGCAGCGTCAGGTCGCCGTTGCAGTGAAGAACGCACGCGAAATGGCGTTGCTTCCCTTCACCGCCGCACGGTAGTCACACGTAGAAGTACCGAAGAGGTCGCGCAGTCAATCGGCTGCGCGGCCTTTTTGTTGCCCGGACTAAGATTTCCCGAAGTTATTCATTCCAGTCGAGAGGTGCCCGCAGCGTGTCGGGAGTTGTTGCGGGTTTCACCGTCATTTTTGTTGTCATCGCGGTCGGGTATCTGCTCGGCCGTCTCGGTACCCTCGGTAGCCAAGGACAGTTCGTTCTCGGTCGACTCGTCTTCTTCGTCGCGACGCCTGCCCTACTGTTCACCACCCTCGCGTCGTCCGATCTGTCGGTGATCTTCTCGCCGACGCTTGCGGTTGCGTCGGCTACTGCCTTTGCCGTCGGCGCTCTGTACGTCGTCGTTGCAAAGATCTGGCTCAACCGGCCGCTGCCCGAACTGACTATCGGCGCGCTGTCGGCGTCGTACGTGAATTCGGCCAACCTCGGGATCCCGATCGCGGTGTTCGTGCTCGGCGATGCCACGTTCGTCGCGCCGCTCCTGCTCTTCCAGATCGTCGTGTACTCCCCGATCGCCTTGACGATCCTCGATCTCACGGCATTGCGGGGCGAAGCCGAAAAACTGTCACTGATCGACACTGTCACCGCTCCGTTCAAGAATCCGATCGTGCTCGCGGGCGCTGCGGGGTTGATCGTGGCGTTGATCGGTTGGGTACCGCCGAGACCGCTGATGCAGCCTTTCGAATTGATCGGCGCCACTTCGGTCCCCGGCGCACTGTTGGCATTCGGGCTCTCGTTGTACGGCGTACGGGTGCTCGAGAAGGGCTCCAGTCCGCGCCGCGACGTCGCGCTTGCGTCGACCCTCAAGATCGTCGTCCAACCGGTGCTGGCTTACCTGATGGCGCACTTCCTCCTCGGCATCGACGGCCATCAGTTGTTCGCCATCGTGGTCGTCTCGACGTTGCCGACGGCACAGAACGTCTTCATCTATGCAAGCCGATATCGGCGCGGAATGGTCCTCGCCCGAGACAGCGCCTTTGTCACCACTTTGGCGTCGATACCGGCGATTGCGCTGGTCACGGCGCTACTCGCTTGAGCAGGGTTACGGTGGATTCATGCGTGTACTAACCCTCGCCGTTCTGGCCTGCCTTGCTGTGGCCGGATGCTCCGTCGGGGCCCAGACAACGGGGCCGGTTGCTGCGCCGAATCCGATGGCGGCCAACGAAGCAAGTCCCGCCGACTGGTCGCTCGGAACCCCCGTTCCCGACGAGGTCGACGACAGCGAGATGGGCACGGAGTTCGACAGCCGCACCGACATCGTGGGTGCGACGGCCACCATGTTCGAATCGTGGTCCGAGGTCGACGATCACACGGTGGCAGTCCACTTCGTGACCGGCACTCCGGAGTGCTACGGCGCGTACGCAACCGTCGAAGAGACTGATACGACGGTGATCGTCACGCTCCGAACCGGAGCATTGCCGGAGGCCGCGGACAAGATGTGCATCTTGGTTGCCGTGTTCGGCAGCCTGGACGTTCCGCTGAGCCGACCGCTCGGCGATCGCCACGTCATCAACGGCTAGCCGCGCCTAAACGGCACAAGATCACCGATCGAACACTCCGTTTCGTCAGGTGTGGTGTGCGTCTCCTCGGGACAGACTGAAAACCGACACCCGTGCACTCGCTCGTCGGCAGCTTTCGACTCGAGCGGTGCTCAACATGAAGGAGCTCGCAAGTGCCTACTCTCCAGAGAGACGTTGCAATCGTCGGCGCCGGCCCCTCTGGCCTGGCAGCTGCAACCGCGCTGCGCAAGGCCGGTTTGACCGTCGCTGTGATCGAAGCGCGCGACCGCGTCGGCGGCCGCACGTGGACCGACACCATCGACGGAGCAGTTCTGGAAATCGGCGGCCAGTGGGTCTCCCCCGACCAGACCGCGCTGATCTCCTTGCTCGACGAACTCGGCCTGAAAACTTTCGAGCGCTACCGTGAGGGCGAGTCCGTCTACATCTCGTCGGCAGGTGAGCGGACGCAGTACACCGGTGATTCCTTCCCCACGAACGACACCACGAAGAAGGAGATGGACCGTCTCATCGACGAGATGGACGATCTCGCAGCACAGATCGGCGCCGAGGAACCGTGGGCACATCCCCTCGCCCGCGATCTCGACACAGTCTCCTTCAAGCAGTGGCTGATCAATCAGTCCGACGACGCCGAGGCACGTGACAACATCGGCCTCTTCATCGCCGGTGGCATGCTCACCAAGCCCGCCCACTCGTTCTCTGCCCTGCAGGCCGTACTCATGGCCGCTTCCGCAGGCTCGTTCTCCCACCTCGTCGACGAGGACTTCATCCTCGACAAGCGAGTGATCGGCGGAATGCAGCAGGTATCGATCCGCATGGCGGAGGCCCTCGGTGACGACGTCTTCCTCAACGCACCCGTGCGAACGGTGAAGTGGAACGAGTCCGGTGCAACGGTGTTGGCGGACGGCGATGTTCGCGTCGAGGCAAGCCGAGTGATCCTGGCCGTACCGCCCAACCTCTACTCCCGGATCTCGTACGATCCCCCGCTGCCGCGTCGTCAGCACCAGATGCACCAGCACCAGTCCCTCGGCCTCGTCATCAAGGTGCACGCGGTGTACGAGACGCCTTTCTGGCGCGAAGACGGCCTCTCCGGCACCGGCTTCGGCGCGTCCGAGGTAGTACAGGAGGTGTACGACAACACCAACCACGAGGACGATCGCGGCACACTGGTCGCTTTCGTCTCCGACGAGAAGGCCGACGCGATGTTCGAGCTTTCCGTCGAGGAGCGTAAGGCCACGATTCTGGCCTCACTTGCCCGCTATCTGGGCCCGAAGGCCGAAGAACCGGTTGTGTACTACGAATCCGACTGGGGCTCGGAGGAATGGACCCGCGGTGCGTACGCGGCCAGCTTCGACCTCGGTGGGCTGCACCGATACGGCGCGGATTCCCGCACACCCGTCGGCCCGATCCACTTCTCGTGCTCCGACATCGCGGCCGAGGGGTACCAGCACGTCGACGGTGCTGTCCGGATGGGGCAGCGAACCGCCGCCGACATCATCGCCCGCAGCAAGGCCTGACGGCCGCTTTGCCAAGTCTCGATCATTGCCCGGCAGTCACGACTGCCGGGCAATGATCGAGAGCAGCAGTTCCGCACGAACTCTCGCTACCTCGAGTCGACAGTCGATCAAGCTCTCCACCTTCGCCATTCGGCTTCGCAGCGTGTGCCGGTGGACGCCCATCGTGATGGCTGCCGCTTCCCAGTGCCCGTTGGCCTCGAGGAATGCCCGCAGCGACGCCAGCAGTTCGGTGCCGTTGTCACGGTCGTAGTCCTCGATCGGTGTGATCATCGTTTCCGCCAGCGTGTTGAGTACTTCACGCGTCGAATCGAAAGACAGCAGCACACTTCCGGTCAGCGCCGCGAATTCCAAAGGCTCGCCACCGATTTCCGCCGCAGACGCACACAGCTGGGACTGTTCGACGGCGACCGCCAGCGCAGCGACCACCCGTCGCGCGCTCAAGCCGACTCGAAGCGCGCGAAGATCCGACCTCGATACCCCACCCAGTAGCTCTCGGGCGAACTGGACGTCGTCGGTTCCACGCAGCAGCACTGTGACGCGAGTGTCGTTGATTCGCGAGAACAACTGCCGCCCTGCCTTGTTCATGAACTCGGCAATCTCGACTCCGACGCGTCCCGCTACGTCGGACGTGTCGGCAAGAACTGTCAACCCTCGGATCATTCCCTCGCCGTCGGCGGCCTGCCGGATCTGTTGCCACGCCGGTGCCGGGTCGCGGTCTTCGGTGAGCAGCAGCCCGAGGGCATGCGAATTCAACTGATCCTGAGTGGCGCGCAGGCGCGCAGGTTTCTCGAAGTCCAACGCCAGCAACGAGTTCGCGTGACCGAGCAGTATCTGATCGACGTAGCTGAGCGCCGAAGCACTGATCACCGCCAGGTATCCGTACGGCGTTCGCCCGACGCTGATCTGCTGCACCGCGATCGACGCTCCAGACCTTGCAAGCGTCACGCTGCTGGATGCGCCGCCCCCGAGAGTTGCTCGCAGTTCGTCGATCACGTCGTCCGTCGGCAGTTGAGGTGAGCTCTCGAGAACTCGTCCGGCGACGTCGAGAAGAAGCACCGTCGCCGAGGTTGCGATCGCCAGTTCACGCACGGTTGCGGCAGTTCCGCCGGAAATGACGGCACGCGTCATCCGCGGTTGCGCCCGCGACGCCCGGAGGACAGCTTCATATTCCTGCTCTGCCAACCGGCTCATCACACGCTTGACGACGGCAGCAAACGGCGTCGGCAGCGGCACCTCGATCAGCGGGAGTCCGATCTCGTCGGCGACGGCCACCAGATCGGCCGGGACCTCGGGGTACGACAGCCCGGTTCCGAATCCCACCGCCGCCACACCCGCCGCATCGAGCATCCGGAGATAGCGGCCGCGCTTTTGCTGAGTGGACGGCAATCGGATGCCGGTGGTGAGGATGAATTCGCCGCCGGTCAACCATCGAAACGGGTCGAGCAACTCCGTGGCGTGCGCAAATGTGATTTCGCGACCGACACCCTGCGCCCCACCTTTGAGTTCCAGCGCGAGATCCGGCTGCGCCAACATCCACCGCACAGCGATCGTCATGGGCAGGACTGTACAACTCGGCGCGTCGGGGATCAAAGATTTCACCTTTTTGGCAGCTGCCTTTACTTGTGAGTCAGCGCACACTTGCTCACACACGCCCCACAAAGTGCGAGTTCCGTGCTGATCACCTCGGCCGGAACTCGTTCGACCTCGAGAGGAACCGGTACCGATGTCGATCGTCGTACTCGAGAACTACATCAACGGTGAATTCGTCGCCTCGGCCGCGACGGAAACACTCGACCTGATCAACCCCGTGGACGAGAGTGTGGTCGGGCGTACGCCGGTCTCCACCAAGGAAGACGTCGACGCCGCCGTCGAAGCAGCACAGCGCGCATTCGAGACCTGGGGTAAGACGACACCAAGCGTGCGGCAGGCCGCACTCCTCAAACTCGCCGACGCCATCGAAGCGCACAGCGACGAAATCGTCGCAGCCGAAAGCGCCAACACCGGCCAGGCCCACCAGATGATCGCCGACGAAGAGGTCAAGGTCGGAGCCGATCAGATGCGGTTCTTCGCCGGAGCCGCACGACTTCTCGAGGGCAAGGCGGCCGGAGAGTACATGGAGGGTTTCACCTCCTACGTCCGTCGTGAGCCGATCGGCGTCGTCGGTCAGGTCACTCCGTGGAACTACCCGTTCATGATGGCGCTGTGGAAGATCGGGCCCGCCCTCGCAGCCGGCAACACGATCGTCCTCAAGCCCAGCGACACCACACCGGGCAGCACGCTGGTCCTGGCGAAGCTCTCGAAGGGCATCCTGCCGGACGGCGTGTTCAACGTCGTGCTCGGCAACGGCGGAACCGGCGCGACGTTGGTGGAGAACCCGGCCCTCGGTCTCGTCTCGATCACCGGTTCGGTGCGGGCGGGCATCGCTGTCGCCGTGTCCGCAGCGCAGCAACTCAAGCGCGCGCACCTCGAACTGGGCGGCAAAGCGCCGGCGATCGTCTTCGGCGACGTCGACATCGAGAAGACCGCCACCGGTATTGCCGAGGCAGCGTTCTTCAACGGTGGCCAGGATTGCACCGCGGCCACTCGCGTGATCGTTCACGAGTCCATCCACGATCAGCTCGTCGAAGCCCTCGTCCGGAACGCCGAGAAGCTGCGCCCCGGCGCGCCTTCCAATCCTGATGCCTTCTACGGCCCGCTCAACAACATCAACCACTTCAACGCCGTGAGCGACAAGATCGCGAACCTGCCGGCGTCGGCCAAGATCGTTACCGGCGGAAAGCGTTCGGGCGAAACCGGATTCTTCTTCGAGCCGACCGTCATCACCGGCGTCGCGCAATCGGACGACATCGTACAGGAAGAGACTTTCGGTCCCATCCTCACCGTCCAGAGCTTCTCCGACGAGAAGGAGGCGATCACGCTTGCCAACGACGTTCGGTTCGGCCTGGCCTCGAGCATCTGGACCAAGGATCACGGTGTCACGCAACGCGTCTCCGCCGCTCTCGACTTCGGTGCGGTGTGGATCAACTGCCACATCCCGCTCGTTGCCGAGATGCCGCACGGCGGCTTCAAGTACTCCGGCTACGGCAAAGATCTCTCGGCATACGGAGTCGAGGACTACACCCGTCTCAAGCACGTCATGAGTTCGCACGACTGAGTTGCCGCCCCTCCTGCTGTGCGCCTTTATTAACCCCCCGCGGTTAATAAAGGCGCACAGCAGATTCCTCCAATCCGGAAAAGAGCCACCATGCGCCTTATCGTCGGATACCTCGCCACACCCAGCGGTAAAGACGGGTTGGTCCTCGGGGCCCAGCTCGCGCGCAGTCTCGGCGCGCAACTCGACATCTGCATGGTCCTCCCACCGGATCGGACACTGCCGGCCAAGGTTCCCTCGGAAGCCGGCTACGACGACATTCTCGCCGCACGTGCACACGACTGGCTCGCCGAGGCGAAAGCATCGGTGCCCGAGGACATCCAGGTGGAAGTACACCTGAGCTTCCACGAGTCGTTTGCTCAGGGCCTGCTCGACGAGGTTGACCGACTGAGCGCGCTGGCGATCGTGGTGGGAGCTTCCGGCGACGGTCTGCTCGGCCGTCACGCGATAGGTTCGGTCTCGACCGAACTGCTGCACTCCGCCCACGTCCCGGTAGCACTGGCTCCTCGCGGAACGCGGCACTCGTCGGCTACCGCAATACGAGAGGTCACCTGCGCGCTCGGTACCCGCGTCGGCGCCGACGTCGTCTTGAACACCGCCGTACGTACCAGCGAACTGATGCAGGTTCCGCTGAGACTGGTCTCGCTCGTAGCACTCGACCCCCAGAACGATCTGCGCGATCACCGCGACACCGCCGAGTCCGCCAGGGAACGTGCACGAAATCACGCTCAGGACACGCTTGACATCGCAAGAGCGGCGCTCCCCGCCGAGTTCCCCATCGAGGTCATCATCGCCGACGGTTCAACAGTGGAATCGGCAGTGCGTCAACTGGACTGGCAGGACGGCGACCTCGTGATGGTCGGTTCCAGCCGTCTCGCGCAGCCCCGAAAACTCTTCCTGGGCTCCACCGCCGCCAAGATGCTGCGCGTGCTGCCCGTTCCCATGGTCGTAGTGCCCAAGCACGAATTCACCCAGCCGGAGGCACTGTCATGACCAGCACCGAACTGAGTTCCAAAGGCCTCGCCACCGGCAAGATCGGCATGATCTCCGGCGCCGTACTCGGAATCTCCTCCGTGGCACCGGGTTACACCCTGACCGCCAGCATCGGATTGATCGTCGCCGCGGTCGGCCTCAAGATGCCCGCCATCTTCATCGCCGGCTTCATCCCGATGTTCCTCACCGCGTACGCGTACCGCGAGCTGAACTCCGACACACCTGACTGCGGCGCGTCATTCACTTGGTCCACCAAGGCATTCGGGCCGTACGTCGGTTGGATGTGCGGCTGGGGCATGGTGATCGCCACCATCATCGTGCTCTCGAACCTTGCTGCCATTGCCGTCGACTTCTTCTATCTGTTCATCGCGCGAGTGGTCGACAATCCGTCGATCGCCGATCTGCCGGGCAACAAATTTGTCAATGTCGGCACCACACTCGTCTTCATCGCCCTGGCCACATGGATAGCGAGTAGAGGAATCACTACCAGCGAGCGCGTGCAGTTCGCACTCGTCGGCTTCCAGATGGTGCTGCTGGTCGTCTTCGCCGTCGTTGCACTGGTTCACGTTGGCGCCGGCGATGCCCCGGCCGGATTGTCCTTCGACCTGAGTTGGTTCAACCCGTTCAGCGGACTCGCCATCGGTGCGTTTGTCATCGGACTCACCGGATCGATCTTCGCGTTCTGGGGCTGGGATACCTGTCTCACGCTGGGCGAGGAGTCGAAGAACCCCAAGAAGACCCCGGGCCGCGCCGGTTTGCTCTGTGTCGCAACCATTCTCCTGACCTACCTGCTGGTCGCCGTTGCCGCGATGATGTACGCCGGCGTCGGTGAGGAAGGCCTCGGCCTCGGCAATCCCGACAACTCCGAGAACGTCTTCGGCGCTCTGGCCGACCCGGTCCTGGGCAACTGGGGCGGAATGCTCCTCTTCCTCGCAGTCTTCGTCTCTTCCGTTGCGAGCCTGCAGACCACGTTCCTGCCCGCGGCACGAACCATGCTCGCCATGGGCGCATACGGAGCTTTCCCCAAGAAGCTCGCCGAGGTTTCGCCTCGATTCCTGGTGCCGTCGTACGCCACCGTCGTGGCCGGCGCGGTGACAGCAGTGTTCTACAGCGTCGTCACGTTCCTCTCCGAAAGTGCGCTGCTCGACACGATCGCCGCCCTCGGCATCATGATCTGCTGGTACTACGGCATCACGGCATTCGCGTGCGTGTGGTACTTCCGCAAGACGCTCTTCGAAAGCGTACGAAACTTCGTCTTCCGGCTCGCGTTCCCACTCATCGGTGGTCTCATGCTGCTTGCGGTGTTCGTCATTTCGGTCCAGGAGAGTATGAATCCGGACAACGCCAGCGGAGCATCCATCGGCGGCATCGGCCTGGTCTTCTTCCTCGGCTTCGGAATCCTCATCCTCGGCGCGGTACTGATGATGGTCATGCGAGTGCGCAATCCCGAGTTCTTCGAGGGCAAGACCCTCAACCGCGACACGGAGGCTCTGCGCGACGAGAACGACCTCAGCGTGTCCTAGGAGACAGTAGGTTCGGGGGCCTGCGCGATCAGGCCCGCCATCAATACACGCAAGCCGAATTCGAAGGCGGCGTCGGCACGTTCGGGATTTTTCCCGGATGTTGCCAACGCCGCCTTCATCGCGTCGTTAGCCTCGGGCCCCGACGCCCACTGGACATCTGGCGCCGCCAGATCCAACGCCGAACCTAGAACAAAACTGTCGACGGTTGTGATTGCGTGCAGCGTTTGAGCCGGGTCGAAGCCACCATCGGCGAATGCCTGCGCTAGCGCGTTGTACAGGGTGAACGCCACACCGGCCTGCACCGTCTGGGCGGTGAAGAGCGGAATCAGGCGAGGATGTGCTGCGTAGCTTCGCCGGTACTCGGCTGCCAGCGCAGAGACGGTCTCGCTCCAGGATCCCGAGGCCGACTCCACGTCGATTCCCGCCATCAGCTGAGCCCTCATCAGTTCGACGATCTCGGCCCGTCCGGAAACGTGGTTGTAGAGCGACGACGGTCGCACCTTCAGTCGTGCGGCGAGTCCCGGCATGGTGAAGTCGCCGGATTCGTCCACTGACTCGATCGCTGCCTCGGTGATGATCGCCGGTGAGAGCAGTCGTTGCGATGGCCGCGGCATATGTCCTCCTGTAGTGATCCACACCGTTCGGGGCGCCGCAAAAAACAATTCCTCGAAAGTCCTTGATCAATCAGCGCTCACCCACCATACTTAACGAATCACATTCGTTTTACGTTGAACGTCGAATACCCGAGCACCGAGGAAACCCCATGCTGACGATCACCGCCCTCACCCCACCCGAGTCTCTGGCCGCGACTACGCCGTCCACGTCCACACCTCTGCGTGTAGGTCTCGTGCAACATCGCTGGCACGAGGACCAAGACGACCTCTACACCGAATTGAGCGAGGGCATTGCGTCCGCAGCGAAGCTGGGCGCTTCCGTGGTCTTTCTTCCGGAGCTGACGCTCAGCCGCTACCCCGCCTCCACCCCGGCCGGCGACAATCCCGGACGCGAAGCGGAAGACCTGCTCACCGGACCCACTCTCGCCTTCGCCGCCAAAGCCGCCGCCGAGAACCAGGTCCTCGTCCACGCATCGCTGTACGAGCGCAGTGAGGCCGAGGACGGACTGGGATTCAACACCGCGATCCTCGTCTCGCCCGAAGAGCTTCTCGCCAGAACCCGCAAGCTCCACATTCCGGTGACGGCCGGATACTACGAGGACACGTACTTCCGCGGCGGTCCGGCGCAGGACGCATACCCCGTCCACGAAGCACTCGGCGCGAAGTTCGGCCTCCCGACATGCTGGGACGAGTGGTTCCCGGAGGTCGCACGTGCATACTCCCTCGCCGGCGCCCAGGTTCTGGTCTACCCGACGGCGATCGGCTCCGAGCCCGATCACCCGAACTTCGACACCCAACCGCTGTGGCAGCAGGTGATCGTCGGAAACGGTATCGCCAACGGCACCTTCATGGTTGTTCCCAATCGCCACGGCAGTGAAGGTCTCATCACCTTCTACGGTTCTTCCTTCATCTCGGATCCGTACGGACGCATCCTCGTTCAGGCTCCCCGCGACGAATCAGCAGTGCTGGTCGCCGATCTCGATCTTCGGCAACGTGAAGACTGGCTTGCACTGTTCCCGTTCCTGGCCACTCGCCGACCCGACACCTACTCGGCTCTGACCGCACCGGTGAACACTGTGGGAGCCAACCGATGACCTGGCGAATGCCCGCGGAAAGTGAACCGCACGAACGCACTTGGATGGCGTACCCCAGCGCCGGATACTCCCTCGGCGACACCGCCGAGGAACAGCACGAAGCGCGCTCGACGTGGGCGGCCGTCGCCCACGCCGTCGCCGAATTCGAGCCGGTCACCGTCGTCGTCGATCCCGCCGAAGTCGAAGAAGCACGAAAGTATCTGTCCGAGAAGGTCGACATCGTCGAGGCACCTCTCAACGACGCGTGGATGCGCGACATCGGGCCGACGTTCGTCCTGTCCGACGAAGGCCGTCTCGGCGGAGTCGACTGGGTGTTCAACGGCTGGGGCGCACAGGGGTGGGCGCAGTGGGACAAGGACTCGAAGATCGGCGCATTTGTCGTCGAACAATGCGGTGCCCAGTTGATCGACTCACCAATCGTCAACGAGGGCGGCGGTATTCAGGTCGACGGTCTCGGCACCGTCTTGGTCACCGAAACCGTCCAACTCGATCCGGGGCGCAATCCCGACCTGACGAAGGCCGACATCGAGGCCGAACTCGCCCGCACCATCGGCGCCAAGCACGTGATCTGGCTTCCCCGCGGGTTGACTCGCGATCAGGAGACCTACGGAACGCGCGGACACGTCGACATCGTCGCTGCCATCTCTTCCCCCGGAGTGGTACTCGTCCATGACCAACGCAATCCGGTGCACCCCGACTACGCCGTCAGCAAGACGATCATCGAGTTGTTCGAAAGCTCGACGGACGTCGGCGGCCGGCCGTGGAAGATCATTCGGGTACCCGCTCCCGAAATCCTGCGCGACGACGAGGGATTCGTCGACTACAGCTACATCAACCACCTCGTGGTCAATCGTGGAGTGATCGCCTGCAGCTTCGACGACCCGGCCGACGCCGAAGCGGCCCGGATCCTGGCAGCCGCTTACCCCGGACGCACTGTCGTCACCGTCGACGCCAGACCGTTGTTCGAACGTGGCGGCGGCATCCACTGCATCACCCAGCACCAGCCCGCTGAACAAGACTGACGGCGGCAGAATTAACGGCGACCTCGCATGTAGTCACTCACGACGGCTGCGCCGAGGCCGTCCAGGTCCGGTGTGATGACGCGTCCACCCACCCGGTGCGCCATCCGGTCGACCACCCTGGCCAGACCTGGATCCTCACCGAGGCGGAAGAACGTGACCTTGGCGCCCAGCCTGGCCACGGCGTCGAGTGCTCGAACCGTCAAACCGAGGGTTCGCGCACTCGGCGGGTAGTCGAACCTGGCTTCTCCGTCCGCTTCGAGATGAGCCGTCGGCTCACCGTCCGTGACGATCAATACCACCGGCTGCGCATTGGAATGGCGTCGAAGGTGTCTGGCCGCCAACAACAGTGCGTGGTGCAGGTTGGTTCCCTGGTCCCACGCGCCGTCCAAACCGGCGAGCTCCGACGGGCTCAGTACGTGCGCGTGGCGTCCGAAGGCGATCAACTGCAGCTCGTCGCTGCGAAACCGCGTGCTCACCAGATGATTGAGTGCCAGAGCGGTGCGCTTCATCGGCACCCAGCGATCCTCCATCACCATCGAGAACGACGTGTCCACCAACAGAGCCACCGCAGCCTGACTACGCTGCTCGGTTTCGGCCACCTCGACATCGACGACGCTCAGCCGCACCGGCATTCGGCCCGGGTCACGTAGGACGGCGTTGGTGATGGTTCTCGTGACGTCCCAGGGTTCGGTGTCCCCGAACTCCCATTCGCGGGAAGCTCCGGTCGGTTCGCCCATCGCACCTGCCCGACGCGTATCGCGTTGACCGGTTCGCGACGACAGTTGCCCGGCGACGTCACGCAGAGCGGTCTGTCCGAGCTGTCGCATGGCTTTGGGAGACAAGCGCCATTGACCGTCTGGTGCGCGATCGAAGAAACCCTGTTCCTGCAAAGCCTTTTCGAGATCGGCCAGGGTGCGAGCATCAGCGGCGGCTTCGTCGCCGAGTTGCCGCGCAAGTAGCTCGGGGTCGATGTCGTCGAGCGTTGCGCCGGCATACTGCTGCGACAGTTGATCTGCCAGCGATTCCAGCTCGGCGATGTCCTGCAGGGCACCGGTCCCCTCACCCAACCCCATTCCGTTGTCGCCGCGGAACTGTTGCGAACCTTCCCAGTCCTCACCCGGCCGAGCCGCCTGAAGGAACTGGTCGAGTTGACTCAGCTCACTCATCAGGCTCGGATCGCCGAACGCCTGCTGCGCCAACGCATCCAACTCGTCACGCTGCTCCTGCGAGAGCGAGTTACGCAATCGTTGTGCGGCCGCCGCGCGCTGCGCCAACGAATCCAGAAGTTCGTCGACGTTGCGCGGGTTGTCCGGGAAATACTGCCCGTGCTTGTCCATGAACTCCGCAAACTGCTCAGGAGTGTCGACGCCCCGAGAGTGCGCATCGAGCAGTTGATTCAGATCTGCCAGCATCTGGCGAATCTGCTCACGATCCTCGTCGGTAGCGCCCTCGAGTGCCTGCTTCATTCCCGAGAAGCGTTGATCGAGGACCTCACGTCCGAGCAGATCACGAATCTTCTCGTAATCCGCGCGAGCCTGTTCGCTGCGCCAGTTGTAGTCGGCCAGATCTTGCACGGCCTGAGCTGTGGACGGTGGCAACTCCTCGATCCGCATTTCGTTGAATCGTGCGTCGTCGTCGAGAGCACGTGCCAGTTCTTTGCGCTCTTCGAGCACCGCCTTGTCGAGAAGCTTACGAACCTCGTCGAGCGTTCCGTCGAGATTGTTGCGGCGTAGCAGCTCACGTCGACGCCGGTTCGCCTGGGCAGCAAGGTCGTCGAGCCCGCGCATGTCTCGGTTTCCGCGGCGCAGGAGTTCCCGGAGGGCATGGCGCGGCGACGTGCCTGACAACACGTCGTCGCCGATTGCTGCCAAGGCATCGCGCAGATCTACCGGAGGCGCCAGCGGATCGGGACCACCGTCGTACGGCCCGTACCGCGGATTGTGGATCATCACTGCCCCTTACGAATACACCGAGCGGCCGCCCGGGCCTTGATCTTTGGAGATCCGGCGCGCGAGGTAAAGCCCTTCGAGGGCAAGTTCGGCACCGGCGGCACGCTCGCCGTCGGATCGCGCGCCGAGGCGTTCGGCTACTTCGTCCAGGACCTCGAGGTCCGGAAGCTCGTCGAGAAACGCCTTGGCCGTGACAGATTCACCGGTGACGATCGTATTGCCCGTCTCCACAGCAGCAACCAACATCCCGAGGTCGATTCCGCCGAGTCGTACCCGAACCGTATCGGCGGTCGCGCGACGCAGCAGGTGCTCGAGCACCTCCAGTTCCCGTCCCTCTTCACCGGATTCGAATTCGACCTTGCCGCGAAGAACCTCGACCACGGACTCGAGATCGACGGGCCGTGCAACAGGATCGGCCTCGCCGAGCACCGCCGCGCGTCGTACCGCCGCTGCACTGACGGTTTCCGCGCCGGCGACGGCAAATCGTGCCGACACACCCGATCGCTGATCCACCGAGGTGGATTCGCGTAGCAAGCGCGTGAACCTGGCAAGAATTTCGAGAAGGTAGTCAGGCACCTCCGCGGCCAGGTGCGCCTCCTGCTCGATCACCGCGATCTCACCCGCCAACTCGACGGGGTAGTGAGTGCGAATTTCGGCGCCGAAGCGGTCTTTGAGTGGTGTGATGATGCGCCCGCGGTTGGTGTAGTCCTCAGGATTTGCGCTCGCGACCAGAAGGACGTCCAACGGAAGCCGAAGCGTGTACCCGCGGACCTGGATGTCCCGCTCTTCCATCACGTTGAGCAACGAGACCTGGATGCGCTCGGCGAGGTCGGGAAGCTCGTTGATCGCCACGATTCCGCGATGCGCGCGGGGCACGAGACCGAAGTGAATGGTCTCCGGATCGCCGAGGCTCCTACCCTCGGCCACCTTGACCGGGTCGACATCTCCGATCAGGTCGGCGACCGAGGTGTCCGGCGTTGCCAGTTTCTCGGAGTACCGCTCGCTGCGGTGTCGCCAGGCGATCGGGAGGTCGTCACCCAGTTCCTTGGCTCGACGTATCGAAGCCGGTGTGATCGGCTCGTACGGGTGCTCCCCCAGTTCCGAGCCTTCGATGACGGGGGTCCACTCGTCGAGCAGGAGCCCGAGAGTGCGAAGCAACCTCGTCTTTCCTTGACCGCGTTCGCCGAGCAGAACCACGTCGTGGCCGGCGATCAGCGCCCGCTCGAGTTGCGGGGCGACCGTGTCCTCGAACCCGACTATCCCGGGCCAGGGGTCACGGCCGTCCCGCAACGCGGCGAGAAGGTTCTCTCGTAGTTCTTCCTTGACACTTCGCTGTACGTGTCCGGAGGCGCGTAGCTCTCCGAGGGTTTTTGCGACAGTCACCACTCCACGCTACGAGTGTTTGCGGGGTTTCGCCTCTCGCCGAGGAAGTTCGGTCGCTCAGCCCTCGATGTTCTCGGGATTCATCCAGATGATTTCCCAGATGTGGCCGTCGGGATCCTGGAAGCTGCGGCTGTACATGAAACCGTGATCCTGCGTCGCGTTACCTTCGGAACCGCCGGTCGCGAGCGCCTTGTCGACGAGGGTGTCGACGGCCTCACGGGTCTCGGCCGAGAGACCGAGCAGCGCTTCCGTCGACGTCGAGGTGTCGGCAATGCCCTTGGTGGTGAAGGTCTTGAAGAAGGGCTCGGCCAACAGCATCACGACGATGGTGTCACTGATGACCATCGACGACGCATTCTCGTCGGAGAACTGCGTGTTCTTGGAGTATCCGAGGCCCTCGTAGAAGGTGGTGGCCTTGCCGAGGTCCTTGACGGGCAGGTTGAGGAAGAACATCGGCTGCGGGTTTGTCGCCATGAAAGGTCCTTTCCGAGACTTTGCTGTGCGCCTTTATTAACCGCCGGCGGTTAATAAAGGCGCACAGTAGACCTAAACTCCACCCATGGATACCTGGGTGTTGCCCGCCATGCTCGGTCTCGGACTCGCCGCAGCGTCCGGAATGCGAACCTTCCTGCCGCTGCTGATGCTCAGCGCTGCCGTCCACTTCGAACTGTTCGGGATCACCGTCGGCGAGTCGATGCGGTGGATCGGATCCACCGGCGCGCTGGTGGCATTGGCAATAGCCGCGGTGGTCGAACTGGGTGCCGACCTCATTCCCTTCGTGGACAACGCACTCTCGGTGATCGGGAACGTCACCGGACCCATCGCCGGAGTGATCGCGGCCTGGGCGGCCTTCAGCCATCTCGACCCCGCGATGGCCGCGTTGGCGGGCCTCATCGTCGGAGCGCCGACGGCGCTGACATTCAGCGCCGCCCAGACCGGCACTCGCGCGGTCAGTACGGCCACTACCGGTGGACTGGCGAATCCCGTCGTCTCCGTCATCGAGGATGTGCTGACTTTCTTCACCTCCTTGATCGCGATGATCTTGCCGCTCCTGATCATTCCGCTGCTCGCCGCACTCTTGTGGTTCAGCTGGCGCGGATGGCGACGTGTCCGGAGTCTGCGCACCGCCTGAACCTGCGGACCTGGTAGACAAGTCGTCATGTCCGACACCGAGATCTCGTTCCAATCCGGCGACGTCACCCTGTACGGGAGTCTTCGCCTGGCAGCCTCACCCGACTCCCCGGCGCCGGCCGCGCTGATTCTGGCCGGCAGTGGCCCCACCGATCGCAACGGCGACAGCGCCCTCCTCGAAGGCGACATCGGAACTCTGCGGTTCATCGCGGATCTTCTTGAAAATCAAGGCATTTCAAGCCTGCGTTACGACAAGCTCGGCAGCGGCGAAACCGCACTCGGCGACTACGAGATCGAGGACATCGCCGATCTCGGCTTCAACACATTCGTCGACGCCGCCTCCGACGGACTTGACTACCTCGCCGGACAACCCGGCGTCGATCCCGAGCGCTTGTTCGTCGTCGGACACAGCGACGGCGCCGTCGTCGCGCTGGCACTTGCCACGGCGAAAGAGGGCACAAGAGTCAGCGCCCTCGCACTGCTCGAGCCGCTGAGTGTCCGGCTTCTCGATCTACTCACGACGCAGATTCACCGCCAGCTCGACGCCGTCGTCGGCGCCGGACAGTTGCCGGTCGAACTGGCTGACGAACTGCGCGTCGCGCTCGCCGACGCCGTCGAGTCTCTTCGATCCGAGGGCACGGTTCCGGATGATCTACCCGAACCGCTGCAGAACGCGGGACTCGTTCACGCCAATGCCAAGGCACTCGCCGAGGAAGACGCGCTGGACCCGGTTGCGCTCGTAGCGGCGCTGCCGGCAGGCATGCCCGTTCTCACCAGCTGCTCGGACAAGGACATCCAAGTAATTCCCTCCGACGTCGCGGCACTCGACGCCGCGCTCTCACATACCGCGCTGACTTCAGTGCGGATGCGCAACGCCAACTTCGTACTCAAGGACATCGGCGAAGAACAGTCCACCGGGGCCGACTACGTCGCGCCGCTTCCGTACTCGGCAGAGTTCTCGGAGCCCTTCACAGCGTGGGTCCGCTCGTTCTCCAAATGACGTACAGACCGAACGTCCTCTTTTTCGGGTAGAAAGTTCCCTCCGCGAACCATCGCGGAGGGACTTCTGCTTTCTACGCCTGACCTGCAACAAAGGCTCTCTCAATCCAGCGAACCCGGGGACAGAAGTCACCCGGAGTTTACGTTCGCGGCGCTTTTTATTGGTGCGAACCCTCGATCCGTGCTGTACGGTCATCCATTAACCAGCAACGCCACACAGAAAGGAACGGACGTCATGTCGCTACACCCGAACTTTGCATCCGTACCTTCGTGGCGCAGCTGCACCGCAGGCAAGCACATTTTTTCGGCCGCAATGTCGGCCAAGCACATGGGCAACAAGCGCGGTGTACCCCGAGAATGATCCCCAGTTTCACCGGATTCGTTCTCGGGCACCCAGGGCAAACGCCTCGGGTGCCTTTTCTTTTACCTTTCACACGCAGGAGCACCAGATGAAACTTCGAGTCAACCAACTGTCCATCGCGCCGCCGTATGTCGATCTGCCCGGTGACCTCACCGGATACGCCGTCACCCTGGATCTTTCGCACTCCGATGCTGCCCACGAAGCCACCCTCGGCGCACTGATCAGCGAGATCCGCAGTCGCGGAGCCTCACGCGTGGTCATCACCGGCTCACCCCGCGAACTCCAGGGCACCCACAGCAGCGCAGCCTGAAAGAACCGGGCCGGCCTGAATGCAGAACGGGCCCCGAACTCCCGTTGAGGAGTCGAGGCCCGCTACCGAGGCAGGGAATCAGTGCGCGAAGTGGCGCGCACCGGTCAGATAAAGAGTGACACCGGCTTCCTTGGCCGCGGCAATCACCTCGTTGTCGCGAACCGAACCACCCGGCTGCACAACAGCCTTGACACCGGCGTTGAGAAGAACCTGCAGACCGTCAGGGAACGGGAAGAACGCGTCCGAGGCCGCAACCGAACCTACGACGCGGTCACCGGCTCGCTGAACAGCAAGATGCGCTGCATCGACGCGGTTGACCTGGCCCATACCGACGCCGACGGACGCGCCGCCGGAGGCCAGCAGGATCGCGTTTGACTTCACCGATCGGCTGGCGCGCCAAGCAAATTCGAGGTCAGTGAGAGTCTCGGCATCTGCAGCCTCACCGTTGGCGAGAGTCCAGTTGGCCGGGTTGTCGCCGTCAGCGTCCAGAACGTCGCGCTGCTGGAGCAAGGTACCGCCAGAGATCGGACGCAGTTCGATTCCGGTAGCGGTCGGAGCGGCAGCCTTCAGAACACGAATGTTCTTCTTACGCTGCAGAACCTCGACGGCCCCGTCTTCGTACGAGGGCGCGATGACAACCTCGGTGAAGATATCGGCGATCTGCTCTGCCAGTTCGACGGTGACCTCACGGTTGGCTGCGATGACACCACCGAATGCACTGACCGGATCGCATGCATGCGCCTTGCGGTGGGCGTCGGCAATGTCGGTGCCGATGGCGATGCCACACGGGTTGGCGTGCTTGATGATTGCGACGGCCGGATCAGTGAAGTCGTACGCTGCGCGCCACGCTGCGTCGGAGTCCGTGTAGTTGTTGTACGACATCTCCTTGCCGTGCAATTGCTCTGCCTGAGCCAAACCTGCAGGCGCAGCCGGGTTTTCGTACAGCGCGGCGTCCTGGTGCGGGTTCTCGCCGTAGCGAAGGACAGCGCTGCGGTTCCAGGTAGCACCGACCCAGGCGGGGAACAGCGAACCGTCCTCGTCAGCTGCGATCGTGCTCGTCATCCAGCTTGCAACAGCGACGTCGTACGACGCAGTGTGCTGGAACGCCTGCGCCGCAAGCACAGTGCGCTCACGCAAGGTGAATCCGCCACCGGCAACGGCAGTCAGGACATCGGCGTAACGAGCCGGATCGACCACGACGGCAACCGACGGATGGTTCTTGGCTGCAGCACGCACCATCGACGGGCCACCGATGTCGATCTGCTCGACGCACTCGTCCGGGCTAGCGCCCGAGGCAACCGTCTCGGTGAAGGGGTACAGGTTCACGACGACCAATTCGAAGGTCGCGATGCCGAGTTCCTCGAGCTGAGCGAGGTGATCCGGCTTGCGGGTATCGGCGAGAACGCCGGCATGGACGCGCGGATGCAGCGTCTTCACGCGGCCTTCGAGGCATTCCGGGAATCCGGTCAGAGCCTCGACCGGCGTCACGGGGATTCCGGCGTCGGCGATCTTCGACGCGGTCGAACCGGTCGAGACCAACTCGACACCGGCCTCGTGCAGGCCCGTGGCCAGCTCGATCAGACCACTCTTGTCGTAGACGCTGACAAGTGCACGGCGCACAGCCTTGCGTTCACTCACTGGGGATCACGGCCTTTCGTCCATCGGAAACCACTCCGCGCGTAGCAACAGCGGCGATGACGTCCGCCAACAACCGTCGCTCCACAATTTTGATGCGTTCATGCAACGAAGACTCGGTGTCGTCGTCATGCACCGGCACAGCTTCCTGCGCCAAGATCGGCCCGGTATCAACTCCGCCGTCGACGAGATGCACCGTGGAACCGGTGACCTTCACGCCGTACGCCAGAGCGTCGGGAACCGCGTGCGCGCCGGGAAAGGCAGGCAGCAACGCGGGATGAGTGTTGATGATTCGGCCGCCGAAACGCGCGAGAAAGCTGGGGCCGAGGATTTTCATGAAGCCTGCGCTGACCACGAGATCGGGTTCGTGCTCGGCCACCGCTGCTGTCAGCGCCTCGTCCCAGGCGGCACGATTTTCATAAGTCTTGATCGAGACCTTGAAGGACGGGATCTTCGAGCCCGCAGCGTGCTCGGCGGCGAGGCAGTCACGATCTACACCGACGGCAACGATCTCGGCCGGGTATCCCTCGGCGTGCGAAGCGTCGATCAGCGAAGTCAACAGGGTTCCCGCGCCGGAAGCGAGTACGACTACCCGCGCGATCGAGTCGCGAAATTGGACCCCGTCGGGCATTGTCGGCTGCGGATTGTCGGCCGAGGCAGTCAGCGCACTACTCCTGAGAACTGGAAGATGATGCGGCCGGAGTATCGGCCGCATGACAGCCTAGTCGCTGGACTTCTGCGGCTTCGAGGGCAGGTCGGTCTCCGGCTCGGCCCCGGCTGGGGAGTCGGCTGTGGGGTCCGCCTCGGGTGCCGCGACAACCTCGGCGTCGACTACTTCGATCTCGACGGTTTCCTCTGTCACTACCTGCACGGGTTCGCCTGATTCCTCGACGATTTCCGCTTCGACGACCTTGGTGACAACGACCGCAGATTCCTGGGCCAGCACTTCGCCCGTGTTCTCGTCGTCCTCGTCTTCCGGTGTGGCCGCAGCCGTGATCGCAAGTTCGGGCTCGACTGTTCGAGCCGGTTCAGCCGTCGGGGGCGCAACCTCGTCCTTCATGTGTCCGCGGTGTGAGAACCACATCGCGAACAGCGCCGAGACCGTTCCGAACAATCCCAGCCACGCAAAAGTCAGAAGACCGAAGCCCCACCACAGGACCTCCACGGTGCCGAACTGCCCGAGGTCTCCCCCGGCAGCAAGAGCGAGCAGCGCCATGACGACGCCGGCACCGGCGGCTGCCGTCAGCACTGCGAGCACACTGTCCTGCCCGGCGATGCGTCGAGCGCAATCACGGCCGAGCATCATGCCCACCGCTGCCGGAACGATCAACAACACGGGCCAGATTCCACCGGCGACGCCTTCCGGAATCGCTCCGAGAAGGGGCAAGGGTGGTAGGTCACCGCCGATGTTGCCGAACACGCTGATGGAAACATTGCCGAAATCGGCCGTCGATCCCGTCATCACCGCGGCTGCGCCGACCACGAGGTTCGGCAGGTAGAGCAGCGACAACACCGTTAATCCCAGTACGCCGACAAACCCGTTGCCGCGCGCGAGTAGGTCACCGACCGTCGACCACGACACGAGTAGTGACACCACGACGGCCACGGCGCCCGCAGCCAACAGCGCTGCCGACGCAGCCGTTGCCGGTCGAAGAGCGGCAGATGCCCACGGCGGAATCTCGGCGACGACGCGATCCCAGTGCGCAGCAGCAACACCGACGGACGCGGCGATCAGGTGAATCCCGGCGACCCAGCCGAAAGCTGCCAACGTGTTGGGGCTCGACAGCGGAATGGCTGCGGAGGCGTCGGCGACCACGGCGAGAGCGATTGCCGTGATAGTCAACGGTCCGGCCACCGCGGCCCCCACCAGGCGGAGGGTGTCGTCACGGGAGTCGGTGTGCACCGCAGTCGACGCGCATCGGCGTGCAACCACCCACATCATGACGGCCGTCGGTAGCAACGGCAGTACACCGAGTTGGACGCCGCTGATAGTCGCCGGCACCTGGTGGATGACCAACCATGTGGTGGCAATGGCGCCGAAGGTTCCGGTCAGGTCGCTGCTCGCCGATACCAAGGTGACCACAACGACAGCCGCGATCAGCAGCATCGTCAGACCCGACGGCCGGAAGGCGACCGTCAGCAGCTTGCGCGCCAGGTCCGGGTTCGGTGCCGGGCGACCGCCGCCGACGCGGCCGCCGCCAGTACGACCACGTCCGGGTCGTGAGGACGCGGGACGGGACCGGGTGCCATCAATCAAAGAACTCATCCCCTCGAGGGTTTCACTCGATAGTGCGCCGCGCACTCAGGCGCGCCGTCGGGCTCACGGAATGTGGCCTCCACCCGCAGCGGGTCGGAGGCCACATTCATGTTCGTGAAACGAAGTAGTACTACTGCTGACGCTCGTCGGGGTTCTGCGACCCGAAGACCTTGGTCTCGGCCGCGGAATCGCTGCTGCCCTGGTCAGGCTCAGCAGACGGCGTCGGCGCTTCGAAAGTGGGCGGCTCGAAGCCCGTCGGCTGCTCGGTCGAGCCAGTCTGCTGCTGGTTGTACGGCTGGCCGTAACCGCGCGGAGCGGTGAACTGATCCGACGAGTAACTCGGGTTCGGCTGACTCGCGGGCTGCGAGGTCAGCGGATAGTAAGACGACGTCGTCGCGGCCGAGTCGGTCTGTGCGGGATTCTGCACCGGGTTCTGACCGTAGGGAGACGCAGTCTGGCCGTAAGGCGGCTGCGAAGCAGTCGGGTCGGCGGGGGCGGCGTGCGCTCCCCCGTATCCCTGCTGCTGCGCCTGCCCGTACTGCGGGTTCTGCTGGTACTGGCCCGGCTGCTGAGCCTGCTGCGGCTGGCCGTACTGAGCCTGTCCGTATCCCTGTGGCTGACCTGGCGCCTGGCCCTGGGGCTGGCCATAGCCCTGCGGCTGACCGTACTGCTGAGCTACCGGACGCGGCGCGGGAGCCTTCAGGATTCCGATCTCGAACAACAACGCGGCGACTGCGACGACCGTCTGCACGAACGAGAGGATCAGCACGATGATCAGACCCCAACCGAGGCTGATGTCGACGTAGTCGCTGGTACCTACGGAGAACGCGGCGAACACCAAAGCGAAGAAACCCGTGAGGGTGAGCGCTGCGGCAATGCCTGCATACGACTGCTTCGGGAGGAGCGATACGCCTGCGACCACACCGCCGGCGAAAACGAATCCGAGGCCGTAGATGCTCGACTCGAAGAAGCTCGAACTGGTGTCCAGACCGCTACCGATGCCGCTGCTGCTTCCACTGATCGACGTGAAAGGCGCAAAACCGAGTAGGAAATTGATCAGGCCGAGTGCCGCGACGGCGATGAGCAGGATGAATCCGAGATTCTTGGTTCCACCGCCCGCTGCCGGCTGATTCGGTGGCCCGAAGCTGGGCCCTTGCGGCGTGAACGTCATGACTTCTCCTCGTAGACGGTCTTCGATGGTTACCAGCGTATGTGTCTCGACTTCGCACGCTAACACCGACAGGAGACAATGGGCAGATGCCCTTCACCCTCGCGCCCGGCGCCGACCATGTCGTCGAAACCGAGGTGAAGCACTCACGATTCATCGCCGCGCTTCGCCGGATCGACGACGCCGAAGCCGCCACGGAGTTCGTCGCGGAGCAGAAGTCGCTGTATCCCGATGCGCGCCATCATTGTTCGGCTTTCGTGATCGGATACGAAGCGAACTCACGCGTCGAGCGTGCACACGACGACGGCGAACCAGGCGGGACAGCTGGGGTGCCGATGCTTCAGGTTCTCAAGTCTCGAGATCTGGTCGATGTGATTGTTGTCGTCACGCGCTACTTCGGCGGAATCAAGCTCGGCGCCGGTGGATTGGTCCGCGCGTATTCGGGAGCCGTCTCGGTTGCTCTCGATTCGGCCGAGCTTGTGGCCAGGGAGAGGAGGATCCTGCGCACTTTGGCGATCCGGCACTCAGAGGCCGGTCGGGTGGAAGCGGAGCTGAGAGCGCGGGGCGTCTCGGTGCTCGGAACTGCGTATGGATCGAAGGCGGTGATGACGCTCGCCGCCGGTGACGCCGACGATCTCGACTCGATCGTCGCATCCATCACATCCGGTGCCGGGCAGTTGGAACCTGCCGGGTCGATGTGGGTCGATACCACTGTGCGTGGTTAAGGAGTCCGGAGACTCCCTAACCACGCACGGGGGCGAAGCCCCTTACAGGGACTGAAGAATCTCGCGAGCGAGAGCAGCAGTGGCGGACGGCGTCTTGCCGACCTTCACGCCTGCAGCTTCGAGAGCTTCCTGCTTTGCCTGAGCCGTTCCCGAGGAACCGGAGACGATGGCGCCTGCGTGGCCCATGGTCTTGCCTTCGGGAGCGGTGAAGCCAGCCACGTAGCCGACGACCGGCTTGGTGACGTTGGCCTTGATGTAATCGGCTGCACGCTCTTCCGCGTCGCCACCGATTTCACCGATCATCACGATGACCTTGGTCTCGGGATCCTTCTCGAACGCCTCGATGGCGTCGATGTGGGTGGTTCCGATGACCGGGTCGCCGCCGATGCCGATGGCGGTGGAGAAGCCGAAGTCACGGAGTTCGTACATCATCTGGTAGGTCAGGGTGCCCGACTTGGAGACCAGGCCGATGGGGCCGGTGCCTGCAATGTTGGCGGGCGTGATGCCGACGAGGGCCTCACCCGGGGTGATGATGCCGGGGCAGTTCGGTCCGATGATGCGCGTCTTCTTGCCCTTGGACTCGTTGTACGCCCAAGCGTAAGCGGAGTCCTGAACCGGGATGCCCTCGGTGATGACCACGAGGAGCGGGATCTCCGCGTCGATGGCCTCGACGATGGCGTCCTTCGAGAAGGCCGGGGGAACGAATGCGATGGAGACGTCTGCGCCGGTCTCCTTGATTGCCTCTTCGACCGTCGCGAAGACGGGGAGCTCGACAGGGGAACCGTCAGCAGCAACGTGCGAGACCGTGGTGCCGGCCTTGCGAGCGTTGACGCCGCCGACGACCTGGGTGCCGGCCTTGAGCATCAGAGCGGTGTGCTTGGTGCCCTCGCCGCCGGTGATGCCCTGGACGATGACCTTTGAATCCTTGGTGAGGAAGATTGCCATTGTTCTGTGAGTCCCTTACTTCGCTGCGTGAGCGAGTTCGGCGGCCTTGTCGGCGGCCTCGTCCATGGTTGCGACGACCGTGACCAGCGGGTGGTTGGCCTCGGCGAGGATGCGACGACCCTCTTCGACGTTGTTTCCGTCCAGGCGAACGACGAGCGGCTTGTTGGCCTCGTCGCCCAGGGTCTTCAGTGCGCCGACGATGCCGTTGGCAACTGCGTCACACGCGGTGATGCCGCCGAAGACGTTGACGAACACGCTCTTGACCTGTGCGTCGTTCAGGATGACGTCGAGGCCGGCAGCCATGACTGCAGCGGAAGCTCCGCCGCCGATGTCGAGGAAGTTGGCGGGCTTGACGCCACCGTGGTTCTCGCCGGCGTATGCGACGACGTCCAGGGTGGACATGACCAGGCCTGCGCCGTTGCCGATGATTCCGACCTCACCGTCGAGCTTGACGTAGTTGAGGTCGTTTTCCTTGGCCTTGAGCTCGAGGGGATCGGTAGCGTCGCGATCCTCGAATGCCTCGTGGCCGGGCTGACGGAACGCCGCGTTCTCATCGAGGGTGACCTTGCCGTCGAGGGCGAGGATCTGATCGTCAGGCGTGCGAACGAGGGGGTTGACCTCGACGAGGAGTGCGTCCTCGTTGATGAAGACCTCCCACAGCTTCTGGATCGTGACGGCCGCTGCGTCGAGCACCTCTGCGGGCAGCTTTCCTGCCTCGGCGATGCTGCGCGCGAACGCGAGGTCGACGCCCTTGACTGCGTCGACGGGGATCTTGGCGAGGGCGTCGGGGTTCTCCTCGGCGGTGACCTCGATCTCGACGCCACCCTCTACCGAGCACATGGCCAGGTAGGTGCGGTTGGTGCGGTCGAGCAGGAAGGAGATGTAGTACTCCTCGGCAATGTCACTTGCCTCTGCGACCAGCAGCTTCTTGACGACATGGCCCTTGATGTCCAGGCCCAGGATTGCCTCGGCGTTTGCCACTGCGGCATCCACGTCGGGCGAGTACTTGACGCCACCGGCCTTGCCGCGGCCGCCTACCTTGACCTGTGCCTTCACCATCACGGGCTTACCGATTTCTTCGGCAATCTCGCGTGCGCCGGCGACTGTGTCTGTAACACGTCCAGCCGAAGTCGGCACTCCGTGCTTGGCGAAGAGTTCCTTCGCCTGGTATTCGAAGAGATCCATCTGCTCACCGTCTCGTCTGCGTTGTCACCCGCTCGAGGGGTAGGAGCGGGTCTGTTCTGGACTTTAACCAGTTGCCGCGTTCGGTTTGCGCCCGCACTGATGCTATGTGGCCCAAGTCACGCGCAAATGCGCAATGAGGCACGCCTCACCGATCGAGCAAGGTGGCCACACCGAATTTGTCAAGCATCAGTCTCACTGATTCTTGCGCTCGAGAACGCTGCAACGAGAAGCAACACTATGCCCGTGGCCGCTGTGATCGCACCCACCCCCACGGTTGCGTCCGATATGCGCGATGAGGTGAGCGGCCACTCACTGACGTACACCAGAGCTGCCAAGGCAGATCCGATCAGCAATGCCGCGCCTCGAGCCGGCCGCGCAGACGCTGCGATCACCGCGGCAATCACGACGGTCACGCCGACGAGCAGTTGCCCCCAGACGTCAATTCCCCACGGCCACTCCAGAACTGACGCCGCTGTGTAGGCGTCACCCCGATAGAGGGGAAGCGCGGTCCCGATCAGGACTGCGACTGCGCCGATCCCACCGACGAGAAGCACCAGCCCTCTCGAACCGCCGTCTACCGACGTGTCGACGTCTTCACGTTCTGCGCTTCCCGCCAGCCAGACGAGCAGTCCCGTCGCCGCAGCGAGGAGAGCCGCGCCACAAAGCACGAAGGCGCCGGCACCTAACCCGACGCCTGGTACGTCCGTCGCGATGACCGCCGACTGCATCACAGCCGCGACGCCCATCACGACGGTGGTCCACAGCACTCCGACGGCCGGACGCACCACGGCGGCGCGGCCCGGGGCAAACAGGCCCAGCGCGGCGAGGAGCAGTACGGCAGCCGAGAGCAGGACAACTCGAGACGACAGCATCGACGGTTCGGGAATGTTCTCCGGCAACGACAGGACCGGAAGTGCCACGCCCAGGGCTGCCACTGCTGCGGTGCCAACTGCGCCGATACCGGCAACGCGGTGAAGTCTGTTCACCCGCGCTTGCGCCGCCCGGGACTGAGCCACCATCGCTGCCTTGAGCGCACCCTTTGTTGTCTTCGCAGGCGCGCGGACCACACTTTCAGCGGGAATCGCATCCGTTTCACGCCTGGATGCGAGGTAAGGCGCTGAAACTCCGATCACGACGATGACCACGGCGGCCAGTGCCCCGACCACGGATCCCGAACCGACGCCGATCCGATCGCCGGCCGCGAACCCAGCCATCACCCTGGTTCCACTGACTGCGAGTGCGCCGAGACCGACACCGATCAGGGCGCCGCAGCCCACCGGTAGGGAGATGGACGTCAATGCCGCCGCGACCGCAACGAGCACCGCGACGCCGACCAATCCTGTACCGACGGCAGTGGCCGACACCGAGTCGACGAGCGGTTTGACCAGAAAGATCGGATCCTGCGAACTGAAGGAAGGACCGAACAGGGAGAGCACGAACACCACTGCGGCCAGAATCAGCAGCGCTGTCGGCCACGCGCCGATCCGTCCGCCAACCGATCGCCCGTCGAATTCCGCGGCGCGAGCGCTGCCGTATCCGTCCCGTTCCGATTCACGATGGACAGCGACAAGTCCGAGCACCCCGGACAGGACAAGAATGCAGTGTCCCGCGAGCGCAAGATAAGCGCCAGGACCCGCATCGATCGAACCCGCCGAAATCGGACGGAAAAGGTCCAAGCGGTTTGCATCGATTGCGTCGACGAACAACTGGACGTCGAGAATTGCCGCTCCGAGCGACACCGCCCCGATACCGGCCAGGAGTCCACCGGCCAAGGCGGGCCTGCGGCCCGAGGTGAGCACTGCAACCGTCGGCACGATGATCGTGCAGACGGCCGCGAAGAGAGCGGCAGAAGCAAGAGCCCCCGTCGTGTCGACCCCGCGGCCACTCCCGACTCCGACGACGGGGCTGGCCGCCACTCCGACGGCACCGAGCAGTCCGATTACCGCCGCGAGTGGCGCCCCGGACTTCACTCCGGGGTCGTCGAAACGCGCCTGCGACGTAGTTCCAGGTGTTGTGGACACTCGCTCGACGGTAGTGCCTGAATGGACCGGTGATCCGGTTGTGACACGCGTGATCACGAAACGAGATGATTCGTCCGTTTTGCCCGTATCGACATATTCCCAGGTCAAGCTGTGAGGCACGTCACATAATCGGACAGGTTTCCGCTACGGCTTGCGCCCATCGCAATCATTTCGTTACCGTCAGTCGGTCTAAGTCACGGGCTGATCACGAACTCGAGGAGAGAACCGGCATATGCATCACCGCAGCCAGTTCACCGCTAGTAGGTTCTCGAACTCAGCTCCAGACGAGGTCACGACCACTTATCCAACGCACTCGGCCAGGCGTTACACCGAGACCAAAAGTTCTGAGATCTCTACCGATATGTTCACTCGAAATTCATCCTCCACGTCGTCAGATTCCGACTCTCACGAGTTCGTCGAGTCCGACGTGATCAGCACCCCCACTTACGCCTCTTCCGCACCGACAGTCGATGTCGAATCTCCGGTTCGCCGCAGCGGTGCTCACCGACTCCCCACCCCTCCCTCTGCTCTCAAGGGCCGCGCCGCCGTTCTGGCAGTTGCAGCCGGCGCAGTTGTCGCCGCGGGCCAGGCAGTTGTCAACGACGGTTCCTCTTCCGCCGCCGACCACTCGGAAGTTGCACTCGCCAACGAGTCCTCCGCGATCGGCACCACCGCAGAACCGCAGGCCGCTCAGTTCGCTCCGGCCACCTCCACGGCAGCCACCACCGAGGCCGACGCTCCCCAGGTCCTCAACGTCGCAGCACCGACCGACCTCTCCCAGTTCAGCAACCTGCTTGCCAAGGGCCAGCGTTTCAGTGACGAGCGCGCAGCACGCGAAGCAGCTGCCCGTCGCCCGCTGTTCGTCCTGCCGGCAGTCGGCACGTTCACGTCCAACTTCGGCACCCGCTGGGGCACCCTGCACGCCGGCGTCGACATCGCCGCCCCGATCGGGACGCCCATCGTCGCAGTCGCCGACGGCAAGGTCATCGATTCAGGTCCGGCTTCCGGATTCGGCATGTGGGTACGCCTACAGCACGCAGACGGAACGATCACCGTCTACGGCCACATCGACACGTCCACCGTCACCGTCGGTCAGCAGGTCATGGCCGGCGACCAGATCGCCACTGTCGGCAACCGCGGCTTCTCCACCGGCCCCCACCTTCACTTCGAGGTTCACCTCGCCGGCGAGAACAAGATCGACCCCCTCCCCTGGCTCGCATCACGCGGCATCAGCCTCGGTATCGAGCAGGACTGATCGCAAGCCCAACGCTTCTGACAAAAAACTTCCGGCCCGCACCTTTCCAGGTACGGGCCGGAAGTTTTTTGTCTGTCTTCTACAGCTTGACCATCGGCACACCGCCGATGAGCATCAACCGCACCTTGCCCGCGCTACCGAAGTCGATGGTGACCGTCGCGGTGGGTCCGGTGCCCTTGGTTTCCAACACGGTGCCCAGACCGTACTTGTCGTGACTGACGCGGTCACCCGTGGCAAGGACCAGAACGTTGTTGCGGCCACGCGCGGCACCGAAACTGGGAGTCGACGCAGCCTTGCCGGACCCTCCCCCGTAGTTCTGCCCGCCACCGTATCCCTGGCCGCCCTGGCTGCCGTATCGGCTTCCGCTGCCGTAACCCGGCCTGCCGCTTCCGAATCCACCACCGGTGCCCGGATCCTCACGGCGCCAATTGATCAGGTCCTCCGGGATCTCCTGGATGAACCGCGACGCCGGGTTCTGGATCGGTTGTCCCCAAGCCGAACGCATGATCGCGCGCGTCAGGTACAGGCGCTGCCTGGCGCGGGTGATGCCGACGTAAGCGAGTCGACGCTCTTCGGACAGCTCTGCCGGATCACCGAGGGCGCGCATGTGCGGGAACTGCCCGTCCTCCCAACCGGTGACGAAGACGACCGGGAACTCGAGGCCCTTGGCGGTGTGAAGCGTCATCATCGTGACGACGCCGTCGTCGGAGTCCGGCAGTTGATCGGCGTCGGCGACAAGTGATACCCGTTCGAGGAAGGCGGCGAGCGAACCCGGATCGGGTTCGCCTTCACGCATTGCTGCGGTTTCCTCGTCGTCCGGATCGATCAGCCCGGCCGCGTTTCGTGCGTCGGAGCTGAATTCTCTTGCCACGCTGACGAGTTCGTTCAAGTTGTCGAGTCGCGCGCCGTCCTGTGGATCGCTGCTGGCCGCAAGCTCGGCGCGGTAGCCGGTTCGCTCGAGCACTGCCTCGGCGACCTCACCGATGTCACCGAGTTCGAAGGGTTCGTCCTCGTCGGCGGCCGGTGTCGGCAGCAGGGCCCGCAGCCCGTCCATCATCTCGAGGAACGACGCGATGGCCTTCTGTGACCGCGTATTGAGCAGCGCCACTTTGCCTTCCGCGCCGTCGCGCAGTGCGGCGGCGAAGCTGATGTTGCGATGCTCGGAGTGCACGGCGACGCAGGCTTCGGCTCGATCACCGATACCGCGTCGTGGCGTGTTGAGAATGCGTCGCAGGCTCACGGTGTCGTCTTCGTTGGCGAGGACGCGCAGATACGCGACGATGTCCCGAACTTCCTTGCGCTCGTAGAAGCGAACGCCGCCGACCACCTTGTACGGCACACCGAGTCGAATGAAGATCTCCTCGAGCGCGCGTGAGGAGTTGTTGGTCCGGTAGAACACCGCGATGTCGGCGAACTTGGTCTCGCCCTGGTCCACCAGCCGATCGATCTCCGAGGCGACAAACGATGCTTCGTCGTGCTCGTTGTCTGCAACGTAGCCGACGATCAGTTCACCTTCACCCGAATCGGTCCACAGACGCTTTTCACGTCGGCCGGTGTTCTTGGAAATCACGGAGTTGGCCGCAGACAGAATGTTCTGCGTCGAACGGTAGTTCTGTTCGAGAAGGATGGTCCGAGCGTCCGGGTAGTCGCGTTCGAACTCTTCGATGTTGCGGATAGTGGCTCCGCGGAATGCGTAGATCGACTGATCGGCGTCACCGACGACGCACAATTCGGCCGGGGCAACGGCATGGTCGGACTCTCCGGCACCGCCGACCAGTTCACGCACCAGCATGTACTGCGCGTGGTTGGTGTCCTGGTACTCGTCGACGAGCACGTGACGGAAGCGGCGGCGGTAGTACTCGGCGATCTGGGGAAACGCCTGGAGAAGCGCAACGGTCTCACCGATGAGATCGTCGAAGTCGAGTGCGTTCGCCGCACGCAACCGCTGTTGGTAATGGCCGTAGACCTTGGCGATCAGTCGCGGCAGTTCGGCCGGATCCTGATCGGCTGCGACAACCGCCTCTTCCGGTCCGACGAGTTCGTTCTTCAGGTTGGAGATGTGAGTGGCGAGAAGCCGCGCGGAGAATCGTTTGGTGTCGAGCTCGAGGTCCTTCGAGATCATCGTCAGCAGTCGACGCGAATCGTCGGAATCGTAGATCGAGAAATTCGAGTTCAAACCGGGCAGGAGCGCCGCCTGTGCTCGCAGGATGCGCACGCAACTGGAGTGGAACGTCGATACCCACATGGCGTTGGCACGCGGTCCGACAAGGGCTGCCACACGCTCGCGCATCTCGGCCGCAGCCTTGTTGGTGAACGTGATGGCCAGGATTTGACCGGGGGTGACACCCCGCTCGGCCAGCAGATAGGCGATGCGACGCGTCAGTACTGCCGTCTTGCCCGAGCCGGCGCCCGCGACGATCAGCAACGGCGAACCGGCATGGACCACGGCCTCGCGCTGTTGCGGGTTGAGACCCTCGAGGAGGGCGTCCGAACCCGCGCCATGTCCCCGCGCGCCGCCCCCGTCGTGCTGGGAATGTCCGTCGTGCTCACCGAGTGCTGGGTACGTGTTCATCGCCTGTCCACGCTACCGGCGTCCACCGACACGGTCGTCAGTGCGTCCACCTGCTGGTAGAGGCACTTGGATTACCTGTGTCGAGCATGGCAAACTGGACGCTATGTTCAGCATTTCCGTTCGCGACAACACGGCCGACCCCGTCGGCCCGCTGTGGCGTTACTTTACGTGCCCCGGACCTCGGTGCACGTGATCTGAACAGCTCACCCGCCCCTGGTCCGAATCGGATCCGGGGCATTTTCGTCAGTGTGCCTGGATCGGTAACGACCCGAGCCGAGACCACGATCCACGCAGTAGGAAGAGGAGACGAATAGCAATGAGCACCCAGGCTGCAGCCCCCAATGGAAATACTGTAAACACTGCTCCGACAGACGTCGAGATCCCCCAGAGTGAGGCGGAGATCGACGAACTACGGAAAGAAATCGACCGTCTCGACGCCGAGATCCTCGCGGCCATCAAACGCCGCTCCGAGGTCTCCCAGATCATCGGCCGTACCCGGATGGCATCGGGTGGTCCGCGTCTGGTGCACAGCCGAGAGATGAAGGTCCTCGAACGGTTCAACGAGCTGGGCCAGGAAGGCCACACCCTCGCGATGCTGCTCCTGCGCCTGGGCCGCGGACGCCTGGGCCACTAGCGCACACCCAGATCACTTGCGAACGGCTACATCGGATGCCTCTGGCAGTCCCGATGTAGCCGTTCGTGTGTGTATCAGTTCTCGAGCGCGATGTACTTCGTGTTCAGGTATTCCTCGATCCCCTCGGTCCCGCCCTCGCGGCCGAATCCGGATTCCTTCACACCGCCGAACGGCGCTGCCGCGTCCGAGATCACTCCTCGGTTGACGCCGATCATTCCTGATTCCAGTGCGTCGGAGACCCGAAGCGCACGGTCGAGATCCCTCGTGAAGATGTACGCAGCCAATCCGAACTCGGTGTCGTTGGCGGCCGCGATGCCTTCGGCTTCGGTGTCGAAGCCGGTGATCGCGGCAACGGGTCCGAACACCTCTTCCTTCAGTATCCGCGCGCTCGCCGGAACGTCGGCCAACACCGTGGCCGGATAGAAGTAACCCTCACCACCTGGCGCTTTACCGCCCAGTCGAACCTTCGCCCCGGCATCCACCGCATCTGCAACCAACTCTGCGACCGTGTCGAGCTGGTTCTGGTTGATCAGCGGGCCGAGCTTCGTCTCCGGGTCGGTACCCGGTCCCATCGTGAACGCCGCCATCTTCTCGGTCAGCTTGGTCGTGAACTCCTCACGCACGGCGTTGGCGACATGGAACCGGTTGGCGGCGGTGCAGGCTTCGCCTCCGTTGCGAAGCTTGGCCAGTACCGCACCCTCGACTGCCTTGTCGACGTCCGCGTCGTCGAACACGACGAAGGGCGCATTGCCACCCAATTCCATCGACGTGCGGAGCAATCGCTTCGCGGACTTCTCCACCAGCATCTTGCCGACGCCGGTGGACCCGGTGAAGGTGAGCTTGCGCAGTCGAGGGTCGTCGATGAGAGGGCCGGTCACTTCACCGGATTTCGATGTCGGCAACACCGAGAGGACTCCGTCGGGCAGCCCTGCTTCGGCCATGAGCTGAGCGAGCAGCAGCATCGTCAACGGGGTCTCCGAGGCGGGCTTGACGATGATCGTGCAGCCGGCGGCCAACGCCGGTCCGATCTTGCGGGTGCCCATCGCCAACGGAAAATTCCAGGGAGTGATGGCCAGACACGGTCCGACCGGCGCCTTGGTGACAAGGATCCGGCCGTTGCCCGCCGGCGCCGGCGTGTAGCGCCCGCCGATGCGAACGGCCTCCTCGCTGAACCACCGGAAGAACTCGGCGCCGTATTTGACCTCGGCACGGCTCTCGGCGAGTGCCTTGCCCATTTCGAGGGTCATCAGCAGCGCCACGTCCTCGGCGCGCTCGGTGATCTTCTCGAAGACGGCTCGCAGAATTTCACCACGCTCGCGCGCAGGTGTGCTCGCCCACTTCGACGAGACGGCCACGGCTTCGTCGAGAGCGCGCAGCGCGTCCGCGGGGCTCGCATCGGCGACGTCGGTCAACGATTTTCCGGTCGCCGGATCCGCCACCGGGAAGGTCGCGTTGTTCTCCGCGGGCTCGAACCGGCCGCCGACGAACAACTGGGTGGGAACTGATCGAATGAATTCGAATGTGTCCATGGGTTCCATGATGCTCGTCGAAGCCGCGTCCGTCTGCCCGCGAGCGAGACTCACGCGGAAGTTTCCAGCTTGTGCCACTAAAGTCGATGATCGTGAGCACTGACATCACCGGAACCTCAGCCTGGCAGAAACTGCGCGCTCATTACGCCGACATCGAAGGCGTTCACCTGCGAGAACTCTTCCAGGACGATCCAGCCCGCGGGCGAGAGCTGACGATCGACGCCGGTGATCTTCACATCGACTACAGCAAGCATCGCGTCAGCCGCGAGACTCTCGCGCTACTCGTCGAGTTGGCCCGCGAGGCCGGCGTCGAGGCACGACGCGACGCGATGTTCGCGGGCGATCACATCAACAGCTCGGAAGACCGAGCCGTGCTGCACACAGCACTGCGTCTGCCGAAGGATTCTGCTCTGACCGTCGACGGTCAGGACGTCGTCGCGGACGTTCACGAAGTTCTGGACGCGATGGGCGCTTTCGCGGATCGGGTGCGCAGTGGCGAGTGGACGGGCGCCACCGGCAAGCGCATCCGCACCATCGTCAACATCGGCATCGGCGGTTCCGACCTCGGGCCCGTGATGGTCTATCGCGCGCTACGGCACTACGCGGACGCCGGGATCAGCGTTCGGTTCGTCTCCAACATCGACCCGGTCGACCTGGTCGGGCAGCTCGACGACCTCGATCCGGAGACGACGCTCTTCATCGTCGCGTCCAAGACGTTTTCCACCCTCGAGACGCTCACCAACGCGACGGCGGCAAAGCGTTGGCTGTTCGCCGGTCTGGGCAGCGAAGACGTCTCGGCCGTAGCCAAGCATTTCGTCGCAGTCTCCACCCATGGTGATCGCGTGGCGGAGTTCGGCATCGACACCGCGAACATGTTCGGATTCTGGGATTGGGTCGGCGGGCGCTACTCCGTCGACTCGGCGATCGGACTGTCGGTCATGTGCGCCGTCGGACCCGTTCGTTTTGCCGAATTCCTCGACGGTTTCCACCAGATCGACACGCACTTCCGAAACCAACCGCTCGAGCAGAACGCGCCGGTACTCCTCGGGCTCATCGGGCTCTGGTACTCCAACTTCTTCGGCGCTCAGTCCCGCGCAGTGCTGCCCTACTCCAACGACCTGTTGCGCTTTCCCGCGTACCTGCAGCAGCTGACCATGGAGTCCAATGGCAAGTCGGTTCGCGCCGACGGCTCACCGGTCACCACGTCCACCGGTGAGATCTTCTGGGGCGAGCCGGGGACCAACGGCCAACACGCGTTCTATCAGCTCCTGCATCAGGGCACGTGGCTCGTGCCCGCCGATTTCATCGGCTTCGCGGAATCCACCGACGATCTGCCGACGGCGGACGGCACCGGATCCATGCACGATCTGCTCATGAGTAACTTCTTCGCTCAGACAAAGGTTCTCGCGTTCGGCAAGACCGCCGAAGAAATCGCTTCAGAGGGCACGGCCCCGGAGTTGGTGCCGCACAAGGTGATGCCAGGCAACCGGCCTTCGAGCACCATCCTGGCCAAGGAATTGACGCCCTCGGTCGTCGGTCAGTTGATCGCACTCTACGAGCACCAGGTATTTGTCGAAGGTGCTGTGTGGGGTGTCAATCCGTTCGATCAGTGGGGCGTCGAACTCGGCAAGACGCAGGCACTGGAACTGGGACCTGCACTCTCATCCGAAGAGGCACCAGGCGACCTCGGCGACACGTCCACCGACGCACTCGTGCACTGGTACCGCAAGGAGCGCGGACGGGCCTGATTCACGCGGCTGCAGGGCCGAACCAACTCTCCGTCGCGTACACACGTCCGGATCGGTCGACGAGCCGAGCGCGAAGCTCTTGCTGTTCAACCCATTTGATGGCGCTGATACCCCGGATCAACGCTGCTTCGCTCGCGGCGTACGCCCACACCGCGTCGTCCGCGATCACCGAGACTTGCGCCCACTCCGTGGAGGGACGCTCCTGGTTCGGCTCCCAGGAGGGCAGCTCTACCGCCCGCGCCGTCGCCATCGCGGTTCCGTTGATCAGTTCGACTTCCTCGCTGCCCGGTACCGGAATCTGCCAGCCACCGGCCGGTGCATGGCCGGCCGTGGCGATCACGTCGCCGATCCGTACGGCAACACCACATTGCAGTTCGGCAGCCACGATCTGCGCGGCGCGATCGACGGTGTCTGCCTTGGCAACTCCGGTGATGTCGAACGACGCACCCCAGGGCGCGTACACCACGTCGCCGTCGAGCTGTACGTCCTCGAACGTCGGGGTCGGGTGGACCGGAGGGATGGACTCGTCCTCGGAGTAGTTGTCGGCAAGCGGATTGACTGCGCCGCCGGTCATACGGGCCGCCCACAGCGCCGACCGCAAGAGAGCAGACATACGCCGAGTCACTTTGACCGGAGTTCCCTGAGCAAGGTTGACGGCGTGAATCTCGGCGTCGCCCCGGCGAAGGTCGCACACCGCCTCGGTCTCGTCGATGGCAGCTGCGATCAACGCGTGCGCAGTGGGCAGCGCAGCGCCTTCGGTGACATCCACCTCCACGGCGGAATCCCACATCGCCCACTTCTCGACACTGACCATGTCAGTCCTGCCCTTCGAACACACCGCGTTGTAACCAGTATGCGCCGGTCAGCAAGCCCCGTGCCATAAGCCGCTTCCGAGGCCGAGGCACGCATCCTGCAGGAGGAGCAGCGCACGGCAGGGGCTGATGGTAGATCTGTGCGACAGAATTGCCGCCCTCCCTGTGCAAGCCGCGTAGTCCTTCGAAGGGTCCTGACACGCACCCGATGTCGACGGACGTCGACTACTACCGGCGCAGCGGGCTATTCCGATCCGAAAGACGCAGAGGCGACGCTCGACATGTCGTGCCGGGACGCTGCGCCTCGAGCTCGGTCTGCCGCAAAACGCGTCCGGGCGACGCTGATATCACCGCAGGAGATAGCGGCGACTGACGAGAAGCACTGTGTTCCAACGTCGATGACATACCAATCGGCCGCTTTCGACGCGCGTGACTTTCGACAGGTCGACACACCTGCCCGCTCACTCTCGAGTGCCGAGAAAAATACGCGCCCATCACTACGCGCGAGCGTCGAGCAGAGCACCGAGAAGGAGTTCCGAACACGCGGCGCGCCAACCGCCGGAGAGAGTGACGCCCGGCGCCCGGCGGCAGTGCTCGCACGTTACAGACAGGGCCACGATGCATCGACGCAGCTACATAGGACCGGCCGAAAGAACCTGCAGCGCAACGGCGTAACCACCGACATTTTGCTTATACGCCACCCGCACGCCCGTTGGCAAAACGAACGGTCAGTACGCGGCGTAAATCACATACTTTACAAAGTCTTTGGAATCTCTCCGCGCCAAATATCCGCAGGTGAAAGGACTTTCGACCGGAGTCCAGAATAACCGTGTCGTCTACTATGTGAAAACTGCGAAGTAGCTGTGACGCTGGGTCACGCTCGAGGGAGGAATTGTGACCGATTCATTCAAGGACCGCTTGAACGCCTTGTACCCGGCCACAGCACCGAGACTCACCAACGCACAAGTTGTGGAAGCCCTTTCACAACGCGGATGCAAGATTTCGACACCGTACCTCTCTCAGCTCCGGAGCGGTGTGCGCACAAATCCGTCAGAGCAAGTCGTTTTGGCATTGGCCGATTACTTCGGCGTAGCAGCAGAGTACTTCTTCGGCCCGACGCCTCGCCAAGATCCCGAACTGATTCCGGAAGAAGACCGTTCGGTTGTCGAAGAGTTCCACGACAGCGAATTGCGTTCTCTGGCTATGAAAGCGGTCGATCTCTCCCCTGAATCGCAGGACCTACTCTCGTCGATTGCGGAGAAACTTCGCTCGTCCGAAGGACTCCCGGCCGTACCTCCGGATTGCAGCACGTACGCCCCACCGTTCACTCGTGACTGATCCAGCGCGAAGATCAGCGAGTCAAGCGGCCCAATAGTGCCGAGGCGGTGACGATTCCGAGCAGCGCTGCCCCGATCAGCACGCCGAAGTCGACGACATAGTTGGTCGGCATTCCGATGAGTAGACCGCGCAGTGCTGACACCTCGTAGCTCAGCGGGTTGATGCGGCTGAGCCACTGAACCCACGTCGGCATGAGTTCGACCGGGTACAGCGCGTTGGACGCAAAGAACAATGGCATGGTGATTGCCTGCCCGATGCCCATCAATCGATCTCGTTTGAGCACGATTCCCGCGATCGCAACCGACAAGCAGGCAAAGAACGCGGAACCCAGGACAACGACCAATACGACCCCGAGCAGTTTGAGCGGGTTCCACGTCATACTCACGCCCAACAGCGCCGCCACGATGACGACCACCATTGCCTGGGCGACTGCGCGGATCCCGGCGGCGAATGCCTTACCTGTCACCAATGCTGCGCGCGGCGTCGGCGTGACCATCAATTTGGTGAGGACTCCCGCGTCACGGTCCCAGATGATCTGGATTCCGTAGAAGATCGCAACAAAAAGAGCGGACTGCGCAATGATGCCGGGCGCGAGAAAGTCGAGATACGGTACGTCGCCAGTGGGGATCGCTCGGATATGACTGAACGTCTGGCCGAAGATCACCAACCAGAGGATCGGCTGGATTGCGCGCGTGACCAATTCAGATCGGTCGTGCCGCAACTTCTGAACTTCCACGAGGCAGAATGTGTAAATTCTCGAGAGCAATCGAGCGAAACCGTTGGTAGTGGGATCAGCCCAAGCGGCGCGCTGTGCGACGGGCACTGCGGACATCGCGGAGACCTCCTGACTTGTCGCCGGTGAGATCGTCGCCGGTGTAGTGACGGAACACGTCTTCGAGAGTGGCCTCCGGCCCCAGTTCGGCGGCCAACGCGCTCGGCTCGCCCACCGCTCGAAGTTCACCGTGATGCATCAACGCAACACGATCACACAGCTCCTCGGCTTCTTCCATGTAGTGCGTCGTGAGCAGCACAGTCATGCCGTACTGCTTCTGCATCTCCGCCACTCGCTGCCAGACGGATTCGCGGGCAATGGGATCCAGCCCCACCGTCGGTTCGTCGAGTACCAGCAACGACGGTCGGTTCACCAGCGCCTGCGCAAGTTCGAGACGTCGCACCATACCGCCGGAGAAACTCGACGCCAGACGATCACCTGAATCGAGCAGGTCCACCATCTCGAGCGCCTGGTCGACGCGCTCGCGTCGTTCGGACCGCGGAACGTCGTACAGTCTCGCGAACCAGGTCACGTTCTCGCGTGCGGTCAATGCGCTTTCGATCGAGAGCTGTTGTGGCACGTACCCGAGGTAGCGCCGAATGGTCATCGCCTCGGTACGAACTGAGCGACCGAGAATCCGAATATCACCGTCTTGCAGAGGAAGTAACGTGTTGAGCAATCTGATCGTCGTAGTCTTTCCTGCACCGTTGGGACCGAGCAGGCCGAAGCACTCCCCCGCGTTGATGACCAGACTCAGGTTGTCCACCGCGCGGTGGTCGCCGAACTTGTATGTAACCGAGTCGATCTCGACCGCGTGTGCGCCGGGGTCGGGTGAACCTGCCGCTCGGCTCTTCCACCACTGTGTCAGCATCTCACTGCCCCTCACCTTCTGATCCGGCTGCTGCCAGAGCGCTCGCCAATCGCGACAGGGCTGGTAGCGCAGCCTCGATCCTCGCCCTGTCTTCTCCGGCCAGACTCGACAATGCCTGACCGACAATCACACTCCGGCGATCACGCCACACTTCGACGCGGGCGCGCGCCTCGTCCGAGAGGACCAATCGCGCGACGCGTCGATCAGCCTCGTCGGCAACCCGTTCGATCACTCCATCGTCGACGAGCTGCCGAACCAGGGTGGACACCGTGTTTGCCGCGACACCCAATCGCCCGGCAGCCTCAGCCACCGACAGACCCGGGTTGCGCCGTAGCAGCCTGACGAGTTCGATTTGGGCGCCGCCGAGCGGTCGTTCTGCAAACGGTCGCCCCGATGCCTTCCTCGTGCCTCGACGCAATTGCCCGAGCGTCTCCAGGACATCATCCGAAAGCCTGTGATCTGCTCCGATTTCATCCACACCTCACAATAGCTCTGTAACAGAGCTATTGTCGAGGAATCCGGACGCCCGGCGTTTTCAGCTCGTCCGCAACGGGTATCCCCGATTGCTTGTCCCGAGCACTCCCGCCCAGAACGGAGACGTCATGCGCAGACAGTGGTTGTTCGCGACGGTTGCGAGTAGCGCCCTGATCCTCACCGGTTGCTCGCCCGACGCCCTCGATTCCGGGGACAGCGCAGACAACGTCACTGCCATTGCGACGTCGCTGTCGCCACCCGCCGCCGCTGATGCACCCCTGCTGAAGACCGCCGACTCCCCACTCGGGACGATCGCCGTCGACGGCGAAGGCATGACCGTCTACGTCTACAACCCGGACGAGGAGAACTCACAAGCCGGGTCGTGCGACGAAGCGTGCCTGCGTTACTGGCCGGCGGTTACCTCGGTCACGGATTCGCCGGTCGTCGAAGGAATCGACGCCGTCATCGACACTGTCGACGGGCCTGAAGGATCTTTCCAGATCACCGTCAACGGCAAGCCCGTCTATCGGTACCTCGACGACAAGGTTCCCGGAGACATGCTCGGACAGAGCGTCGGCAGCCTGTGGTGGATGATCGACGCCGCCGGAAACCCCGTGTTCAAGACTGAGTAACCCTCAGTTGTACGGCTGCCGCGCGGTTTCGGGGTCGCCGTACGTGATTGCCCGTTCCCGACGCGTTTTCGACGCCAGGGTTGCGCCCCAGTTCAGCACCGTGCTGGCGCGATTGCGGAAACCCGCGAGGAACGCGATGTGGATGATTCCCCATGACACCCATCCGATGAACCCGGACAACTGGACCGGCCCTGCCTGAAGCAACGCGTGGCGTCGCGAAATGTAGGCCGCGGTTCCAAGATCGCGGTACTTGAACGGTTTTCGGCTGGGCACGCCGTTTTCCACGGTTGCAGCGATCCGGGCACCGGCGTGCCGACCACCCTGCATCGCGACCTCGGCCACCCCGGCAAGTTTGTCCCGCGACATGAGGTCGCCCACCACGTAGACGTTCGGGTGGCCGGGAACGGTCAGATCGGCTTCCACCTCGATGCGGCCTCCGCCGACCTGCTTCACACCCAGCGCCGTGGCCAGTGCCTCAGCGAACGGCACTGCTTCGACGCCCGCGGTCCACAGAATCGTGCGGGTCTCGTACTGCCGCTTCTCTTTTGTCTTCTTGTCCGTCGTCTCGATGCTGGTCTCGCACACGTCGGTGACGTGCACGCCGAGGTGAGTCTCGACGCCGATCCCGTCGAGAGTACGTTTGGCTGCGGCCGAGAGCTTGCGACTGAACGAAGGGAGCACCCGATCGTCGCCGTGGAAGAGCAGTACCCTTGCCTCGTCCGGGTCGATGGACCGGAACTCGTTTGTGAGCGCGTGCATTGCCAATTCGCGGATCTGTCCGGCTAATTCGACGCCGGTGGGTCCGCCGCCCGCCACGGCGAATGTCAGCCACGGTCGACGTTCTTCCGCTGTCGGGAGCGATTCGGCCATCTCGAACGCAGCAATGAGACTGCGTCTGATCGCCAAAGCGTCGTCGAGGGTTTTCATGCCGGGCGCCCATTTGATGAACTCGTCCTGACCGTGGTACGACTGGCGCATTCCAGCCGCCACGATCAGGTAGTCGTACGGCAATTCGAAGGTCGACCCGTCGAAGCGACTGGCAGTCAGTATTCCGGCGTCCGCGTCCACCGACTTGGCCTCGCCCAGAACGACGTTCGTGTTCTTGTTGTCCTCGAGCAGATGACGCAACGGACTTGCGATCTGCCCTTCGGAGAGCAGACCCGTGGCGCACTGGTAGAGCAGTGGCTGGAAGACGTGGCTGGTCCCTCGGTCGATCAGAACCACCTCGACGTCGGCCTTCTTGAGTCGTCTCGCTGCGTACAGTCCACCGAAGCCGCCACCGACGATCACTACTCGGGGCTTACCGTTCGAGATGTGGATGCTCATCAGACAAACCTCGCTGTCACGGAGTTGGGCAGGAATCGTAGGGCCGCATCTATCCCTTGCCACTTGAGGCCGGGTAGCGCCGCTCGGGTGGTTTCCTTCTCGATGGCGTCGACCATGGCACTGACGCCTTCGTCCAAACTGGCCATGAGCGCTGCGTCGTCGCCGGCGCCGGCGGACATGTCGGTCTTGATGAAGCCCGGCAGCAGGGTGGTGACGCGAATAGGTGTGCGCGCCAACTCGATACTGAGCGCCTCACCCAGAGCCGCTACCCCGGCCTTGCTTGCCGAATAGGCCGCTTTTGGCCCTGGCAGCCCCCGATCGGCGCTGATCGAGGACACGAGAACGAGGTGTCCGGCGTCCTGCGCGCGGAATATCTCGAGCGCAGCTTCACACTGCGACAGCGCGCCGACAAAATTCGTCTGCGCTGTTGCAAGATTCGCGTGCGCTTTTCCGGTTCCGATCTTGGCGCCCTTGCCGAGCCCGGCGTTCACGATCACCCGGTCCAGGCCACCCAACTCGTCGCGCAGCTCACCGAAAACCCGGACGACGGAATCGTGTTCGGTCACATCGAGTTCGCGCACTGCGACGCTGATCGACGGGTACTGCGCCACCAGCTCCCCACGCAGCGTGTCGAGACGATCCGTCCGCCGGGCACACAACGCGAGGTCGCGACCGGCCGCGGCGAATCTCCTGGCCATCTCCTCACCCAGACCCGAACTGGCGCCGGTGATCAAAATCTTCTGCCGCGTCATGGGTGCAACTGTAACCATCATCGAGTTCTCGTACCCGGCGGTAACCGAGCGAACTCGGACCGATCCGACATACCGTGGAGGCATGACCGACGAATTCGATGTCATCGTGATCGGCGGTGGGCCCGCCGGCGAGAACGCCGCCGCGTACGCCATCGCCGGAAGTAATCGCACCGCCGCAATCGTGGAACACGAACTGGTCGGCGGTGAATGCTCCTATTGGGCCTGTATGCCCAGCAAGGCACTACTGCGCCCGGGGCAGGTCCTCGAGGCGGCCGACGCCTTGCCCGGGATCCCGGCCGGACCGCTGGACGTCGAGGCCGTCCTGAAACGGCGCGACTCGTTCACCCACAACCACGACGATTCGTCCCAGGTCGACTGGGCCACCTCCGCGGGAATCACCGTGATCAAAGGCCACGGGGTGATCGACGGCGAGCGCGCTGTGACCGTCGACGGGACCCGTAAGCTCCGCGCCCGCCAAGCCGTCGTACTCGCCACGGGCACAACTGCCACTGTCCCGAAGACGCCGGGGTTGCGTGAAGCACTCCCGTGGACGTCGCGCGATGCGACCAATCTCCACGAGGTTCCGTCGCGGGTGGCGGTCATCGGCGGCGGAGTCGTCGCAACGGAGTGCGCAACGTGGTTGTCGTCGTTCGGCGCTCACGTGACGCTGCTCGTGAGAGGCGATGCTCTGTTGAAATCGGCAGAACCGTTTGCCGGAACGATGGTTGCCGAAGCACTCGGCGCCCGCGGCGTCGACGTTCGACTGAGCACCGCCGTCAACTCGGTGTCGCGACCCGACGCCAAGGACACCGGTGAGGGCCACATCCACGGTGGACCCGTCAGCATCGAGACCTCTTCCGGTGTGATCGAGGTCGACGAGGTCATCGTCGCGGCGGGCCGCGGGCCGACATCTGCCGATCTCGGCTTGTCCGTCATCGGCCTCGAGGACGGCAAGTACGTCACCACTGACGATCACCTCTGTGCCCAAGGTGAGTGGCTCTACGCCGTCGGCGACATCAACGGTCGCTCTCCCCTCACCCACATGGGCAAGTATCAGGCGAGAGTCTGCGGAGACGTCATCGCCGCGCGGGCCGAGAGCCGCGGACTCAGGGGACCTCGGTACACGGCGTCGGCGGACAACGGACAGGTCCCGCAGGTGGTGTTCACCTCACCCGAAATCGCCTGGGTGGGACGCACCGAGAAGAAAGCTCGCGACGACGGCTACGACGTCGAAGTCGTGGAGATCGACCTGGCCGTCGCAGGATCCTCGCTGTTGCGCGACGACTACTCCGGGCGCGCGAAGTTGGTCATCGACAAGGCCACCGAGGTGATCCTCGGCGCTACTTTTGCCGGGCCCGAAGTATCCGAACTGGTGCACGCGGCGACAATCGCGGTCGTCGGCGCCGTCCCACTCGAAACTCTCTGGCATGCGGTGCCCTCGTATCCGACGGTCAGTGAGGTCTGGCTTCGATTGCTGGAGGCTCGCCGCTGACGCGATCCCGAAGTACGTATAGTCGCGACATGGCGTCCGACATACTTGTGACCACGGCCGACGGCACCCTACGCGGCCGCCGGGTGGGAAAACTTCGTGCCTGGCGCGGAATTCCCTACGCCCGGCCGCCGGTCGGAACACTGCGTCTGACGCGGCCACAGCCGGTCACACCATGGACCGGAGAACGCGACTCGACCAGGTTCGGCGACGCCTCGGTCCAGCACAAGAAGGGGCTGCTGCTTTCGCCCGGGAAGTACCAGCCGAGCAGCGAGGACTGTCTGACACTCAACGTGCTCGCTCCAGCGAACGCCGGTAACACCCCGCTTCCGGTCATGGTCTTCATCCACGGTGGGGCAAACACCATCGGGACCTCGGCTACCGGCTTGTACTCCGGTGCGTCCCTCGTCGAACGCGGCGACATCGTCTACGTCTCGATCAACTACCGCCTCGGTGCTCTGGGGTACCTCGATTTCACACCCTTCTCCACGGCCGAGCGGGCATTCGATTCCAACCTCGGACTGCGCGATCAGGTCGCGGCCCTGCAATGGGTGCAGCGCAATATCGCGGCCTTCGGTGGGGATCCTGAAAAAGTCACGATCTTCGGTGAATCCGCCGGAGCCACTGCCGTCACCACCTTGATGGCTACTCCGGCTGCCAAGGGACTGTTCGCTGGTGCGATCGCCGAGAGTTCGGCTCCGGATCTAGTCTCGAGCACGCAGCGATCGCACGCCTGGGGTGCGCGTTTCGTCGAGATCCTCAATTCCGGTCTACCGCCCGCGAAGGCTTTGACCTCGGCGACTGCCGTCGAATTGGGCCGAGCAGGCAGCAGACTCGGTGCCGAGGTACTGGCGAATACGCCTGGACTACATCCCTTCGGTCCAGTCGTCGACGGCGACTTCCTGCCGCGCTCCCCCTTGGACGCATTCAATGAAGGATCGGCACACCAGGTTCCGATGATCATCGGCACCAACAGACGGGAGGGAACGCTGTTCCCGAAGGTGCTCGACGCACTCCCGACCAACCCGTCGCGCATCGACACCATGTTCGCTCTCACCGATCCCGAGGCCGGAAAGCGCATCCTCGCAACCTATCCCGGCTATCCCGACGAGCAGTCCGCGATCGATGTCGGTGGAGACGTCACGTTCTGGCACCCTTCAGTGGAGTTGATGCAGGCTCACGCACAATCGGCGCCGACGTACGCCTACCGATTCGACTTCGCGCCGACGATGATGCGTTGGCTCGGCCTCGACGCCACTCACGGTTTCGAGATGTTCGCGGTCTTCGGTATCGGCGACACCCTTGTCGGGCGCGGCCTCACCCTTCCCGGCGGTCGGCGCGGACTGCGCGCAGTCACCGAATCTGTTCAGGGACACTGGCTTCACTTCGCCAAGCACGGCTCGCCGCGTGGGTCGTGGCCGCGTTACGACGCGCAGGAGCGTAGGACCATGATCTTCGACGAGATCGTCCGCGTCGAGAACGATCCCAGACGTGAACAACGCTTGGCCTGGTCGGGATACAGCGGTTACCGTAGCCACGGCACCGACATCTCCCTACCGTGACGAGCCCCCTCGAGATCACTCTCGATTCCGGGGTCGTACGCGGGCGCCTCGATCGAGGACTGCGCACCTGGCGAGCAATCCCCTACGCAGCGGCCCCGACCGGCCGCTGGAGATTTCGCGCACCACGGCCGGTCGAGGCTTGGAATGGTGTCCGCCCGGCGGAAGCATTCGGCTCTCCGTCTCCGCAGCGCAAGAGCAACTTCGACGAGAACTCACTCTTCGTCAATGTCGTGGCCCCGCAGGTACCGTCGGATTCGTTGCGACCGGTCATGGTGTTCATTCACGGCGGCGCGTACAACGGCGGGAATCCGTCGACGCCCATGTACCGCGGAACGAGCCTGGTCGAACGTGGCGACATCGTCTACGTCTCGATCCAATATCGTCTCGGCGCGTTGGGCTACCTCGATTTCAGTGAGTATTCCACTGCTGAACAATCATTCGACACGAACCTCGGATTGCGCGATCAGATCGCCGCGCTGACGTGGGTCCAGCGCAACATCGCCTCCTTCGGTGGCGACCCGAACGCCGTCACCGTCTTCGGTGAATCGTCCGGCGCCAACGCTGTCACCACTCTGATGGCAACGCCCGCGGCCCGAGGGTTGTTCGCTCGGGCCATTGCTCAAAGTCCGCCGGCTGCTTCGGCATACGGAAAGGATCGAGCGCAGCGATGGGCGCGCGAGTTCCTCGAGATCGCAGACGCACCGGAAACCGATCCTGCCTCGTGGCTGCGCTCCGCTTCGGTGAAGGAACTGGTCGACGCCGGCGAAGAACTTGCGCGACGCGGCGCGGACGAAGAACCCGGAACACGGGCATTCGCCCCTGTAGTGGGTGACGACATTCTTCCCGAACACCCGCTCGACGTGTTCGCCGCCGGACGGGCCCACCCCGTTCCGCTGCTCGTCGGTTCGAATCTCCATGAGGGGCGGATCTTTCCGCGCGTTCTCGACATCTTGCCTACCAACCCGGTTCGGATCGAGAAGATGTTCTCCCACACCACCCCTGAAGTGAAAGCACGTGCGCTCGCGGCGTATCCCACGTATCCGCATCGTTTCGCTGCCGCCGATCTCGGCGGCGACATCACCTTCTGGGAACCGGCAATACTGTGCGCACAGGGCCATTGCCAGGTAGCTCCTACCTACAGTTACCGCTACGATTTTGCGCCTCGCCTGCTCAGACTCATCGGCATGGGCGCTACCCATGCCACCGAATTGCTTGCGGTCTTCGGCCGTTCGGATGCACTCACCGCGGCCTTGACCGCGGTCGGTGGACGTCGCGGACTGGCCGCGGTGACCTCCACCGTGCAGCGCCACTGGATCCATTTCGCCCGACACGGAGTGCCGGACCAGGATTGGCCCGCCTACTCCGTCCCGGAGCGGCAAACGATGATCTTCGACGAGACGTCCAGAGTGGAGAACGACCCGATGGGTGAGCGTCGACGCGCCTGGATCGGCTACGAGCACCGACGCTGAAGCCCGGTCAGAAGAACTGGCCTTTCACGAAACCTGCGAGCAGGACCGCGAATCCGCCCACCTCACCGAGAATCAGCAGGAACATTCCGAGGTGCAGGGGCGGACCGGCGGACTCGAACTGATTGTCGGTGTCCTTCATCGCACCGTGAGCGATGTAGCTGAAAATCGCTGCGAGAAAGAAGAACACGACCACTGCGGCACTGGTCAGGTTGATCCACGTCGGCCACGCACTGAGTTCGACGAACACCGCGATCAGCAGCGTCGCAAACGAGTACATCAGGGCTGCGCGGTGGGCGATGTCGACATACGGATGGGCGAGGTGATTATCCGAGGTGGCCATCTGTCGGTACTTCCAGATTCCCAGGCACAGGGAGAGAAGGAAGATCAGACCGGCCGCGAGCAGCGTCAGTGTCGTGTCGATCCCCAGGGTCATCTGCTCACCCCGCAGTGCGCTTCCAGTGAGTCGCCGCTGGGTGATCCAGTCGAAGGATTGTCGTAGACGACAACCAGCACCACCGCACGATCTGCCGACACCGATCGCATCCGGTGTGGCGTATTCGCGTCGAAATACAGGCTGTCGCCGGCGTCGAGGTGCATCGTCTGTCCGGGGATTTCGAATTCTACGGATCCGGAGTGCACGAACACGAACTCCTCTCCCGTGTGGTCCATGAACTTGGGACCCATCGCCGACGCCGGATGAACCACGAACGGCTGCATGGCCTTTCCGACCATGGAGGGCGCGATCGGATCGTAGACGGAAGACTGCACGGAGGAAGCCGGGTCGATCACGCGGTCCTTGGCGCGCACGATCGTCATGGCATTGCCCTCCATACTGTCCGAGAACAGTTGTCCCACATCGGCATCGAGCACCCGTGCAATTTTGAGCGCCACCGCGATCGACGGGGTACTGATACCCCGCTCGACCTTCGAGAGATAGCTCTTCGTCAGACCGGTCTGCTCGGCCAGGCCCTCGAGCGTCAGACCGGCGCGACGCCGATGTGTTCGCAAAAACGCTGCCATTCGATTCCCCTCACGAGACTTTGTGTCATCACCCTACCAACACATTGACCTGCGACGATCACCGGCGCTCGTCCTGAGGGTTGCACATTTCCGTCTTATATGACACTTTGTGTCCTATAGGTGACTGAATGTCATTGATACCGGGCCCGAGAAAGGCACACCCCATGACCGACACGATGCATGCGAGCAAGCAAGAACTCATGGCCACCGCCGAGACGAAAATGCTCACCGAAGTAACCACAGGCAGTTGGACACTTCGACAGAAGATCGCACTGACGTGCCGCGCACTGTCGGACGCCGGCCACGATTCCGGTCTCGCCGGCCAGATCTCCGCCCGCGGCGTGCAGCCTGGCACGTTTGTCACCCAGCGACTCGGCCTCGGGTTCGACGAGATCACCGAGGACAACCTCCTGCTCGTCAACGAGGATCTCGAAGTCCTCGACGGGGAGGGCATGCCGAACCCCGCCAACAGGTTCCACAGTTGGATCTACCGCGCCCGACCCGACGTCAACTGCATCGTCCACACACACCCACTGCACGCGACGGCGTTGTCGATGCTCGAGATTCCCCTCGTCGTCTCCCAAATGGACATCGCGCCCCTCTACGACGACTGCGCATTTCTCGCCGACTGGCCCGGAGTTCCCGTGGGAAACGAAGAGGGCGAGATCATTTCGGCTGCGCTCGGCGACAAGCGGGCAATTCTGCTCGCCCACCACGGCCAACTCGTCGTCGGCAACACGGTCGAAGAAGCATGCTCCCTCGGGCATCTGATCGAGCGGGCCGCGCGGCTGCAGTTGCTGGCAATGGCTGCCGGCGACATCAAGCCGCTACCGCCTCGCCTGGCGAAGGAGGCTCACGATTGGACACTGACCCCTCGGCGCAGCGAGGCGAACTTCGCGTACTACGCCCGTCGGGCTCTCCGCAATCATCCCGACGCACTGACCAACTGAATTTCGTTTCCCACCAACAGAACAGAGAACCCCATGAGCAGCACAATCAAGGGAATCGTCGCCTACCCCATCACCCCGTTCGACCGGGACACCGGAGCATTCGATCCCAAGCCGCTACACACGCTCCTCGACAGCATGATCAGCAGTGGTGTCGACGCGATAGCCCCACTCGGCAGCACCGGCGAGAGCGCCTATCTCGACGACGCCGAATGGGAGTCGGTCGCCCGGGAAACTGTCGACTACGTCGACCGACGGGTCCCCACCGTCGTCGGAGTGTCGGATCTGACGACGGCGGGAGCACTCCGCCGAGCATCGATCGCGGCAGACGCCGGCGCCGACGCAATGATGATCCTCCCCACGTCGTACTGGCATCTGGGTGAGCAGGAGATTCGTGAACACGTCAGTGCGGTCGCCGATTCCGTCGACATTCCCACGATGATCTACAACAATCCCGCGACCACAGGGATCGACATGTCGCCGGAGTTTCTCGTCGACCTCGTCTCCACCGTCGACGGCATCACGATGATCAAGGAATCCACCGGCGACATCACCCGCATGAACCGCATCAACGAACTGAGTGGTGGCACTATCCCCTTCTTCAACGGCAGCAATCCTCTTGCACTGCAATCTTTCTCTGCAGGCGCAAGCGGATGGTGCACGGCAGCACCGTGTCTGGCCCCCGAACAGGTGGTGCACTTCTGGCGTCTACTCGAATCCGGTGATCGGTCGGGTGCCGCCGCTGTGTTCGAACAGATCGAGCCACTACTGAAGGTCCTCGTCAGTCGCGGACTGCCGTCGACGGTCAAAGCCGGGTTGGAATTTCTCGGCGTCGACGCCGGCCTTCCCCGCCGGCCCCTGCTGCCCCTAGACGACAACACCAGGACAGCTTTGTCCGACGCTCTGTCGGTGGCTCGCGGTGTAATCGTCGCGTCGTGACCTGACGTGGGAGTGGGTTCCGGCAAGATGGGATGCACACCGACCGAAGGAGGGGCACCATGTCCGTAGATTCACGGTCTGCGAGGATCGCCGTCACCGGCGCTACCGGTCATATCGGCGGACTGGTTGCCCGGTCGTTGGCCGACGCCGGTGTCCCGCAGCGACTGATCGCACGGTCGGTCAACCGATTACCGCAGCTCCCCGGTGCCGATTCGGCCGAGACCACGTACGGGGATCAGGAGAGCGCTCTCGCGGCTCTGGCCGGAATCGACACCCTCTTCATGGTCTCGGCGGCCGAAAGCGCAGATCGCCTGGATCAGCACCGCACCTTCATCGACGCCGCAGCGGAGGCCGGGGTCAGGCACATCGTCTACACGTCTTTCCTCGGTGCCGCTCCGGACGCGACGTTCACGCTCGCTCGCGATCACTGGATCACCGAGGAACATATCCGCGCTTCCGGACTCGCATTCACCTTCCTGCGCGACAGCTTCTACCTCGATTTCCTACCCGCTCTCGCCGGTGAAGACGGTGTGATCCGCGGACCCGCAGGTGACGGTCTTGTCGGCGCGGTAGCGCGGTCCGACATTGCTGCCGTCGCTGTGTCGGTTCTGCAGGATCTGGATTCTCATGTCGGACAGACGTACAACCTGACCGGACGCGAGGCACTGACGCTCTCCGAGGCCGCGAGCATCATCACCCAGGTCACCGGCAAGCGGACCACGTACGTCGAGGAAACGCTCGAGGAAGCCTACGAGTCGCGGGCGTCGTACAACGCACCCGATTGGGAGCTCGATGCTTGGGTGTCGACGTACACCGCAATCGCGCAGGGTGAATTGGCGATGATCACGAGCACCGTGGAGGACCTTGTCGGCCGGCCTGCGCTCACGCTGCGTGAATTCCTCACAGCAGAAACCGCCTGATGCCACCACGCAAAGCAACCACGGCACGCAAGGCTGCCGCAAAGAAAGCTGCACCGAAGAAGGCTGCTCCCAAGAAGAGTGCAACCAAAAAGACCGCCGCAAAGAAGACTGTCGCAAAGAAACGATCACGCGCTGTGATGCCCGACGTTCCGACAGCTGCTCCGGGCGAACGAGTCTGGCTTCTCGACGTACCCTTTCGGACGCCGGCGCCTGGTGCGCAGTTCGTCAAGAAATGGAAGAGCTACGCGTGGGTCGGCACGGAGTTGCCTGTAGAACTCGCTCCGTTCAAGGCACTCCCCTTCTCGTATCAGCAGTGGGTCGAGGACGACATCAATGACAGCACCGGCGAACGCCCGGTTGCTGCACCCAAAATTCCTCGGCCCGAGCAGGTTTCGGGGGCTGCGGCCGTCGTCGACGCTGCTCGGGCCGGCAAACGCGGATTTCTGTTGGCAGACAATGCCGGCCTGGGTAAGACGCTGATCGCAGTGATGTCGGCCAAGACGATTGCCGAGGAACGCGGCGAAACCAACATCCTCGTCCTCGTCGATCGACCCGCACAGATCACCATTCCGCATTGGCGCTATTCCATCGCATCGGTGGGCGATGGCGGATTCCGCTGGCTGATCATGTCGCCTGACCAATTGAAGAAGCTGATCGCGCGAAACGGCCGTCCCAAGTACACCTTCGGTGTGGTGATCGCGGACGAGGCCCAGCTGTACAGCAACGACACACAGCGCACAGCTGCCTTCGAGAAGGTTGCGCGCTTTTCCAATTCACACGAGCAAGCGCCGTTCGTCCTGTCCGTGACAGCAACACCGGGACATACGCCGGCAGATCAGCGTTACCTGGCGCCGCTTTTTGCGCAGCTGCATTCAGAACCTTCGGAGTACTGGTCCGACCTGGGTGCCAGGCTTGTCGAGTCCGGCCTTCCGCTGGACAAGTCCTACGGGAAGTGGACGTGGAGCGCAGAGGCGAAGGAATCAGCGACCCTGCAATCCCAGGCGCTCGAGACCGTGCGTGGATGGATGTCGAACAGCAAACCGCCCTTGATGATTCATCGACCGACTCCGTGGGGACCCGTTCCGCTCGACGGTATGCCGATCGACCTCACGCATGCCCAGCGCGCCGAGTACGAGACCGAGTGGGCCGAGTACGCCTACGAAATGGGATTGGCCCGCAAGAGCCGCAACATCGCGCGGGGCCGTGCGCTTGTTCTGCGCTATCGACAGAAGGCGGGCATGATCCGCGCCGAATCGACGGCCCAGTGGGCGCAGGCGCAGGTCAAGGCAGGCAAACAGGTGCTGGTGGCCGTCGAATTCGTCTCCACGGCAGGCGATCCACTGGTCGAGATGATCGAAGACGCCGGGATCTCGGTGGCAAAACTGTTCGGCGCGGTGCCGGACAAGGAAGGTCAACGTCTGCGGTTTCAACGCGGGGATGCACCGGTCATCGTCTTCAATGTCACGACCTCGATCTCGCTCCACGCCAACGAAGCACTCCCCGACGGCACTCACGCGTCCTCGTTGCCACGGACGGGAATCTTTCATCAACCGCGATACTCAGGGATCGCGGCAGAACAGACATTCGGTCGGTCACACCGCGACTACCAGACGTGTCCATGGGTCATACCCTTCGGCGTGGGCACCAAGGAAGAGGACGTCGCCACGGTTATGTTGCGCAATCTCAATTCGGTTACAGGTCTGAAAGGTGGTGATCGATCCGGTCTGCGGTCGCTGTCCGAACTGCTCGGCGTCGAGTGGCTAGAGCCCGATGTCTTGACCACGGAGGCTTGACCTCGGAGTCTTGACCACGGAGGCTTGACCTTCCAATGGCCGTCCAACGCGCGCACACGAACGGTTTCGGAGGTATGCCCCAATTCCACTCCACCAAAACCGAATTCGGCTGACCGCTTCATTCCTTTCGGGACCTTGGGACTCAGGTATCTGTGACCTGACGTGGCAGACTCTTTCGAGTCGAGGTGCACCAGCCTCGAAACAGTGCCGAGAAACCGAGGGGTCCTATGCGCAATATCTACCGGTCATTGATGCGCAATGTCGGCCATACACAATGGTTCTCGGATCTCGGCAAGGATCTGGTTCCGCTCGATCGAGCAGTGCAGAGAGCGTCGGGCGGCAAGCTCTCACTCGTCGGCGAGAACACCGTGACCCAGCTACTGCTCACCACCACTGGCCGCAAGACCGGCCGTTCTCGCACTACGCCAGTTCTGTACGCACCCGACGGCGATGCGTTTGTCGTCGTCGGATCCAACTGGGGGCAGGATACGCATCCAGCGTGGACACTCAATTTGATGGCAAATCCCACCGCAATCGTGACAGTGAAGGGCGTCGAAATACCGGTAGGTGCGAGTCTGGCGGAGGGCGCCACGCGTAAGAAGCTGTGGAAGCTCGCGACCACCACGTGGCCACCGTACGAAACCTATGCCGATCGAGCATTCGGGCGCCAGATCCGCGTATTTCGACTCCAACCTGTCAAATAGCTGCTGCCGGGCGCAGGATGGGAAGGACCACCCTGCCGATCTCAGGAGCATTCGCGAATGTCCACAGCACTGACTCACGCAGAAGACACACAGATCACAGCTTCCAACGGGCGGATCGCACTGGAGCCGAACCCCCGCCGCATTCGAGCATTCTTCGCTGGTCACGCCGTCGCGGACACCACTCGTTCGGTGTACCTTTTCGAACGCGGCCGTCTGCCGATGTACTACATCCCTCGCGCGGACGTTCGCACCGAATTCCTCGTCCCGACGTCGACGACCACCCATTGCCCATGGAAAGGTGACGCCACCTATTGGACGATCGAGATCGGGGATCGCCGGGCCGAGGACGCCGTCTGGTCCTACCCTGAACAGTTCGACGGTTCCCTGGACCTGAGTGAGTACGTCGCGTTCTACTGGGATCGCATGGACGCCTGGTACGAGGAGGATCAACAGGTCTTTGTCCACGCCCGCAATCCATACGTACGTATCGACGCGCTCCCCTCGTCCCGACACGTCCAGGTTTTTGTCGGCGACGTACTGGTCGCCGAGACGACACGACCCAGACTGCTGTTCGAAACCGGACTGCCCACGCGGTACTACATTCCGAGAATCGACGTTCGCAGCGAGTACTTTGTGCCGTCCCCGACCACCACGGCCTGCCCGTACAAGGGCACTGCGTCGTATCTGTCCTTCACCGGCACAACCGAACTCGCACCGATCGCGGATCTGGCGTGGTTCTATCCGTTCACCACCGCCGAAGCGTCCGGGATCGACAACCACGTGTCGTTCTATCCCGAACGCGTCGGCAAGATCTTGGTGGACGGTACCGAAATCTGACAGGCGCCGAAATCTGACAGGTGCGGGGATCCGAGAAGGTGCGGGTGCCTATCCCACCGAGACAAGGGATTCCGGGATTCGCAGTTCAGCCTTTTCCAGCCGGCGATCGTGCATCCACACCAACGCCGTTGCAACGGAGAAGACCAACCCGGCGATGCATACTCCGTTCCAGCCGTACGACTTCCACACCATCGACCCCACAACCGAGCCCACGGCGGCACCCACGAAGTAGGTGGTCATGTACACCGAGTTCACACGCGAACGCGCTTCGGGGACAAGGGCGTAGATCACGTTCTGGTTGCTGACGTGCACTCCCTGCAGCGCGAGGTCGGCAAGAACTATGGCAACAAGAAACCACACTATATGCGTGGCACCGGAGGCAAAGGGAAGCCACGACACCAACAGAATCGCGATAGCTCCGCCCGTCGCCACCTGACCCAGTCCCCGATCGGCCAGTCTGCCCGCCACGGTCGCCATCAACGCTCCCGCCACGCCGAGTAGTCCGACCAGGCCGATTTGAGTATCGCTGTAGCCGAATTCGCCGGAGAGAAGAAAGGCCATTGTCGTGAAGACTGTGCTGACGGCAGCAAAAGCCAGCCCGCCCATGGCCGATCGAGTTCTCAGGCGCGGCAAGGTCGCAGCCGACTTCCCTACCGACGCGAGCGTCGCCCCGTAGCTTGCCTTCGGTCGATCGGCGGAATCGGAAGGCAGAGATCGCCACAGTGCCACGGCCATCACCACCATCAGAACTGCCGCAACCTTGTAGACCGTCGACCAACCTCCCAGTCCGGAGAGCACGCCGGCAACACTGCGCGCCAACAGGATTCCGATCAGCAGTCCGCTCATGATCGTTCCGACCACCTGACCGGACCTCTCAGGTTCGGCCAGTGAGGCGGCAAACGGAATCAGCACCTGGGCAGCAACCGAAAAGACCCCTGCCACTGCGATTCCCACGGCAAGCGTGGCAAAGTTGGGCGCAAATCCGCTGACCGCTTGACCCGTCGCCGCCAGCAGCATGAGCCCTACCGTCAGCTTGCGTCGGTCGACCATGTCGCCTACCGGAACCAGAAGTATCAATCCGAGTGCATACGCGACCTGTGCAATGGTCACCGTCGCGGCCGCTGCGGAGGCCGAGACGTTCAAGTGATCCGAAATGGAATCGAGAAGTGGCTGATTGAAGTAGTTACCGCCCGCGCACAGACCCGTCGCTGCAGCCATCAGCAGCACTATCGGTAGTCCGAGCCTCGGACGCGCGTCGCTTGAAATCATGTCGTCAAGCATGACCGCCCACACCGACGTGCGTCCAATAGATAGATATGCATGATCTATCTCCAGAAGCGATAGATTGGTGCAATGGAACTACGTCACATCCGCTACGCCCTGGCAGTCGCGGAAGACAGACACTTCAGCCGTGCTGCCGCGCGGTTGCACGTTTCACAGTCTGCGTTGAGCTCCCAGATCAGAGACCTCGAAAAGGAACTGGGAGTCGAATTATTCAACCGCAACAGTCGAAACGTCGGCCTGACTGCTGCCGGGGAGGTTTTTGTCGCCCGCTCCCGTGAGGTGCTCGGCGCCGTGTCGAGACTGGTCAGTGATGTCTCGGCACGGAGCAACGAGCAAGTGCGGCTGACGGTCGGCACCATTACCTCGGCGGGGCGCGTCGACGTCGGCCGTGCGCTGGCAGATCTGACACGCCGCCACCCTGCAATCAACATCACCGCGCGACCGTACGGCAGTGAAGTAGTTATCGAAGGAGTCCGGTCCGGCGCAATCGACGTCGGCATCGTCGGATTGGCCGCAGGCCGCTTACCCAGGAGCTTTGCCGCCGCACCGTTGTGGAGTGAACCCACCGCAGCGTTTGTTGCTCCCGACCATCCCTTTGCCCAGGCCTCGTCGATCAGACTCGAAGACCTACGGGATCACACTCTCGTGGACTTCGCCTCCGGCAGCGAGGCCCGTGTCCAAACCGACCAAGCCTTCGCCGAATCACAGGTCCCACGCGGAAAAACGCTCGAAGCCAACTCGGTGGACCTGATCTGTTCACTGACTGCCAACGGCCTGGGTGTCGGTTTGCTCCCCCAGTCCATGAGCGCCCTACATCCCGAACTGGTCTGTATTCCGATCACCGATGCCCCGCATCGGATCGTCCACGCAATTACCGAACCCACCCATTCGTCGGCGCTCGCCCGCGAATTCGTCGAATTACTCGCGGCGCAGTTCGCTACTTGAGCAGTTTCGACATTCGCCTGTCCGCCAACGGCTTACCGCCTGTCTGGCACGTCGCACAGTATTGAAAAGAACGCTCCGCGAACGACACCTCGCGTACGACGTCACCGCACACCGGACAAGGAAGTCCGGTGCGCGCATGTACTCGCATTCCCGAGCGTTTCTCACCTTTGAGTCGGGCCGCGTCCTGACCTTCCGAACGCTCGATCGCGTCGGCCAGCGTGGACCGCATCACGGCATACAGCGTCGAAATCTGCTCCGGCGTCAGCCTCGACGAGGTCGCGAAGGGCGAAAGTTTCGCGGTATGGAGGATCTCGTCCGAGTAGGCGTTCCCGATGCCGGCGATCAGCGACTGATCGACTATCGAGTTCTTGATCCGCGCCGACGTCCCGCCCAGAATCTCTGCGAACTCAGCTTCTGTCACAGCCATCGCGTCCGGCCCCAACCGGGCGATGCCCGGAACCTCCTGCGGATCGTTCACCACCCACACGGCGAGGCGTTTCTTGGTGCCGGCTTCGGTGAGATCGAATGCCGGCGTCAACCCTTCAGGTGTGAAGAAATGAACGCGCAGCGCCAACGGCCCCTTCCCCGGCTTCGGCGGCGTTGGCGACGGATTATCGAGCCACCGCATCCAACCGGCGCGGGAGAGATGCGTGACCAACCACAACCCGTCGCAATCCAGAGCCAGATGTTTCCCGAAGCGGGCGGCGCCCGTGACGTCACGCCCTTGCAAAGCCGTGATCGGCGGATCGAAGGTCTTGAGCACACTCAATGCAGCGATATCGACGCGTCCCACTACTGCGCCGACCGCGTGCTGACGAAGGAACCCTGCCAGCGCTTCCACCTCGGGTAGTTCAGGCATGGCATCAGACTAACGCCGACCACGGACACTCACCGTGTGCTCAGTCCGTTTCGGTCAGCAGAACCACCGAGTGTCCACCGCGCGCCTTCGCTGCGTACATCGCGCGATCTGCACGTCGCAGCAAAGTGGGATAGGCGATGAGTGCATCGTCCGGCGATTCGAAAGGACCTGCGACCTTCGCGATTCCGACGCTCAGGGCCACCTCGGAATGGCCGGGAGCAGTGACCGTTGATCGCTGAAGTTCTTGTTCGAGTCGATCGACCGAGCGTTGATCGCCCGAATCGACGATGATGAACTCGTCACCGCCGATCCGTGCGATCAAGGCCGCCGGGCCGGCGCATTCGACCAGTCTCGATCCGACCTTCTCGATCACAGCGTCCCCGACTGTGTGCCCGTACTCGTCGTTGATGGTCTTGAATCGATCGATGTCGACAGCGGCGACAACGACAAGCGCCGAATTGGCGTACGACCGCTCCAGTAACAGTCGCACCTCGTCGGCCAGTCCCCTCCTGTTGAGAAGTCCGGTCAGTGGGTCCAACTGCGAATTCAACGCATCGGTGCCGAGAATGGAGAAGATGAACTGACAGGCAAAGGGGATCACGTAGATCGCCGCGCCGACGAGAACTGTCAAAGCGACCAGAACCGGAACATCCGAATAGTTCTCGACAACGGAAATGCGCGTCACAATGCCGATGACTACGACGAATACCCACAACATGTGAAGGCTCTGTATTCGAGCATTGTGGAAGAACGCGATGTATCCGCCGATCACCGAGAACATCACGGCATGTGCCAGTGCCGCAAGTGGATTGGAATACAACAGCATTGCGGCCGCTATTCCCACTTCCGAATAGAGCACAAAGGCGTATGACCAGGAACGGGAGAGGTTGCGCCTCGTCGAGAGGGCGACAGCCATCATCACGGTTATGACGATGATGACTGCGTTCGCGGTGCGCGCGTGCGGAGTGGTCGGTCCCTGTGGACTGAAGCGAGTCAAGAACATGATCACGGTGACCAGCACCAACGAGCAGACGACAAGAAACCGCGAGGCGACGGTCAACCCTTTGTCCGCGAGATAGCGATTGAAGGTGTCGAATTGGTCCGGACGCCGATACCAATCGACAAGTTGAGAAGAGATCAGCCGGAATGCGGGACCCGAGAGCGGCCGTTGAGACGCGACGGCGTCCGAACGCTCCACACTCTCGGCAGATTCCATAAGGTCAGGGTAATCCAGTCAACTCCCCGCAATCAGACAATTCTCACTCTTTGCCGTCCCACATCACAACCCGATCGCCGCCGGCTGCCTTCGCGCGGTACATCGAGGCGTCTGCTACTCGAAACAGTTCCGTCAACTCCTCGTCGGAAATGATCGAAGACCATTCGGCAGAGGTGATCGCGACTCCGACGCTGGTCGTCACCGCCGGATCACGATCGTCGATTCGCAGGTGCCTTCGCAGATTGTCCTCGAATGCGGGCGCTGCACCGACGTCGATCGTGTCCACCAAGACGAACTCGTCCCCACCGAATCTGGCGAAGAGCGCCTTCTCGCCGCCGCACCACCGCAGTCGATCAGCAATCTGACGAAGTACGAGATCGCCTTCTTCGTGCCCCCGCGAGTCGTTGACGCTCTTGAACGAATCGACATCGACGATCGCGACGACATACGACGACTTGCTCGACGCATGCCCCGTTGCCCCCATTTCGACAACAGCTCGCTGCAGCCCGCGCCGATTCAGAAGGCCGGTCAACGGATCCACATCCGAACTGTCCGCGTCGGAGCCGAGAAGTGAGAGGACGAACTGGCAGGCGAACGGGATGACCACGATCCCGGTGGCGATGATCAGACACAGTGCGGTGGCCAACGCAGGATCCGCGTAGACCGCGACCTTTCGGCCGACCACTGCCAGAACCACGATGGACAGGGCGATGTGAATCGCCTGGAGTCTCGCGTTGTGAAAATACGCGATGTAACCACCGATCAGTATCAAGAGCACGCACTGGATCAACCCGATGAAGGGGTCGTTGTTCAAGAACACACCGACAAATACGCCGACCTCGCAGTAGGCGACAAAAAAGTACGACCACCGACGCGTGATTTCGGGCAGAAGGCAGAAGAGCACGATCACCGCGACCGTGACTCCGATGATGACGGCGTTGACGACGCTGGTGACGTGGTTGTGCACGCCCGCGTCGCTGAAGCGCAGCAGAGTCATCGCAACGATGACCGTCGTCAGGGAACCGATGACCAGCAATCGGACGGCTAGCTCCAGGCCCTTCGTGGCGAGGTATCGATTGAAACTGTCGAATTGATCAGGACGCCGATACCATTGAACGAGAAGGTCGAAAGCCGACTTCACAGCTGATTTTTCACGGCCACGCGGCGCGGGCAGAATCGACTGCAGTCGGTCCTGTCCGAACGATGTCATGCGCAGATCATAGGTGCGCAGACCGTCGTTCGGGATCAAGAGCGCAGGATCGAGGCCGCAAATCCACGGTCGGTGTCAGCGCCGAACGAGGTACGTGTCCATGATCCAACCGTGCTTCTCGCGCAGCTCCGCCCGGCGCGCGACGATCCGATCTTCGACGTCGCGCAGGTTGCCGGAAATCAACTCCTCGTCCGCGGTTCCGAGGTATGCCCCCCACCAGATTTCGGCATGGTCTTCGGCCACCTGAGTGAAGGTGCAATGCGCGTCGAGCATGACGACGGCGTTGTCCACGCCGTCGGGCAATCCCTCGGCCAGTTTGCGGCCGGTCGTGATGTGGATGGGTTCGCCGATTCGGTTGAGGACGATTCGGTGCTGTGCAGCCAACGACTGCACGCTGGTGATTCCCGGGATGACGGAGTAGTCGAACGTCACTCTCCCGCGAGCGAGCACGCGCTCGACGATCCGCAGAGTGCTGTCGTAGAGGGAGGGATCACCCCAGACGAGAATCGCTCCGACGCCAGGTTCGGCCGCGAATTCCGCTTCGAATTTCGCGGCCCGACGCTCGTGCCAGTCCTCGACAACCCCCTCGTAATCGGTCGGGGTTCGGTCCCGCGGCGGGTCCGTGATCTCGACCACCTTGTAGTCGAGGTGAACGTGCTCGTCGAGGATGCCGGTTCGCAAGTCGACCAGAGCCTGCTTCTCGTCACCCTTTCCGATGATGAAGAACGTATCGGCCCTGTTCATAGCCTTGATCGCCTGAACCGTCACCTGGTCGGGATCACCCGCACCGATACCGATCACCAAGAGTTCGCGCATGTGCCGAGGCTATATTGCCGTGCGCCTTTATTAACCGCGGGAGGTTAATAAAGGCG